>NZ_JZDQ02000035.1 GCF_000960475.2 Nocardioides luteus | reverse complement strand
GGCCGTGACCTCCTCCGAGGTCACGGCCCGTTTGCGTAAGTCCGGGTGGGTATGCGGTGGTCAGGACGGGTCATCCAGAAATAGGACCTCGGTCCCGATAACTTCCGAGGTTTTCTCTCGTTTGCCCGATGTGCCACCCCTTAACTCGGGAGTGCGCCAGGTTCCCCCGGATCTGGCAGGTGGCACGGCCCCGTTGCGGGGATCTTGGGGGATCCCCACCGCAGAATCGGAGTCCAACCAACAATGCGAAGCATCCGTACGCTTGCGCTGTCCGCAGCCGCTGCCGCCGTCGTCGGCGCAGTTCTGGTTGTGCCGGCGCCCTCACAGGCCGCACTGACGAACACCTCTTTCGGGCTGTTCGCGAGCGGCTTCGGCACCCGCGTGACCGGTGGAAGCATCCCGGCCAACTCGGGCGACCTCGGATACCAGACCATCGGCTGCACCCGTAAGGCTGGCTACGACGTCAACAACAACACCGCCGGTGCCAAGGTGCCGGGTCTCGGGTCGATCGGTGCGACCACCACCAAGCAGCGCACCGTGAAGTCCGGCGAGACGGTCAAGTCCATCTCGGAGCACAAGATCGCCGACGTCGTCCTCGACAAGAGCCCGCTGGGCACCGTGACCGTCGAGGGTCTCAGCTCGATCTCCCAGGCCTGGTGGGACGGCAAGGGCTACAAGGCCGACTCCAAGGCCAACATCGCTCACATCGTCCTCGACCCGGCCGGCCCCGGCCAGAAGGTCGACCTCCCGATCCCGGGCCGCGACAAGCCGCTCGTCATTCCGGGCATCGCCACCATCGGCATCGGCAACACCGTCGAGAAGACCAACGCCGACGGCGCCGAGGCTTACGCCAACGGCATCTGGATCAAGCTGCACGGCAGCGACTCCGAGGTCATCGTCGGTCGCTCCCGCGCCGAGATCCACGGCCAGGCCTTCTCCGGCGTCTTCAGCGGCTTCTCCGACTCCGTCGACGCCACCGCTCTCGGCGGCGCCGTCCAGGTCGGCAAGAACCCGCTGACCAACGCCGGCTGCGCCGGCACCAAGGGCAAGCTGAAGACCAAGTCCATCGCGGGCGTTCCGCTGGGCAACGCGGGCGACATCGTCGACGTCAAGGGCCTGACCAGCGGTCAGCGTTCGAACCAGACCAAGACCACCGCCGGTGGCTACACCTTCGGTGAGGTCGCCAGCGTCAACATCGGCGACGGCGCGATCCGCATCGAGGGCCTCCGCGCCCAGGCGAACGCCAAGTTCGTCAAGGGCAAGGGCGCCTCGACGTCCACCGCCGGCACCAAGTTCGGCGACATCTACATCAACGACCAGAAGGTCTCCCTCGCCCAGCTCGGTTCGGCGCTCTCCCGCGTCGACATCCCCGGCCTGGCCAAGATCGAGACCAACGTCGTCGTCGACCGCAGCAAGAACCTGATCGAGGTCGTCGCCCTGCGGCTGACGCTCCTCGACGCGACCGAGGGCACCAAGACCGTTCTCAACATCGGTCACGCCAAGTTCAAGGTGAACGCGAACAAGTGAGGCCTTGATCCACTGAGGCTGTACGAAGAAACGGCCCGCGTCCTGATCAGGTCGCGGGCCGTTTCTTCGTTCTGAAGTTACCGACGGGTAGTATCAACCCACCCTTACGCGACCGAACCGATCACAAGCACTAGGCTCGGTTGCATTCCGGCAGTCCTGCCCTGATGAGGAGCGCCCAGGCATGTTGCAGATCATCACCATCGTCGTGTGCCTCGCGACAACGGTGGCCGCCGCCTACCTGACGGTCAAGGCCGTCCGGTCGATGCTCGCGGTCATCAAGATCGGTACACCGATCAGCCGCGTCGACCAGCCGTTGGCCCGCACCCTGACGATGCTGAAAGAGACCGTCCTCCACACGCGGATGCTGCAGTGGACCTGGGTCGGCATCCTGCACTGGTTCGCCTTCTCGGCGTTCATCGTGCTCTCGACCGCAGTCGGCTCGGCGTACTTCCAGCTCTTCTCCGCCGACTGGACGATCCCCTTCATCGGGAAGTTCTTCCTCTACGAGTGGGTGGCCGAGGGCCTCGGCCTGCTCGGCGCGCTCGGCATCATCCCGCTGATCGTCTACCGCCTGCTGCACCAGCCGAAGCAGCTGGGCCGCGGCACGCGGTTCTACGGCTCGGTGATGTGGCAGGCGTTCTTCGTCGAGGCGATGGTGCTGCTGGAGTCGATCGCGATCCTGTTCATCCGCGGCGCGGAGTACAACCTGGCCCTGGCCCACGGCGGCGAGCACGCCGAGCACGCCACCGGCTTCCACTTTCCGCTGTCGCAGTTCTTCGGTGCTCTCTACCCGACCGGTCACGACGCGATCGGGTCGCTGGAGAACATCATCTACCTCATCGCGGCCTTCAAGATCCTCTCGGCCCTGATCTGGCTCATGGTGATCTCGTCCAACCTGACGATGGGTGTCGCCTGGCACCGCTTCACCGCCTGGTTCAACATCTGGTTCAAGCGTGAGCCGGCGTCGCGTACGTCTGCCGTCGACGGCGCCCGCCCGCTCGGCACCGCGCTCGGCGCGATCAAGCCGATGCTCATCGACGGCAAGCCGGTCACCCTCGAGGACGTCGAGGAGGACCGCATCCCCGAGGACGCCATCCTCGGTGTCGGCACGATCCAGGACTTCTCCTGGAAGGGCATCCTCGACTTCACCACCTGCACCGAGTGTGGTCGCTGCCAGTCGCAGTGCCCCGCGTGGAACACCGAGAAGCCGCTCTCGCCCAAGCTGCTGATGATGGGCCTGCGTGAGCACGCGTACGCCGCAGCCGCCGACGGCGACCTCAAGGAGAAGCCCCTCATCGGCAAGGCCGACGGCGCCCCCGAGGGTGCCGAGAGCAACACCGAGGTCCTCGACTGGTTCTACAACCCTGAGGACGGCGGCTTCGTCATCGACGAGGACGTGCTCTGGTCCTGCACCTCCTGCGGTGCCTGCGTCCAGCAGTGCCCGGTCGACATCGAGCACGTCGACCACATCATGGACATGCGCCGCTACCAGGTGCTCGTCGAGTCCAACTTCCCCTCCGAGCTCAACGGCCTCTTCAAGGGCCTCGAGGGCAAGGGCAACCCCTGGAACATGAACGCCAACGCGCGCATGGACTGGGCCAAGGACCTGCCCTTCGACGTCAAGGAGGTCGGCAAGGACATCGAGTCCCTCGAAGAGGTCGACTGGCTGTTCTGGGTCGGCTGCGCCGGCGCCTACGAGGACCGTGCCAAGAAGACCACCCGCGCTGTCGCCGAGCTGCTCGACATGGCCGGCGTCTCCTTCGGCGTGCTCGGCAACGGGGAGACCTGCACCGGTGACTCCGCCCGCCGCGCCGGCAACGAGTTCGTCTTCCAGGGCCTGGCTCAGCAGAACGTCGAGACGTTCAAGGAGTTCAAGGTCAAGAAGGCCGTCACCACCTGTGCTCACTGCTTCAACACGTTGAAGAACGAGTACAAGGAGTTCGGCATCGAGCTCGAGGTCGTCCACCACACCCAGCTCCTCAACCGCCTCGTACGCGAGGGCAAGCTGACCCCGGTCACCGACGGCGCCGGCGCCCACAAGCGCTCGATCACCTACCACGACCCGTGCTACATCGGTCGCCACAACGGCGTCTACGAGCCGCCGCGTGAGCTGCTGCAGATCATGCCGGGAGCGGAGTACAAGGAGATGCCCCGCAACTCCGAGCGCTCCTTCTGCTGTGGTGCCGGTGGTGCCCGGATGTGGATGGAGGAGAAGATCGGCTCGCGGATCAACGAGAACCGCACCGAGGAGGCCGTCGCCACCGGCGCCGACCAGATCGCCGTCGGCTGCCCGTTCTGCCGCGTCATGCTCTCCGACGGGCTGACCAAGGCCCAGGCCAACGGAGCCGCACGCGAAGAGGTCGAGGTCCTCGACGTCGCGCAGATGCTGCTCGCGTCCGTGAAGGGCGAGCAGGCCACCAAGCTCGCTCCGGGCGAGGGCGCGAAGGTCGGTGCCGCCGCCAAGGCTGCCCCGGCGGCCGAGGAGGCCGCACCTGCTGCCGGTGCCGCCACCGCGGCTGCGGGCTCGTCGCTCTTCGACTCCCCCGCCGAGACCACGGAGACCACCGAGAGGGCTCCGGCCGACGCGTCCTCGCTCTTCGACACCCCTGCCCCGGCCGAGCCGGCCGCAGGAGGTACGTCGGGTGGCGGGTCGCTCTTCGACACCCCGGCACCGGCCGCGGAGCCGGAGAAGCCGGCCTCTGGTGGTTCGCTGTTCGACGACGGCGGGTCGCTCTTCGACACGCCTGCGGAGACGCCTGCGGAGGCGCCTGCCGACAAGCGCGCCGACAAGCCGGCCGAGGAGCCTGCGGCCGATCTCGGCTCCGGCGGGTCGCTCTTCGACGTACCTGCTCAGGAGGCGGAGCCTGCTGCCGCGCCCGAGGCGAAGGCCGCGCCGGCCGCGCCGGCGCCGGCTGAAGAGCCTGCGGTCGACCTGGGTGGGGGCGGTTCGCTCTTCGACATCCCGGCCGCGCCGGCCGAGGAGGCCGCGCCGGCCCCCGAGGCGAAGACCACGCCCGCTGCCGACGAGCCCGCGGCGCCTGCCCCGGCTGCGGCTCCGGCTGCCGAGGAGCCGAGCATCGACCTCGGTGCGGGTGGTTCCCTCTTCGACATCCCGGCCAGCGAGCCCGAGCCGGCTCCGCCGGCTCCGGCCAAGACCCCCGAGGCCGCTGCTCCGGTCGATACGGCTGCCCCGGCCGCGGCTCCCCAGGCTGCTGCGCCGGCCGCGGGTTCGGGTGTGACCTCGGAGCCGAAGACCGACGTCGATTTCGACAGCCTCGGCTCGCTCTTCGACATCGAGGCGCCGGAGGGCACGGTCGCCGCCGCTCCCGCCGCACCGGCACCCGCCCCCGCTGAGGCCGCTCCTGTGGCCGAGGCAGCCGTGGAGCCCGTGGCCGAAGCAGCGCCCGTCGAGGAGCCGGCTGTCGAGGCGGAGACGCCTGCCGAGCCGGAGCCCGAGCCCGAGCCGGAGCCCGTCGCCGAAGAGGCCGCCGCCGCACCGGAGCCGAAGCCGGCACCGGCCGTGAGCGGAGAGGCTCACACGCCGCGTACGGACGTCGACATCCACGAAGCAGGGTCGCTCTTCGACCTCTGATCCACCGCGGTCCGCTGCACCAGACGATGACACCTTGTGAGCTGCTCACAAGGTGTCATCGTCATTTGTGCCGAAGCGTCACCCGCGTCGGCCGAGATGGCACCAGCGTGCCCACTCGGCCGACGCGCGTGACGTCTCGGCCGACGTAGGTGACGCCTCGGCGAGGGGGTGACATCACGTGATGTCAGATTTGGGTTGCCATGACGTCATCGTGATGTCATAGTGGTGCGTATGGACATCACTCCGTACATCGACAGCCTGCGGCGGGACCTGGTGGCCGCGGCCGAGGCAGCGGGGCCGGAGGCGCGGGAGACCGCGGAGCGGCTCACCTATGCACTCGACCCGGCGGCCCGGCTCGCGATGATGGAGGCGGTGAGCCAGGCGGCCGCCGAGATCACCGCCGAGCTGCCGACAGGCAATGTGGACGTACGTCTGCGGGGGCGCGACCTGGAGTTCGGGATCACGCTTCCAGAGCTCACCGAGCCGGTTCCCCCGACGCCCCCGGCTCCCCCGACGCCGCCGACGCCGCCCGCTCCCCCGGCACCCCCGGAGCCGGAGGGCGACGACGCCCTCGCCCGGGTGACCCTCCGCATCCCGGAGTCGCTCAAGGCGAAGGCCGAGGAGGCGGCGGCCGACGCCGGCCAGTCGCTCAACACCTGGCTCGTCGGCGCGGTGCGCGCGGCGACCCGCGAGAACGCGGTCAACGTCGACGTCGACCTCTCCGCCATCCCACACATCGTCAGCGAGGCGATGAGCAGCCTCGATCCGTTCCGTGGCAGCAACCGCGGCAGGTCCGACCGCCGGATGACCGGCTGGCTCTGACCTGACCTGACGTCACCACCACCAACGGACGGCCGCCCGGCCGGTCCGGTAGATCATCACACCCTCAGGAGCATCACCATGAGCACGTACACCTTCATGTCCACCGCCCCCGCCAAGCTGTTCGTCGAGTTCGGCAAGGGCAACCTCGAGGTCCAGGCGACCGAGACCGACGAGACGGTCGTCGAGATCGACGGCGACGATGCCGAGAATCTGGTCGTCGAGCAGAACGGCGACACGATCAACATCATCGATCCCCATCGGGGTCCGTTCAGCCGCTCGAGACGCTACGACATCAGCGTGACGGTCCCATCGCGCAGCCAGCTCCGGGCCCGCACCGGGAGCGCCGACATCGCCACCCAGGGTGTCCTGCGGGCCGCCTGGCTGCAGACCGGGTCGGGCGACGTACGGATCGACCGGGTCACCGAGGAGTTCCAGGTCGAGTCCGGCTCGGGGGACGTCGAGGCCGACACCCTCGACGGGCGCGCCTCGATCAAGTCCGGATCCGGTGACATCCGGATCGGTACGGTCCACGACCTGCAGACCAAGACCGGCTCCGGCAGCGTGGAGATCAACGAGGTCGAGGGCGACGTGAGCCACGCGACCGGCGCCGGCGACTTCGCGATCCACACGATCAGCGCCGGCCGGATCTCGGTGAAGGGCGCCTCCTCCGACGTACGCATCGGGATCCCGAACGGCACCCCGGTGTGGACCGACGTCAACACGGTGACCGGCCGGTGCACCAGCACTGTCGAGAGCGCTGGCGCACCGGCCGCGGGTGAGCCCTACGTCGAGCTCCGTGCCACCACGGTGAGCGGCGACGTGACCCTCGTCGGGGTCTGAGCCCGGAGGGCTACTTGTCCTCGTTCACCTTGCTGGAGCCAGGGGCGTCCGGCACGACGGGCCGGAGCAGGCCCCAGGCGATGAAGACGGCCCCGATGACGAGCAGGACGACACCCGCCCAGAGGTTGGCGTTGGGCCCGCCGGTCTTGTCGACCTCGGGGTCGCCGAACAGGCCCATCAGCAGCAGGATGATGCCGTAGACCGCGAGCAGAGACCCGATCACGTTGCGGATGTCGAAGAGCGACAGCAGCGTGCCGAGGAACCCTCGGTTGGTTTCGGTGGACATCTCAGCCTCCTCTAGAAGATCACGTTCAGGATGATGACCAGGACCAGCGCGACACCCGCCAGGGGCACCGGGCGCTCGAACCACGGGCGACCGGCGTCCTCGGCGTCGACCAGGTCCTCCTTCGGGGTCTCGGAGTAGACGAGACCCTTCAGGGAGCCTTCCGGCTTCGGGGTGGTCACCAGCGAGACGACCACGCTGACGGCGACATCGACGACGAAGGCGGCACCGGCGGCCACGAACGACGCACCTTGACCGGACAGCGGCAGGACGCCGACGGAGAGCCCGCCGAGCGTGCCGTCGGCGAGGATGCCGACGAGCACTGCGGCCAGGGTGCCGGAGACGAGACCCGTCCAACCGGCGGTCGCGGTCATCCGCTTCCAGAACATACCCAGGATGAACGTCGCGAACAGCGGCGCGTTGAAGAACCCGAACAGGGTCTGCAGGTAGTCCATGATGTTGGAGAAGTTGGACGCCAGGACCGCGGTGAAGATCGCGACCGCGGTCGCCGCGACGGTCGCCCACCGGCCGAGCTTCACGTAGAAGTCGTCCGGGCGGTCCTTGATGATGTACTCCTGGATGATGTCGAAGGACACCACCGTGTTGAAGGCGGAGACGTTGGCCGCCATACCGGCCATGAACGCGGCCAGCAGACCGGTGATCGCCAGGCCGAGCAGACCGTTGGGCAGCACCTCCGCCATCAGGTAGAGGAGCGAGTCGTTGTAGGTCACGCCCTCACCCGAGGCACCGCCGGCGACCGCCTCCCCCGCCTTCGTACGCGCGATCTCGGTGACCAGGACCGCCGCGATCATGCCGGGGAAGATGGTGATGAACGGGACGAACATCTTCGGGAAGGCACCGATGATCGGCGTCTTCCGGGCAGCCGAGATCGAGTCCGCGGCCATGGCTCGCTGGACCTCGACGAAGTTGGTCGTCCAGTAGCCGAAGGAGAGCACGAAACCGAGACCGAACACGATGCCGACCACCGAGAGGAAGTCGGAGTTGAACCCGGTCAGGGCCGCACCTGGCCAGGAGTTGAGCTGGTCGGCGGCGGGCGCGATGGTGTCGGGGTTGGCGGCCGCGGCCTTCTCGATCTTCGAGGTCAGACCGTCCCAGCCGCCGACCCGGTGCAGACCCAGGAGGGTCAGCGGCAGCAGCGCGGCGACGATCACGAAGAACTGCAGCACCTCGTTGTAGATCGCGGCCTTCAGACCACCGAGGGTGATGTAGGACAGCACGATCAGCGCGGCCACGATCAGCGCCACCCACAGCGGCCAGCCGAGCAGCGCGTGCACGATGGAGCCCAGCAGGTAGAGGTTGATACCGGCGATGAGCAGCTGCGCGGTCGCGAACGAGAGCGCGTTGACCAGGTGGGCACCGGTGCCGAAACGGCGCTTCATGAACTCGGGAACCGAGCGCACCTTCGAGCCGTAGTAGAAGGGCATCATCACGACGCCCAGGAACAACATCGCCGGGATCGCACCGATCCAGAAGTAATGGACGGTGGGGAGCCCGAGCTGTGCACCGGTCGCCGACATCCCCATGATCTCGACGGCGCCGAGGTTCGCCGAGATGAAGGCAAGACCGGTGACCCACGCGGGGAGGGACCTACCCGAGAGGAAGAAGTCCACCGAGTTCGACATGCCGCGGCTGGCCAGGAAACCGATACCGAGAACGAACGCGAAGTAGATGGCGATCAGCAGATAGTCGACCGCGTTGGCCTGGATCAGAGTGTCCGCGGCCAGGATGCTTGTTTGCATTCCGAGACCCTTCTATTTGATTGGGCGCGTCAAACTTAACCACGGCCACGCCTGAAATCTGCCCAGGGTCACCCCTTCATCGACACGCCCTCGCGCCAGTAGCCCATGAAGGCGACCTGCTTGCGGGGCATCTCCAGCTCGTTGACCAGATGCCGGCGCAGCGCGGTGACCATCCGGGACTCCCCCGCGATCCAGGCATAGCGCCCGTCCTCACCGTTCGCGGTGCCGTCGACCTGCTCGCCGGAGGACGAGTAGACGGGTGTCTCCCACAGGTCCGGGTCCTCGACCTCGACGGAGGTCACGTCGTCGGGCGTCGCCTCGAAGCCGAGCAGGCCGCCGACCGCAGCCAGCGAGGGACCACCCACGGGCGCCCCCTCGCGCGGCAGCCAGCTGACCTGCAGCCCCTCGGGCGCAGCCACCTCCTGTACGTCACCAGCGACCGGCACCTCCAGGAAGGCCGATCCGGTGGCGTCCGCCGGCAGGGACTCGAGGATCGAGACGATCGCCGGGACGGCGGTCTCGTCACCGACCAGCAGCAGCCGGTCCGCGTCGCCGGGGAGCCACTCGATCCCGCCGTACGCCTCGCCGAGCTTGGGTCCGGCGACCAGGATCTCGTCGCCGGGCCGGGCCGCGCCGGCCCAGTCGGAGCCGGGACCGTGGGCGCCGGGGTGCAGCACGAAGTCGACGTACAGACGCTTCTCGATGCCCTCCCCCTCGAGCGCGCGGATCGTGTAGGTGCGCATCCGCGGGCGCTCGTCGTCGGGGAGAGCGAGCCACTCGGTGTACCAGTCCTCGGCCGAGAGCTCGGGCAGCACGCCCGAGGCTGCCGGGAAGAGGAGCTTGATGCGCTGGTCGAGGCTCGGGCCGTCGTTGCCGAAGTCGGCCAGGTCGTCGCCGACCAGCTCGATGCGGGCGAAGGACGGGGAGAGGCGCTCGACCGAGCGCACCGAGACGCGGGCGAGGACGGGCATGTCAGGCTCCTTGGGCGTGGGGGTGAGCGGCGGGCCGGTGGTGACGCCCGATGGGGACGACCAGCGGTGTGCCCGAGACGGGGTCCGAGATGACCTGGGCCTCCAGGCCGAAGACCGATTCGACGCGCTCGGCGGTGACCACGTCGGCGGGCTTGCCGGTGGCGGCGATCCTGCCGCCGCTCATCGCGATCAGGTGGTCGGCGTAGCGGGCGGCGAGGTTGAGGTCGTGGAGCACCATCACGACGGTGGTGCCACGGGTCTCGCGGAGGCCGTGAAGAAGGTCGAGGAGGTCGATCTGGTGGGCGACGTCGAGGAAGGTGGTCGGCTCGTCGAGGAGCAGCAGGTCGGTCTGCTGGGCGAGCGCCATCGCCACCCAGACCCGCTGCCGCTGGCCGCCGGAGAGCTCGTCGACGACCCGGTCGGCCAGATCGAGCGTGCTGGTCAGCTCGAGCGCCTCGGCCACCGCCGCGTCGTCCGCGGGCGACCAGCGCTGCAGCGCACCCCGGTGGGGCTGGCGTCCACGGCCGACCAGGTCGACGACGGTGATCCCCTCGGGTGCGATCGGCGACTGGGGCATCAGGCCGAGCGTCTTGGCGACCGCCCGGGTGGGCTGCTTGTGGACCGCCTTGCCGTCCAGGACGACCTGCCCCGAGATGGGGCGGAGCAGCCGCGCCATCCCGCGCAGCAGGGTCGACTTCCCGCAGCCGTTGGCGCCGACGATCACAGTGGTCAGACCGTCGGGGATCTCCAGGGAGACCTCGTCGACGATGGGGTCGGCGCCGTAGCCGAGGCTCACACTCTCCGCAGCGAGTCTCATCTGGGCCTCTTTCATGTCATCGCCTTCCAGCCCGCCCGCTGGCGAGCAACCACAACAGGAACGGCGCCCCGAACGCACCGGTGACGACACCGACCGGGAGGTTGGTGTCGGGGAATCCGTAGGCCGCGACGTAGTCGGCCCCGACCATCACGACGGCGCCGACCAGTGCGGCGCCGAGGATCGTCGTACGCCCGCCGTTGAGGACCCGGGCGATCGGCCCGGCGACGAAGGCGACGAACGCGACCGGGCCGGTCGCGGCGACCGCCAGCGCGCACAGGAGGACGGCCAGGAGCAGCAGCAGGTCGGCGTAGCGGTGGGTGACGCCGAGCGCGGTGGCGACGTCCGGACCGAGCTCGAGCACGCGCTGCGACTTCACCGTCCAGGCGACCAGCGGGAGCAGGATCACCAGGGCGACGAACAGGATCCGGATCGTCGGCCAGCTGGCCGAGTTGAGGCTGCCGGTCATCCAGCGCAGGGCGAGCTGGGCGTCGTACTCGTTGGCGCGGGTGAAGAGGTACTGGATCACCGCGACCAGGCCGGCGGCCGCGGTCACACCGACGAGCACCAGCCGGTAGCCGCCGTCGCTGCCGGCGACCAGCCGGATCACCACGGCGGTGAGCACCGCGCCGACGATCCCGGCGACCGAGAGGGCCGAGCCGTTCAGCGAGAGCACGACGATCGCGAAGACGGCGGACGCGCTCGCGCCGAGCGAGATGCCGAGCATGTCGGGGCTGGCGAGCGGGTTGCGCAGGGTCGACTGGAAGATCGCGCCGGCGACGCCGAAAGCGAGCCCGGCCAGCACGCCCAGGACCGCCCGCGGCAGCTTCGACTCCATCAGGATGAAGGTCGCGCCCGGGATCTCCTCACCGCCGAGGATCCGGAAGAAGTCGGGCAGCGTGATGATGTAGTCGCCGGCGAGCACGCGGAGCGCGAACAGCCCGAACAGGGCCGCGCCGAGGCCACCGGCGACCAGGACGCGCCGGCGCCGCGGGATGCGCCGGGCGCCGCGTACGACGGCGGTGGGGTTGATCGATTGAACCGTCATAGCCCGGCCATCCGTCCACGACGCAGGAAGAAGACGAAGACGGGTACGCCGACGACCGCTGCCATCACACCGACCTGGATCTCCGAGGGCGGCCAGATGACCCGGCCGACCACGTCCGCCAGAAGGGTGAGGGCGGCGCCGAAGCCCGCCGAGAGGGGAAGCACGCGGGTGTAGGCCGATCCGACCATGACCCGGACCATGTGGGGGACGATGAGGCCGACGAAGCCGATCGGCCCGCACAGCGCGGTGGCGGTGCCGGTGAGGAGCACGACGCCGAGGCCGATGACGGCCCGGTCGATGCCGGTGCGCCGGCCGAGCCCGCGCGCGAGGTCGTCACCGAGGGCGAGCGTGTCGAGGGTGCGCGCGCCGACCAGGGTCAGCAGCGCGCCGACGGCAAGGAACGGCAGCCCGGTCACGACGATGTCCCAGCCTCGGCCGCCGATGGTGCCGACCTGCCAGAGCCGGATCACGTCGAAAGTGGCCTTGTCGGTGAGCAGGACGGCGGTGGTCCACGAGGAGACGCCGGCGGCGAGGGCGGCGCCGGCGAGCACGAGCTTGGCCGGGGTCGCGCCGCCCGAGCCGAAGGAGGCGACCGTGTGCACGAGCACCGCGGCGATCGCGGCGCCGGCGAAGCCGAACCAGAGGTAGGCGTTGAGCGAGCCGATGCCGAAGACCGAGACGGCCAGCACCATCGCGAAGGTGGCCCCCGAGTTGAGCCCGAGCAGGCCGGGGTCGGCCAGCGGGTTGCGGGTCAGGCCCTGCAGGCAGGCGCCGGCGAGCGCCAGCGCGGCGCCGGCGAGCAACCCGAGGACCGTACGCGGTATCCGGGTCTCCAGGATGCCCTGGCCGACGCTGCCCTCACGCCACAGATCCAGCGGGGAGACGAGCTTCGCGCCGATCAGCATCGACGCCACGACGGCGACCAGGAGGACACCGACGAGCAGGAGCGCGACCCGGGGCACCGACGACCGGCCCCGGCCGCGCGGATCCGCGGCCGGGGTTCGGTCGAGCGTCGTCGTGAGGGTCACTGACCCTCGAGAGCCTTGACGATGCCCGGGACGAACTCGTCGATGGCGTACGGCACCGACAGCGGCGTCGGCGTGCCCGCGGCGAGCGAGGCGACGTTGTCGGTCGAGGCCCACATGTGGCCGGCCTTGATCGCGGGGATCTGGCCGATCAGCTTGTCCTTCGCGTACGTCTCGGCGTCGGTCTCCTCCACCGCGTAGGTGAACAGGAAGTCGGACTGCAGCTCGCTGGCCTTCTCCGCCGAGACCTGGGCGAAGAACTCGCCCTTCTTGGTGTTCTCCACGACGACCGGCGCGTTCTTCATGCCCAGGTCGGACAGGAAGTCCGGGCGGGCGTCCTCGGTCGTGTAGAACGGGATCTGGGAGAGGTCGGCGGTGGCCAGCGCGGCCCAGATGAAGGTCTTGCCCTGGATCTCCGGGTTGTCCTTCTTGGCGTCCGCGAAGGCCTGCTGGGTGTCGGCCTCGACCTCGTCGGCCAGCTTGTTGCGGCCGGTCGCCTGACCGACCATCTCAAGGGAGTCCTCCCACGCGGTGGCCCACGGCTGGTCCGGGTAGGCGACGACCGGGGCGATCTCGGAGAGCTTCTTGTACTCCTCCTCGGTGATGCCCGAGTAGGTCGCCAGGATCAGGTCGGGGGTCTGCTTGGCGACCTCGTCGACCGGGATGGCGTCGGTCTGGTCGATGATCGCCGGCATGTCGGCGTCGAGCTCCTCGAGCTTCTCGTCGAACCACGGCGTGGTGCCGTCCTCGTCACCGCCCCAGGTCACCTTGGGGATGCTGACGGGCACGACGCCCAGCGAGAGGAGCATGTCGGCGTCGTTGACACCGACGACGGAGATGCGCTTCGGCTCCTTCTCGATCGTGGTCTCACCGAAGGCGTGCTCGATGGTCACCGGGAAGGCGCCCGAGTCTGCCTTCGAGGTGGACGCCTGACCGGAGTCGGCGGAATCGGTGGAGCCGGTGCTGCACGCAGCGAGGCCGGAGAGAGCAAGCGCGGTGCTCACTGCGATGAGTACGGAACGACGGATCACGTGGGGACCACCTCGGGTTAGGCAATGCTTAGTTAGGACAGCCTAAACATACCTAGTCCATGGCGCAGTCGTCGGCCCCGGGATTTGGACAGATCAGGGTCTGACGAACGCCGCCCGCTCCGCCTCGACCTTCTCCCGGATCACGCAGTCGAGCGAGTGGTCGTTGACGATCCCCATCGACTGCATGAACGCGTACATCGTCGTCGGCCCGACGAACCTCCAGCCACGCTTCTTGAGGTCCTTGGAGAGGCTCACCGAGGCGGGCGATGTCGCCACCACCTCGGGGATCTTCAGCGGCTCGGGCTCGAAACCCCAGACGTACGCCGCCAGCGACCCGCGCTCCTCGACGAGCTCGACCGCGCGGCGGGCGTTGTTGATCGCCGCCTCGATCTTGCCGCGGTGGCGGATGATCCTGGCGTCCTGAAGGAGCCGCTCGACGTCGCCCTCGTCGAACTCGGCCACCCGGTGGAAGTCGAAACCCGCGAAGACCTCGCGGAACGCGGGCCGCTTGTTGAGGATCGTGCGCCACGACAGCCCGCTCTGGAAGCCTTCCAGGCAGATCTTCTCGAAGAGCCGGACGTCACCTCCGGCCGGGAATCCCCACTCGGTGTCGTGGTAGTCGAGGAACTCCGGCGCTCCTCCTGCCCACGCGCAACGCGTCTGGCCGTCCGGGGCCAGGAACGGTGTCTCACTCATCCAACCGACCCTAGCGGCGACCACCGACAGTCAGATCTTGGTGCGGTGGAAGCTCTGGAAGCTGCGCGAGGCGGTCGGGCCGCGCTGGCCCTGGTAGCGGCTCCCGTACTTCTCGCTGCCGTAAGGGTTCTGCGCGGGCGAGGTGAGCCGGAAGAAGCAGTACTGACCGATCTTCATGCCCGGGTAGAGCTTGATCGGCAGCGTCGCGACGTTGGCCAGTTCGAGCGTCACGTGACCCGAGAAGCCCGGGTCGACGAAGCCAGCGGTGGCGTGGGTGAGCAGCCCGAGGCGCCCCAGCGAGCTCTTGCCCTCCACGCGGGCCGCGATGTCGTCTGGCAGGCTGACGGTCTCGTAGGTCGAGCCGAGCACGAACTCGCCCGGGTGCAGGATGAACGGCTCGTCACCCTCGGTCTCGATCTGCCGGGTGAGCTCGGACTGGTCCACGGCCGGGTCGATCGTGGCGTACTTGTGGTTGTCGAAGACCCGGAAGAACCGGTCCAGACGTACGTCGACGGACGACGGCTGCAACATCGACTCGTCCCAGGGGTCGATGACGATCCGCCCGTCGTTGATCTCGGTCAGGATGTCCTTGTCGCTCAGCAGCACGAGCCAAACCTAACCCAGTAGAGGCCTGCGTACCGCGCCTGCGTCGCCCGTGATGGCGTCTCTGGAATCACCTCTACCCCATCTGTCACAGATTCCTCGCCAGAGTCGTACGTCCCGCCTCAAACCCGGTTGAATCGGGCACATGGCACTGGATGCGCTGATCCCCGGGGGCTACCGCCGGTACGTCGCGCTGGGCGACTCGTTCACCGAGGGCGTCGGCGACACCGACGCGCGCCGCCCGAACGGCGTACGCGGCTGGGCCGATCGGGTCGCCGAGGTGATGGCCGAGCGGACCCCCGAGTTCAGCTACGCCAACCTGGCCGTCCGCGGCCGCGGGATCGACCGGATCGTCAAGGAGCAAGTGGCGGCCGCGATCGCGCTCGAGCCGGACGTGGTGACGATCTACGGCGGCTCGGTCGACCTGATGTGGCCGCACGTCGACATCGATGCGCTGCTCGCGACCTACGAGACCGCGATCGGCGAGCTGGTCGAGACCGGCGCGAAGGTGCTGGTCTTCACCGCCTACGGCGCGCGGGCGTCCACCGTCGGCCGGCTGCTGCGCGGGCGCTTCGCGGTCTACAACGAGGCCGTCCGCGAGATCGCGCAGCGGCGCGGGGCGACGCTGGTCGACTTCTGGCGGATGACGGAGTACGACGACGCCGGCTACTGGGACGGCCACGGCTTCCTGGGAGCTCCCGGCCACCAGTTGATGGCGATCAAGGTCCTCGACACCCTCGGCGTACGGCACCACCTGCCCACCCCGAAGCCGCTGGTCGTCATCGAGGAGCCGGGCCCCCACGGCCTGGCCGTCCCGATCCGCGAGGTCCGGCGGCTGGCTGCCCGGGCACTCCCCTGGGCCGTACGCCGCATGCTCCGTGGTCCCGGCGACGGGCTGTCGGCCCGCTATCCCCGGATGACACGACTTTCCTGAGTCGGTTCACACCTGGCCACGCGTGTGGGGTAACATCCTGGTCGCACCTGCGGACGTAGCTCAGTTGGTAGAGCGCAACCTTCCCAAGGTTGATGTCGCGAGTTCGAGCCTCGTCGTCCGCTCCAGAGATTCAGGTCGTGCCTTTGGCACGGCCTGTTTCAGTTCACTTGCACGATCCAAGTGATGCAGCACACGATCACGGGTGTTTGCGCTTTGCGTCGATTAAGATTGGGTTTCTGATTTCCCATCATTGTGTGAACGACGCGTAAAGGATCACTCGCCATGCCCGCGGGCTCGAGCAACCGATTCACCGACGGACGAGTCCCCGATCACGGCATCGGAGACCTCTTCACCTACGAGGCTCGCCTGCAGGCGCGACTCGACGTGGAGGCGGCGCTCGCCGAGGCCGAGGCGGCTGTGAAGGTGATCCCCGCGGAGGCCGGCGAGGCGATCGCCGAGGCCGCCGACCTGGACAAGCTCGACCTGGACCGCATCGAGAAGGCCACCGCCGAGCACAGCCACCCGCTGACCCCGCTGGTCGAGGAGCTGTGCCGGGTCGTCGGCAAGAAGCACGGCGGCTGGGTCCACTGGGGGGCCACCACGCAGAACATCACCCAGACCGCCGACCTGATCCTGATGCGCCAGGCGCACGACAAGATCCTCGACCTGCTCGGCGACCTGCTCCGCTCGCTGTCCAAGGTCGCCGAGGCGGGCGCCGAGGTGCCGATGCCGGGGCGTACGCACTCCCAGCACGCCGTCCCGATCACCTTCGGCTTCAAGGTCGCGATCTGGATCGACGAGATCGCCGCCCACGTCGACCGGCTCCGCTCGGTCGAGGACCGCGTCTTCCGTCTGCTGATGGGCGGGGCCGCGGGCACCATGGCCTCCTTCGGCTCCCACGCCCGGGCCATCGAGACCGAGACCGCCTCCCGGCTCGACATGGGCTCGATGCCGGTCCCGTCGCGCGCGATCAACGACGGCATGGTCGAGTGGGTCTCGATCCTGGGGATGCTCGGTGGCACCGCCGGCAAGATCGGCAAGGACGTCTACTCGATGATGCAGCCCGAGTTCGGCGAGGCCTTCGAGCCGATCCCGGAAGGCACCATCGGCTCCTCGACGATGCCCCACAAGCGCAACCCGCAGCTGACGCTGGACGTGATCACCGCCGCCACCCAGCTGCGCGGGCTCGTCGCCCCGGCGATGGAGTCGATGCTCCACGACCACGAGGCCAACGGCGCCATGACCGGCATCCTCGAGGACGCGGTCGCCCAGGCCTCCCAGCTCGCCGGCGACGTCCTGGCCCGGCTCGTGGTCATCTTCACCGGCCTGACCTTCGACGAGGACCGGATGCGCGCCAACCTGGCCCTCTCCGGAGGACTCATCGGCTCCGAGTCGCTGATGCTCGAGCTCGGCGAGCGCATCGGCCGGCAGGTCGCCCACGACGTCGTCTTCGAGCTGGCCCAGCGCTCCGCCGTCGAGGACATCGACTTCGCCTCGCTGCTCGCCGCCTCCCCCGAGGTCTCGGCCCACTTCAGCCGCGCCGAGATCGCCGACCTGCTCGACCCCTGCCGCCACCTCGGCGAGTCCGCCAACATCGCCCGCTCGATGGCCGAGCACGCGCGCCGGGTCGCCGACACCATCCAGATCCCCGCCGTCTGACCCGGTCGTTGCGCGGACGTCGATAGGCTGCGTACGTGGCTTTCGAAGGTTTCCCCGTTGCGGCACTCGACTTCTACGACGACCTCGAGGTCGACAACACCAAGTCGTTCTGGGAAGCCCACAAGCACATCTACAAGGAGTCGGTGCATGCGCCGATGAAGGCGCTCACCGACGAGCTGGCCGAGGAGTTCGGCAGCGCCAAGATCTTCCGGCCCTACCGCGACGTACGTTTCTCGAAGGACAAGCTCCCCTACAAGACCCACCAGGGAGCCTTCGTGGCGGTGGCCCCGCAGACCGGCTACTACGTCGAGGTCTCGCCCCGCGGCATCCGCACCGGCGGTGGCTGCTACTGGTTCGAGCCGCCCCGCCTGGCCGCCTTCCGCGACGCCATCGTCCACGACCACTACGGCGCCGACCTGGAGAAACGCCTCGCCACTGCGGAGAAGAAGGGCTACGCCGTCACCGGCGACCGCCTCAAGACCGCGCCCCGCGGCTTCGACAAGGACCACCCCAAGATCGAGCTCCTGCGTCACAAGTCGATCCACCTCGGCCGCACCATCGGCTTCGAGCCGATCATCCACACCCCTGACTTGGTCGGCGAGGTGAAGAAGGACTGGCGAGCCGTACGTCCGTTGGTGGAGTGGATCGCCGAGCACGCGGTGGCGTGATCCGGCCGTCTGGACCGATCGACGAATGCCGGCGCGCGGCCGAGCGATACCCGCTACGGTGTGCGCCGTGCGTACACCTCTTTCGGTTGCGGCGGCGGCATCGCTCCTGATCGTCCCCGCCTTCGTCCTGACCACCAGCTCGAGCGGCGTGGCCGCGACCAGCTGCATCGACAGGGCGGTCACCGTCGACCTGAGCAAGGGCGAGAAGCGGACGGATCCAGCGATCCGCGACGTCATTCTGGGTACGTCCGGCGCCGACTCGATCGCTGCCGACTCCAACGACGTCGTCTGCGCAGGCTCTGGGGACGACCAGATCCGCGGCGGGAGTCGCGTACTCGCCGGCCCTGGTAACGACGAGATCCGGGGTAGCAACTGGGCCAATGGCGAGTCGGGCAACGACACCATCTACGGCACGTCAGGTGACGACGAGCTCACCGGCGGCACCGGTTCCGACACGATCAAGGGCGGCGGCGGGAGCGACACGATCGCCGGACACTTCATCTCCGGAACGTTCGACTCGACTGCGGGCACCGATAGCGGCGACCTCCTCTACGGCGGCACCGGTCGGGACTTCCTCCACGGCCAAGGAGGCAACGACCGCCTCTACGGCGAGGACGGCTCAGACGCACTGATCGGCGGCGGCGGCAACGACAGAATGTGGGGCGCAGCGGGAGACGACACCCTCCGAGGCGGCGTCGGCGACGACCAGATGTATGCCAGCGACGGCGCCGACGTCGTCGTCGGCGACAGCGGCGCCGACCTCATCTACGGCAACGCCGGGCGGGACAGCCTTCACGGCATGTCCGGGAACGACCGGATCTACGGCGGCTCCGGGCGCGACTGGCTCAAGGGGTGGAGCGGATCCGACTACCTCGCGGCAGGAACCGAGGGTGACTCGGTCGTCGGCGGAGACGGCCGCGATCGACTCCTCGGGGGCGGCGGGGATGATCGGCTCAACGGCGGCCCGCTCGCCGATGTGGTGCGGGGCGAGGCCGGCGCGGATCAGTGTGCCGCCGAGCCTGGCGCCGGCGCGACGTACTCCTGCCTGGTCACACGGAACCTGCCGACCGGACCGCCGAGCGGTGGCACCTACTGGACCCCCTGACCAGCTCAGATAGTCCGAGACGTTCCGGCCCATTACCAGTCGGTAGATGGGCCGAAACGTCTCGGACTATCTGACGTCAGGCGCTCGTGAAGCTCGCCATCGTGCGCTCGGGCTCCCAGAAGGCCTTCATGGACTTGATGCGGCCCTCGTCGTTGACGGTGTAGACCATGATCAGGTCGGTGGTGGTGTGGCTGCCGTCAGGGAAGCTCGTCTTGATGCGGCCGATGTTGGCGCAGGTGTTGCCGCCGGGGTTGGCGAAGGAGTCGTTGATCTCGAACTCGAACCGGTGGACCGAGGCGATCGCCTTCTCCCAGAACGCCTTGAGGCCCTCGTGACCGTGGTGGCCCTTGCCCTCGGGGTCGAACATCGACGGCCCGACGGGGTCCTCGAGCACGCAGTCCTCGGCATAGATCGTCAGCCACTCGTCGAGATCGCCCTTGGCGACGGCGGCATAGGAGCGCTGGCCGGCCGTACGTGCGGGGTGTTCGTCGTCGGGGGCGTTCCAGGTGATGGCGTCGGAGGAGATCATGCAGGCGATCGTACGCCGAAACTGAAACGTGTTCTACCTGATCGCCGACTCCCGCCCGACTAGGGTCAGCGGGTGACCGTCTCGGAGACCACTCGCGGGACCGCGACGCCGGGGCGGGACTTCAACCGGCTCTGGCTGGCGACGGCGACGAGCCAGGCGGGGTCGACCATCGCCTACGGCGCCCTGCCGCTGGTCGCCGTGCTCGCCCTCGACTCGTCGACCTTCCAGGTGTCGCTGCTGGCGGCGCTGTCGGGGTTCGCGGCCGCGGCGGCCGGCATCCGGCTCGGGCCGTGGATCGAGTATCGCCACAAGCGGCCGACGATGGTCGGCGCCGACCTGATCCGGTTCGCAGCGATGCTCAGCGTCCCGATAGCGGGGCTGGCCGACCGGCTCACCTATGCGCACCTCTGCGTCGTCGGCGTCCTGGCCGCGACCTGCGAGCTCGCCTTCACCGCAGCCTCGGGAGCACACCTGAAGGCACTGGTCGGACCCGAGGCCCGGTTGACGGCGACGAGCCGGCTGGAGACGACGTTCTGGACCACCTTCACCCTGGGCCCGCCGGTCGGCGGCGCGCTCGTCTCGGCGTTCGGGCCGACGCTGACCGTGCTCGTGGACGCGGTGACGTACCTGCTCTCGGCGCTCGGCATCCGCTCGATCCGTACGCCGGAACCGCAACCTCCGACGAGGAAGCCGCAGCACTGGCCGGCCGAGGTGACCGCCGGCTGGCGCTACATCCTCGCCCGGCGCGACCTGCGCGCACTCTTCCTCAACGCCGCGCTCTTCGGCTCGTGCGTGATCGCGACCAGCCCGCTGCAGACGGTGCTGAGCCTGCGGGTGCTGGGCATGGAGCCGTGGATGTACGGCGTCGCGATGGGCCTGCCGTGCCTCAGCGGCATCCTCGGCGCGATGTGGGCGCCCCGGCTCACGAGCCGGCTCGGCGAGCGGAGGGTGCTGCTCGGGGCGGGGGTCGCCCGGACCCTGTGGACGATCCCGATCGCGTTCACCCCGAGCGGGCCCGTCGCCTTCGCATGGTTCACCGCCGCCAACTTCGGGCTGATCCTCTGCGCGGCCGTCTTCAACCCGACGTTCGCCACCTACCGGATGCGCGAGACCGACGACGACCACATGTCCCGGGTGCAGGCGGCGTGGTCGATCACGATGAAGGTCGCGCAGCCGGTCGGCGTCCTGGCGGCCGGGGCGCTGGCCGCGGCGACGAGCCCGCGGACAGCGATCGCGGTGGCCGGCGTCGTACTTCTGCTCTCGTCCGGCCTGCTTCCCTGGCGGCCCGCTGTGACGAAGAACCTTACCTGTGAGTAGCCCCGGGCTTGCCACCCCTGAATCGCATGCCTATTCTTGATGTTACCCGCCAGTAGTGCGTGCCGACCGGCGCTCCCGCAACTGGTAAATCCGACAAAGGTTATGAAGGTGGATCAGTGAGCCACTACAAGAGCAATCTCCGCGACATCGAGTTCAACCTGTTCGAGGTCTTCGGCACCGACAAGGTTCTCGGCACCGGTCCCTTCGCGGACCTGGACGTCGACACCGCGAAGGAGATCCTCGCGGAGGTCGAGCGTCTTTCGCGCGAGGACCTCGCCGAGTCGTTCGTCGAGGCCGACCGCAACCCGCCGGTCTTCGACCCCAAGACCAACACCGCTCCGGTCCCCGCCGCGTTCAAGAAGTCCTACGACGCGTGGATGGAGTCGGGCTTCTGGAGCCTGCAGACCCCGGAGCAGATCGGTGGCCAGGTGGCCCCGAACTCGCTGATCTGGGCGACCGCCGAGATGCTGCTCGGCGCCAACCCGGCGATCTGGATGTACGGCGCCGGCCCATTCTTCTCCAAGGTCGTCTACGAGAACGGCAACGACCGCGACAAGCGCATCGCCGAGATCATGGTCGAGCGCCTGTGGGGCTCCACGATGGTGCTGACCGAGCCCGACGCGGGCTCCGACGTCGGCGCCGGCAAGACCTTCGCCACGCCGAACGAGGACGGCTCCTGGAACATCACCGGCGTCAAGCGCTTCATCACCAGCGCCGAGTCGGACCTGCAGGAGAACATCATGCACCTCGTCCTCGCCCGCCCGAAGGGCGTCGAGGGCGTCGGCGGCCCGGGCACCAAGGGCCTCTCCCTCTTCCTCGTGCCGAAGTACCACTTCGACCACGAGACCGGTGAGCTCACCGGCGAGCGCAACGGTGCGTACGTCACCAACGTCGAGCACAAGATGGGCATCAAGGTCTCCAACACCTGCGAGCTCACCTTCGGCGACCCGCAGGTCGGCGGCGGCGAGCCCGCCAAGGGCTGGCTGCTCGGCGAGGTGCACGACGGCATCCGCCAGATGTTCGACGTCATCGAGAACGCCCGGATGATGGTCGGCACCAAGGCCATCGCGACCCTGTCGACCGGCTACCTGAACGCGCTGGAGTACGCCAAGACCCGCGTCCAGGGCGCCGACCTGACCAAGGCCGCCAAGACCGACCCGCGCGTCACGATCACCCACCACCCCGACGTGCGTCGCTCGCTGCTGGTGCAGAAGTCGTTCGCCGAGGGCATGCGCGCGCTCGTCTACTACACGACCTCGTGGCAGGAGAAGGTCGTCCTCACCGAGGACGGCTCCGACGAGAACAAGCTGGCCGCGGCGGTCAACGACCTGCTGCTGCCGATCGTCAAGGGCTACGGCTCCGAGCGCGCCTGGGTGCTGCTCGGCACCGAGTCGCTGCAGACCTTCGGTGGGTCGGGCTTCCTGCAGGAGTACCCGATCGAGCAGTACGTCCGCGACGCCAAGATCGACTCGATCTACGAGGGCACCACCGCGATCCAGGGCCAGGACTTCTTCTTCCGCAAGATCGTGAAGAACCAGGGCGCCGCGCTCGGCCAGATCGCTGGCGAGATCCAGGCCTTCCTCGACAACGAGGGCTCCGCCGAGCTCAAGGAGTCGCGTGCCCTGCTCGCGACCGCGCTCGAGGACGTCAACGCGATCGTCGGCCACATGTTCAACGACCTGATGGCCTCCCAGGAGGAGATCACCAACATCTACAAGGTCGCCCAGAACACCTCTCGCCTGCTGCTCGCCGTCGGCGACGTCGTGGTCGCGTGGCTGCTGCTGCGCCAGGCCGAGGTCGCCCTCGCCGCCCTGGCCGGCGACCCCGGCAAGGACAAGGACTTCTACACCGGCAAGGTCGCCGCCGCGAAGTTCTTCGCCTCCTACAACCTGCCCAAGCTGACCGCTGAGCGGGCCATCGCCGAGGCGATCGACAACTCGATCATGGACCTGCCGGAGTCGGCCTTCTGATTCCCAGGTTCTGACCTGCAGTACGAAGCGGCCCGCCCGGTTCTCCGGGCGGGCCGCTTCGTCCTCTGCTGTTCAGATCGCTGAGGCCTCGACCGCCTCGGCGAGCCGTGCGGCGGCCGCAGAGATCCGTCGGTTGCTCGCGACGGCGAGCTGGAAGGACCACTCCAGGCCGATCGGCACGGAGACGATCACCGGGTCGCCCGCGATCGACGCGCGGGGGACGATCGAGACGCCGAGACCGCGGCAGACGAGGTTGCGCGCGAGCCCGAAGCTGGTGACCTCGGTGCGGACCGTCCGGGAGACGCCGGCCGAGGCGAACGCGGCGTCCACGACCGTACGGTTGCCCCACCCGGTCGGGAAGTCGATCCAGCTCTCCTCGGCGAGGTCTGCGGGAGACACGGCACGCGCCCGCGCCAGGCGGTGGTCGGGCGCGCAGACGAAGACCAGCTCGTCGCCGTGGATGCGGGTCAGGGTCAGGCCCGGCAGTGAGGTCGCGGGCGTGGAGACCAGGGCGAGATCGAGGGCCCCGGAGCGTACGTCCGCCTCGTTGGTGGCGCTGCCGGAGATGGTCTGGCGCATGCGCACGGTGATGCCGGGATGGCGGGCGGCGAAGCCCTGCAGCACCTCGGCGATGTCCCAGCGGCCGGTATAGGAGAGCGTGCCGAAGAGGACGGTGCCGACCACCTGGCCACGGGCGCCGGCGACGGCCTCCCGCGCAGCGTCGATGCCGGCGAGCACCTCGCGGGCGCGTGGGAGCAGCGCCTCGCCCTCGGCGGTGAGCGTGAGGCGGTGGTAGCCGCGTTCGATCAGCGGCGCCCCGAGGCCCCGCTCGAGCTGCTTGATGGCTGCGGAGACGGCGGACTGCACGACACCGACCCGGTCCGCGCCGGCGGTGAAGCTGCCGGTCTCGGCGACGGCGACGAAGTACTCCAGCTGGTGCGGCTGCATGCTGCTCACTATCGCAGATGATGATGCTTACCTTCGACAAGATTCGTTGGAGATGATGACGCCGATCGGTGACCATGGAGGCATGACAACAATCCAGGCAGCGCCCCTCACCGAGCGGCACCACCACGCCCGCGGGTTCTGGTCGGTGGCGTTCCTGTTCGCCGCGACCATGGGCTTCGCGGCCGCACCGGCTCCGCTCTACGTCTTCTACGTGGACGAGCAGGGATGGGGCTCGTTCGCGATCACGGTGGTCTTCGCGACGTACGGCGCGGGGGTGGCGGTCTCGCTCTTCCTCGCCGGCCACCTCTCGGACCGGTTCGGAAGGCGGCGGGTGGTGGCGCCGGCGGTGCTGCTCAACGTGCTCTCGGCACTGATCTTCCTCTCGACCCACGAGCTGGGCTGGCTGCTGCTGGCGCGGCTGCTGTCCGGCCTAGGCGTCGGGATGCTGACCGCGACGGCGACGGCGCATCTCGCGGAGCTGCACCGGAACGCGCGGCCGGAGGCTCCCGCGACCCGGGCCGAGGTGGTCGCGACCGCGGCCAACATCGGCGGCCTGGGGCTGGGACCGCTGGTCGCCGGCGCCCTGGCCGAGTGGGCGCCGCGTCCGCTCTACACCCCCTACGCGGTCTTCGCCTTCCTGATGGTGATCGGACTGCTGGCGGTCGTCGCCGCACCGGAGACGGTCGACACCGACCAGCCGGGCTGGACCTACCGGCCACAGCGGGTGCGGGTGCCGGCCGACGCACGCAGCGCCTACTTCGCCGCGGGGATGGCGAGCTTCGTGGCCTTCGCGATGTTCGGCTTCTTCACCTCGCTGGTGCCGTCGTTCCTGGCTGACGAGCTCTCCCTCCACTCGCATGCGGTGGCAGGCGTCGTCGGGTTCTCCATCTTCGGGGCCGCGGCGCTCTTCCAGGTGCTGGCCGGGCGCTGGCAGCGCCGTCGGCTGTACGTCACCGGGCTGGTCGCGCTCACCGTCGGGCTCCTCCTCGTGGTCGGTGCCCTGCTCTCCGGCACGTTCTGGGTGCTGGTCGTCGGGGCCGTCGTCACCGGGGCCGGTTCGGGGATGTCGTTCAAGGCCGCGGTCGCGACCGTCATCTCGGTGGCGCCGGCAGAGGGCCGCGGCGAGGCGCTGGCCGGGCTCTTCCTGATGGCCTATCTGGGGATCACAGTGCCGGTGGTGCTGCTGGGGATCCTGGTGCAGTACGTCGCGACCGACCCGGCGATGCTCGCCTTCGGTGCGCTCCTGCTGGTGCTGCTCGGGGTCGCGGCGCGTGGAGTGGCCGGGACGCGGCGTACGGCATGATCGGGTCGGGGCTGCGATGCGGGGGACGGTATGGGGGCCTGAAGTGGCTGGGTAGCGTGGCGCGCCAGCCCCCAACCTCTGGAGTTCTGCCATGACCATCGGCCTGGGAATCATCCTGCTGGTCCTCGGACTCGTCCTGCTCACCAACGCCGTGGATCTGCCCGACGAGGTCGCCAACGCGATCGCCAGCGAACCGCTGGGCTGGATCTTCGTCGTCACCGGCGGCCTCGCGATCGTGATCGGCGTGCTGCTGTCGGTGAACCGGTCCCAGCACACCACCGCCGTGGAGCACCGCCAGTACGACCCCGGCCCCTACGAGCCCGGCCCCTACGGCGGCGGCCCCCAGGGGCACTACCCTCCGGGCCCGCCTCCGCAGGGGCACTACCCGCCGGCCGGGCAGCCCATGCCGGGCCACGCTCCTCAGGACCAGCACTTCGGCGCCGGCTACCCCGACCGCCGGCGCTGACCCGTTCAGCGGCGGCGCGTCGGGCGTAGCCCGGAGCGGGCGGCGCGGCGTACGGCCTCGCTCAGGTCGTCGAGGGCGACCGAGTCGAGGCGCCAGCGCTGCCAGAAGAGCTGGACGTCGATCGGCTTCGCGCCCGGGAGCGGGATCGTCCGACCGGACTCGAGGTCGGCCTCGGCCTGGGCGTCGAGGAGCATCCCCCAGCCGAGGCCGCGCCGGATCGCCTCGTGGAAGTCGTGGCTGCTCGGGACCCGGTGGACGACCGGCGGCCTGGTCGCGCCGTGCGCGGCGAGCACCTCGTCCTGGAGATGGTCCTTCTCGTTGTAGACGATCATCGGGATCGCGCTCCAGTCGATGCCTCTGCCCCTGCGGTGGCGCTCGACCAGCGCCGGGGCGGCGCCGGGGGTGTAGCGGAGCCTTCCCAGCGGCTCGACCGTGCAGCCCTGGACCGGCTTCGGCTCGCTGGTCACGGCCGCCAGGACCTCGCCGCGTCGGAGCGCGTCGGCCGAGTAGCCCTGGTCCTCGACGGTCATCCGCAATGCCGTCCGGTCCCAGGTCGCGACCTCGTCGAGCACCGGTCGGAACCAGGTCGCGAGGGTGTCCGCGTTGACGACGACCGAGAGGTCGACGACCGTGTCGGCGCTGGTCTCGTCCGTTCCCAGGGACGCGGCCGCCTCGGCGAGGAGCAGGCGGAGCTGTCTTCCCTGGCGGATCAGGGGCTCGCCGGCCTCGGTGGGCGTGCAGGGAGTCGTACGCCGCACCAGCACCTGTCCGGCCGTACGCTCGAGTGCGCGGATCCGCTGGCTGACGGCGCTCGGGGTGATGTGGAGGCGGCGCGCCGCGGCGTCGAAGGTGCCTTCCTCGGCGATCACGACGAGGGTCTCGAGCTGGGTCGGGTCGAGGGCTGGCATGACTTAAGTGTGGCTTGTCTTCGGTTAGATTCTTTCGCTGGTCTGTTGATGGGTCGCGCTCTAGCGTCGCCGGGGTGATCAACGCCAGCCTCGCCGGGCTCCTCACCGGGCTCAGCCTCATCGTCGCCATCGGGTCCCAGAACGCGTACGTCCTGCGGCAGGGCATCCTGCGCTCGCATGTGCTCGTGGTGGTGAGCGTCTGCGCGGTCTCGGATCTCGTCCTCATCTGCGCCGGGGTGGGCGGGATGGGAGTCGTCGTCTCGCGCGCGGGCTGGGCACTGGAGCTGCTGCGGTGGTTCGGGGTGGCGTTCCTGGGCTGGTACGGCATCGGGTCGTTCCGGCGGGCGCTGCGGCCCTCCGGTCTCGATGCGGCCGATGCTCCTCGCGAGGCGCTCCCCCGGGTGATCGCCAAGGCCGCCGCCTTCACCTGGCTCAACCCGCATGTTTACATCGACACACTTGTGCTCCACGGGTCGATCGCGGCGACGTACGGCCCGGCGCGCTGGGGGTTCGCCGTCGGCGGCTGCCTGGCCAGCATCATCTGGTTCGCCGGGCTCGGCTACGGCGCCCGGCTGCTCGGGCCGCTGCTCGCCAGCCGGCGTGCGTGGCAGGTGCTCGACAGCCTCATCGGGTGCACGATGCTCGCGATCGCTGCTGGGCTCGCGCTGGGCGGGCTGGGCTGACAGGCCGGGGCCGACCGTCAAATGCGTCCATTGTGTGGAGTCGCCGCCTAGTGTGGCCGCATGCCGTGGACGACCTCCGACATTCCTGACCTGACCGGCAAGAACGCCGTGGTGACCGGACCGACGCTGGGCGGGATCGGCTACTTCACCGCGCGCGGCCTCGCGGCCGCCGGGGCGCGGGTGATCCTGGCGGGGCGGTCCTGGGAGAAGCTCGACGCGGCCGCGGCGGCGTTGAGCGAGGAGGTTCCGGGTGCCCGGCTCGACCGGGTCGCGCTCGACCTCTCCTCGCTCCAGGCGGTGCGTGCCGGAGCCGAGGCGATCGCGGCGGCGACGTTCGACGGCGGCGGACCGCTGCACCTGCTGGTCAACAACGCGGGGGTGATGGCGACGCCGCAGTCGCGGACCGTGGACGACCTCGACCTGCAGATGGCGACCAACCACTTCGGGCCGTTCCTGCTGACCGGGCTGCTGCTCGAGCCGTTGGCCGAGAGCGGCGAGGCGCGGATCGTGACGGTGTCGAGCATGATGCACAAGCTGGCCCGCAAGGCGCCGCTGGGCTACCCGACCGTGCAGGTCGGGCGGTATTCACCCTGGAACGTCTACTCGCAGTCCAAGCTCGCCAACCTGCTCTTCACCTTCGAGCTGCAGCGGCGCCTGGAGAAGGCGGGGCTGCCGATCTCTGCGTACGCCGCCCACCCCGGGCTCGCCTCGACCCGGCTGATGGCGAACGGCACGTCCCGGCGGCTGATCGCGCCGATCGCCAGCATCAGCGAGGCCGCTGTCCATGCGATGGCGCAGACGCCCGAGGCCGGTGCCTGGCCTGCGCTGATGGCGGCGACCTATCCGGGGCTGGAGCCGGGGACGTACATCGGTCCGAGCGACGCCTTCGAGGCCCGCGGGGTGCCGAAGCCGGTCACCGCGTCCCGGCTCGCGCGCGATCCGGAGGCGGCGCGGGCGCTGTGGGAGCTCTCCGAGCAGACCACCGGTATCGCCTACCCCTGACCAAAGTCTGACCCCGGTCGCTACCTCGGGCCGATGCCGTCAGGGCGCCCCGGATCCTAGATTCACCAGGGTGAGCACGAAGGTCCAGATCTGGTCGCGGACGATCGCCGGGCACACCCACCGACTCGAGGTGACCGGCGACTTCATCCGTACGTTCGTGTGGACCGTCGACGGCGAGGAGGTCCTCACCCGGAAGACCGCCGACGACCGGGCACGGCTCGAGACCAAGACGCACGGGAGCCTGCTCGTGATCCACTCCGCGCTCGGTACCCCACGTCGGGCGACCTACTTCGCGCCCGGCGAGGACCTGGCCGGGATGGCCGGCATCGGCGGCGCCGACCTGACTCCGGAGCCGGGGTCACGGGCTGCTGCGTACGAACGCCGGGTGATCGACCACCCGAAGCGCTATGCGCTCATCGAGACCCTCGGCGGCGCCGCGGGCGTGGTCGCCGGTATCGTCGCCGCGGCGGTCGTCGCGTGGATCCTCGCCCGGATCTCGCTGCCGCACATCCCGCTCCCGAACCTGCCGAACCTCCCCGACCTGCCGCTCCCCGATCTCCCCAGCGTCCCGTGGCCGTCGATCCCCTGGCCGGACCTGCCCGAGGTCCAGCTCCCCGACTGGGTGACATGGATCGCCAGCCACCTGAAATACGTCTGGCCCGTCATCCTCGCCTTCGTCCTCGCCCAGGGCGAGATCAAGCGCCGCCGCAAGCACGCCGAGGCGTCCGCCGCGCAGGCCGAGGCGTCAGGTACGTCGGCCGAGAAGTCACGTACGTCGGCCGAGAAGGCAGCGGATGACGTCTCGGCCGACGCGAGTGACGTCTCGGCCGACCTGGCTGACGCCTCGGCCGACGGGGGTGACGCCTCGGCTGAGGAGGGTCAGCGGCGGGGCTTGTAGGTCGGCTTCTCGCGCTTGAAGGCGGCCTCGCGGGCGATCTTGGTGTTCTCGCCGAAGAGGAGGCGGAGCTGCTCGATGCGCTCGCGGGAGAAGGTGCGCTTGATGGGGGCGTACCAGGTGTCGTTGAAGAGGCGCTTGGCGGCGGCGAGCTGGTCCGGGGAGCGTTCGGAGAGCTTGCGGGCGAAGGCCGTCGCGGTGGCCACCGGGTCGGCGGAGAGCTCGGTGACCAGACCCAGCTCGTAGGCGCGCTCGCCGGAGAACTGCTCGGCGGTCATGGTGAGCTTCTTGGCGGTGTCGATGCCGACGACCTCGGAGAGCGACCGGATGCCGGTCATGTCGGGGATGATGCCCCACTTGCCCTCGAGGACCGACCACTGCGAGTCGGGCTCGGCGATGCGGAAGTCGGCACCGAGGGCGATCTGTACGCCGCCACCGAGGCAGTGGCCGTGGACGGCCGCGATCACCGGGACCGGCAGCCGGCGCCACGCCCAGACCGACTCCTGGAAGAGGTTGGTGCCGCGGAAGGGCACCGGGATGAACGCGCCGACGATCTTCTTCGGGTCACGCAGGACCGAGGCGAAGTCGAGACCGGCGGTGAACGCGTCGCCCTCACCGGCGATGACCACCGCACGCAGGTCGTGGTCCTTGCCGAGCCGCTTGGCGGTGTCGACCAGCTCCTGGAGCAGCTCGAGGGTCAGCGCGTTGAGCTTGTCCGGGCGGTTGAGACGCACCTGGGCGATGCCGTCGCTGATTTCGGTGGTGACGAGGGGCATGGGGAGAAGACTACGGGGCAGTAGGCATGATGGGACACATGGCTGACCCACGCGCTGGAACGCTCGCTACGCCCGCCGACCTGGTCGACGTACCTCACCTGGTCGCCTCCTACTACAACCTGCAGCCCGATCCGGAGGATCCGGCCCAGCAGGTCGTGTTCGGTACGTCGGGGCATCGAGGGTCCTCGCTCAACTCGGCGTTCAACGAGACGCACATCCTGGCCACCACCCAGGCGATCGTCGACTACCGGACCTCGCAGGGGATCGACGGGCCGCTGTTCATCGGGCGCGACACCCACGGCCTCTCCGAGCCCGCGTGGGCGAGCGCGCTGGAGGTGCTGGTCGCCAACGACGTACGCGTCCTTGTGGACGATCGCGACGGCTACACGCCCACCCCGGCGGTCTCGCACGCGATCCTTCGCGCCAACGCCGGGCGGCTGTCGGGCTCCGGCCTGGCCGACGGGATCGTCGTCACGCCCTCGCACAACCCGCCGTCCGACGGCGGCTTCAAGTACAACCCGCCCCACGGCGGCCCCGCCGACTCCGACGCCACCAAGGTCATCGCCGCCCGTGCCAACGAGCTGATCCGGGCCGGTCTGGCCGGCGTCAAGCGCGTGCCGTTCGCGGCCGCGCGGCGGCAGGCCGAGACGTACGACTTCCTGGGCACCTACGTCGACGACCTGCCCACCGTGGTCGACCTGGCCGCCATCCGCGACGCCGGGGTCCGGATCGCGGCGGACCCGCTGGGCGGGGCCTCGGTCGCCTACTGGGGCGAGATCGCCGAGCGTCACAAGATCGACCTCAACGTGGTCAACGAGCTGGTCGACCCGACCTGGCGGTTCATGCCGCTGGACTGGGACGGCAAGATCCGGATGGACTGCTCCTCCCCCAGCGCGATGGCCGAGCTGGTGCGGTTCCTGGAGAGCACCCCGGAGTTCGACATCGCCACCGGCAACGACGCCGACTCCGATCGGCACGGCATCGTGACCCGCGACGCCGGGCTGATGAACCCCAACCACTTCCTCGCGGTCGCGATCGACCACCTCTTCGGCGGCGCCCGTCCGGGCTGGCCCGCCACCGCGCGGATCGGCAAGACCCTGGTCTCGTCCTCGATGATCGACCGGGTCGCCGGCGCGCTCGGCAAGCCGCTGGTCGAGGTGCCGGTCGGGTTCAAGTGGTTCGTGCCGGGGCTGATCGACGGCTCGTTCGGCTTCGGTGGCGAGGAGTCGGCCGGGGCCTCGTTCCTGCGCTTCGACGGCACCGTGTGGACCACCGACAAGGACGGCATCATCCTGTCCCTGCTCGCCTCCGAGATCCTCGCGCGCACCGGGAAGTCACCGTCCCAGCGCTACGCCGAGCTGGTCGCGGAGCACGGAACCCCGGCGTACGCACGCATCGACGCCCCTGCCACTCGCGAGGAGAAGGCGAAGCTCGCGGCCCTCTCCCCCGACGCGGTCACCGCGACGACCCTGGCCGGCGAGGAGATCACCGCCAAGCTCACCGAGGCCCCCGGCAACGGCGCGGCCATCGGTGGACTCAAGGTGACCACCGAGTCGGCCTGGTTCGCCGCCCGCCCGTCGGGGACCGAGGACGTCTACAAGATCTACGCCGAGTCGTTCCGCGGCGCCGACCACCTGACGAAGGTCCAGGAGGAGGCCAAGGCCGTCGTCACGGTGGCGTTGAGCTAGCGCTTCCCGAACGTGTAACACGTCGTTCGTAGGACTACTCGCCCTATGAGAGCGACCGGATAGTCCGACGAACAACGTGTTACAGCCGGCGCGGGCCCGGCTGGTCAGCGCATCCAGAAGGGATTCTCGGCGTCCTCACGCACCGTCACGTTGACCCGGTTGAAGAGGTTGTGGGTGGCGATGCAGAGGATCAGCGCGGCGGTCTGCCTCTCGTCGTAGTGCTTGGTGACCTCGCGCCAGAGCTCGTCGGGCACGGCGTCCTCGGAGTCGGCGAGGCGGGTGACGGCGTCGGCCAGCGCGAGGGCCGCCTTCTCGGCCTCGCTGAAGAACGGCGACTCGCGGTAGGCCGCGAGGCCGACGATCTTCTCGATCGGGAGACCGACCTCCTCCACGCGGACGGCGTGGCCCTGGAGGCAGGCGGCGCAGCCGTTGAGCGAGCTGACTCGCATGGCGATCAGCTCGGTCGTGGTCTCGGGGAGGCCGCCGTCGGCGACAGCGGCGAGGAGGTTGCCGATGCCCTTGTAGGCCTGCGGGATGACTTCTGCGGGGTTCTTCATTCGGTTGCTCATGCCCTCTCGACCCGCCCGGCCGAGGAGATGTGACAGATCTGCGAAAGAAAAAATTCTTCGCCCGGATCGGTCACATCTGGTCTGCTTCACGTGTCGGGTCCATAGGGGACGACCTACCCCGAGACCCACAGATCCGGAGGACGGACGATGCAGCAGGAGTGGCTGGCCGAGCGCTTCGAGCAGGAGCGGCAGCACTTGTACGGGGTGGCCTACCGGATGCTCGGTTCCACCTCGGAGGCCGAGGACGCCGTGCAGGATGCCTGGCTCCGGCTGAGCCGGAGCGAGACCGATGAGATCGACAACGTCGGCGCGTGGCTGACGACGGTGGTGGCACGCGTCTCGCTCAACATGCTTCGCTCACGCAAGACCCGCGGCGAGGTCTCGATCGAGGACCGGCTGCCCGACCCCACGGTCGTCCTCGACGACGGCACTACCCAGGACCCGGCCGAGCGCGCCATGCTCGCCGACTCGGTCAGCCTCGCTCTCCTGGTGGTGCTCGACCAGCTCTCCCCGGACGAGCGGCTGGCCTTCGTACTCCATGATCTCTTCGCCGTGCCCTTCGACGAGATCGCGACGATGCTCGACCGCTCCTCGGACTCGACCCGTCAGCTCGCGAGCCGGGCGCGGCGCCGGGTCCGAGGACGTACGCCCCAGAGCGACGTCGCCGCGCAGCGCGAGGTCGTCGACGCGTTCTTCGCCGCCGCGCAGGACGGCGACCTGGACCGGCTGATCGGTGCACTCCACCCCGACGTGGTCCTGCGGGCCGATCTCGGCTCCGGGATCACCACCTACCGGGGCGCCGCGAAGGTGGCGGGCAACGCCGTCATGTACGCCCACGCCGACCGCGTCACCCACGCTGCCCTCGTCAACGGCGCCGCAGGTGTCGCGATCACCTTCCACGGGAAGCTCTTCAGCGTCATGGCCTTCACCGTGGTCGACGGCAGGATCACCGAGATCGAGGCGTACGCCGCCCCCGCCCAGGTCGCGAAGCTCGCCGCGAGCCTGGGGCTGGAGTCGGCGCACGCCTAGGCGGCCTGGCGGCGGGGTCGGCCGCGGCCGCGCTTGTGGGTGACCACCTGGCCGCGCTCGACGATCTCGCCGCCCCAGACACCCCATGGCTCAGAGCGCGCGAGAGCACCCGAGAGGCACTCGCGCATGACCGGGCAGTCGAGACAGCGATCTTTGGCCACCTCGAGGGCGGCGGGGGACTCTGAGAACCACAACGCAGAGTCGTCTCCGTGGCACGGCAGGCCGGCGGCGTACAAAGGCGGGATGATCTCCAAGGGCACCCCTCGAGAATCTGCGCCTGAGGTAGGCCCGCACATCGGGAAACTACCTTAGATCTCCCCTGAGGCCCTCCCCTTGAGGATTGCCCGAGGATGAATCGTTTCGGACTCGTGATTCGTGTTTGCACCTCTCTTCGGCGCAAATCTCTCTACGATGCGAAACGCCGCGACCTGACGCGGCGAGTCCCCGAGAGGAGCAACCCGTGAAGCTCGGAATGCAGGGAATCAGCCTTGCACTCGTCGCGGCGAGCCTGGTGATCACACCGGTCGCCGCGGTCGCTGCGAAACCGGATCCCAGCGGCATCGACAAGCTCAAGGCCACGGCCGACCAGACCGTCACCCTCAAGAAGGAGGGCGCCACCGGCCTGCTCGGCTTCGTGTCCACCAAGGGCGACCTGCTGCCCCGTGTCGCCGCCGACACCAAGTCCGAAGCCGCCGCGAAGGCGCGCGCCTACCTCGACGAGTACGCCTCGGTCTTCGGCGCGAAGGCCGGCCAGCTCGACCAGTCGAAGGTGAGCACGACCCCGGCCGGCTGGACGGTCGAGTTCGAGCAGGCCTACCAGGGCGTGCCGGTCTTCGGCGGCGTCCTCAAGGCCCACGTCGACAAGTCCGGCGACCTCACCTCGGTCAACGGCTTCGCCGCCCCGAACCTCGACCTCAGCACGACCCCGAAGTGGTCGAAGGAGAAGGCCACCGCCAAGGCGCTCCAGCTGGTGAAGGCGAAGCCGGCGGAGGCCCCCGTCGACAGCAAGATCGACACGAGCGGCCTCGAGGTCGTCAAGGCCGACCTCAACATCTACCGCATGGGCGCCGCCCAGGGCGTGAGCGGCAAGAGCCTGCTCGCCTGGGTCATCGAGGTGTCCAACAAGTCCACCGTGCGCGAGACGCTCGTGCTCGACGCCGCCACCGGCAAGCCGGTCAACCGCTACTCGATGATCGACAACGCGACCGACCGTGAGCTGATCGAGAAGCACAACACCGGCGACACCACCGACGACGCCACCGTCTGGCGCGAGAACGACGCCTTCCCGGGCACGCTCGACAAGGACCAGGCCAACGAGGTCGCCACCACCGGCGAGTCCTACTGGCTCTACAAGAACACCTTCGGCCGCGACTCCTACGACGGCAACGGCGCCAAGATGGTCACGGTCAACAACGACCCGGCGATCTCGTGCCCGAACGCCAACTGGAACGGCGAGACCACCAACTACTGCTCCGGCGTCACCTCCGACGACGTGGTGGCCCACGAGTGGGGTCACGCCTACACCGAATACACCTCCGGCCTGATCTACCAGTGGCAGCCGGGTGCGCTCAACGAGGCGTACTCCGACATGTGGGGCAACACGGTCGACTTCCTCAACGCGCGTGAGAACACCACCGACGACGTCGACCGCACCGACGGCCACTGCTCCTCGTCGACGCGTGGGGCGATCGAGCTGACGATCAACTCCCCCGCCGACATCGCGGGCGGCTGCCCGGCGGCCGCGGCCAACTTCGGCCCGGTCTACCCGACCTCGGGCGTGACCTCCGACATCGTCGTGGGTCAGGACGACCCGGCCGACGGCAGCCCGACCAACGGCTGTGGCGCGTTCACCAACGCGGCCGACCTGGCCGGCAAGTTCGTCTACGTCGACCGCGGCGTCTGCTCCTTCGCCACCAAGGTCGCGAACGCGAACGCGGCGGGTGCCAAGGGCATCGTGATCGGCTTCCTGCAGGGCCAGCCGATCGGCTCGATCTCCGGCAACTCCAGCATCTACGGCGCGACGACCGACTTCGCCACCGGCCAGAAGATCAAGAGCGCCACCTCGACGGTCAACATCACCATCAAGGACGCCTCGACCAGCACCAAGGACGACTCCGTACGCTGGCTGATGGGTGAGGACTCGACCGCCTTCGGCGGCGCGATCCGCGACATGTGGAACCCGACCTGCTACGGCGACCCGGGCAAGGTCTCCGACGCGGAGTACCACTGCGACGGTGCCACCGACTCCGGCGGCGTCCACACCAACTCGGGCGTCATCAACCACCACTACGCCCTGCTCGTGGACGGTGGCTCCTACAACGACGTCAACGTGGCGGGCATCGGCCTGGACAAGGCGGCCAACCTGATCTGGCACGCCCAGACCAACTACCTGACGCCGACCTCGGGCTTCCCCGAGTTCGCCCAGGCGATGGTCTCCTCCTGCGCCGACCTGATGGGTGTGACGACGCTCAAGAAGCTCACCCTGGGCACCTCGACCCCGCAGGCCGGCGGCGGCGAGACCCCGGGTGGCGAGGCCGTAGCCCCGGCTCTGGAGCCGATCACGGCCGACGACTGCGCGTCGGTCGCGGCGGCCAACACGGCCACCGAGCTCACCAAGGAGCCGGCCCAGTGCAACTTCGGCCCGATGCTCGACCCGAACACCCCCGCGCTCTGTGGCGAGGGCACCAACGAGGTCACCACCTACACCGAGGACTTCGAGGACGGTCTGGCCGGTTGGACCCAGGACGCCGAGGCCGGCGTGCCCGGCAACGACTACCCCTGGGAGGCGGCCAGCGACGTCGAGGACAACGCCACCGGTGTCGCGTTCGCCCCCGACCCCAACGAGGGTTCCTGTGGCTCCGCCACGGGTGACATCACCAGCCGGAACGGCCTGATCAGCCCGGCCCTCACGGTGCCCAAGGGCCTCTCGCCACGGTTCAGCTTCGACCACTCGGTCCTGACCGAGTGGGGCTATGACGGTGGCAACGTCAAGGTCTCGGTCAACGGCGGCGAGTTCAAGCTCGTCGACCAGGCCGCGTACGCCTTCAACGCACCGGGCGGCACGATGAGCGCCGACAGCGGCTACATGGAGGGCGAGCCGGCCTGGACCGGATCCGACGGCAACAGCTTCACCGGTAAGTGGGGCACCACCATCGTGAAGCTCGACTCCGTCGCGGCCGCGGGCGACACCGTGCAGTTCCGCTTCGACTTCGGTCGTGACGGCTGTGGCGGCGCCCGGGGCTGGGCCGTCGACAACGTCAAGGTGAGCTACTGCACCGAGAAGGCGGTCCCGGAGATCTCCGCCACCTCGCCCAAGCGCGGCAAGGTCGAGATCACCGTCGACGGCGAGCGCGCCACCGGCGAGATCGTCGTCAAGGAGCACGGCATCCGCGTCGGCCGCTTCACCCTGAAGAGGGAGGAGGCGACCTTCCGGGCGCTCCGAGGCACGCACACCTACGAGGTGGCCTACTCGGGTGACCGGAGGAACGAGGCGATCACCGACACGGTGACCGTCACTGTCAGGTAGCCGTCACACCGTCAGAGGCCCCGCCGGCCCGCCACCTCACCGTGGCCGCCCCGGCGGGGCCTTCTGTGTCCCTACACTCACCCCATGCGCGGAACGATCCTGACCCTCGGCGGTGGCGGCTTCTCGATGCCCGACGTGCACGGCCGGGACTTCTCACCTCTCGACGCCGAGCTCGGCCGCCTGAGCGGCAAGGAGCGGCCCAAGGTCTGCTTCATCGGGACCGCGAGCGGCGACGCGGACAGCTATCACGACAAGTTCCTCGCGGCGTACGCCGACCGTGCCGAGGCGAGGGTGCTGTCGCTGTTCAACAAGGCGCCCGAGGGGCACGAGCTCCCGATCGACGACCTCGAGCAGCTGCTCGACCAGGACATCGTCTACGTCGGCGGCGGGTCCACGGCCAATCTGCTGGCGGTGTGGCGGCTGCACGGCCTGCCGGCGCTGCTCGAGAAGGCCGCCGCCGGCGGGACGATCCTGGCGGGGATCTCGGCGGGGGCCAACTGCTGGTACGAGGCCTCCTCGACCGACTCCTTCGGCCCCACCGCGCCGCTCCCCGACGGCCTGGGCTTCCTCCCCGGCTCGTTCTGCCCGCACTACCTCGGCGAGGCCGACCGGCGGGAGACGTACGTCCGGTTCGTCGGCTCCGGGGCGCTGCCCGCGGGCTACGCGGCCGATGACGGCGTCGCGCTGCTGTGGCGCGATGGCGAGCTGGTCGAGGTGCTCAGCGAGCGGCCCGACGGCGTCGCCTACGCCGTCGGACCGGACGGCGAGACCCCGCTCGAGGTCAGGGTTCTCGGCTAGGGCAGGTAGAGCAGGACGTACGTCGCGACGTGGCAGAAGGCGAAGAGCGCGGGCGCCCACACCTCGATGTTGCTCATCGGCAGGTAGCGCGAGCTGTCGCGACCGAGGCCGACGGCCGACCACTCCGCGACGCCGGGCGCTGCCGGCAGCTGCTTCTCGAGGTGGGAGATGACGCTGTATTTCCCGCCCGCCATCTGCCGGTAGGACCGGATGATCCAGAACCAGCCGAGGCAGAGGCCGAGGGCGGCGATCAGCGCGACCGTGAACAGCCAGGGGCGCTCGGGAGCGTGGGCCAGGAGGGCGGTGCCGGCGACCAGGACGCCGATGTTGAGGATCAGGAAGAACGCGCTGGTGATCGTGCGCCTCACGCTGAGCCGCTCGGCCTCGGCGACGTAGAGCTTGTACTGGTCGAAGAGCACCGCGCGGTCACCGCTGGAGAGCACGTCGGGAGGCAGCACCCACAGACCCTCGGCGAGCGCCGACGGGTTCGGCTGGTTGGCGGTCACATAGCTGCGCACCACGGTCTGCGACTCGGCTCCGGGAATCAACTGGTTCTCCATAGTGCCTAGTTGTCTACCGGTCCGGGCGAGTGATGTCCATACGACATTCGTCACCGTGGCGCAGGTGTGACCGAGGTGTTCACCGGCGGCCGTTCCTAGGTCAGGGCCCGCAGCGTCGCGGCAGCCTCGTCGACGCACTCGGGAAGGCCGAGGTCGGTGGCACCGGACACCCACCGGGAGAAAGCCGTCTGGAAGACCGCGACGCCGCCGTAGGCGGCCATCGCGGCGGTCGGCTCCCCCACGCCACGCTCGGCGAGCGCGGCCTGCGCAGCGGCCGTCATGGCGGCCATCTTGAGCAGCTCACGCTCCTGGAGGGCCGGGGTCGCCTCGACGATCCGGGACCGCTGGGCGGCCTGCTCGCGGGTGCGTGCCTCCGCGAGCCCCACCGCCGCCGCGCGTACGCCGCCGATCACCATCTCGAGCGGGGTCGCCTGCTCGTCGGCGGCAGCGATCGCCTTGACGACCATCTCGTCGAGGGAGTTGGGGTTGGCGAAGAGCACCTCGCGCTTGTCGGCGAAGTGGCGGAAGAAGGTGCGCTCGGTGACCCCGGCCCGGGCAGCGATGTCACCGGCGGTCGTGCCGTCGTAGCCCTTCTCGGCGAACAGCTCGAGGGCAGCGGTCAGCATCCGACCACGCGCGTCCGGCTCCCATCTCGCCATGGGCCCATCCTAGCGTGATGTCAGTTCATGACATCATCTGCTACGGTTGATGTCAGTAACTGACATAGGAGGAAGCATGACGAACATCTTCATCACCGGAGCCTCGGGCTGGATCGGCTCGGCGGTCACCGACGAGCTGCTCGCTCACGGCTATGCCGTCACGGGCCTGGCCCGCTCCGACGAGAGCGCCGCCGCTCTCGAGGCCAAGGGCGTGACCGTCCACCGCGGCTCGCTCGACGACCCCGACACGCTCGCCACCGCCGCGAAGGCGTCCGACGGCGTGATCCACCTGGCCTTCAAGCACGACTTCAGCGACTACGCGGGAGCCGGCCACACCGAGAACGCGACGGTCGAGGCCATGCTCACCGCGATCGAGGGGAGCGGGAAGCCGTTCCTGCTCGCCTCGGGACTGATCAGCGACGTCACCGGGCAGCCGTTCACCGAGGACGACGCCAACCCCAACCACGGCCGCGACTCGATGCGCGGCGGCAGCGAGAACCTCGCGCTCGGCTACGCTGACCGAGGCGTACGTCCCGTGGCGCTCCGCTTCGCGGCCTCGGTCCACGGCGAGGGCGGTGACCACGGCTTCGTCGCGGTCCTGTCATCCATCGCCCGGCAGCACGGCGTCGCCGGCTACATCGGCGACGGCCAGAACCGGTGGCCGGCCGTGCACCGCACCGACGCGGCCCGCATGGTCCGGCTCGCGCTGGAGAAGGCGCCGGCGGGCTTCCGTGCCCACGCGGTGGCCGAGGAGGGCATCCCCACCCGCGAGATCGCCGAGGCGATCGGCCGCCGTCTCGAGCTGCCCACGGCCTCGATCGACCCGGCGGACGCCGAGGCCCACTTCGGCTGGCTCAGCAACTTCTTCGGCTTCGACGCCTGGGCGTCCGCCGAGCAGACCCGTCGTCTGCTCGGCTGGGAACCGACCATGCCCACGCTGCTCGAGGACATCGCGGCCGGCGCCTACGACGCCTGAGTCAGATGGCCTTGCCGACCGAGGCGGCGCCGGCGGCCTCGAACTCCTTGAGGAGCCGGCGTCGCGTACGGGTGTCGCCGCGGACCGCCTTGACGAGCTTGACGAGCTGCGACGGCGCGTTGCGCACCGTGGTGGACTCGAGGAAGCCGTTGGGCAGCGAGAGGCGCAGCACCTTGTGCCACGCCGAAGCGACCTGCTGCGGCATCGGCGCGGTGTGGTAGTTGAGGCCGTACTTGTCGAAGAGCGCGCGGACCTTCGGCGCGATCTCGGCGTAGCGGTTCGAGGGCAGGTCCGGGAAGATGTGGTGCTCGATCTGGTGGGACAGGTTGCCGGTCATCACGTGCAGGAACTTCGAGCCGGAGATGTTGGCCGAGCCGAGCATCTGCCGGACGTACCACTCACCGCGGCTCTCGTTCTCCGGGATGTCCTTGAGCTCGAAGGTCTCCACGCCCTCCGGGAAGTGGCCGCACATGATCACCGAGTGGGTCCAGACGTTGCGGACGAAGTTGGCGGTCAGGTTGGCCAGCAGCGTGGTCGGACCGGAGAGGGTGACCATCGAGACGAGCGGGTGGGCGACGTAGTCCTTGAACGCCTGGCGGCGGATCTTGGCGAGCGTCTTCTTCGCCGCGATCTGCCACTCGGCGGACGGGCGGCGGCCCTTCTTCTTCTGCCGGATCACCCGGCCGAGCTCGAGGTCGTACATCGCGATCCCGTACTCGAAGATGCACATGTTGAGGAAGTTCATCGCGGGCTGGAACAGGCTCGCCGGTGTCCAGCGCTGCTCCTCGTCGACGCGCATGATGCCCCAGCCGAGGTCATTGTCCTTGCCGACGATGTTCGTGTAGGTGTGGTGCAGCTCGTTGTGGGAGTGCTTCCAGCCCTCGCTCGTCGAGGCGTTGTCCCACTCCCACACGGTGGAGTGGATCTTCGGGTCACGCATCCAGTCCCACTGGCCGTGCATGATGTTGTGGCCGATCTCCATGTTGTCCAGGATCTTGGCGATCGAGAGACCGACGGTGCCGACGACGAACGCCGGCGGGAAGATGCTCGCGAGCAGGACGGCGCGGGAGCCGAGCTCCAGCGAGCGCTGGACCTTGATGACCTTGTGGATGTAGGCAGCGTCCCGCTCCCCGCGGGTGTCGATGACCTCTTGGCGGATGGCGTCGAGCTCGCGGCCGAGCTGCTCGATGTCCTCGCGGGTGAGGTGGGCGATCGGGCCGGTGTAGGCCGGGGCGTCAGGTGCGATGGTCATGGCTGTCTCACTTCTCGTCTTGTGGGGGTTCAGGAGGCGGGGTGGTCGATGACGCACTCGCCGGCGGCGGCGGAGATGCAGGTCTGGATCGGTACCCCTTCGGGGCCGGTCTCACCCGGCCGGGCGACGGTGAGCTCGCCGTTGCGGAGGTCGCGCACGGCGCCCTCCTTCATCGGGAGCACGCAGCCGAAGCAGATGCCCATACGGCAGCCGCTCGGCATGAGGACGCCGGCCTCTTCGGCCGCGTCGAGGATCGGCTTGTCACCAGGTGCGTCGACGGTCTTGCCGGTGAAGGTGAGCGTGCCACCCTCGCCGGTCACGACCGTGGCCAGGCGGAACTGCTCGGTCTGGAGCGGCAGGCCCTCCGCGTCGTACCAGGCCTGGAGGTTGTCGAGGAGCCCGGCCGGCCCGCAGGCGTAGGCCTTCCGCTCCTTCAGGTCGGGGACGAGCTCGGTCAGGGTGTCGATGTCGAGGCGGCCCTCGGAGCCGGTGTAGCGGGTGACGAGGCGGATCGCGCCGGCCTCGTGGAGCGACTCGAGGTTGCGGATGAAGATCGAGTCGGGGCGGCTCGGTGCGAGGTGGACCACGGTGACGTCGAGACGCTGGTGCTCGACGACACCCTCGTCGGTGACCGGGAAGAGGTTGCGCAGCATCCCGATGACCGGGGTCACGCCGGAGCCGGCGGTGACCATCAGGAACTTGTGGCCGCGCAGGTCGCTGGGCAGCACGAAGTCGCCGGCGGCCTGCTCGAGGTGGACGATCTTGCCCGGGCGCAGGCGGCGCACCAGGTGGCTGGAGACCTTGCCGTCGGGCACGGCCTTGACGGTGATCGAGATCAGGCCGTCCTTGCGGGGCCCGTGGGTCAGCGAGTAGGCCCGCCAGTGGCGTACGCCGTTGACGTCGACGCCCACGCGGACGTACTGACCGGGCGTGTGGCCCGCCCAGTCGGCACCGGGCTTGATCTCGATCGTGGCCGCGTCGGCGGTCTCCGGAGTCACCTTCACGACGCGTCCGCGCAGGTCAGCGCCGGGGCGGAGCGGGTTGAACATGTCCAGGTAGTCGGCCGGCGCCAGGGGCGTGGCGATCTTCTCGGCGACCCCCCACGCCTTGCGCGAGAGCCGCGCCCGCCATGCGGGTCGCCTGGCCTCGCCCGGGGCGAACAGGGCGGGGGATGTGGAGATCTCAACCATGCTTTCCATGATGCTATTTGTGCGAGGTAAACTCCTGTGTCAGCGACGTGAATCTGATAGGTGGATTTATACGTGACGAACAAAAGTTCCCGAGATGCCCTGACACTTTCGTCTTATGACGTCCATCTGACGCCCGAGATCGTCGCCTCGATCCGGGAGGTGCTGCCCCGCGTCAGCGAGGACGTCGTGGCGGCGATCACCGCCGAGGTGCCGGCCTATCGCGACGCCTTCTCGGGCCCGATGGGCGAGACGATCCGTACGGCCGTGGGCATCGCGCTGGGCGGGTTCCTGTCGCTGGCCTCGGTGGACGAGCTTCCGGCCGAGGTGGCCACCGCCACTCCCCCGGCCCTCGAAGGCGCCTACGGGCTGGGGCGCGGAGAGGCCCGTTCGGGCCGGACGACCGAGGCGCTGCTGGCGGCGTACCGCATCGGCGCCCGGGTCGCCTGGCGCGAGCTCTCCAGAAAGGCGGTCGAGGGCGGCATGGCGCCGGAAGGGCTGGTCGAGTTCGCGGCGCTGGTCTTCGCCTGGATCGACGAGATCTCCGAGGCCTCCGCCGCCGGGCACGCCGACGAACGCGCCACCACCGGCCGGGTGCAGCGGCAGCTGCGCGAACGGCTCGCCCGGCAGCTGCTGGCCGGCGCGAGCCCCGAGGAACTCGACGACGCGGCGGTCCGTGCCGAGTGGACCCCACCGAGCACGCTCACGGCCGTGCTCGTCCCCAACTCCCAGGTCGGCAGCATCCTCGCCAAGGTCAACCAGGCGACGCTGGAGCACGACGATCTGACCGACCTCGACGACCACACCCTGCTGCTCGTCCCCGACGCCCACGGCCGCCGGCGCCGGGCGCTGATGAAGGCGCTGGAGGGGCGCCGGGCCGTCGTCGGGCCGGCCAAGCCGTGGCGCGAAGCCCGGATCTCCTACGAGCGCACCCGGCGCGCTCACGTCGCCGGCCTCGGCTCCGATACCGAGCAGCACCTCGTCGAGCTGGTCCTCTCCGCCGACATCGACGCCCGCGAGGACCTCCGCGCCCAGGTCCTCGCCCCGCTGGCCGAGCTGCGCCCCGCCACCGCCGAGAAGCTCACCGAGACCCTCCGCTCCTGGCTCCTCCACCAGGGCCGGCGCGACGAGGTCGCCGCCGAGCTCTTCATCCACCCCCAGACCGTCCGCTATCGGATGGGACAGCTGCGCGAGGCGTACGGGGACCGGCTCGACGACCCCGCGACTCTCCTCGCCCTCACGGTCGCCCTGGGCTGACCTGCTGGGTCATGGCGTACGTCGGCTCGGAGCTGCTGACCTCCCAGCCGAACAGCTGCGCGTAGAACCTGGCGAGCGCGGGCGGGTCCGTGCAGGCGAGGTTCACGCCGATCCAGCCCGTGGCGCCCCTGATTCCCGCCACGTCACTCACCCATCCCGCGGATCCTCGCCGACGAGGCCGTCGATGGACTCGCGGATGAGGTCGGCGTGGCCGGTGTGGCGGGCGTACTCCTCGATCATGTCGGCGATGTAGCGGCGGGCGTTGGCCTCGACGCCCCATTCGGCGTTGGTCGCGAGCGTGTCCATCCCGTCCTTGGCCAGGGCTTCCGCGATCGAGCGACGCGATCGGGCGACCGCTCCCTCCCACAGGGCCATCAACCCGTCGGCGGTGTCCTCGGCCTCGGTCTTCCAGTCCCAGCCCTCCTCCCCCGGGCCGTAGGACGCCCAGACGTCCGGGTAGCCGTTGTCGGCGAGGACCGCGGTGAAGTAGTGGTCCTCGCAGAACGCGAGGTGCTTGAGGAGCCAGCCGAGGGTGATCCGGGACGGCTCGAGCCGCTGGCGCAGCTGCTCGTCGGTCAGCCCGCCGCACTTCCAGGCGAACGTGCGCCGGATCCGGTCGAGCGTGCTGAGCAGGGTCCCGGTCTCGTCCATGACCGGGGTCATCTCGAGCGGCTGGGTGGGGTCGATGATCGTCATGTGGCCCACGGTAGGCCGGGTTCCGGACGTACGTCTTCCGCTACTGCGGCATGGTGATCGGTTAAACGGGGTACCACCCCAGCCATGACTGACGCCACTGCATACCGGTCCATGACCGCGACGACGCTGCAGACCGCAGCGACCGTCGTGGGCGGGACCTTCCTGCTCGTCGGTGTCCTCGGGTTCATCCCGGGAATCACCACCGACTATGACTCGATGACCTTCGCCGGCCACGAGTCCAACGCCCAGCTCCTCGGCATCTTCCAGGTGTCGATCCTGCACAACATCGTGCATCTGCTGTTCGGGATCGCCGGCCTCGTGCTGGCCACCACGTGGAACGGAGCCCGCGCCTTCCTGATCGGCGGCGGGGCGATCTACCTCGTGCTGTGGATCTACGGCCTCGCCATCGACCATCAGAGCGCCGCGAACTTCGTGCCGCTCGACGACGCCGACAACTGGCTCCACCTGATCCTCGGCGCCGGCATGATCGCCCTCGGCCTCGCGCTGGGACGGACGCCGCACACCGGAGAACACCTGGCACCCTGACCGCCCCGTCCCGGGGAAGGCGCTCGCGGGTCCGCCCGGACGTCGCCGGAGAGGACGTACGTGATGGAACGCAGGAGCGTGTGGCTGGCCACGGCAGAGATGCCGCGGTCAGCCGCCCTGGACACGGAGCTCGAGGTCGATGTCGCCGTGGTGGGTGGTGGCATCGTCGGCTTGACGACCGCGCTGCTCGCGCAGCGACGCGGCCTGCGGGTCGCGGTGCTGGAGGCGGCGACCGTGGGGGCCGGCACCACCGGGTACACCACCGGGAAGGTGACCGCGCAGCACGGGCTGATCTACGCCGACCTGGTCGATCGGCACGGGGACGACGGCGCGCGCCGCTACGCGGACGCGCAGCGGGCCGGGGTCGAGCAGGTCGCCGACCTCGCCGCGGAGCTGCGGATCGAGTGTGACCTGACCCGCGCCCCGGCGCTCACCTACACCCGGTTGCCGGAACAGCGGTCGCAGATCGAGGACGAGGTCAAGGCTGCGGCTCGGCTCGGGCTGCCGGCACGGGTGGCCGACCGGACCGACCTGCCGTTCGACGTCGAGGCGGGGGTCGTGTTCGACGACCAGATCCACTTCCATCCCGGCAGGTATCTGGCGGGCCTGGCTGCCGCGTTCACCGCGGCCGGAGGACCGATCTTCGAGGGCACCCGGGTCACCTCCATCGACGAGCAGCGTGATCGTACGGTCGAGCTCACCACTCCCACCGGGAAGGTGGTCGCCCACCAGGTGGTCGTCGCCACGCTGCTCCCGCCCGGGCTGCTCGGCGGATACTTCGCGCGCACCAGACCCTCACGCTCCTACGGGTTGGCGGTCCGCCTGCACGGCGCGGCCCCGACCAGCATGGCGATCAGCATCGACACACCCAGCCGCTCGACCCGGCCGTGGCTCGACCCCGGCCCGAACGGCCTGATCGTGGTCGGCAACGGCCACGAGACCGGCGCCGAGTCCGACACCGAGGCGATGTACGCGGACCTCGAGGCCTGGACGCGCGCCACCTTCGACGTCGAGGCGGTCGACTACCGGTGGTCGTCCCAGGACTACCTCACCCCGGACCGCGTTCCCTATGTCGGCCACTCGCCGACGAGCGAGCAGGTCCTGGTGGCCACCGGCTTCCAGAAGTGGGGCCTGAGCAGCGGAACCGCGGCCGCCATGATGCTGGCCGACCTTCTCGCCGGCAACGACAACCCGTGGCTCCCGACGTTCGACGCCGGCCGTATCGGCGGCGTCCGGACCGTCGGCCGCCTCATCAAGGACAACCTCAAGGTGGGCCAGGAGCTCGTCGCGGGCCGTCGCCACGACCCCGATGCCCGCCCGGCCGCCGAGCTGCGCCCGGGCGAAGGCGGGCTCGTCGACATCGGCGGCCACACCGTCGGCGGCTATCGCGACTCCGCGGGCGCCCTGCACACGGTGAGCCCCCGGTGCAGCCATCTCGGTTGCCCGCTGCACTGGAATCCCGCCGAGACCAGCTGGGACTGCACCTGCCACGGCTCCCGGTTCTCCCCCGACGGCTCCGTCCTCGACGGGCCCGCCGTCCGGCCGCTCGGCCGACCGACCACGGACACGCGGGGTTGACCTCAACCCGGCTCGAGGATCGATGCTGAGGTCATGAGGTTCACCGACACCCAGCTCCGCTATCTGCGCACCCAGCTCCTGGGCAGGCTCGCCACCCTGGCCCCCGACGGCGGCCTCCAGAACAACCCTGTCGGGTTCAAGATCGACGAGGAGCACCGGATCGTCATCGGCGGCCACCAGATGGGCAGGTCCCGGAAGTTCAGGAACGCCCAGAAGCATGCCCAGGTGGCCTTCGTGGTCGACGACCTCGAGTCCACCGACCCGTGGAAGCCACGGATGATCGAGATCCGCGGGACCGCCGAGGCACTCACGGACGTCGATCCGCCGATGCGCGGGATGTCCCGCGAGATCATCCGGATCACCCCGGAGTGGATCAGGGACTACGGCCTCGGCGACTGAGTCAGCGCTTCCGCCACAGCCGTGCGGGCACCAGCGAGAGCGGGTTGACGGCCGCCCGGATGCGCTGCCACCGGGTGCGCGAGTCGGAGACCGACGAGCGAAGCGTGCCGACCTGCTCCCAGAACGCGGCCACCTCGGCGTCGTCCGGACCGGTCTCGCCGAACATCGTGGTGTCGGTGAGCAGCGCCAGCCCGGGGGCACCGTCCATGCCCGGCGAGGTGGCCAGCACGGACGCCTGCTCGCGACGCGTCGCCCCGACAGGTACGCGGACCCCGAAGTCACGGGCATGGTCGAGGGTCTCTCGCCAGCCACCGGAGAGACGGGCGACCGGAGTGCCCCGCGTCCGCCGGCGATGCCTGCGCCAGATCTTGGCGCCGATGATCGCCCCGCACAGGGCCGCGACGAGCAGCACCGGGATACCGACGTACGTGAAGACGGCGACCAGCCATCCGGGCAGCGTGAAGCCGTCGGGGCGCGAGTTGGCCTTCTGGTTGACCGACTCGTCCAGGGGGTCCCCGGAGGTCGCGGGCGGGCGCACCGGGGCCGGCGGCGGCACGACCTTGCCGGTGACGAGCTCCTCGGGCTGAGGGGCGTTCTGCTGGGGCGGCTTCTCGGTGTTCATGAACTCGGACCAGTCCAGGGTCGCCCAGGACCCGTCCGACATCCGAAGCTCGACCCAGGCATGCATGTCCTTGCCCTGGACCACACCGTCGGAGCCGACGACGGCCCCAAGGACCACCCGGGCCGGGACGCCGACCTGGTTGGCGAGGATCGCCATCAGCGCGGCGTACTGCTCGTCGTTGCCGGCGAGCTGGCCACCCTTGGCGGTGAAGTCGGCGAGGCGGCGCAGCGAGTGGCCGGCCGGGTACTGCTGGTTGGGCGGCTCCCCGTCCGTGTAGGTGCCCTCCTCCTTCAGCTTCGCGGCCACCGCCAGGGCGTTGGTGATCGGAGAGTCGCCACCACCGGCGTACTCGGCGGCGAGCGCCTGGAACTGGGCGGCCTCGTCGCCGATCGGCGACCCGCCGGACCACACCTCGCTCTTCTTGCTCACGTTCTCGTCGGTGACCGAGGCGGTGAACGAGTAGGAGTCGCCGGGCTTCAGCGCGGTCGGCAGGACGCCGGTCGAGGTGGCCAGGTTGTAGCGGAACGAGTCGGAGTCGGGGCCGTCGAAGGAGATGTGGGTGAGCGCGGTCGGCAGCGGCACCCAGACGCCGCCGAAGTCGTCGCCGATCGTGATCGTGCCGCGCACCTGCTTGCCGTCGGCGAGCGGGTTGCGCAGCGTCGAGCTGATCTTCTGGAAGGTGTCCTCGGGGCCTTCGGTCTCGCCGGAGTCGTTGGCCGCGCGCCAGACGGTGCCGTCGTACGAATCCATCGCGGCGACCCGGATCCGGGTGCCCTCGGGCAGACCCGAGACGGTGAACAGGTCCTTCTCGTAGAGTCGGCGGTCGTCCTCCGGCGTCTGGTAGCCCTTGGTGTAGACCCGGAAGCCGGCCAGCGGCGAGGGGTACTGCCCGACGTTGAAGGGCGGCTCGATCTCGCCGCGCAGCACGGTGCGCTCGGGCGCGAGACCGGGCAGCAGCGGCCCGGCGAGGAACGCCAGCCCGGCGGCGCCGAGGCACAGCGCGGCCCCGATCGCGGTCCGTGAGATCCGGCGGCCGCCGCCGGCGGCGGCGAGGGCACGGGCCCGCATCCCTCGGATGCAGAGCCAGGTGATCGCGAGCGCTCCGAAGAGCGCGCCGAGCAGGGCGGTCTTGGACGGGTCCTGTACGCCGAGCAGGATCACTCCGGCCATCAGCGCGAACGCGACGAGCACGGGCGGCAGGGCCGCCTTGACCCGCACCGCGAGCGCGAAGCCGAGGCAGCCGGCGACCAGGCCGAGGATGTAGGGGATCGTCAGCAGCGCCCCGCCGTCGACCGGCGGCAGCGTGGTCAGCAGTCGCTTCCAGCCGTGCACCGAGTTGTCGGCGAGCGTGCCGATCGTGTCCGGGACCGGCAGGAACGAGAGGTCGCCGATTCCGTGCAGCGCGACCGCGCCGCCGAGCACGAAGAAGGCGGCGAGGAGCCCGACCGCCAGCACGACGACCGGCTGGCCGCGGCCGACGAAGGCGATGAGGATCCCGAGCAGCAGCCCGGCGACACCGGCGATGAGGTAGGTCCAGCCGGCGTAGGTGTCGTCGAAGCCGAGGAAGGCGATGGTGCCGAGCAGGAAGAGGAGGACGCCGTCGACGGCGTAGTGCTTCGTCATCTTCATCCGGACAGGCCCTTCGACAGCACGACCGGCAGCTGGTCCAGATCGGGCAGGGTGATCATGGGCAGGTCGGCGATCGCCTTGAAGCCGGCGCGCTGCGAGGAGTCGACCCGCACGGCGACGGTGGTGGCGTCGACCGAGAACTGCCCGGCGGCGCGCTGCAGCGTGACGAACTCCGGGTAGCGCCCGGTCACCAGCATCACCAGCGAGGCGTCCGGCGCCTGCCGGGCGGCCTCGGCGGTGATCTCGATCAGGCTGGTGTGCTGCGGGGTCGCCCGGGAGCAGGCGTCGAGGGCCGTACGCCCTCCCCCGCTCGCCGCGGTGGCCCGCACCATGAGTACGTCGCCGGTCGCGAACGAGACGTCGAACTCGTCCAGGATCCCGCGACGGAGCAGGGAGCCCGCGATCGACATCGCGGTCTCGTACTCGTCCTCGGAGTCGTAGGACATCGGCGAGGAGTCGACGATGACGACGATGTGGGAGCGGCGGGTGTCGAGGAACTGGCGCACCAGCAGCTGGCCGTGGCGTGCCGAGGAGCGCCAGTGGATGTGGCGCAGGTCGTCGCCGGGGACGTACTCGCGCAGGGCGTGGAAGGCCAGGTCGCTCATCGAGGTGTTCTGTGCCGTCGAGCCCTCGAGGTCACGGACGAGACCGACCCCGAAGGGCTCCAGGTGGGTGGTGCGCGGGTGGACGAACACCTCGGTGCGGTCGGTCCACTCCTGCACGCGCCGGAAGAGACCGAGCGGGTCGCCGCGTACGGTCCGGACGGGGCCGACGTCGATCACGCCGCGGCGCTGGGTCGGCACCACGAAGAGCTCGGTGTGCTCGGCTCCCGGGAGCAGCATCGGCAGGTCGTACGTCACCCCACCTGCCCCGATCGGGAACTCCAGGCTCGTCGAGACGAGCGGGCCGCGCGCCTCGTTGCGGGCCCGCAGCTCGCCGGTCAGCGCCTGGCCGACGGCGACGCGCGGCGGCTCGACCACGGTCGCGACCGCGAGCCGGGTGCGCCCGATCATGAAGAAGGCCGCACCGATCAGGAGGAAGAGCGCCGCCATCGCCACCACGGCCGCCTCGATCCAGCCGAGCGCGGTCGCGGCGACCCAGGCCAGTGCGCCGAGGAGCAGCACGCCCCAGCCGATCGAGGTCACCGTGCCGAACCACGGACGGACCCGGTCGGCGACGAACGAGTAGGCCGAACCGGCCCCGGAGGCTACCGGGGCTGATCGTTCCCGCAGGTCAGCAACGAGGTTGCGGACACTGAGCCTGCTCATCTCAGGCGACACGCTCGGTGGGAGCCGGGACCGAGGTGAGCAGGTCGCCGATGACGTCCTCGACGGTGACGCCGTTGAACATCGCCTCCGGGTCGAGGATCAGGCGGTGGCAGAGCACCGGCTCGGCGAGCGCCTTGACGTCGTCGGGCAGCACCTGGGAGCGGCCCTCGGAGAGGGCCCAGACCTTGGCGGTGCGCACCAGGGCGAGGCAGCCACGCATGGAGGCCCCGAGGCGGATGTGCTTGTGGCGACGCGACTCGTCGATCAGCGCCGAGACGTAGGCGACGATCGCGGGGTCGATGTAGACCTGGTCGGCCATCTCGGCCATCTGGGTGACCGTCGGGGCGGTGATGATGGGGGTGACCAGCGTGGCCCGGTCGCGGACCGAGGAGTTCATCAGCAGCTCGACGGTGGCGTTCTGGTCGGGGTAGCCGACCGACGTCTTCATCAGGAAGCGGTCCAGCTGCGCCTCGGGCAGCCGGTACGTCCCGGCCTGCTCGATCGGGTTCTGGGTCGCGATCACCATGAACGGGCGGCCGACCTCGCGGGTGGCGCCGTCGACGGTGACCCGGCCCTCCTCCATGACCTCGAGCAGCGCCGACTGGGTCTTCGGAGAGGCCCGGTTGATCTCGTCGGCGAGCACGATCGAGTGGAAGATCGGGCCCGGGTGGAACTCGAAGGCGCCCTTGCCCTGGTCGTAGACCGTCACACCGGTGACGTCGGACGGCAGCAGGTCCGGCGTGAACTGGATGCGCGCGTGCGACCCCTGGACGGTGTTGGCCAGCGCGCGGGCGAGCTGGGTCTTCCCCGTGCCGGGGTAGTCCTCGAGGAGCAGGTGGCCCTCGGAGAGCAGCGCGGTCAGCACCAGGCGGATCACGTTGCGCTTGCCGAGCACCGCCTTCTCGACGTTGTCGCACAGCTTCTCGAACGTCTCGTGGAACCAGCGAGCCTGCTCGTGTGTGACGGTCATTTCTTCTCTCCTACCACGTTACGTTCTTCGTCAGGATGGGACGCCCAGAGGTCTGGCAGGTCACCGTGAACGGGGTGTTGGCGCCGACCCAGCCCCGACCGCTGCCGGAGCCGGAGCCGCCGTTTCCGATCGTCACGTTCCAGCGCGACGTGGTGGCGCTGGTGCGGCACTCCCAGGTCTTGCCCGTGAAGGCGGGGTCGGTGATCGTGGACCCGACGTACCAGCAGGTGCCACCGCACTGCGTCTCCGGCTGCGGGCAGGCGCTGCCGGAGCACTCGCCGGCCTTGTTCACCTGCATCGTCGGGTCCGGCGGCGGGTCGGTGCGGGCACTGTCTGATGCGGACTTGGCGGCCCTCGACGGGGAGCTGTCGCTGATCGTCACCGTGTAGGTGTAGCTGGTGTCCCAGTTCGGCGCATCGTCGGTGCCGGACGCGTTGGCGGCACCCGTGCCGGTCGGGTCGATGCGGTGGATCACGGTGCTGCCGCGCTTGACCACGACCGTCGCCGCGTTGCCGTTCGGGTCGTAGCTCACGTTCCAGCGGATCTTGGTGCCGCCGGCCGAGCTGACCGAGATCGACGGCTGGCCCAGCGGACCATAGGTGGTCACCGACTTCGTCGACCAGGCACCGCAGGCCGTCCCGGCACCGGTGCCGCCCGAGGAGCCGTTGCACGACCGGAGCTGGACGTTGGTGGGCGTGCCGTTGGAGAAGCCCGAGATCGTCTTGGTCTGCTGACCTGCGCCCTCGGGCGGGTAGGTCCACGACCCGCAGGAGGACCCGTTGCGCACACACTCGACGATGTTGGTCTTCCCGTGGGAGGCCCGCGGCGTGAAGACGATCTCCGCCTGACCGTTCGTCCCGGTCGGAGTCGCGCTCGCGAAGGAGACCGCGTCGGGCGTCGCGGCCGCCTCGACCTTGCCGCCCGCGGAGTAGCTGGAGACGTGCGTGTCCGGCGAGCCGCCGGCGGTGGTCTCGCGCGGCGAGGTCGCCTCGGCGTTGCGGGCCCTGACGGCGTAGGTGTAGATCGTGCCGTCGTTGGCGACGTCGTCGCGGCAGCTCGTCTCGGTCACCCAGGAGCAGACGATCTTCTCGCCGTCACCGCCGGTGCGGCGTACCTCGTAGGTGACCGGCGCGGGGCCGTTGGCCGCGACCGGGCTCCACGAGACGGTCACCGCCTTGCCGGAGTTGTTGGCCGTGTTGGCCCACTCGAAGGTCGGCGTGGCCGGGGTGTCCGGCTTGCCGGCGCCCATTCCCTCGACCGTCGACGTCGGGCCCTTGTTGGTCTTGACGCCCTTGTCGTTGAGCGGCACGACGGTGAACTGGATCGGGTCGCCGTTGGAGCTGACGGCCGCCGGATAGGTGGTCTGACCTGCGGAGATGTCCTTGATGCCACCGCCCGGCCAGCTGATCCGGTACTTCTGCACGTCCGAGCAGTCGCACGCCGCCGGCGGCGCCCAGCTCAGCTCGACCTTGTGGTCACGCTGGCGGGTGACGCGGAGGTTCTGCACCGGACCGGTGTAGGCGTCGGGTTCACCCTCGGCCGAGTTGCTCCACTCGCGGCTCGGGCCGACGGAGTTCACCGCACGCACCCGGAAGTCGTAGACGGTGCCGTTCTTCAGCCCGGTGATCCGGCACGAGGTCGACGGGCAGTCCTGGACGTGGTCGCCGTTGGCCTCGACCTCGTAGCGCTGGATCGGGTCGTCGCCGTTGTCCTTCGGCGCGTTCCACGACAGCGCGACCACGTTGGAGAGGAAGTCCGAGGTCGTACGCAGCCCCGTCGGCGCGCCGGGGACGTCGATGACGTCCACCTCGATGACCCCGGTGGCCTTCACCCGCTTGGAGTCCTTGCCGGAGTCGCTGACCTCGATCGCGTAGCGGTAGTGGCCGTGCCCCTCCTCGGGGGTGTTGAAGGTGATCTTCGAGCCGCTGGCCTTGCCCATGTCGGGCGAGTCACCGTCCACCGGGTCGAGCTTGGTGATCACGATCTCCTGCGACTCCGACGGCACCGGTGTCTGCAGATAGTCGGCCATGTCGATCGAGACCGTCTTCCCGGCCTCGGTCTGCAGCGGTTTGATCGGCGAGAGCGACGGCGCCGGCAACGCGATCACGGTGACCAGGAGCTGGCCGGTCGCGTCGGTGCCCTCGACCCCGATCTGCAGCGCGCCCTGGGCGCCGGCGTCGGCGTGCTCGGCGGTGAGGCGCAGGCCGCCGTCCTCGGGCTTGACCTCGACCCCGTCGAGCCCGTCGCCGACCTCGGCGGTGAAGTCGAGGTCGTCGGCGTCGGCCGGGTCGGCGGTCCAGACGTGGCAGATGGCGGCGATGTCGACCAGCGCACCGTTGCCGCTCTCCGGGACCTCGACCGGGGTGCTCGGACAGTTGATCTCCGGCTCCTCCTTGCCGATCTGGACCGGCAGCGAGATCACCGAGAGGTGGGCGTCGGCGGAGGTGATCTTCTCGCGGTCGGCGACCTCGAAGGTCAGGGTCGCGGGACCCTTGGTCTCACCGGCGGTGACCTTGACGGTCGTCGCGGTGGTGTCGCCGGTGTTGAGCATGCCCTCGGGCGCGGCCACGATCTTGTCGGTGGTGGTCAGCACCACCGGGTCGCCCTCGGGGTCCTCGACGTAGTCGGTGATGTCGATGTTCTTCGTCTCGCCGGGGTTGAGCTGGAGCTCGGAGCCCGGCTTCAGGTAGGGAGTGTCCTTGGGGCGGGCCGGGACGTAGATCGAGCCGACCGCCTGGGCGCCGTCGGGGTCGGTGACCCGGTAGGTCCACACCCGGGTGGTCTCGCCGACCGGCAGCGTGACCTTGCCGTCGTCGATCTTCGGCTTCGACTCGTCCTCGCCGACCGACGGACCCTCGACGGCGTCGACGGTGAGGTCCTCGAGCGCGTCGTCGATGTCGGTCACCTTGGTCATCACGTCGACGGTGGTGGTCGAGGAGTCGCCCTCCGGGTGGGCGACCACGATCCCGGCCATCGGCGGGTTGTCGTAGCCCTCCTGGTAGCGGATCGCGAGCTCACCGGTGTCCTCGTGGAGACCCGTGGTGGCACGGTAGGCGATGTGCTGGAACGGCTCCTCGGCGCCGCCCTCGACCGTGATGATGCCGTCGGAGCGCTGCTTGACGCCGGTGCCCTCGGCCGCGTCGGTCGAGGCCAGGTGCAGCTCGGTCCCCGGCGTACGCAGGTCGTTGGCGAGCACGTCGTAGGTCAGCTTCTTGGCGGGATCGAGCGTGACCAGGTCGTCGACGGCGACCGGGCGCTGGGGCGCACCGGGCGCGACGACGGCGATCCGCACGGTGCCGGTCGCGACGGCGCCGAAGGGGTCGCTGACCTCGTAGGTGAACTCGTCGGTGCCGGCGGCGTTGGGGAAGGCCTGATAGGTGATCGTGTTGGCACCGTGGGCCAGGACGCGGCCGAAGGAGGGCGCGCTGTTGATCCGGGTCACCGAGACCGAGTCGCCGTCAGGGTCGGTGCCGACCGTCGGCAGCCGCAGCGTGACCTCGTCGCCCTGGACGACCCGCGACTCCAGCGCCTTCGGGGCCGGCGCGGAGTTGTCGGCCTTCTTCTTCGGCAGCGGCTTGACGTGGATGCGGATGTTGCCGGAGGAGTGCTCCGCGGAGGGGTCGCCGGTGTTCTGGACGACGTAGCGGACATCGACGTCGACCGGACCCTTCACGTCGTCGGGGGCGACGTAGCGGACCCGGTTGCCGTCGATGTAGGCCTCGCCGACCGTCGGCTGGCCCAGCACCTGCAGCTGTCCCTTGGTCTCGATGGTCTGGTCGACGACCAGGCCGACCGGGTCACCCGACGGCGTCGAGTCGTTGTCGAGGACCGGGATCGAGACGGAGTCGGCGGCCCTCACGGTGGCCTCGTCGTCGACCACCTCGGGGGCGTTCTCGGCGCCCCGCAGCGCCGGCCGCTGGCTCACCGTCACCGATCCCTCGGCCTCGGCGGCGCCGTTGCTGATCGTGTAGCGGATCGCCTGCGTGGCCGGATCCATGTCGGGCTTCGACGCCTGGATCCGCAGCCAGCGGCCGTCGAGCACCGCGACGGTCAGATCGCTGTCGCCGACCGGCTCGGCATGGGTCACGGCCAGGAGCCGGCCACGGGAGTCGTAGTCGTTGGCGAGGACGTCGAGGGTGCGGGTCGAGGTGCCGAGGACGGCGGTCGTGTCCGGGGTCGCGATCGGCTCGTCCGCCGCCTGGGAGGCGGGCTTGACGTCGACCCGGATCTTCGCGGAGGCGGGCTTCGCCGCCCCGAAGCCGGCGCTGTAGCTGAGCTGGTAGGTGCCCGGCGAGCTGCCCCGGGCCCGCACCACGCCGGTCTCCCGGTCGGTGCTCACCTCGAGGCCGCCCTTGGGCGGGACGTCACCGGCGAGGGTGAGGCTGGCGTCGAGGTTGGACGGGTCGGCACCTGGGATGTCGTTGTCGAGCGGACGGATCGTCACCCAGGAACCCTGGGTGCCCTCGGCAACGTCGTCCTTCGGCTCCGGGGAGGCGGTGTTGGCCCCGGCGACGATGTTGATCCGCACCTTGTCCTTCGACGGCTTCCCGCCGGTGGTGACCTGGTAGCCGAGGCTCTCGTTCCCGGTGGCGTCCGTGGCCGCGGTGTAGCGGATCAGGCCGTCCGGGGTCACGCTCGCCTTGCCCTTGGACGCGGTCGGGGACTGCGCGGTGACCGGGTCGCCGTAGCGCTCGTCGCGCCAGTCGCCGACCACCGGGATCTCCACGGTGCCGCCGGCGGCGACGGTGTAGTCGGTCGGCGTGTAGTGCTCACGCAGCGTCGGCTTGCCCGTGCCGCCGGAGCCCTCGATCGCGAGCTGCACGCTGGCGTCGTCCTGGCCCGCCTTGCCCTTGAGCCCGTCGTCGACCGTGTATTTGAAGCTGGTCTTCTTGCCCTCGGCCCCATCGGGGGTGGTCACCAGGATCGACTGCCGGTCGGGGGCGATGGTGGTCTGGACGCCCTTCATCGATGCCTTGCCGACCGAGACCACGCTCAGGATCGAGTCCTTGGCCGAGGAGTCGTTGTCGAGGACGTGCAGGACCGTCGTACGCCCGGCGCGGGCGCCGAGCTGGTCGTCCTTGGCCTTCGGCGCCTGAGCGGCCTTGGTCTGCTGCTGCTGCTTGTCCTTCTTCTGGTTCTGCTTCTGGGTCTGCGGCTGGAACGCCTCCCAGTTGGAGATCTTCTTGACGTCGGCGCCGTCGATCTCCCACACATCGCCGTTGCGCAGGTCGTTGAGCACCAGCTGGCCGCGGTTGACCCGGAACTCCAGCTCGGCGGCCGGGCCGAGCGTCGGGATCTCACCCAGCACCGGCTCACCCTCGCCGCACTGGGTCACCACCGAGCCGGTGGACCCGTTGGCCCAGGCGCCGAAGATGCAGTCACCGAGCCGGACGGGGGCCGCCGGGTCACCGGCGGACTCGGCGACGTGGCGGATCTCGCCGTTGCCGAGGGAGACGGCCTTGAGGCCCGTGGCGTCGCCGACGAGCACCTCCTTGGCCTTCACGGAGGGCTGCTGGAGGACGGCGCTCTCCGCGGTCTCACCGAAGTCTGCCGCCACGTCGGAGCCCTTGGAGGCGCCGAGCAGCCACCCGGCCTCGTCGAGGGTGATGACGTGGTCGCCGACGACGGTGGCGGAGGTCGGGGTCTCCGCGTACTCCGGAGCCTTCGGGAGCTCGGTCTCGGCAGGGTCGGCGAACCGCTCACCGTCCGGCGCGAACGCGGTCAGTGTGCGCTTGGCGGCCGAGACGGCGTACGCGGTCCCGTCGGTGCCGATGGTGAGCACCGCGTCCGCGCCGACCGTGTCGGTGGGCTTCGCGGAGCCGGAGAGGTCGGAGAGATCGCCGACGCCGGTGGTGGGGTCGACGGAGGTGAGCCAGACCTTGCCGGTCTTCTGCTCGGCGACACCGATGGTGTTGCCGCCCATCACCACCCGGCTGTCCTTCACCGTCACCGCGTCGTCGTCGAGACCCTCGGCGAGCTTGGTGTTGACCGGTGTCACGGTGCGGGCGTCACGGTCGACGGAGGCCACCGCGATGCCGTTCTGCACCACGTCGAGGCCGGCGCGCTCGGACCTGGAGCCGGTCTCGTTGCCGGCCCAGACGACGCCGTCGAGCTGGGCCACCGGACGGTTCTGCCGGCCCAGGGTGCCCCAGGACTGGTTGGTCACCCAGATGCCGCCGTCGTCGAGGTCGGCCTTGTGCACGGGGTAGCCGGTCGACTGGATCGCGTAGACGGTCAAACCGCCCGCAACCACGGCAAGAGCGGCCCAGGACGCGATGGAGGTCCGATGACGCCGCATCCAACCGGGCGCCATCCCGAAACGTGCCACCAAGACTCTCCCCAAGTCCTTCCGTGCAAATGGCCAGCCGACACATGGGCCGGGCTTACTCTAAGCGGGCGTCGGGATTGAAGCCACACGAATGAGCCAAACGTGGCACACGGCTCAGTGAACACGCTCACGGATACCGTACGTGATGTTCTAAAGTGTCCGCTTCCAGCGTCACTATTTCGCATCCTGACCGGGATGTCCGATAAAAGGAAACCGCATGACCGCATACCCAGCCCTGCGTGCCGCGGGGGCGACTGATGTCGGCCGGGTCCGCGAGGTGAACGAGGACTCGTTCGTCATGCTGCCCGCGGTGGCCGTCGTCGCCGACGGGATGGGCGGTCATGCCAGTGGTGACGTCGCCAGCGCGCTCGCGGTGGAGACCTTCCAGAGTCGCTTCGCGACCATCTGCCCGGTTCCCGAGGACATCATCGATGCCGTTCACGCCGCCAACGCCGCGATCACGGCCGAGGCGCGGCGCAGCTCCGAGAAGCAGGGCATGGGCACGACCCTGACCGGGGTGGCTCTCGTCGAGTCGGAGGGCGCGCCCCACTGGCTGGTGTTCAACGTCGGCGACTCGCGCGTCTACCGGCTCTCGCCGACCGGCGTGACGCAGGTGACCATCGACCACTCCGAGGTCGCCGCGATGGTCGAGGCGGGGATGATCACCTCCGCGGAGGCCCGCGTCCACCCGCTGCGCAACGTCATCACCCGCTCGCTCGGCACCTTCCCGGGGCCCGAGGCCGACACCTGGCTGATGGCCGTGTCGCCCGAGGACATGTTCCTGCTCTGCTCCGACGGCCTCACCGGCGAGCTCGAGGACCACGAGATCCATGAGATCGCCTCCAAGACGCTCAGCGTGGGCGGCAGCATCGACAACCTGGCCCAGAGGCTGGTGGACGCCGCGGTCGCTTCGGGCGGGCGCGACAATGTCACTGTGGTACTCGTGACGCCCCCACCCTCGCTCTTCACCGCCCCGTCGGAAGTCGACGCCTCCTCGACCCATGAGTGATACCGCTACCTACTGTGTTGGGCACTGGCTCGCGTTGAAGGGCGACCGGTGCTGGGCTCTGGTGCAGCTCGGACCGGGTGACCCCCGGGTCACCGGTGTCCAGGCCGCGCTGTCCGACCCCCACCCGGTCGACGCGATCGCCGGGCTGCTCTCCGCCGACGGCCCCCGAGCCCCCGGCTTCGCGCTGGTCGGGCGCGAGGGCCCGCGGGTGCGCTACGCCGTGCGCTCCCCTGCCAAGGTGACCGCGGTCGTCAACGAGGTGCCGGTCTTCATCGACGGCATCGACGTCTCCGGCAAGTGGGCCGACGGCCACTTCGCCGCCGTCCCCGAGCGGGCCGAGCTCGCCAACGGCTCCTGGGGCGGGATGGAGGAGGACCAGCCGCTGATCGACACCGCCCACGCGCGTTCGCTGGACGTCGTCTTCGACCCCCACTACTACGCGCAGGTGCAGGTCGACTCGACCATGGCACCGCCGCTGGACCACACCATCCGGCGCTCGGACCTGGCTGCCTCGCCGCCGCCCGGGATGCCGCCTGCCGCGCGGCCTCCGGCGATGCCGAGCACGCCGTCGTTCCAGAGCCCTCCGCCGGCTGCGGCGCCGCCGCCGTCCTCGCCTGCCCCGGAGGCCAAGAAGGGCATCATCGACGGGCTTCCGTGGCGCAAGAAGGGCGCCAAGAAGCCCGACCCGAACGCGTGGGGTCCGCCGGAGCGACAGTCTTCGCCACCGCCGGCGATGCCGCCCGCCTCGCCGCCCGTTGCGCCGCCGCCCCCGATGCCCGCGCCTGCGCCGATGCCTGCGCCTGCGCCGATCCCACCGCCGGTCCCGACGCCGGTTCCTACGCCGGTTCCGACGCCGCCCAACGACATGGCGACCCGGGTCCGTGACGTCGCGACGCCGACCCCGGTGCCACCCGCGGGCGGGCCCACGGTGTGGGCGGTCTACTGCCCGCAGGGCCACGCGTCCCCGCCCTACTCCCCGACCTGCCGCATCTGCCGGATGGCGCTGCCGCCCCACCAACAGCCGGTCTCGGTCCCGCGCCCCGCGCTCGGTCAGCTCAAGCTGGGCGACGGCCGGGTCGTCATCCTGGACCGGGGTGCGGTCTTCGGGCGGTCGCCGCGGGCCGATGCCAGCGGCAACACGGGGGCTGGTGGCGTACCTCCGCATCTGGTGAAGGTGATGCTGCCGGACATCAGCCGGCTGCACACCGAGGTGCGCCTGGAGGAGTGGCAGGTGCTCGTCCGCGACCTCGGCTCCGCCAACGGGTCCTACCTAACCCTGCCCGGCGGGCGCCCGCAGCAGATGCGGCCGATGGAGGAGTACGCCCTGGAGCCCGGCTCCGTGGTCAGCCTCGCCGGCTCGATCAACCTGACCTACGAGGTTCTCGGGTGAACGACACACCACACCCCGAGCTCGGCCCCGAGCTTCCGGGGATGACCTGCCTGGGCCGGCTCGGCTCGGGCGGGTTCGCCGACGTCTACCTCTACGAGCGTCATCACCCGAAGGTCCGGGTCGCGGTGAAGCTGATGCGCTCCTCCGACCTGGCCGAGGCGCAGCGGGCGCAGTTCGCCGCGGAGGCGGCGGTGATGGCCGAGCTGGCCGAGCACCCGTTCATCGTGCCCGTCCACAGTGCCGGCGAGACGCCGGACGGCCGCCCCTACCTGGTGATGGGCTACTACCCCAACGCCGACCTCGGTGCCCGCGTACGCAACAACCCGATGAAGGTGCAGGACGCGCTGCGCTTCGGCATCCAGATGGCCTCGGCCGTCGAGACCGCGCACCGCGCCGGGATCATCCACCGCGACATCAAGCCCTCCAACATCCTGCTCTCCCGCTACGACGTGCCCGGCCTGGCCGACTTCGGCATCGCCGGCCGTCCGCGCGACGACGAGGGCGACATCGGGGTCTCGCTGCCGTGGTCACCGCCCGAGGTCCTGACGTCGGCGTCCAACGGCTCCGTCGCCTCCGACGTCTACTCGCTGGCCGCCACCGTCTGGCACCTGCTCGTCGGCCGCTCGCCGTTCGCGGAGCGGGGCAACAACTCCGACCGCGCCGTCTTCTCCCGCATCCTGCACACGGCTCCCCCGGCGACCGGGCGCCCGGATGTGCCGCCGTCGCTGGACCGGGTGCTGCAGCAGGCGATGGCGAAGGACCCGGCCTACCGGCCGCGGACGGCTCTCGACCTGGCCCGCCACTTCCAGCGGATCGAGCAGGAGCTGCGGCTCGGCCGCACCGAGGTGCAGGTCCTCGACCGCGATGCCGGTGGCAGCGGATCCGTTCCCGTCGTCCCCGCGGTCCCCGCCTCGCCCGGTGACGGCCCGCCCACCGGTTCGGGACGCAGGAACCTGCCGAGCATGCCGAGCGACCCGGAGGCCGAGCTGGTCACCGAGGTCAAGCCGCCCTCGCAGGTCATCGCCCAGCCCCCGCCGCCGGTCCACGCGGCTCCGTTCCCCGACGCCGCCTCGGCCTCGGCCGAGCGCACCCGGTTCAGCTACCCGCGCGCGGAGGAGGGCCCGTCGGTCCTCACCGGCGCGCCCCCGACCGAGTCGCGGAGCAAGACCCCGGCGATCATCGGCGTCGTCGTCCTCTTCCTCATCGCCGCCGCCATCGGCATCGTGCTCTCCCGCGGCAGCAAGGACGAGAAGCCCGACGAGGTCCCGCCCCCGCCCGTCGAGACCGATCTCCCCGGCGTCACCGGCCCCGCCGCCCCAGGCAAGGTCAAGGGCACGCTCAAGGGCAACCGCGCCATCTTCACCTGGTCCGGCGTACCCGGAGCCACCGGCTACAAGTGGGTCGGCGACAACTCCACCAGCGGCAACGTGAGCCAGCCCAAGGCGGTCGTACGCCTCGAGGGAGCCACCAAGGTCTGCATCCAGGTCCGCTCCCTCGGCGAGAACGGCGACCTCTCCCAGGGCGCAGCCCAGGCCTGCGTCAGCAAGTAGCCCGCCACAGGCGATACTGGGCACATGCCGAACATCCCTGCGCCGACCACCCCGGTGGCCACGTCAGCGAAGCTGGCGGACGGACGTGAGATCTGGTTCTTCGACGAGCAGCCGACGCTGCGGTCGGTGCACGACGAGCGGCCGCTGGAGCCGCGGGCGGGCGGGTCCCAGCTGCGCTGGGACCGGCTGACCGCAACCTGGACGGCGGTGGCGGGGCACCGGCAGACGCGGACGTTCAAGCCGCCGTCGGACGAGTGCCCGCTGTGCCCGTCGGTCGACGGGCGGCTCACCGAGATCCCGGCGGAGAGCTACGACGTGGTGTCCTTCGAGAACCGGTTCCCGGCGCTGTCGACCGTCGCGGTCGGCGAGACGACCGGGGAGCCGTTCGTCTCCCAGCCGGGTTACGGCCGCTGCGAGGTGGTGTGCTTCACCAGCGACCACGAGCAGAGCTTCGTCGACCTTCCGCCCGAGCGGGTGCGGACGGTGCTGACAGCGCTCGCGCACCGCACCGAGGAGCTGACGGCGATGCCGGGGGTGGCGTACGTCTTCTGCTTCGAGAACCGCGGCGAGGAGATCGGGGTGACCCTGCAGCATCCCCACGGGCAGATCTACGCGATGCCGGTGCTGCCGCCGCGGATCGAGTCCCTCGCCAACGCCGCCGACGCCCATCGGGAGGCGACCGGCGAGTGCCTGCAGTGCGCGGTGCTGGCCGACGAGATCGCCGACGGGTCGCGGGTGGTGACCGAGAACAGGTCGTTCGTGGCGTACGTGCCCTACGCCGGCCGCTGGCCCTACGAGATCCGCGTCGTGCCGCGGCGCCACGTCGGCTCGCTGCCGGGTCTGACGCCTGCGGAGATGGGCGACCTCGCCGCGCTCTACCAGGAGTGCCTGGGGCGGATGGACGGGCTCGACGACGCCGGCCCGGTTCCCTACATCGCCGGCTGGCAGCAGGCCCCGACCGGCCGCGAGAACACCTGGCACATGGCCACCGAGATCTTCACCATCCGGCGGGCGCCGGGGCGGTTGAAGTACCTGGCCGGCATCGAGTCCGGAGTCGCTCTCTGGGTCAACGACATCCCGCCGGAGACCGCCGCCGAACGGCTCCGCGAGGCTCTCTAGAGCCCCTGCCAGTCCGGCTTCCCCCCGTAGACCTCGCGGTAGTAGTCGCGGCGTACGAGGCGGGAGGCCGCGGCCTCGTCCAGCAGGACGGAGACGTGGTCGTGGAGCTGGAGGACCGAGGCGGGACAGGTCGCCGAGACCGGGCCCTCGACCGCGGCGGCGACCGCCTCGGCCTTGCCCTCGCCGGTGGCGAGGAGCAGCAGGTGGCCGGCGCGGGTGATGGTGCCGAGCCCCTGGGTGAGTACGTGGTGCGGCACCGCGTCGGGAGAGCCGAAGAAGCGCGCGTTGTCCTTCCGCGTCCGGGCGGTGAGCGTCTTGATCCGGGTTAGCGAGGCCAGCGACGAGCCGGGCTCGTTGAAGGCCAGGTGGCCGTCGGAGCCGATGCCGAGGATCTGCACCTCGATCCCGCCGGCGGCCACGATCGCCGCCTCGTAGCGCTCCCCCGCCGTCGCCAGCGTCTCCTCGGTCGGGTCGGGCCCGTGGACCCGCTCCGGCGGGATGCCGATCGCGTCGGTGAACTCCCGCCGGATGGTCGCCAGATAGGACTGCTCGTGCCCGGCGGGGAGGCCGACGTACTCGTCCAGGTTGAACGTCTCCACACCGTCGTAGGACGGCCCGCGGCCGTCGCGTGCACGCCGGATGAGCTCCTCGTACGTCGCCAGCGGCGTCGAGCCGGTGGCCAGCCCGAGCACCGCGGGGGTGCCGGCGGCCGCCCGGCGGCGTACGACGTCTTCGATGGTGTCCGCGGCGAGGGAGGCCACCTCGGCGGCGGAGTCGAGGACAACTACTTCCATGTCAGTCCTTGGTCGAGGTGATCGTCGGGGTGATCGTCGGGGTGGCCGACGTGATCGGGGTGATCAGGGCGGCACCGATGGCGGCGACGGGGGCGGCCGAGACCACCCGCAGGCGCGAGGCGAGCTCGAGGGACGCGAGGAACGGCGAGGTCTCGGCCTGCCTGGTGAGCGCGACCGCGACCGCCTCCCGCAACGGCTCGCCGACCGCCGCGACGCCTCCGCCGATGACGACACGTTCGGGGTCGACGGCGAGCGCGAGGGCGCGTACGGCGGCGGCGACGCCGTTGGCGAACCGGTCGCGGACCTCGACGGCTGCCGGGTCGCCCGCGGCCGCTGCCGCGAAGAGCGCTGCGGCGGGATGGCCGGTGGCCGTGGGCCAGGCCGCCGCGAGCGCGGCACCGGAGGCGACCAGCTCGAGGCAGCCGCGCTGCCCGCACCCGCACACCGGGCCCTCCGGGTCGACCGGGAGGTGGCCGACCTCCCCGGCGGCGCCGTGGAAGCCCCGGCGGAGCGCACCGCTGAGGTAGAGACCGGCGGCCAGGCCGGTGCCGAGCGAGAGGTAGATCAGGTCGTCGACGTCCTCGACGGCGTGGGCACCGAGGGTGGCCGCGTTGGTGTCGTTCTCGAGGGTGACGACCGCTCCGGTCCGGGCACCGAGGAGCTCGGCGAGCGGGAAGGCGTCGCCGTCCAGGCCCAGGTTGACCGCGTGCTTCACGGTGCCGGCGCGGGTGTCGACGATGCCGGGGATGCCGACCCCGATCGAGCCGATCTCCCCGCCGTCGAGTGCCTCACGCAGGCTCGCGACCACCGCGGCCGCGCTCTTCACGACGCCCTCGCCACCGAGGGTGGTGGCGGCACGCTCCTCGGCCAGCACCTCCCCGTCCGGCCCGATCGCGATGCCGTGGATCTTGGTGCCGCCGATGTCCAGGCCGACCCGTGCGCCGTTCATCGGCCCCAGCCCGATCGTCTGAGCACCTCGGTGACGGCCGCGACGCCCGGGAGGGAGAAGCCCTGCGGACACAGCCGTGGCACCCCCGTCCCGTCGTACGCCCCGGGCCACCCCCACTCCACCAGCACCGCGGCGCCGTGGAGCTCTGCGACGGTCCGGCCGACCTCGGGACGCCGGTGGGCGTCGCGTACCTGCACGATGAGGGGTGCGTCGGGGAGCTCCGGGAGCGGGTCTCCGGGGCGGACGACGACGTCCGGGGGCAGCCCCCAGGGCACGTCGCCCACGGCGATGTTGGCCGCGGTGTCGACGGTGACGACCTTCGCACCGGCCAGGTCCGGGAGGTCGGTGAGGTCGCTGGCCGTGGCGAGCGCCCGGCGAGCGCCCTCGACCAAGTGCGCCTCGAACCGCGGATCGAGGGCGGCCTCGGGCCGCTGCCGGGCTGCGGTGAGGTCGGCGAGCAGCCTGTCGACGCGCGCGACCGCGTCCTGGAGCCGCTCCAGCGGCAGCTCTCCGGACTCGACCGCGGCGACGATCGCCGCGGCGACCTCGCGGACCAGCGACGTGGGCTTGTCGGGCCCGAGGAGGAGCAGGTCGGCACCCGCCCTGAGCGAGAGCACCGCCGCCGCCGGGATGCCCCGGCTCGCCGACGCACCGGCCATGTCGAGGGCGTCGGAGACGATGGGGCCTTCGTAGCCCAGCTCGCGCAACAGCCCGAGCACCGGCGCCGAGAGCGTGCCGGGCAGCTCGGGGTCGATCGCCGGCACCACGATGTGGGAGGTCATCACCGAGGCGGCTCCGGCCTCGGCGGCCGCCAGGAACGGGACCAGCTCGCGCTCACGCAGGGTCTCCATCGTGGCCTCGAGGACCGGAAGGGCGACGTGGCTGTCCTGGCCGGTGTCGCCGTGACCCGGGAAGTGCTTGACGCAGGCCGCGACGCCGGCCGACTCCAGGCCGCGCACCCACGCGGCCACATGCTTGGCGGCCACGCCGGCGTCGTGGGAGAACGAGCGGGTCGCGATCACCGGGTTGTCGGGGTTGGAGTTCACGTCCGCGACGGGGGCCAGGTCGAGGTTGATGCCGGCCCGCGCCAGCCGCAGGCCGATGGCACGCCCGGTCTCCTCGGTCAGTGCCAGGTCGTCGGCCGCTCCGAGGGCCGCGGCGCCGAGCACCGAGGACCCGGTGAGCGCCTCCAGCCGGGTGACGTCGCCGCCCTCCTCGTCGATGGTGATCACCGGGGTCCAGCCACCCTCGGCGGAGGCTGCCCGGATCTCGGCCGACAGGCTGCGTACGGACTCCTCGCCGGCCTCCGTGTTGGGGCCGAAGAGACAGATCCCGCCCATGCCCTCGCGGAGCAGCTCGGCGTAGCCGGCCGGCAGGGTGGGGCCGGCGAAGGCGGAGACCTGGACGCGCAGCGCCAGCGTCTCGACGGCGGTAGGCGAGGGCATCACGAGACCCCCAGCTCACCGGCGAGGACGAGCACCGCGGCGCCGACGATGACGACGTCCTCGCCGAGCGTCGACGTACGGAACTCCAGCGGCTCGCCGCTGACCGGCATCGTCCGCTCGCGGATGATCCGGTCGGCGGTCTCGCGCAGCGTCCCGTCGAGCAGATCGGCCGGCCCGGAGAGGACCAGCTCGTGAAGGTTGAGGGTTCCGACCACAGGCGCCAATGCCTTTCCCAGGTGTTCTCCGGCTTCCACGAGCGCGTCGTCGTGGTCCGTCTCGAGGCGTTCGCGCAGGCGCGGCACCGCGAGGAAGGTCTCCAGGCAGCCCTTGCGGCCGCAGGCGCACAGCGGGCCCTCGGGGTCGACGGTCACGTGCCCGACCTCACCGGCCGCGTCGACGAACCCGTGCAGCAGCGCCCCCTCGAGGACGAGCCCCGCACCGACACCGGTCCCGACCCGCACGAGCATCAGGCCGCCGTCGCCCGACTGACCGAAGGTGTACTCCCCCAGCACGGCCGTGTTGGCGTCGTTGGCGACGTACGTCGGTCGGCCGGTCTCGCGCCGCACCTGCTCGGCCAGGGTGACGTCGGTCCAGCCCAGGTTGGGGGCGGCGACCACGGTGCCGTCGGCGGCGACCACACCGGGGCTGCCGATCCCGATGCCGAGGATCGGCCGGTCGGTGCTCGCGATCAGCTCGGTGACCAGCTCCTTCACGAGGCGTACGGCGGCGGCGCCGGTGCGGCCCTCCCGGCACCGGGTGGTGCGGTGGACGACGTCGCCGGTCAGGTTGAGCACGGCCCCGGCGACCTGGTCGTCGCCGGAGACGTCGACGGCCACGATGTGGGTGGCGTCGGCGGCGAGACCGACCAGCATCGGCGGCTTCCCCACCCGGCTCTCGACCGGTGCGCCGAGCTCCTCGACGAGGCCGTCCTCGAGGAGACTGCCGACCAGATCGGAGACCGTCGCCCGCGTCAGACCGGAGGCCCGGGCCAGGTCGGCACGGCTGGCAGGCCCCACCGCGAAGAGGTGCTGGAGCACCAGCGAACGGTGATGACGCCGCGCATCCTCCTGCAGCAATTTCCCGATCGGCCGCAACGTTCGCCGTCTCGCCTTGGACATGTTTGTTAGTCCATCGTACTTATTAATGATGCGTCAAGTCGACACGGCGAATTCGCCCAGCCCGCGAGCAGAAAATGGCACATCGAGGATCAGATGATGGCCGCGAGCTGAGCGCGGGTCGGGACATACGGCTGGATCCGGAGAGCCATGTGGGCCTCCTCGGGCGTGCGATTGCCCTTGCGGCCGTTGCACTTGCCGCACGCCGCCACGGTGTTCATCCACGTCCATCTACCGCCGCGTGACTGTGGCAGCAGGTGGTCGATGGTGCGGGCCTGGCCGCCGCAGTAGGCACAACGATGCTGGTCGCGCTTGAGCACTCCCTCGCGGGAGTAGCCGGCCGGGCGATACATCCAATGCATGGCGATGTAGCGGACCAGCCGCACCGCCTTGGGCCATGGATGAGGCCCGATCATCTTGTCGCCCTGTTGCTCGTGAACCACCGCCACCTCACGGAAGAGCATCCGCACGGCGTGCTTGAACGAGACCCGTCCGAGCGGCTCGAAGGAGGCGTTATAGAGGGTCACGGCGCCCATGGTCGTGGTCATATTCGGTTACCTCCCAGGAGAGTCGGATAGAGATCGCGTGATGGTCGGACAGAAACAAAAAGGGCCGCCCCGACGAGACAGACATGTCTCGCAGGAGCGGCCCGGAGTGATCCGGTGCGGCTATGCACCCAGGTCACTGTCGGCTCCCGCGGGCATGAGGGTCGCGCTCGTGCGCAGCGGTCAGCGACCACGCCGCCGGGGCGGTGGTCGAGTGCTGCGTGCTCATGCGTGGGTCCTTCAAGTGGTCAGGTCGATTTGGCCCGGTGGGTAGACCGGGTACTACCAGGATAGAGCGAACACGCTCCACCTACCAACGGTTTTCCCAGGTCAGGCGCGTGTCTTTCCGGTTAACTACGCCCGACGTACGCCGTTTGATGCCGTTAGCGCGGCCCGGCTCGTCTCTCGGAGTCGCGGGATCAGTGCCTCGCCGACCCGGGCGACCTCGGTCCGGTAGGGCGTGTCCGAGAGGACGAAGTGGCTCACGCCGAGCTCCTGGTAGCGAGCGAGCGCGGCGGCGACATCGTCCGCCGAGCCGACCAGCCAGGTGGTGCCGGCGCCGCCACCGCCGTAGCGTCCCGGGGCGGTGTAGAGGCAGTCGTCGAGCACGTCGCCGCGGTCGGCGAGGTCGAGGAGCCGGCTCTGCCCGACCGCCGCCCGGGCCGTGCGCCGGAACTCGCGGTCGCCGACGTTGTCGGCCATCCGGCGCACCTTCTCCTCGGCGTCGCGCCAGGCCTCCTCGCGGGTGTCACGGATCAGCGTGGTGATCCTCAGCCCGAACTCGAGCGGCTCCAGGTCGCGGCCCAGCGACTCCTGCAGCCCGCGCAGGCGCTCGATCCGCTCGGCGATGCCGTCCAGCGGCTCACCCCAGAAGAGCTGCACGTCCGCCTCGGTCGCGGCCACCGCCTCCGCCTCCGGGGAGGCGCCGCCGAAGTACAGCCGGGGGTGCGGGCGGCCGTCGGTGGCGTACGGGCGTGGGGTGATCGTCGAGTCGGCGACCTGGAAGTGGTCGCCGTCGAAGGTGACGTTCTCCTCGGTCCACAGCCGCCGCACCAGCCGCATGAACTCCTTGGTCCGCGCGTAGCGGGCAGCACGGGAGTCCTCACGATCGCCGTACGCGGCCAGGTCGTCCTGCCCGGAGACGATGTTGACCCGCACCCGGCCGCGGCTGAGCTGGTCGAGGGTCGCGGCCGAGGTGGCGAAGTTGGCCGGACGCCAGTAGCCCGGCCGGATCGCGACGAGCGGCTCGAAGGTCGTGGTCCGCGCGGCCAGGGCCGTCGCGACGGTGAAGGTGTCGGGCCTCCCCCAGCTGGTGCCGAGCAGGGCACCGGCCCAGCCGGCGTTCTCGACCGCCTCGGCCAGGCCGACCTGGTAGTCGAGCGTGCCGTAACCCTCTTCTGCCGACGCGGTGTCGCCACGGTGGCCGGTCTCGACGAAGTTGGGGAGGTACCAGAGGAACTCAGGGACGTGGGGCATTCCGGACTCCTTCATGAGGTCTAGGTCGTCAATGTTAATTGTCTTTATGGACTATTACTGGATGTGTCCATGGGCGGACAGAGGCTCAGCCAATGAGCCAACTCGGGGTATGGTCCCGGCATGGGCCTGACCTCTGCCGAGCTGATCGATCTCGTCCTCGACGCCGGGACATGGACGTCCTGGGACACGCCGCCGTCATATGCCGCGATCCCCGAGGCGTACGCCGCCGACCTGGCTCGCGCGCGCGAGCGCGCGGGCACGGATGAGTCGGTGGTCACCGGCGAGGCCCGGATCGCCGGTCGCCGGGTGGCCGTGGTGCTCTCCGAGTTCCGGTTCCTCGCCGGCTCGATCGGGCGCGCGTCGGCCGAGCGGCTGATCGCGGCCGTGGAGCGCGCCACGCGCGAGGGGCTGCCGCTGCTCGCCGGGCCGGCCTCGGGCGGCACCCGGATGCAGGAGGGCACGCCCGCGTTCGTGCAGATGGTGCGTATCGCCGAGGCGGTCACCCGCCACAAGGCGGCCGGTCTCCCCTACCTCGTCTACCTGCGCCACCCCACCACCGGCGGCGTGATGGCCTCCTGGGGATCGTTGGGTCACGTCACCGTCGCCGAGCCGGGCGCGCTCCTGGGGTTCCTCGGGCCGAAGGTCTACGAGGTGCTCAACGGCCGCCCCTTCCCCGCCGGCGTCCAGGTCTCGGAGAACCTCTTCGCCCACGGCCTCGTCGACGGCGTCGTACCTCCCGACGAGCTCGCCGGCCTCGTCGACCGAGTGCTCACCATCCTCGACCTCCGCCCCGAGAAGTCGCCCCGGTCGGCCGAGACGTCGCTCGCGTCGGCCGAGAGGTCACCGGGTGACGCTTCGGCCGACGCGAGTGACGCTTCGGCCGACGGGGGCGACTTCTCGGCGGTCGACACCTGGGACGCGATCACGCGGTCCCGGCGCGCCGACCGGCCGGGGGCGCGAGCGCTGCTCCGGATCGCGGCCTCGGACGTCGTACCCCTCAACGGCACCGGACAGGGCGAGCGCGATCCCGGCCTGATCATCGCGCTGGCGCGGTTCGGGTCGGCGCCGTGCCTGGTGCTGGCGCAGGATCGGCGCGAACAGGCTCACCAGCCACTCGGACCGGAGGGGCTGCGCGAGGCGCAGCGCGGAATGAAGCTCGCTGCCGGCCTCGGGCTCCCCGTCGTCACCGTCATTGACACCCCCGGCGCCGCCCTCTCCCCCGAGGCCGAGAACGGCGGCATCGCCGGCGAGATCGCGCGTACGTTGGGAACGCTCGTCAACGTCGAGACCCCGACGCTCAGCCTGATGCTGGGCGAGGGCAACGGCGGCGGCGCGCTCGCCTTCCTCCCCGCCGACCGGGTGGTCGCGGCGCAGCACGCCTGGCTCTCCCCGCTCCCGCCCGAGGGCGCGAGCGCGATCGTGCACGGCGACTCCGACCACGCCGCCGAGATGGCCGAGGCCCAACGGGTCCTCGCCGTCGACCTCCGGCAGATCGGCGTGGTCGACCGGATCGTCGCCGAGTCCCCCGACGCCGCCGACGAGCCCGAGACCTTCTGCCGCCGCGTCGGCGCGGTCCTGGAGGACGAGCTGCTGGCCCTGCTCGCCTCTGGACCCGGCGAACCGACGGCTCGGGCAGCTCGCTACGCGGGCTGAGGCGCGGAGGACCTGCTACCCCCGCATCGGTATTACCCCCTTGCACTCCGACTGAACACGTGTTTAGCATTGAACATGCGTTCAGCCTCAGCCGACCCCACCACCCGCGAGCGGATCCGCGACGCCGCGGTGCTGCGGTTCGCGCGGGACGGCTTCGGCGCCTCGGTCCGTTCGATCGCGACCGACGCGGGGGTCAGTCCGGCCCTGGTGATCCACCACTTCGGCTCGAAGGACGAGCTCCACGCCGAGTGCGACGAGGCGGTGCTCGCCGAGATCCGCAAGGCCAAGAACGAGTCGATCGACGAGCTGGCCGCGGGGCAGAGCATCCTGCACCGGTTCGCGGCGGCCGACGAGTACGCACCGATGCTCGGCTATGTGCTGCGCTCCCTGCAGAACGGCGGGCCGGTCGGCCAGACCTTCATCGAGCAGATGATCGAGGACGCGGTCGGCTACACCAAGCACGGTGTCGAGGCGGGCCTGGTCAAACCCAGCCGTGACGAGCCGGCACGGGCGCGCTACCTGGTGCTGTCCGCCCTCGGCATGCTCATGCTCGAGATCACGCTCAGGCCTCCCGAGGACCCGGCCGACCTCGGCGCCATCGTCCGAGACTTCCTGACGACCAGCTACTTCCCGATGATCGAGCTCTACACCCAGGGCTTCTTCACCACCCGGCGCATGCTCGACGAATACCTGCTCTACGTCCCGGACCCGCCGCAGGACACCGCGACGGAGCCCGCATCGGATTGATGCCCCGCCCCGTCGGCGTACGTCCTCATCCGTCTTCAACGTGGAAATGAGATCTTCATGGCAGAGAACGTCCCCGCGATCGAGGTCGCGGGTCTCATCAAGCAGTTCGGCAAGTTCCGTGCGCTCGACGAGCTCGACCTGGTCGTGCAGCCCGGCGAGGTGCACGGCTTCCTCGGCCCCAACGGCGCCGGCAAGTCCACCACGATCCGGGCCCTGCTCGGCCTGCTGCGGGTCAACGGCGGCAGCGCCCGGGTCTTCGGGCTGGACCCCTGGGCCGACTCGGTCACGATCCACAAGCGCCTGGCGTACGTCCCGGGAGACGTCGCCCTGTGGCCCAACCTCTCCGGCGGCGAGACCATCGACCTGCTGCTGCGGCTTCGCGACGTGGACCCGAAGGACACCCGTCGCGCCGAGCTCCTGGAGCGCTTCCAGCTCGACCCGACCAAGAAGGGCCGCGCCTACTCGAAGGGCAACCGGCAGAAGGTCGCCCTCGTCGCCGCCTTCGCCGCGGACCCCGACCTGCTGATCCTCGACGAGCCCACCTCGGGCCTGGACCCGCTGATGGAGCAGATCTTCAACGAGTGCGTCGCCGAGCACAAGGAGCGCGGCGCCACCGTGCTGCTCTCCAGCCACATCCTCTCCGAGGTCGAGCGACTGGCCGACCGGGTGACGATCATCCGCGCCGGCCAGGCGGTCGAGACCGGCACCCTGGAGTCGCTCCGCCACCTGCGGCGCTCGAAGGTGACGGCGCAGGTCAGCGGCACCCTCCCGGAGCTCGCCGGCCCCGGCATCCACGACGTGAAGGTCGAGGACCAGACCATCACGTGCGCCGTCGACCCCGAGGGCCTCCCGGCCGTTCTCACCGCCCTCACCGCCGCCGGCGTGCGCTCCCTCACCTCCACCCCGCCGAGCCTCGAGGAGCTCTTCCTCGACGCCTACCGCACCGAGGGAGCAGCACGATGAGTGCGTACGCAGGCACCGCACTGCTCACCCGCACGGCCCTGCGCCGTGACCGGGTCATCATCCCGGTGTGGGTGGCCGTCCTGACCCTGATGGTCTATGCGTCCGCCGTGGGGACCGAGTCGATCTACAGCTCCGAGGCGGAGCGGGTGCACACGGCCGAGGGGCTCAACGCCAGCGGCGCGACCGTTGCGCTCTACGGCCCGATCCTCGACGTCCACAGCCTCGGCGAGCTGGCGATGACGAAGATGACCGTCCTCTACGCGATCTTCGTCGCCGTCCTCCTCGTGGTCCTCGTACGCCGCCACACCCGCGTCGAGGAGGAGAGCGGCCGGCTCGAGCTGGTGGGCGGCACCGCGGTGGGCGCCGAGGCGCCCACCGCGTCGGCCCTGGTCGAGGCCACCGGGGTCTCGCTCCTGGTCGGCGTCCTCGCGGCGCTCGCCTCGATCGGTGGCGGGCTGCCCGCGACCGGGTCCATCGTCTTCGGCGCGACCTGGACGGGCATCGGCCTGGTGGCGACCGGCATCACCGCGGTGACCTCGCAGCTCTCCGCGAGCGCGCGGACGTGCGCCTCGCTGACCGCCGGCGCGATCGGCGTCCTCTACATCCTTCGCGCCATCGGCGACACCTCGGTGTCCTGGCTCTCCTGGCTGACGCCGTTCGGATGGAACACCCAGATCCGCGCCTGGTCCGAGCCGCGCTGGTGGATGCTGCTCCTCTACGTCGGCCTGGCGGTCGTGCTCGTCGGCGTCGCCCGTGTCCTGCACGGTCGCCGCGACCTCGGCTCGGGGATGATCGCAGCAAGGCCCGGGCCCGCCGTCGGCTCGCCCCGCCTGGCGGATGCGCTCGCCCTCTGCGTACGTCTGAACTCCTCGGCGCTGATCACCTGGTCGATCGCGATCGCGGCGATGGGCGCGGTCTTCGGCGCGATCGTGCCGGGCTTCGGTGACCTGCTGGACAGCGACAGCGCCCAGGAGATGCTGCAGCGGCTCGGCGGCGAGGGTGCGATGGCCGACACCATGGTCGCGGCCGTCCTCTCGATCGTGGCGATCGTGATCACCTTCTTCGCGATCTCGGTCATCTCCCACGCCGGCTCGGACGAGTCCGACGGGCGTGCCGAGACGGTGCTCGCCACCGCGACCTCCCGGTCCCGCTGGTACTGGTCGGCCGTGCTGGTCGCCTTCGCCGGCGCCCTGTGGCTGCTTTTCCTGGCCGGGCTGTTCATGTGGATCGGCTTCGGGGCGGCGGGCTCGGCCGACGGCTCGCATCCCGACCAGATCGTGCCCGCGGCCCTGGCCTGGACACCGGCGGTCTGGTTGACCTCGGCTCTCGCTGCCGGCCTGCTGGCGCTCCGCCGCTCGAGCCTCGGCTACGCCCTCCCCGCGCTCTGCCTCGTGATCACCCTCGTCGGCGAGCTCCTCGAGGCGCCCGGCTGGTTCCTCGGCATCTCGCCCTACTCGCATGTCCCGCAGATGCCCAACGAGTCGTTCGCGTGGGCCCCCGAGCTCACCCTGACCGCCCTCACCGCGGCTGTGCTCCTGGGCGCCTGGGGTTGGTTCCGCACCCGCGACATCGGC
>NZ_JZDQ02000034.1 GCF_000960475.2 Nocardioides luteus | reverse complement strand
CCCCCCACCGTGCCGAGTCGGCGCATCTGTCCCGCACAGATGCGCCGACTCGGCGCGTTTGTCCCGGACGTACGTGTCGAGTCGGCGCGTCTGTTCCGGGAATACGCGCCGAGTCGGCGCGTTTGTCCCAGCGGTTGAGTCTGCCTTTGCCGAGGGTGGGACAGATGCGCCGACTCGGCACCGATACGTGAGTCATTTGCGCCGACTCGGCGCTTTGAGTTGAGACATTAGCGCCGACTCGGCGCGGTTTGAGAGAGTGTGAACATGAGTAGCCCACGGGTTCGCCGGATCGCTGACCGGATCAAGGTCATCGTGGCGCAGATGCTGGAGCGGCGGATCAAGGATCCGCGGATCGGCTTCGTCACCGTCACCGACGTGCGGGTGACCGGCGACAGTCAGCAGGCGACGATCTTCTACACGGTGCTGGGCGCCGACTCGGAGGCCGAGCTGGCCGGCACCGCCGCGGCGCTGGAGTCGGCCAAGGGCCTGATCCGCTCCGAGGTGGCCAAGCAGCTCGGCACCCGCACCGCCCCGACGCTGGAGTTCATCCACGACGCGCTGCCGGAGACCGCCCGCCACCTCGACGACGTGCTCGCCCGCGCCAAAGCGCAGGACGACGCGGTCGCCGCCTCGCGTGGGGCGACCTACGCCGGCGACGCCGACCCCTACAAGAAGCCTCGCGAGATCGAGGACGAGTGGGACGAGGACGACGAGGAGTGACCGCTGCCGTCTCCGGGCTCGTCATCGTCGACAAGCCCGCCGGCGTCACGTCCCACGACGTCGTCGCGCGCGTACGCCGGCTGGCCGGCACCCGCAAGGTCGGGCATGCCGGCACGCTGGACCCGATGGCCACCGGCGTACTCGTGCTGGGGGTGGAACGCGCCACCCGGCTCCTCGGCCACCTGATGCTGACCGAGAAGTCCTACTCGGCGACGGTGCGTCTCGGGGTCTCGACGACCACGGACGACGCCGAGGGCGAGGTCGTCGAGACCCGCTCGGCCGCCGCCCTGGACGAGGAGCGCGTACGCAGCGCCTTCGCCACCCAGGTCGGCGACATCCTCCAGGTGCCGACCGCGGTGTCGGCGATCAAGGTCGACGGCAAGCGCGCCTACCAACGCGTACGCGACGGCGAGCAGGTCGAGCTGAAGGCACGCCCCGTCACGGTGCACGAGCTCACCGTCGGTGAGCTCCGGCGCGAGGGTGACGTGGTCGATGTCGACATCGACGTCCATTGCTCCTCGGGCACCTACATCCGGGCGATCGCCCGCGACGTCGGCGAGGCGCTCGGGGTCGGTGGCCACCTGACCATGCTGCGCCGCACCGCGGTCGGGCCCTACGACCTCGAGGTCGCGAAGACGCTCGACGAGCTCGGTGACGAGTTCGCCGTGCTGCCGCTGGCCGAGGCCGCCCGGGCCGCGTTCACCCCCTACGACCTCTCCGAGGAGCAGGCCCAGGACGTCCGCTACGGCCGCAAGCTGAAGCTGGCGCTCGACGGACTCACCGCCGTGTTCGCTCCCGACGGGGAGTTCCTGGCGCTCTACGAGCCGGTCAGCGCCACGACCGCGAAGGCGAGCGCGGTCTTCGTCGGATGACCGGGACGGAGCAGAGGTAAAGCCTGCAAGGATGGCGGGCTTGTGAAGCAGAACGGATCTGCCGAGGCGCTTCGGCTCACTGACTCCTGGTTCCGTCACAACGGCCTGACCTACTTCGTTCCCGAGGAGCGCGTCGCCGTGAGAGCGGCCATGCGGCCGCGGCGTACGGTCCGGGTGGGTCTGGTGGTCGTGGTCGTCGCGGTGGCGGCCGGGGTGGCGCTGGCGTGGACCACCGGCGACGTCGGGGCGGCGCCGGCGCTGCTGCTGACCCTGGGCGTGGCAGCCGCGGGGTGGTATGCGCTGACCGCGATGCGGTTCCGCCCGATCCTGGTGTGGGCGATGGGGCGTACGTTCGGGTCGCTGACCAGGCTGCTGCCGATGGCACTGCGGGCGCTGCCGCTGCTGCTGCTCTTCATGACGTTCCTGTTCATCAACGCCGAGGTATGGGAGATGTCGGCCAACCTCGACCTGGGTGCGTTGTGGCTGGTCACGCTGCTGTTCGCCGGGTCTGGGGTGGCGTTCCTGCTGGTCCGGTTGCCCGAGGAGGTGGACCGGATCGACGACGACGTGGACGCCGCCTTCCTGACGCGTACGTGCCGGGGCACGCCTCTGGAGGCCGCCTGTGCGGAGCTCGTCGAGGATGCCCGGGAGGGCCGCGGCACCGACCCCGCTGAGCTCGCCCAGGTGACGGGTTTCGAACGCTGGAACCTGGTGCTGGCGCTGCTCGTCATCCAAGCCACCCAGGTCGTGCTGATCGCGGTCGCCGTCTTCGCGTTCTTCCTCCTCTTCGGCGCGATCGTGATGACCGACGGAGTGCAGCTGGGCTGGACGGGTCAGCAGTCGCTGCACAACCTGTCCTGGCTGCCGAACGTGTCGGGCGAGCTGGTGAAGGTCGCGCTGTTCCTCGCCGGGTTCTCCTCGCTCTACCTCACGGTCTCGACCGTGACGGACGAGACCTACCGCGAGCAGTTCTTCGGTACGGTGCTGCGCGAGATCGAGCGAGCCGTCGGGATGCGCGCGGTCTATCTGACGCTCCGTGCCCGACAGACGGCCCAGGTCACGTCCGAGTGAGCACTCCCCGATATTCTGTGGCCGTGTTGTGGCGAAGTCTGAGTGAGGTGCCGGCCGGCCTGGGGCGTACGTGTGTCGTCGTCGGCAACTTCGATGGCGTCCACCTCGGACACCAGCACGTGATCAGGCGGGGGCGCGAGGTGGCGGATGCCAAGGACCTCACCCTGGTGGCGGTCACCTTCGACCCGCACCCGATGGCGGTGCTGCGGCCCGAGCACGCCCCCGGTGTGCTCACCACCATGGAGGAGCGCGCCGAGCTGCTGCACGCCGCCGGTGCCGACGCCGTGCTGGCGCTGCCCTTCGACATGGAGATGGCCAACTGGTCGCCGGACGACTTCGCCCAGCGGGTGCTCGTCGACGCGCTGCACGCCGAGGCGTGCGTGGTCGGTGCCAACTTCCGCTACGGCTGCAAGGCCGCCGGCGACGTGGCCGACCTGGTCGCCTACGGCAAGATCCACGACTTCTCCGCCGAGGGCATCCCGCTCGACGGCGGTCCGCAGGTGTGGTCCTCGACCTACATCCGTACGTGCCTGGCGACCGGTGACGTCTCCGGTGCGGCCGAGGCGCTGGGCCGCCCGTACTCCGTGCGTGGCGTCGTGGTGAAGGGCGACCAGCGTGGCCGCGAGCTCGGCTTCCCGACGGCCAACGTGCCCACCGACTCGCTGACCGCGGTGCCGCCCGACGGCGTCTACGCGGGCTGGCTGACCCGGCGCGACACGGGGGAGCGGTTCCCCGCCGCCATCTCGGTCGGCACCAACCCCACCTTCGAGGGCGTGGTCGGGCGCCGGGTCGAGTCCTACGTGCTCGACCGCGACGACCTGGAGCTCTACGGCGTCGAGGTCGAGGTGGCCTTCGTGGAGCGGCTGCGCGGCATGGTCGCCTTCGAGGGGATCGACGCGCTCGTCGAGCAGATGCGCGACGACGTGGTGCGGGCGCGCGAGATCCTCGAGCAAGGTCTTACCGACTCGTAGATCCGCGTGGCCTGTTCAGCGGGGTCCGGGTGCGGTTGAATTGCTGGTTATGGATCCCCACTCCACGCCCACGTCCGTCTACGAGACCGAGGTCGAGGCCGAGCGCCCCCGCGGCGGCATCCCGGCCTTCCTCAACGCGTTGCTGGTCACCGGTGGGCTCTGGGCCCTGCAGTTCCTCTCCGGCTCGACACCGTTCTCGAGCTGGGCCGAGGAGGCCGGGAGTGACTCGGCCGGCTGGGTGGCCGCGCTCCTCGGTGACCGGCTGACCTACTTCGGCGACGGTTTCGCCGGCCTCTTCTCCGGTGGCGACCTGGTGCACTCCGTCGTGCTGTCCGCGACCGTCTTCGTGCTCACCTGGCTGCTGACCTGGCTCGGCACCGTCGGTATCTGGCCGCGCGCGTTCTGGCCGGTGTTCCTCGGCTGCTGGTTCGCCGCGATCGTCGCCACCGCTGCCGGCCAGATCGCCGACAGCCTCTACACCTACCTCAGCGACGGCCGCGAGGCCTCGGTGGTGGCCTCGCTCGGCGACGTGCTCGCCGCGGGTGGGGCGTACGGGCTGACGTACGGGTGGGCGATCGGGTTCCTGATCGCACTGATCTGGCTGGCGATCCCGGGCAAGAGCGACGAGGTGGAGGAATACACGCCGATGTCCTCGCTCATCTCCGGCGGCTCCGGAGGCGCTCCGGGTGGCGCTCCAGGGGGCGCTCCAGGTGGCGCGCCGGGCGGCTACGGCCAGCAGCTGCGCGCGAGCGTCGCGGTGCCCACCGCGCAGACCGGCCTCGCCCGCACGTCGCCGGGGCAGCCGATCCAGCCGGTCCAGGTGCGCACCTTCAGCGGGCCGGCGCGCGGTCAGGGTCCGGCCGGCGACACGGCCGCCTGGAAGGACTTCGTACGCGACGTCCGCGGCCGGTCCTGACCCGGCCGCCCTCGCGTCGTCGCTGAGCTCCTCAGCGGCGCGCGGTGCAATGCTCTGGCAAGTAGTGCGCACTGCATAGTAGTGTGCGAAGCATGGATACCACCCAGCTGCTCAAAGGGGTGCTCGACCTGACCGTCCTGGCCGTCGTCGACGGCGAGGATGCGTACGGCTATGACATCGTCCGCAAGCTCCGCGACAGCGGGCTCACGGACGTCGGCGACGCGTCGGTCTACGGAACCCTGCGGCGGCTGTACGCCGCGGGCGCCCTGACCTCCTATGTCGTGCCGTCCGAGTCCGGTCCGCACCGCAAGTACTACGGCATCACGCCCGCCGGGCAAGGCCAGCTCAAACAGCAGAGCGAGGACTGGTCCCACTTCTCCACCACCGTCACCGAGATCCTCCGAGGGGCAAGCGCATGACGACCACAGATGCAGAGGCGAACGTCGCGCCGGAGGTGCGGCTCTTCCTGGCTCGCGTACGCCGCGAGCTCGCCGACCTCGACCCGGAGGTGCTCAGCGACATCACCGACGGGCTCGAGGCCGACTTCACCGAGCTCCTCGAGGAGCGCGGACCCGATGCGCTCGGCGACCCCGTCGAGTACGCCAAGGAGCTGCGGGCCGCGGCAGGCATCCCGGCCGGCGTGAAGGCGCCCCGTGGGTTCGCCGAGCAGGTCGACGGGCTCCTGGATGCCGGCCACCGCCGCTTCGACACCGCCCTCGCCAAGGTCGGTGAGCTGCTGCGTACGGATCTGGGGCCTGTGGTCGCCTGGCTGCGGCCACTGTGGTGGATCGTGCGTGCCTGGGCGGCGGTCTGGCTGGTCGCGGCGCTGTTCGGGTGGGGCATGACGAGCGCCGCGGCGGTCCTGCTCCTCGTCGTCGCGGTGGCGGTCAGCATGTTCATCGGTGCCGGCCGGGTCTGGCCGGGTGGTGAGCGCGGGACGCTCGCGCGCGTCGTGCTCCTGGGTCTGAACGCGTTCGCCGCGTTCGTGCTCTTCATGACCTGGGCGAACGGCGGCGTCGGCGGCACGGACTACGACCGTGGGTGGAGCGACGGTTTCAACGAGGCCGGCGGCGGTGGCGGCTACGCCGCCCCGATCGACGAGCAGGCCGGGATCTACTCCGGCGGGAAGTGGGTCAGCAACATCTACCCGTACGACGCCTCGGGCAAGCCGCTGACCGGCGTCCAGCTCTTCGACCAGGACGGGAAGCCGATCGACGTCGTCACCCAGCCCGACTGCACCTCGACGACCGCCGCCCCGCTCCCGCCGCTTGATGCCGACCAGATCGACATGGCCGAGATCGCCTGCACCGACGAGATGACCGGTGAGCCGCTGCAGCCACGGATCTTCTATCCCTGGTCCAACGGCGCCGCGCAGCTCTACAACGTCTTCCCGCTGCCCAGCCGGGTCCAGCCGGACACCGCGCTCGACCCGAACGCCTTCGCGGACGGGAGCGATGACGCGCCGGTGATCCAGGAGCCGCCGCTGGCGACCGTACCCAAGGCCTCGCTGCCCGGGATCGCGACGAGCTCGCCGAGCGCTTCACCCAGTGCATCTCCGAGTGCATCTCCGGGCGAGTCTCCGGGTACCGCCGACAAGCCATGACCAGACCGATGCAACCGAACCCGGTTCCGCAGCGTCGATCCATATGGCGGAGAGACGAGGTCGAGGGTGATGAAGCGATGAAGCTGTGGTGGCGGTTGCGCCGGCTGGTGGCGCGTCTCGTGCTCGTGGCCTGATCCGGCGGCGATTCGGGGCGGGCACGGGCTCGCTGTTAATCTTCTCGGGTTGTCGTCCCATGGGGGTCGGCAGCTCAAGCCGTGAAATCGGCCGCGGACCAAGAGTGCCCCGGTGAACAGGCCCGGGCGCGCCGCGCAACGAGTAGGCCCACGGGCCGGAAGGGAGCCTTCGCATGGCAGTTGGAACTGACGCGGAGACCAAGAAGAAGATCATCGCCGAGTACGCCACGACCGAGGGTGACACCGGCTCGCCGGAGGTGCAGATCGCGCTGCTGTCGCACCGCATCTCCCACCTGACCGACCACCTCAAGGAGCACAAGCACGACCACCACAGCCGTCGTGGTCTGCTGCTGCTCGTCGGCCAGCGCCGCCGCCTTCTCAACTACCTTCAGAAGAAGGACATCGAGCGCTACCGCTCGATCATCGAGAAGCTCGGCCTCCGCCGCTGATCCAGCGCCGCGATGCACGCACGCTGACGGCGTTGGGGGCGTTCGACAACCCGCTTCGCTTGACGGTTGCCTTCACGCCCCCGCCTTGTCATCGCACGCGCCTCGCGACGCTGCTTGATCTTCGCAAGCAACGGGTCGCCCCTACATGGGGGCGGCCCGTTCGCCGATTTAGGGGAAGGTTCGGCCCGCAGGGAACTCCAGGGGGTATTCCTGATGCGCTCTCAGGGGCATCGGAGGCAGTCTTGAACCGTGCATCGACAGATTGCGGGCACCCTGACCGGGCCCAAGACCAAATACCTCGTCGTGGTGTTCTGGCTGCTCGCGGTGGTGGCTCTCGGCGGATACGCCGGGAAGCTCACCGAGGTGCAGAACAACGAGGCGAGCTCATGGCTGCCGGCGTCGGCGGAGTCGACGCGCGGGTTCGACAAGATGAGCCCCTTCCAGAACCCCAACGCGATCCCCACCACGCTCGTCTACACCTCGACCGAGACCACCGGGGACGACCTGGCCGCGGTCGCCGCGAGCGACATCGCAGCACTCAGTGGCCTCGACGGGGTCGAGGGCGACGTCGCGCCTCCGCAGCTGTCGAAGGACGGTGAGGTCGCCCAGCTCACGGTGACCTTCGACCTCGGCTCCTCCGGCTGGAACAAGATGCCCGGCATCGTCGACGACGTCCGCGAGATCGCCGACCACGACGGCGTGCGGCTGCACGTCACCGGCCAGGGTGGCTCCGCGGCCGACGCCGCGGAGGCGTTCGGTGGCATCGACACGACACTGCTGCTGGCAGCGCTCGTGGTGGTCGTGGTGATCCTGCTGTTCGTCTATCGCAGCCCGGTGCTCTGGGTCTTCCCGATCGTCTCGGTGGTCGTCGGTCTGGGGGTGACGATGGGCCTGGTCTACTTCCTGGCGAAGGATGCGGGCCTCACCGTCAACGGCCAGAGCCAGGCCATCTTGAGCATCCTCGCGATCGGCGCCGGCACCGACTACGCGCTCCTGCTGGTCTCCCGCTACCGCGAGGAGCTGCGCAACTTCGAGGACCGGCACGAGGCGATGGCGCACGCCCTGCACCGGGCCGCCCCGGCGATCCTCGCCAGCGCCGTCACCGTCATCCTGGCCATGCTCTGCCTGACCTTCGCGGAGATGAACTCGACCGCCGGGATGGGGCCGGTCGTCGCCGTCGGGATCGGGGTGACCTATCTGGCGATGGTCACGTTGCTGCCTGCCCTGCTGGTCATCTGCGGCCGGTGGGTCTTCTGGCCGAAGCGTCCGACGTACGGCTCGGCGGAGCCGACCGAGACCGGCCTGTGGGCGAAGGTCGGCTCGATGGTCTCGGTCCGTCCGCGCGCGGTCTGGATCACCACCACGGTCGTGCTGCTCATCGCCTGCCTCGGCCTGCTGCGGCTCGACGCCAACGGGCTGGCCTCGGACGAGACCTACACCAAGGAGTTCGACTCGATCACCGGTCTGCAGGTGCTGGTCGACCATGACATGGCCGACCAGTCCAACCAGCTGCTCGTGGTCGCCGACGCGGCGGCGCAGGCGCAGGTGCAGCAGGCGCTCGACGGTGTCGAGGGGCTGGTGTCCACCGCGACGCCGGCGGGGGAGGTGAAGAGCTTCCCGCTCGGCCCGGCCCAGGACGGTGTCGTCGCGATCGCGGCAGTGGTCGACGCCGACGTGACCTCGCCCGAGGCGTACGACATCGTCGGTGCCTCCCGCTCGGCCGTGCACGGGGTGGACGGCGCCGAGGCTCTGGTGACCGGCACGTCGGCGATGATGCTCGACACCCTCGAGGCCAGCCAGCGCGACGACCTCGTGATCATCCCGATCATCCTGGTGGTGGTCCTGCTGGTGCTGATGGTGCTCCTGCGGGCGGTTTTCGCCCCGCTGATCCTGCTCGGCACGGTGATCCTGTCGTTCGGGGCCGCGCTCGGCATCTCGGTGCTGCTCTTCGAGTACGTCTTCGACTTCGCGGGGACGGATCCGTCGTTCCCGCTGTTCGCCTTCGTGTTCCTGGTGGCGCTGGGCATCGACTACAACATCTTCCTGATGACCCGGGTGCGCGAGGAGGCGCAGACCCGTGGCACTCGGGCGGGGTCGCTGGTCGCCCTGACCTCGACCGGCGGGGTGATCACCTCGGCGGGGGTCGTGCTGGCCGCGACCTTCCTGGTGCTCGGCTCGCTGCCGATGGTCTTCCTGGCCGAGCTCGGCGTGACGGTCGCCCTGGGCGTCATGCTCGACACGATGATCGTCCGCTCGATCCTGGTCACGGCCATCAACCTCGACGCCGGCGACCGGATCTGGTGGCCGGGGCGGCTGTCGAAGGTCTAACAAGAGTAAGTTGGTCATGTTAATATCCGGGTATGACGCCCCCAGGTCTGAACCGACGTACGTTCCTCACCACCGCTGCGCTCGGGGCGGCTGCCGTGGGCGCCACCCAGGTGACTGACTCGGTCGTCGCCGGTGCGGCGGCGGGAGCGCCCGCGATCCTCAAGCCGTTGCCCGCGGAACGGTTCATCGACTACGGCACCAACGCCGAGACCCGCTGGGACTCGGTCGACCCGCGCCGCTACCTGACCCCGCAGGCCGACCTGTTCGTGCGCAACCACACCGCCACCCCGCGGATCGACCCGGAGACCTACGAGCTGGAGATCGTCGGCGACGGGCTGCGCGACCCCGCCGGCGTGAAGCTCACCCTCGACGACCTCAAGGCCTTCCGGCACGTCGAGACGACCTCCGTGCACGAGTGCACCGGCAACGGCCGCAGCTTCTTCACCACCCAGCAGGGCCAGGAGGTCAGCGGCACGAAGTGGACGCTCGGTGCGGTCGGGGCGGTCCGCTGGAAGGGCGTACGTCTCCAGGACGTCCTCACCGCCGTCGGCGTCCGTCCGGACGCGGTCTCGGTGCAGGCGACCGGGCTCGATGCCAGCTACGTGGACAAGGGTGTCGACTACGGCCGGGTGCGACGGCCGTTCCCGATCGAGAAGGCCTTCGACGACGCCCTGCTCGTCTGGGGTGCCAACGGCGAGGACCTGCTCCCGGACCACGGCTTCCCGCTGCGGCTGCTGCTCCCGGGTTGGATCGGCATCGCGTCGATCAAGTGGCTCGGCTCGCTCGAGGTGTCCACGAGCGTGCTGACATCGCCGTGGGACACGAAGTGGTACAACGTGGACGGCCCGCTCACGGTCAACCCGGTGCGCTCCGCCCTCGAGCTCGCGTGGAACGCGGAGATCCCGGCGGGGGACCGGATCGTGCTCAGCGGCCGCTCGTGGTCCGGGGCGGCGCCGATCGCGCGCGTCGAGATCAGCGTCGACGGGGGAGAGACCTGGGCACCGGCCGTCCCGCACGCGCCGGGCCGCCCCACCGGCGGCCACGGGATCGGCTGGGCGCAGTGGGACTACACCTGGCGCGACCCCGAGCCGGGGACGTACGAGATCCTCGTCCGGGCCACCGACCGGGCCGGCCGCACCCAGCCCGACGTCGCCGCTCACAACCCCGGCGGCTACTTCTTCGACGCCGTCGTGCGTCACCCGGTCACCGTCGTGTGAGACGCGAGAGGGGCGCGCGTTCCACGTTTCGGGCGGTGGGCGGATAGGCTGGACGGAGAGTGCTACGGCCACCGGCCGGCGTACGAAGAAATGATCATCACCAGGAGCGGCCCGCCCGACCGGCTCGGTCCTCGGTAGTGACTCCCAGATCGCGGCATCTGCCGCGAAGGCTGAGGGTCTCGATCGAAGACCGGCCCTGTGCGCAACGAGCGCACACGCCCGGCGCGGGGACGCTCCGCGACAAAGACTAAGGACGAATTCCTTGACCGAACCAGTCATCACTGCCGTCGAGACGACCATCGACAACGGCAAGTTCGGCACCCGCACCGTCAAGTTCGAGACCGGGCTGCTCGCCCGTCAGGCCGCGGGTTCCGTGACCGCCTACCTCGACGACGAGACGATGCTGCTGTCGGCGACCACCGTCTCGAAGCAGCCGAAGGACCACTTCGACTTCTTCCCGCTCACCATCGACGTCGAGGAGCGGATGTACGCGGCGGGCAAGATCCCCGGCTCGTTCTTCCGTTCCGAGGGCCGCCCGGGCGAGGACGCGATCCTCACCTGCCGCCTGATCGACCGCCCGCTGCGCCCGACCTTCAAGAAGGGTCTGCGCAACGAGGTCCAGGTCGTCATCACCGTCATGGCGCTCGACCCCGACCAGCCCTACGACGTGCTCGCGATCAACGCCGCGTCGATGTCCACCCAGCTCTCCGGCCTGCCGTTCTCGGGCCCGGTCGGCGGCGTGCGCGTCGCCCTGATCGAGGGCCAGTGGGTCGCCTTCCCGACCCACAGCCAGCTCGAGAACGCCGTCTTCGACATGGTCGTCGCCGGCCGCGTCACCGACACCGGCGACGTCGCCATCATGATGGTCGAGGCCGAGTCCACCGAGAAGACCTGGGACCTGGTCCAGTCCGGTGCCCAGGCGCCGACCGAGCCGATCGTGGCCGGCGGCCTGGACGCCGCCAAGCCGTTCATCAAGCAGCTGGTCGAGGCCCAGGCCGAGCTGGCCAAGCAGGCCGCCAAGCCGGTGCAGGAGTACCCGATCTTCCTGGACTACCAGGACGACGTCTACGAGGCCGTCGAGGCCACCGTCGGCGCCGACGTGAAGGACCTCTACACCGTCGGTGGCAAGCGCGAGCGCACGCTCGGCAAGCAGGAGCGCGACGAAGAGGCCGACCGGATCAAGGCCTCGCTGCTCGAGAAGATCGGCGCCCAGTTCGAGGGCCGCGAGGGCGAGATCGGCGCCGCGTTCCGCGCGCTGACCAAGAAGGCCGTGCGCGAGCAGGTCCTGCGCGACAAGGTCCGCATCGACGGTCGCGGCCTGGCCGACATCCGTCCGCTGCACTCCGAGGTCGGCGTGATCCCGCGGGTCCACGGCTCCTCGCTCTTCGAGCGCGGCGAGACCCAGATCCTGGGTGTCACCACCCTCGACATGCTCAAGATGGAGCAGCAGCTCGACACCCTCTCCCCGGAGAAGTCGCGCCGCTACATGCACAAGTACGTCTTCCCGCCGTTCTCCACCGGTGAGACCGGCCGGGTCGGCTCGCCCAAGCGCCGCGAGGTCGGCCACGGTGCGCTCGCCCGCCGCGCGCTCCTGCCGGTGCTCCCGAGCCGCGAGGAGTTCCCCTACGCGATCCGCCAGCTCTCCGAGGCGATGGGCTCCAACGGCTCGACCTCGATGGGCTCGGTCTGCGCCTCGACGATGTCGCTGCTCAACGCCGGTGTCCCGCTGAAGGCCCCGGTCGCCGGTATCGCGATGGGTCTGATCTCCGGTGAGATCGACGGCGAGACCAAGTACGTCGCGCTCACCGACATCCTCGGTGCCGAGGACGCCTTCGGCGACATGGACTTCAAGGTCGCCGGCACCGCGGAGTTCGTGACCGCGCTGCAGCTCGACACCAAGCTGGACGGCATCCCGGCCGAGGTCCTCGCCCAGGCGCTCAACCAGGCCAAGGACGCGCGGACGACCATCCTGGACGTCATGCACGAGGCCATCGGCGGCGTCGAGGAGATGGCCCCGACCGCCCCGCGGATCATCACCGTGAAGGTCCCCGTGGACAAGATCGGCGAGGTCATCGGCCCGAAGGGCAAGGTGATCAACCAGATCCAGGAGGACACCGGCGCCCAGATCTCCATCGAGGACGACGGCACGGTGCTCATCGGTGCGACCGACGGCGCTGCCGCTGAGGCCGCCCGTGCGGCGGTCAACGCGATCGCCAACCCGACCATGCCCGAGGTCGGCGAGCGCTACCTCGGCACGGTCGTGAAGACGACCAACTTCGGTGCCTTCGTCGCCCTGCTCCCGGGCAAGGACGGCCTGCTCCACATCACCAAGCTGCGCGCCCTCAACGGCGGCAAGCGCGTGGAGTCGGTCGAGGACGTCGTCGAGGTCGGCCAGAAGATCCAGGTCGAGATCGCCGAGATCGACGACCGCGGCAAGCTCTCGCTCGCCCCGGTGCTCGAGGAGGAGGCTTCCGCCGAGGAGACTCCGGCTGAGACCGCCACCGAGGCCGCAGACGAGGAGTGACCTTGGCGTCACGCACTACCTGGGGGACCGGTCGACACATGGGTGTCGGCCGGTCCTCCGGCTATAACCAGGAGCCCGGCACCACCGTCACGCTCGAGCAGACCGAGGTCAACGGCGCGGTGACGTCGCTCGTACGCCGCACGGTCCACCCCTCGGGCCTGCGGATCGTGACCGAGCAGATGGCCGGGGTCCGCTCGGCCGCGGTCGGCGTCTTCATCGGCGTCGGGTCCCGCGACGAGACCGCGCGTCAGCACGGCTGCTCCCACTTCCTCGAGCACCTGCTGTTCAAGGGCACCCCGTCGCGTACGGCCTTGGAGATCTCCTCCTCGATGGACCGCGTCGGTGGGGAGTTCAACGCCTACACCGCCAAGGAGTACACCTGCTTCCACGCCCGGGTGCTCGACGTCGACCTGCCGCTCGCGATCGACGTCGTGGGCGACATGCTGACCTCCTCGCTGATCACGGCCGAGGACGTCGAGGCCGAGCGTGACGTGATCCTCGACGAGATCGCGATGCACGACGACGACCCCGACGACGTGATCCACAACCTCGTCGCCGCGCAGGCGTGGGGTGCCGAGACACCGCTCGGGCGGGGCATCGCCGGCACCGAGGCCTCGATCACCGCGCTGACCCGCGAGGAGATCAACGACTTCTACCAGGAGCACTACGTCGCGCCCCGGATGGTCGTCTCCGTCGCCGGCAACGTCGACCACGACGAGGTCGTGGCGATGGTCGAGAAGGCGTTCTCGGGGTCGGGCTTCCTGACGGCCTCGGCCGCCCCGGTGCCTCCTCGCGAGGGTTCTCCGCTGGAGGTCGCTGCCGGCGAGATCAGCGCCCAGCGTCCGCTGGAGCAGGTCAACGTGATCCTGGCCCGCGAGGGCCTGCAGCGTGGTGACGACCGCCGGTTCGCGTTCGAGGTGGTCAACACCGCCGTCGGCGGCGCGACCTCCTCACGGCTCTTCCAGGAGGTCCGCGAGCACCGGGGCCTGGCCTACTCGGTCTACTCCTACGCCTACAGCCACGCCGAGACGGGCCTCTTCGGGGTCCAGGTCGGCTGCCTGCCGGCCAAGCTCGACGAGGTCCTCGAGGTCGTACGCTCCGAACTGGCCGCCGTCGCCCGCGACGGCATCACCGCCGAGGAGCTCGAGCTCGGCAAGGGCCAGCTGCGTGGCGGCCTCGTGCTGGGCCTGGAGGACTCCGCCTCCCGGATGTCCCGCATCGGCCGCGCCGAGCTGGTCCACCGCGAGCTCTACTCGATCGACGAGGTCCTGGCCCGCATCGACGCGGTCACCCTGGAGGACTGTCGCGAGGTGGCCGCCGAGATCCTCACCCGCCCCGAGATCCTCGCGGTCGTGGGACCGGCCTGAAGCCGAGTCGGCTCGTTCTGACCGGAACGTCAGCCGAGTCGGCTCGTCATGACGAGCCGACTCGGCGCGTTACGGGGTCAGCGGCGGCCGATGATGCCGACGGCGGCGGGCACCTTGGAGTCGACGATGGAGACCCGGAAGCCGGCGTCGGCCAACGCCTTGCTCGACTTCTCGATGATCTCGGGGACCTGCTCACGCTGGGTCGCCTCGTAGAAGAGGTTGACCGTGCCGCCGGGGAGCACGCGCTCATGGAGCAGCGCGATCTCGGCGGATGCGTCACGCACCCAGAACAGGTTGACGTTGAACGCGAAGACCTTCGTCAGCCGCTTGACCGGGACCCGCAGCGTCGCGAGGTCGATCTGGCGGACCGTGAGGCGTCCTGCCTCCAGGTATTTCGCGCAGCGTCGCTTCGTACGATCGACACCCGACTCCGAGCGGTCGATCGCAAACAGCTTTCCGGTCTCCAGCCGGCTACAGATCAGCTCGGCACCAGCCCCCGGACCGCAGCCGACTTCAAGGACATGATCGTTCGGTTGAATGTCCATGAAGTCAACGGCCCAACGGATCCGAGCAGGGATCGTCTGCACCACCATGGGTCCAAGACTGCCAGATCCTTCTACGGTTCCGCTCACGACCCCTTCGACAGGCTCGGGACAAGCCTCGCGATTTGTTCACCGGATGCTGGTAGATCGTTGCTGGAGCGTGATCTATAAGGTTGCGCCCATGATCAAGGTGGCGGTTCTCGGTGCACGTGGCAAGCTCGGTTCGGCGGTCTGCGAGGCGGTCGAGTCCGCCGAGGATCTCGAGCTCGTGGCGAGGATCGGTCGTGGCGACGAGCTGTCGGCGATCACCGACGCCGGCGCCGATGTGGCCGTGGACGTCACCACCCTCGAGGCGGTGATGGGCAACGCCGAGTTCTGCCTGTCCCACGGCGTGCACACGGTGATCGGCACCTCGGGCTTCGGCCCCGACCGCGTCGAGCAGCTCGAGGCCTGGCTGGCGAAGGCGCCGGAGATCGGCGCGATGGTGGTGCCCAACTTCTCGGTCGGTGCCGTGCTGATGATGCGCTTCGCCGAGCTCGCCGCGGCCCACTTCCCGTCCGTGGAGATCGTCGAGACCCACCACGAGCGGAAGGCCGACGCCCCCTCCGGTACGGCACGCAGGACCGCCGAGCTCGTCGCTGCCGCGCGTCGCGAGGCCGGGGTGGCCCCCGCGCCCGACGCGACCACGTCGGCCCTCGACGGGGCCCGTGGAGCCTCCGTGGAGGGCATTCCTGTCCACTCCCTGCGGATGTCCGGCTCCGTCGCCCACCAAGAGGTCATCCTCGGCGGTGTCGGCGAGCTGCTGACCATCCGCCACGACTCGCTCTCGCACGCGTCCTTCGCCCACGGCGTCCTCGCCGCCATCCGCGGTATCGGCTCGCGGCCCGGGCTCACCATCGGCCTGGAGGACGTCCTCGGGATCTGACGCCCCGCGGGGTGCCTCAGCGGTAGTTGTCGGGGAGCTGGGAGCCGATCTTGACCTGCGGCTTCGGCAGGCGCAGGAAGCGGATCTGGATGGCCCGCATGATCGCGTAGTAGGTGGTGCCCTTGAGGTCGTTGTCGGGGAAGCGGCGCTTGAGCTCCTTGCGGAGCAGGAAGCGCAGCACGATCAGGTTGACGATCACGGTCGCCATCACGACGAGCGTGAAGAGCTGGGAGTACATCGCCAGCTCGAGGCTGATGTAGGGCACCACGAGCGCGATGATCAGCACCGGCAGCACGATCTCGGCGAAGGTGAAGCGGGCGTCGATCCAGTCGCGGATGAAGCGCTTGACCGGGCCCCTGTCGCGCAGCGGCAGGTAGCGCTCGTCGCCGGTCTTCATCGCCTGGCGCATCTTGTCGCCCTGCTCGGCCCGCTGGGCGCGGTTGGCGGCGTTGATCTCCTTGCGCGTACGCGGCTGCTTCAGGCGCGCCTTGCGAGCCGCCTCCGCCTCCTTGCGCGTGGGGGTCGGGCGACCCTTGCCGGTCTCCTTGACCGGGCTCTCGGGCTCGACGACCTGCTGGGCGGGGGACTTGCGACCGAACAACTTAAGTGACCTCTTACCTGTTGGCTGGGACACACACAGGATATCCCGAGCGGCCTTGACAGCGAGTTTTGTGGACCCGGCCTAAGGTGAGAGGCAACACTTGTCCTAGGACGACGAGAGTCCAGCGGCAAGCGATGACGCGGGGCGGCCGGCGGTCGCCGCATATGAGAGGCGTAAAGGGAACCGATGAGTGTGATGAAGCGGCTGAGCCTGGTCTTCAAGGCGAAGGCAAACAAGGCGCTCGACAAGGCCGAGGACCCCCGGGAGGTGCTCGACTACAGCTACCAGAAGCAGCTTCAGATGCTGCAGCAGGTGCGCCGCGGCGTCGCGGACGTCGCGACCAGCCGCAAGCGCGTCGAGCTGCAGATCAACGGGCTCAAGCAGCAGTCCGACAAGCTCACCGGTCAGGCCCAGAAGGCCATCGAGATGAACCGCGAGGATCTCGCTCGCGAGGCGCTGACCCGCAAGTCGGGTCTGACCAGCCAGATCAACGATCTCAACACGCAGCTCGCCACGCTCCAGGGTGAGGAGGAGAAGCTCACCCTCGCCCAGCAGCGGCTGCAGGCCAAGGTGGAGGCCTTCCGCACCAAGAAGGAGACCATCAAGGCGACCTACACCGCCGCCGAGGCGCAGACCCGGATCAACGAGGCCGTCTCCGGCATCGGCGAGGAGATGGGCGACATCGGCATGGCGATGCAGCGGGCCGAGGACAAGACCCTCGAGATGCAGGCTCGCGCGGGTGCCGTCGACGAGCTGCTCGCCTCGGGCGCCCTCGACGACCTGACCGCCGGTCCGTCCGACGACATCACCCGCCAGCTCGACGCGCTCAGCTCGACCAACGACGTCGAGGCCGAGCTCGCCGCCCTCAAGGGTCTCAGCGCTCCGCAGCAGACCCAGGCGCTGCCCGGCGCCGACGCCAACGCGCCGGTCATCGACGTGGAAGCGACCGAGAAGAAGGCCGAGCAGTGATCGTTCGCATTCTGGGCGAGGGGCAGTACGACCTCGACGAGGCCGCCATGGACAAGCTCAACGAGCTCGACGCCGCGGTCGAGTCCGCCTGCCAGGGCACCGACGAGGCCGTCTTCGACGCCGCGCTGGCCGCGCTGCTCGACGGCGTGCGTTCGCTGGGCACCGCCCACCCCGTCGACGCGATCGACTCCTCCGACCTGATCCTCCCCGGACCCGGCTCCACGCTCGCCGAGGTCTCTGAGATGCTCGGCGACGAGGGCCTCATCCCCGGCTAGAGACCCGCACGACCATGTCACGCTTCCAAGGTGATGCCGGGCTGACCGCCCGGATGACCACGGTGATGTTCCTGCTGGGCGCGCTCTTCGTCGGGCTCATCGTGGCGCTGATGTTCGTGATGCCCGCGCAGTGGGCGCCGATCATCGCCATCGTCGGGCTCGGCATCGCCTGGTGGCAGTGGTACTCCTCCGACACCCTCGCGATGCGCGCGATGCGCGCGCGAGAGGTGTCGGCCCAGGAAGCACCCGAGCTGCACGCGATGATCGACCGGCTGTGCGCGCTGGCCGACATGCCCAAGCCGCGCGTCGGGATCGCCTACACCGACATGCCCAACGCTTTCGCCACCGGCCGCTCGCCGAAGCGGGCCGTGGTCGTGGTGACCACCGGCATCATGCAGCGGCTGACCGCCGAGGAGCTCGAGGGCGTGATCGCCCACGAGCTCTCCCACGTCGCCCACCGCGACGTGCTGGTGATGACCGTCGCCTCCTCGGCCGGCATCGTGGCCGGGATGCTGAGCAGGGGTTCGCAGTACGGCGCGTACGCCGGTGGCGGCCGCCGCGACAACAACAACGGCCTCCCGGTGTGGCTGGTGGTGCTGCTGGTCTCGCTGGCGGTCTACGCGGTGTCCTGGCTGCTGTTGCGGATGCTCTCGCGCTACCGCGAGCTCGCCGCCGACCGGGCCGGCGCGCAGCTGACCATGAAGCCGGCCGCGCTGGCCAGCGCGCTGCAGAAGATCACCGGAGAGATCTCCGCGATCCCGAGCCGCGACCTGCGGTCCTCGCAGGCGATGAGCGCGTTCTTCATCGCGCCGGCGATCAGCGGCCAGTCGCTGCGTACGCTCACCTCGACGCACCCGTCTCTGGAGCAACGTCTGGAGCAACTCGCCCGGATCGAGGCCGAGCTCGGCCGTCCGGCGCAGTAGGGTCGGCCGCGTGGGCTTCTGGGACGTCATCACCGGTCGTACGCGACCGAAGCAGGCCAACCTCGACGCGCTGTTCGCGGTGCCGACTGCCGCGCTCACCATGCAGACCTCGCTCGGGCTGGTCCCGACCGGCGACGGGGCGGTCTGCTACCGGGCCGCGTCCGGTGCGGGCTTCGCCGGCACGCAGAACGACATCATCGACCTGCTCGGCGCCTCCGAGGGTGCGCCGAAGGTGACCACGAGCGTCGACGAGTTCGGCTTCACCTGGCTCAGCGTCGACCACGACGCCCTGGACCCGGCCAACCCCGACATCACCGGCCTCGTCACCGACCTCCACGCGGTCAACACCACGCTGGAGATGAACGGCTTCGGCCCCGGGCTGCTGTGCTCGCTGATCGCCTTCCAGGGCGCCGACGGGCGCAGCGCCGGCCTGATCTACCTCTACAAGCAGGGCACCTTCTACCCCTTCGTCCCGACCGGCCCGCAGCAGCGCGACAACCTGCTCGAGATCAACATCCGCTCGGCGATCGAGGGCGATCTGCCGGTCGAGAAGGACCTCTCCCGCTGGCTCGCCGTCTGGGGCGCTCCCGGGCTCTGAGAGCGGTAGGGCACGAGTCCTGAGCTTCGGCGACGCACCGGATTCACAGTCTCCCCACAGCCGGGGCCGACCTCCCGCATAGCCGGGTTCACCACAGTCCTCTCGTCAGACCCTCCGGCGCCCCGCCGGGGCGTACGAGAGAGGCAGTGTGGTGCGCAAGAGACTCACGGAGCGGTGGCGGAGGCTGGGGCGGACAGCCCGGATCCTGCTCGCCGCCGGGGTGGCGGCAGTGGTGGTCGGTGGCGGAGCGGGAGCCTGGGCGCTCACCCGCGAGGACACCGGGCAGGCGCAGACGATGCAGGTCCAGGCGACGTCGGGGACGGTGAAGGAGACGGTGTCGGGCAGCGGCACCGTGGAGGCGGCCGAGACCGCTGACCTGTCCTTCGAGGTCTCCGGAACGGTGACGAAGATCTACGCCGCCGAGGGCGACACCGTGAAGAAGGGCGACGCGCTGGCCCGGGTGGACGACACCACCCTCGTCGCCAACCGCACCGCGGCCGAGTCGGCCCTCGCCGCCGCCCAGGAGCAGCTCGATACCGACGAGTCCGCGGGGGCCACCGACGTACAGATCGCCTCGGACGAGGCCGCCGTCGCGGCCGCCGAGGCCGACCTCGACTCCGCCCGCCAGGCCGTCGAGGACGCCGTGCTGCGGGCCACGATCGGCGGTACCGTCACCGCCTTCGACATCGCCGTCGGCGACGTCGTGGGCTCCTCCTCGGGCTCGTCCTCCGGCGGATCGGGCGGCACCGGTGGCTCCGGCTCGTCGACGGGCGGCGGCTCGGAGGACACGGGCACCGACACGGGCTCCTCCGACGCCGGCACGGTCTCGATCGTCTCGGCGGGCAGCTACGTTGTCGAGGCGACCGTCAGCGCCGACGACGCGGCCTCGCTGAAGAAGGGCCTGCAGGCCACCGTCACCGTCAACGGCGTCGACGAGAAGGTCTTCGGCACCGTCGCGACCGTCGGCAAGGTCGCCGAGACCAGCTCCTCGGGCGCAGCGGTCTTCCCGGTGAGCATCACCGTCACGGGCAAGCGCGACGATCTCTACCCGGGCACCTCGGCCACCGCCGAGATCACGGTGAAGCAGCGCGAGGACGTCCTCACCGTGGCCAGCGCCGCGATCACGACCGACGGCGACCAGGCGTACGTGCAGAAGGTCGTCGACGGCGAGACGGTCAAGACCGAGGTGACGATCGGCGAGGTCTACGGCGCAACGACCGAGATCACCGAGGGGCTCGACGAGGGCGACACCGTCGAGATCGAGGGTTTCACCCGTCCCAGCGGCTCGGGATCCGGGGGCCGGGAGGGCGGCCAGGAGGGCGGCTTCGAAGGCTTCGGCGACGGCGGAGAGATCAGGCAGATGCCCGGGGGCGGCCAGTTCCCCGGCGGGATGCCGGGTCAGACGGGTGGCGGTCAGTGAGCACGAGCGCCCCGGTCGTCTCCCTGAACGGCGTGCGGAAGACGTACCGCTCCGGATCGATCGAGTTCGAGGCCCTGCGCGGCGTCGACATGGAGATCGCCGCAGGGGAGTACGTCGCGGTGGTCGGCCCCTCCGGCTCCGGCAAGTCGACCCTGATGAACATCCTCGGCTGCCTCGACGTGCCGACCGAGGGCAGCTACCACCTCGGCGGCGAGGACGTCTCGACGATGTCGGAGGCATCCCTCGCCCACGTACGCAACCGGCGGATCGGCTTCGTCTTCCAGCAGTTCAACCTGCTGCCGAGCCTGCCCGCCTGGCGCAACGTCGAGCTCCCGCTGGTGTACGCCGGTGCGCCCCGGTCACAGCGCCGCGAGCGCGCCGCCCGGGCGCTGGAGCGGGTCGGGCTGGGCGATCGGCTCGAGAACCGCCCCGGTGAGCTCTCCGGCGGACAGCAGCAGCGGGTGGCGGTGGCCCGGGCGCTGGTCACCGAGCCGGACATCATCCTGGCGGACGAGCCGACCGGAAACCTCGACTCGGCCTCGTCCGAGGCGGTGCTCGCGCTGCTCGACGAGCTGCACGCGAGCGGGCGGACCATCGTGCTGATCACCCACGAGCACGAGGTCGCCGCCCGCGCCGGCCGCAACCTGACCATCCGCGACGGCCTGATCACGGCCGACGAACCGGTGCTTGCCGGAGGTGGGCGATGAGCGAGCGTGAGCGAGCGAACAATGGAATCTTCATCGGGCCGGGTCCGTATCCTGGCGCTTGCGCTACGGAGGCGGCCCGATGAGCTGGGCAGAGACCCTCGCGACGGCGTGGGACGCGGTGCGCTCGCACCGGCTGCGGTCGCTGCTGACCATGCTCGGCATCGTCATCGGCATCGCCTCGGTGATCCTCACCGTCGGCCTCGGCCAGGGTGCGCAGGACCAGGTCAAGAGCCAGATCAGCGCGCTGGGGAGCAACCTGCTGATCGTCTCGCCGGGCTCGTCGACGGACTCCTCGGGCGTACGCGGCGGCTTCGGGTCGGCCTCCACGCTGACGCTCTCCGACGCCGAGGCGCTCGGGGACGACGAGGCCGCTCCGGACGTGGAGGCGGTCGCCCCGGTGACCACCTCGAACGCCCAGCTCGACACCGCCTCGACCAACTGGACGACCTCGCTGGTCGGCGCCACGACCACGTGGCCCGACGTGCGCAAGCGCGAGATCGCGAGCGGCCGGTTCTTCACCTCCGAGGAGGTCGCCTCGGGAGCGAAGGTGGTCGTGCTCGGTGCCGACACCGCCGCCGAGCTCTTCACCGGTCCGGCCAGCCCGGTCGGCGAGACGGTCTCGGTCGGGGGCACCGCACTGACGGTGATCGGGGTGCTGGAGTCGACCGGGGCGAGCTCGTCGGGCTCCACCGAGGACGACACCGCGGTCACCCCGATGAGCACCGCCAAGGCGCTCACCGGCTCGACGAGCGGCTCGGTCTCGACGGTCTACGTCGAGGCGGTCTCCGACGAGGCACTCTCTGCCGCCTACCAGGAGATCAACGCGCTGCTGCTCAACCTGCACGGCGTGAAAGCGGACGAGGCCGACTTCTCGATCTCCTCGCAGGACTCGCTGGTCGAGACCGCCAACGCCACGAACAAGACCCTGACGGTGCTGCTCGGCGGCATCGCGGCCATCTCGCTGCTCGTGGGCGGCATCGGCGTCATGAACATCATGCTCGTCTCCGTCACCGAGCGGATCCGCGAGATCGGCCTGCGCAAGGCGCTCGGCGCCACTCCGTCGGTGATCCGTCGCCAGTTCCTGGCCGAGGCATCGCTGCTCGGTCTGGCCGGTGGCGTCGTCGGCATCGTCATCGCCGCCGTCGGTGCCTGGGGACTGCCCGGCCTGATCGACCAGCCCGTGTCCCTGTCCCTGGTGGCGACGCTCGCCGCGCTGGTGACCTCGCTGGCGCTCGGCGTCGGCTTCGGGGTCTACCCCGCGAGCCGGGCCGCTCGCCTGACCCCGATCGACGCGCTCCGCAGCGAGTGACATGACCATCTCGACGTACGAAGGAATCTCGATGACCAACACGTTCACGCTCCGCGCGCGGCGATCGCGCACGCTGCCGTTCGCTGTTCTGGCCGCGGCCGGCGCCATCGCCCTGACCGGTTGCGGTGCCGACAGCGACGCGGCCACCGGCCAGATGGGGCAGGGGTACGTCCAGGGGCAGGGTCCGGGGACGGGCGGCGGCATGCCCGGTGCCTCCGGCGAGATCGCCGCCGTCGACGGCAGCACCCTGCAGGTCCAGGGCAGCGACGCCCAGACGGCGGTCACCTACACGGACACGACCAGCATCAGCCAGGAGGTCGGCGCGGCGCTGGCGGACGTCACCGTCGGGAGCTGCGTCATGGTCACGGCCGCCGACGGCTCCGAGTCGAGCGAGACCGCCGTGGACGCGGGCACCGTCAGGATCAGCGAGAAGGCCGACGGCTCCTGCGCGGGCGGAGGCTTCGCTGGTGGGCAGCGGCCCGAGGGGGCACCCAGTGACATGCCGACGGACATGCCGACGGCCATGCCCTCGGACATGCCCTCGGGCGGCCCTGGTGGCATGGGCGGCACCTCGGGCGAGGTGACCGCGGTCAGCGACTCGGGATTCACCGTGGCGGCGACCTCGCGCGGCTCCGAGGAGACGACCTCGGTGAGCGTCACGGTCGGCTCGGACACCACCTACACGACCACCGAGACCGCGACGAAGAGTGCGCTGGTCGTCGGCAGGTGCGTGACCGCCACCGGCGAGGCCGACGAGGCCGGCGCGGTCACGGCCGACCGGCTCACCGTCTCCGACCCGGTCGACGGCGAGTGCACAGCCGGCTTCGGTCGCCGCGGCATGATGCCCGGCGGCGCACCGAGCCAGGACGGAGCCTCGTCATGAGGCGCGTCTCCCGCACCTGGGTCAAGGCGGCCTCCGGCGCCGCCGCACTCATCGTGGTCGCGGGCGGTGGCTACACCGCGTACGCCGCGACCGCCTCGCCCTCGGCCGGCTACCGTGCCGCCGCGGTCACCACCGGCGACGTGGAGCAGACCCTCTCGCTGACCGGCACCGTCGCGCCCAACGGCCGCGCCGACCTCGCCTTCGCCACCGACGGGACGGTCGAGACCGTCGTCGCCGAGGGCGAGACCGTGAAGAAGGGCCAGGTGGTGGCCCGGCTGGACCGTACGTCGCTCGAGAAGTCCCTCACCTCCGCCAAGGCGGCTCTGACCGCTGCCCGTGCGCAGCTGCAGAGCGACAAGGAGGCCCAGGTCTCCGGTGTCGCCTCGACGTCGGCGGGTACGTCCTCGGAGACCGGCGCCTCGCCGAGCTCGGCAGGGTCCTCCGGTGAGGACGTCGCCGCGGTCTGGACCGGGTCGACGCCGTCGTCGTCCGCGCTCACCGCCTCGGCGGACACGACCGCGGAGCTCGTCGCCCAGATCAAGAAGCTGCAGAACGCGGTCGTCTCGGCACAGAAGGCGCTCGACGCCGCCGAGGCCGAGCTCGGCAGCGCGCAGACGGATCTCACCTCGGCGCTGGAGAAGCTGACCGTCCTGGTCGCCGCCGGCGGCATGCTGGACGAGAGCGGTGAGCTCGCCGGCGCGCTGAAGGCGGCTCAGGAGTCCTGCGCCGACGACACCTCGACCTCCTGCGACGAGGATCTCGAGACCGCGCTCGGCGCCCAGGACTCGGCCGGTGCCACCGTCACCGAGGCCACCGCATTGCTCGGCTCGGCCGAGTCGGCCGTCGCCGACGCCAAGGCCGCTGTGAAGACGGCGAAGGCCGATCTGAAGGACTACAGCGAGCAGCTCGACCGGGCCCTCGCGCGCGCGGGGTCCTCCGGCGGTCAGGACCAGCCCGGAGGAAACGACGGGCCGCAAGGCTCCGGCCAGCCCTCCGGCGGCGCCGACGGGTCCACGGGTGGCTCCGGCCAGCTGCCGGGCACCGGCACCTCCCCGGGCGAGCAGAGCGGCGGCGTCCCGAGCGACGACGGGCAGAGCGGAACGGGTGGGTCCGGTGGATCCGGCGGTGCCGGTGCGTCCGGTGGCGAGAGCGTGACCGCCGCGACCCTCGCCGACGACCAGGCCGAGATCGACCAGGCGAAGGCCGACGTCGCCGAGGCGAAGGCGGCGCTGCAGGGTGCGGTCCTGAAGGCGCCGGCGGCCGGCACGGTCGCGTCGGTGGACGTGAAGAACGGCGACCGGATCTCCGCCGGAACCGAGGCGGTGACCCTCATCGCCAAGGGCCTGACCAGCGTCGAGCTCACCGTCAGCGCCACCCAGGTCGAGCAGCTCGAGGTGGGCCAGATCGCCGAGGTCACCCCGGCCGGCGCCGAAAAGGCACTTCCGGGCAAGGTCACCCTCGTCGGCCAGGTGCCGGACACCTCCTCGGGGAGCAGCACCTTCCCCGTCACGGTCACGCTCGACGAGACCGGCCTGGACCTCCTGGCCGGGACCACGGCCACGGTCGAGGTCGTCGTCGGCTCGGCCGAGGACGTCGTGACGATCCCGGCCTCGGCCCTCGACAGCGGCTCGGTGACGGTCGTCGACGGCGACACGACCGAGCGCAGGCAGGTCACCACCGGTCTGGTCGGTGCGACCCGGATCGAGATCACCGACGGCCTCGAGGAGGGTGACCAGGTCGTCCTGGCCGACCTGTCACAGGAGCTGCCCAGCGGTGACACGTCCGGGCAGGAGGGCCCTGGCCCGGGCAACGATGTGCAGCGGTTCGTCGGTCCCGGGGGCCAGATGCCCGGTATGCCGGTCGGTGGTCAGGGATGACATCGACACGCCACAGCGAGCTCACAGGTGCCTCACAGCAAGCGACCGCATGATGGAGCCATGAGTGGAGCACAGGACCTCACCCGCGCCGACGGGTCGCCGCTGCGGGTGCTCGTCGTCGACGACGAGGTGAACATCGCCGAGCTGATCGCGATGGCCCTGCGGTTCGAGGGCTGGGAGATCACCATGGCCCACTCCGGTTCCAAGGCCGTGGCCGCCGCGAAGGAGACCGCTCCCGACGCGATCGTGCTCGACTGGATGCTGCCCGACTTCGACGGGCTCGAGGTCCTGCGCCGCGTACGGTCCACCAACCCGGCCGTACCCGTCCTCTTCCTCACCGCCAAGGATGCGGTCGAGGACCGGGTGGCCGGGCTGACCGCGGGCGGTGACGACTACGTGACCAAGCCGTTCTCGCTGGAGGAGCTCGTGGCCCGGCTGCGCGGGCTGATGCGACGGGCCGGCGCGACCCGGGTCGAGGAGCACTCGGTGATCCGCGTCGGGGACCTGACGATGGACGAGGACTCGCGGGAAGTGCACCGTGCGGGGGAGGAGGTCGCCCTCACCGCGACCGAGTTCGAGCTGCTCCGCTTCCTGATGCGCAACCCGCGCCGGGTGCTGTCCAAGGCCCAGATCCTCGACCGGGTCTGGTCCTACGACTTCGGCGGCCAGGCCAACGTCGTCGAGCTCTACATCTCCTACCTGCGCAAGAAGATCGACGCCGGCCGCGAGCCGATGATCCACACCATGCGCGGCGCGGGCTATGTGCTGAAGGCTGCTGAGTGAGCAAGCTGAAACGGCTGGTCGCGCCGCTGATCTCACGCCTGGTCATCACCGCGGTCGCCCTGGTGCTGGTGGTCTCGTTGCTGATCGCCACAGTCGCCACGATCGCGCTGCGGCAGACGTTGATGGACCGACTCGACCGGGACGTACGCGACATGGCGCGCGGCGTCGCCGGCCCGGGCCCAGGCGTCCGGTTGAACATGGCCCCGGACTCGATCATCGCCGAGTTCCCCGAGAACGGTCAGCCTCGGGGCAACATCGGCGACTTCGATCCCGACGAGATGCAGGAGCTCAGCGCCGCCGACCTGGATGTGCTGCACCAGGTGACTGTCGACGCCCGCGCCCACGACGTCGAGCTGACCGACCGGGGCACCTACCGGGTGATCGCCCAAGCCCTGGTGAACCCGAACACCGGCCAGTCGGTGGTCGTCGTCACCGGACACTCGACCGGGCAGGTCGACAACACGATCGACAGTCTGGTCTTCTGGGAGACCCTGCTGATCCTGCTGGGCGTCGTGGGCGCCGGGGGCGCCGGCTACCTCGTCGTACGCCGCCAGCTCAGCCCCCTGCGCGAGGTCGCCGCCACCGCCCACACGGTGGCCGCGCTGCCGCTGTCCTCCGGCGAGGTCTCGGTGACCGAGCGGGTTCCCGAGCGGCTCACCGACGAGGACACCGAGGTCGGTCAGGTCGGCGCGGCGCTCAACTCGCTGCTCGACCACGTCGAGACCTCGCTGGCCGAGCGTCACCGCAGCGAGCAGCAGGTACGCCAGTTCGTCGCCGACGCCTCCCACGAGCTGCGCACCCCGCTGACCACGATCCGCGGCTACACGGAGCTGGCCCAGCAGCGTCCCGAAGCGGTCCCGACGGCGCTCGGCAAGGTCGAGGAGGAGTCGCTGCGGATGACCGCGCTGGTCGAGGACCTGCTCCTGCTCGCGCGCCTCGACCAGGGCCGTCCGCTCGCCCGCGACTCCGTCGACCTGACCCGGCTGCTCCTGGAGGCCGTCGACGACGCCCGCGTCATCGACCCCTCACACACCTGGCGGCTCGAGCTTCCGGCCGACGCCGACTCCGGTGACGCCGAGGTGATCGTCACCGGCGACGCTCAGCGCCTCCACCAGGTGATCAGCAACCTGCTCACCAACGAGCGCCGGCACACGCCCGCCGGCACCACGGTCACGGTCCGCGTACGTCCTGACGGGTTCGACGTCCACGACGACGGCCCCGGCTTTCCCGCTGCCCTCGTCCCGCGCGCGTTCGAGCGCTTCACCCGTGCCGACGAGGCCCGTCAGCGCGACGGCGGTGCCGGCCTCGGCCTCGCCCTGGTCCACGCCATCGTCACCTCGCACGGCGGCACGGTGAGGCTCACCAGCAAGCCCGGAGACACCACGATCGCCGTACGTCTCCCGACCGGCTGACGACAGCCGAGGCGTCAGCCCGGTCGGGCGAGGCGTCGGCCCGGTCGGGCGAGGCGTCACGCACGTCGGCCGAGCGGGCACGCATATGCCCACTCGGCCGACGTAGCCGACGCCTCGGCCAGAAGTCAGTCGTCCTGGGTCTTGCCCGGCAGGTCGAGCATGCGCTGGAGGGCGAGCTTGGCGTAGTGCTCGGTGTCGGCGTCGACCTCGATGCGGTTGACGACCTGTCCCTCGACCAGGGACTCGAGGGCCCAGACGAAGTGGGGGAGGTCGATCCGGTTCATCGTGGAGCAGTAGCAGACGGTGCGGTCGAGGAAGACGATCCGCTTGTCCGGGTGGGCCGCGGCGAGGCGCTTGACCAGGTTGAGCTCGGTGCCGACCGCCCAGGCCGACCCGGGAGGAGCGGCCTCGATGGTCGAGATGATGAACTCGGTCGAGCCGACCAGGTCAGCCTTGAGGACGACCTCGTGCTGGCACTCGGGGTGGACGAGGATCTGTACGCCCGGGATCTCGGCGCGCAGGTCGTCGATGGTGTCGGGGGAGAAGCGGCCGTGGACCGAGCAGTGGCCCTTCCACAGGATCATCTTCGCCGCCCGCAGCTCCTCGGGGGTTACGCCGCCGCCCGGCTTGAGCGGGTCCCAGACCACGCAGTCGTCGAGCGACATGCCGAGCTTGAGGACCGCGGTGTTGCGGCCGAGGTGCTGGTCGGGGAAGAAGAGCACCTTGGCGTCGGACTTCTGCTCGAAGGCCCACTCCAGCACCGCCTGAGCGTTGGACGAGGTGCACACGACGCCGTCGTGGCGACCGCAGAACGCCTTGATGTCGGCCGAGGAGTTCATGTAGGTGACCGGCACGACCTGCTCGGCCACACCCGCCTCTGAGAGCGCCTCCCAGGCCTTCTCGACCTGGCCCAGGCGCGCCATGTCGGCCATCGAGCAGCCGGCGGCGAGGTCGGGGAGGATGACCGCCTGCGACGGAGAGGTCAGGATGTCGGCCGACTCGGCCATGAAGTGGACGCCGCAGAAGACGATGTACTCCGCGTCGGGCCGGGCGGCCGCGTCGCGCGCGAGCTTGAAGGAGTCACCGGTCACGTCGGCGAACTGGATGACCTCGTCGCGCTGGTAGTGGTGTCCGAGGACGAACACCTTGTCGCCGAGCTTCTCCTTGGCGGCGAGCGCGCGCTTGACCAGGTCGGGGTCGGAGGCGGCCGGCAGGTCGCCGGGGCACTCGACGCCACGCTCGGAGTTCAGGTCGGTGCCACGCCCCAGGGGGAGCAGCGGGAGGTCGACAGTCGTCATGATGACGATAATACATGTCGGGGGTTCGACAACCCGGTGGCGTAGGTCACATGGTGGTACTCGCCGCTGTGGGCTCAGGCGCGCAGCGGCCGGACGGCGTCCCAGGCCGGGTCGGTGTCGACGCGGGTGACGACGTCGCCGTGGGCCCAGCCGCCGACCGTCTCCTCGAGCCGCTGCGGCGCCGAGGTGGTCGGATCGACGTAGGCGTGGAGGAGGCGTACGCCGTTGGCGGTCTCGTGGGCCACGACCCGGCCGTCGGGGCCGAGGGTGGAGGAGAGCCGGTCCTCGAGCTGGCCGAGCTCGCGCAGCGCGTCGGCCGAGGGGAGACCGCGTTCGGCGAAGCCGATGTAGGGCACCATCACCCCGACGTGGTGGGTCAGGTTGGGCGCGGTGACCGGGTGCAGCGGCACGACCGCGCTCGCGATCACCGGACCCTGCGGGCTCTCCCCGTGGAGCAGCACCCAGGCCGGGTTGCCGTCGGGGTCGACGTACTCCTTGCGGAGGTTCCTCACCGCGGCGCGCAGGCCGTCGAGGCCGAAGCCGTCGCGGGGACGGGTGAGGGTGGTCTCGACCTCGCCGATCCACAGCTCCGTGCCGGACTCGCCCAGCGTGGTGTCGAGGGCATGGAAGGCGATCTGCAGCCGGGCGTCCTCGGCGAGGTCGGGGAACGCCGGATGGAAGAGTGTGAGGTCGAAGTGGGCACCGTTCTGCCGGGCGCCGACCAGCATGTCGGCCAGCCGGATGGCGGCACCGCCGGGGGTGGTGAGCACCGCCTCGACCGGGTCGTCGACCGGTGGGCGCTGGTCGCTGAACTCCCAGGGCGAGACGCCGTCCGGCTCGGGGGCGGCCAGCAGCCACCGGCGGGCCAGCGCGCGATGGTCCGGGTTGCCGCCCGCCGAGACGACCAGCAGCCGTCCGCCCAAGGGTCCCGGGCCGACCTCCCAGCTCAGGCCCGCCTCCATCGCGTCCACCCGCCGCGCCAGCAGGGCGACCAGCGCGTCCTGGTCGTCGGCGTCGAGCGCGGCACCGCAGGCCAGCGCGCCCTTCTGGGCCCACCAGGTCCAGAAGGCGCTGATCCGCCTGGTCTCTGAGTCACTGGCCCGGCGTCGCCCGAAGATCCGCACGAAACGACCTTAACGCGACGCATGCGTGATGGTTACGACTCGAAACGACCGTGCGGGACGCCCGCCGGCTTCGGTGCGCGGGTAGGTTTCGGCCATGCGAGTGCTGATCGCCCCCGACAAGTACGCAGGCACGCTCACCGCCTCCCAGGCGGCGGCCGCGATCGCGGAGGGCTGGCGGCGTACGGCACCTGGCGACGAGCTCTCGCTGGCGCCGATGGCCGACGGCGGCCCGGGCTTCCTCGAGCTCCTCCACGAGGTCCTCGGCGGCGACCTGCGCGAGGTCGAGGTCAGGGGTCCGCACGGCGAGCCCGTGACCGCTCAGGTCCTGGTCGAGGGCGCCACCGCCTATGTCGAGTCGGCGCAGGCCGCGGGACTGCACCTGACCGGCGGGAAGGGAGCCGAGCAGGCGACCTCGTACGGCGTGGGGCAGCTGCTCCTCGCGGCCCGTGACGCCGGCGCGACCGAGGTCGTCGTCGGTCTCGGCGGCTCGGGCACCAGCGACGGGGGAGCGGGCCTGCTCGCTGCGCTGGGGGCGACCGCCGACAGGCCGCTCGACGCCGGTGTGGCCGGGCTCGAGGGCATCTCCGAGGTCACGCTCCCCGAGCCGCTCGGCCTCGAGATCGTGATCGCCAGCGATGTGGACAACCCGCTGACCGGGCTCTTCGGTGCGATCAAGGTCTACGGCGCGCAGAAGGGGCTGGCCGAGGAGACCATGCCCCGCTGGGACGGCGCGCTCCAGGACCTGGCAGCCGCGACCTCCCGCAAGATTGCGACCGAGAAGGGCGCCGGCGCGGCCGGTGGGATGGGGTTCGCGCTGCTGCTCCTCGGGGCCACGCGCCGGTCCGGGTTCGACGTCGTCGCCGACCTGCTCGGGCTCCCGGAGCTGGCCGCCCGGGCCGACCTGGTGATCACCGGTGAAGGCTCCTTCGACCCGCAGAGCGCTGCCGGGAAGGTGCCCGCCGGGGTGGCGAGACTGGCCGAGCAGGCGCTGCGGCCCTGCATCGTGCTCGCCGGGAAGGTCAGCATGAGCGGTCGCGAGATGCGCACCCTCGGCATCGACGCCGCCTACTCGCTCGTCGACAGCGTCGGCGAGGAGCAGGCACTGGGCCAGGCGTACGACTCCCTGGTCCAGGTCGCCGCCAGGGTGGCCAGGACGTGGTCCGCGGACCACCGGGAATAACCGAGGATGTGCGACGATTGAGCCTTAAGACACAACCCGCACCCACGCACAGGGAGCCCAGCTACATGACCGAGCAGACGACCGAACGCCGCGCCGACTCCATCAACCTGAGCGACGTTGCCGCCGCGAAGGTGAAGAGCCTCCTGGAGCAGGAAGGCCGCGACGACCTGAGCCTGCGCATCTCCGTGCAGCCCGGTGGCTGCTCCGGCCTGCGCTACCAGCTCTTCTTCGACGAGCGCACCCTCGATGGTGACGTCGTCACCGACTTCGACGGCGTCTCCGTCGTCGTCGACCGGATGAGCGTTCCTTACCTCAACGGCGCGATGATCGACTTCGTGGACAGCATCGAGAAGCAGGGGTTCACCATCGACAACCCCAACGCCACCGGCTCCTGCGCCTGTGGTGACTCGTTCCACTGAGTCCGCATCACCACTGAGCATCGACGCGAGCGCCCCGTCCGGTTCGGACGGGGCGCTCGTGCGTTCGACGACGTTCAGGACGACGTTCAGGTGGTGACCGGCGCCGGCCGGCGGCCCGCGAACGCCGGCGTCGTCAGCGCCAGCAGCAGGAGCACGAGCCCGAAGGCCGTGGAGGCGAGCATCGCGGCTTCCATCGCCGGCTCGGTGCCGGCCGCGGCGCGACTGGTGAACACGGCGGTGAGCGTCGCGACGCCGATCGCGCCGCCGAGCTGCTGCATCGACTGGAACAGCCCCGCGGCGGCACCCGAGTCCTCGCCGCCTGCTGCCGCCATGATCGCGGCGCTGGCCGGGGTGAAGAAGAACGGCGCGGTGAAGCCGAAGACGAAGCACGGCACCAGGACGCCGACCCACAGCGGTGCATCGGCGGCCAGCAGTGCGAACGCGACCAGCCCGGCCAGCCCGAGGACGATGCCGAGGGTGATCGTCCCGCGGTCCCCGATGTGGGCCACCAGCGCCGGTACGAGGCGGGCGCCGAGGATCACCGACGCTCCCCACGGCAGGTAGGCCAGCCCTGCCTCGAGCGCGTCGAAGTGACGTACGTCCTGCAGGAAGAGCACCGAGAAGGTGAAGAACCCGATCATCATCGCCGGGACCAAGAGCATGCCCGCATACGGGACGGCGCGGCGGGTGCCGGCGAGCAGGCGCAGCGGCACGACCGGGTGGGTTGCGCGCGACTCCACGGCCACCAGTGCGATGAGCGCGAGCAGAGCGACCGCCAGAGAGCCGAGCACGACCGGGTCGCCCCAGCCCTCCTGGCCCGCTCGGGTGAGCCCATGCACCAGGGAGACCATCGTGACCGCAGAGGTGATCGCGCCGGGGATGTCCAGACGTCCGGGCATCCGGTCGGCCTCCCGGACGAAGGCGACGGTCCCCGCGATGACGGCGACCCCGACGGGCACGTTGATCAGCATCACCCAGCGCCAGTCCAGAAGCACGGTCAGTACGCCGCCGGCGACCAGGCCCAGACAGCTGCCGAGGCTGGAGCCGATGATGAACCACGACATCCCGCGCAGTCGCTGCGGGCCTTCCTGGGTGTTCGCCACCAGCAGCACCATGATCGCCGGCCCGGCCAGCGCCGCCCCTATGCCCTGCACGGCCCGTGCCGTGATCAGCAGCTCGCCGGAGGGGGCGAGCCCGCCGGCCGCCGAGGCGACCACGAAGATCGCCGTACCGACCAGCAGCACGCGGCGGGGGCCGAACATCATCCCGAGCCGCCCGCTGACCAGCAGGAAGCCCGCGAAGGCCAGGGCGTAGGCGGAGACGACCCAGGAGAGGCCGACCGCGCCAAGCCCGAACTCGTCGCGGATGTAGGGCAGTGCGACGGTGACGATCACGCCGTCGACCATCAGCATCAGCTGGCAGGTCACCACCGCGGCCACCGCCCAACCTCCGCCGCGGGCACCGGCCCCGCTGTCGATCCGTGCCTCGTGGAGCTCTGTCATGTCTGCGTACCTCGCTATCATCGGAACCAGGGAGACTCCCCGGTTCAAATGTGGGGACAGTCCCCGGTTATTGTCAAGGGGTAGAGATGACTGCGACCGAGATCACCGACACCGAGATCACCGACTGGGAGAGCAGGCGGCCGAAGCGGGCCGACGCGCGCCGCAACTACGACGCCGTCGTGGAGGCGGCGCGTGCGGCCTTCGCGCGCGACGGCGTCGACACCTCGATCGACGAGATCGCGCGTTCCGCGGGCGTCGGGAACGCGACGCTCTACCGGCACTTCCCGACCCGGGACGAGCTCATCGCGGTGGCGCTCGCGGAGAACATGGCGGCCGTGCACAAGCGGGGCGCCGAGCTGGCCGAGACCGAGGAGCCCCTGGTCGCTCTACGGGAGTGGCTGCTGGCGACGATCGCGCAGATCGGCACCTACGGCGGGCTCCCGGACAGCGTGCTCGACGCGGCCGGCCGGGAGGGGTCGCTGCTCGGCGTGACCTGTACCCATATGCAGGAGACGACCCAGGCACTGCTCGCCCGGGCACAGGAGGCCGGCGAGATCAGGGCGGACGTACGCATGGACGAGCTCTTCGACCTCGCCGCCGGGATCGCTTGGGTGATCAGCCGGGACAGCGCCGCCGACACCACCCGCGCCGGCCGGCTCCTCGACCTTGCGCTGGTCGGGCTGATCGCGCGGCAGACATGACGAGAGCCCCTGTGCGTGACAGGGGCTCTCATTCTTCAGGGGCGGAACCCCGTCAGGTCAGGGCGAGGTCGTCGGCGACGTGGCCGCAGGTCTCGAGCAGGGCGGCGTCGCGCGGCTCGCGGGACTGCATCCGCACGGCCGGGGCCGGGCGGGCGTCCTTGTGGTCGCGCGGCGCGGGCAGGTGCAGCGCGCTGTCGGCGGCGGCACAGTCGGCGCGGAGCTGCGCGGGGCTGTCGAGGTCGTCGTACGGAACGCGCATATCTGTCATGCAAATGACGGTAAGCACTACCAACCGGTAGTTGAAGGCCGACTCAGCGGTAACATTTCATCTTCTGGCAACGGTCGAGCCTTAACGTCGCCCGAGGTCTCGCCGGTAGGGTTCCGCGCATGTCCGGTTCACTCCTGATCGCAGGCTCCATCGCCACCGACCACCTGATGAGCTTCGGTGGCAAGTTCGCCGACTCGCTGGTCGCCGACCAGCTCGACAAGCTCTCGGTGAGCTTCCTGGTCAACGACCTCGAGATCCGTCGCGGTGGCGTCGGCGCCAACATCTCCTTCGGCCTGGCCAACCTCGGCCTCGCGCCGGTGCTCGTGGGCGCGGTCGGTGAGGACTTCGCCGACTACCGCTCCTGGCTCGAGCGCCACGGCGTCAACTGCGACCACCTGCGCGTCTCCGAGACGCTGCACACCGCGCGGTTCGTCTGCACCACCGACACCGCGATGGCCCAGTTCGCCAGCTTCTACCCCGGGGCGATGGCCGAGGCCCGCGAGATCGAGCTCGGCCCGATCGCGGAGAAGGTCGGTGAGCCGTCGTTCGTGCTGATCGCGCCCGACGACCCCGACGCGATGAGGCGCCACACCGAGGAGGCCCGCCAGCGCGGCTACACCTTCATCTCCGACCCGAGCCAGCAGCTCGCCTTCGGCGACGGTGAGCTGATCCGCGACCTCGTCGACGGCGCCGCCTACCTGTTCACCAACGAGTACGAGTCCCACGTCCTCGAGCAGAAGACCGGTTGGTCGGCCGAGGAGGTCCTGGCCCGCGTCGGCACCCAGGTCACCACCCTCGGCAAGGACGGCGTACGCATCCAGCGCAAGGGCGAGGACCCGATCGTGCTGCCCGCCGCGAAGAACGTCGACGCCGTCGAGCCCACCGGCGTCGGCGACGCGTTCCGTGCCGGCTTCCTGGCCGCGCTGGCCTGGGACTGCGAGCTGGAGCAGGCCGCCGAGGTCGGCTGCGTCCTGGCCGCCTACTGCGTCGAGACCGTCGGCCCGCAGGAGTACTCCTTCACCGCCGAGGAGTTCGTCTCCCGCGTCCGCGAGTCCTACGGCGACACCGCGGCCGACCAGATCGCCTCGCACATCAAGGCCTGAACTTCTCTGGCAATTCCTGCACTTCTCTGGCATTGCACTGCCTGAGAAGTGCAGGGATACCCGGTTAACCGGGTATCCCTACTGCTCAGCTCAGACGGCGTATCCGATAGACGGGTACGCCGTCTTCTGCTTCCACCTCGCCGACGAACTCCTGCCCGCGCATGCGGGCCCAGGCGGGTACGTCGTGGTGGGCGGCGACGTCGTCGGCCGCGACGGCGATGACCTCGCCGACCTCGACGTCGCCGAGGTGGCGGCCGAGCTCGATGATCGGCCGCGGGCAGGCCTGGCCGCGGCAGTCGAGGGTGACGACGGGGCCGGTCACACGACCACGCCCGTAGCGCAAGCGCCAGAATACGGGCGCGGTCGTGTGATGCTTCGATGATTCGCTCGCCTGCGCTCGTTCATAGCCCAGCCTCGGCGCGCAGGTCCTTGACGATCCCAGGCAGTGCGTCGAGCACGCGCTCCACATCCTCTCGCGTCGTGTCGCGGGTCAGCGATAGCCGAACGTTACCGTGTGTCAGCGCTCCCATGGCAGCAAGTACCCGAGACGGTTCGCGGGTGTCCGAGGTGCAGGCCGAGCCGCTGGCCACACCGGCGCCGAGACGGTCCAGCGCGGTCACCAGCGCCTCGCCGTCGACGTACAGCGCCGAGAACGTCACCAGGTGGGGGAGCCGGTCCTCGGCGGGCCCCGCGACGTCCACGTCGGGGATCTCCGCGCGGACCCGTTCCCGCACCAGCGAGATCAGCTCGTGCTGGCGGGCGTTGACCTCCTCGCGCTCGGCGACCACGGCCTGGAGCGCCGCCGCGGCGGCCAGTGCGCCGGGGATGTTCGTGAACCCCTGATCCGTACGCGACCACTCCTCGCCCGGGAACGGCCACCGCCAGCGGGCCGACCTGCGCACGACCAGCACGCCCACCCCGCCGGGGCCACCCCACTTGCGGGCCGAGCCGGCAATCGCGTCCCCGGCGGCGGGCAGGGGCAGCCGTCCCATCGAGGCGCCGGCGTCGACGAAGAGGGTGGCCGGGCCGACGGCAGAGGCGACCTCGTCGAGGGGCTGCAGCGTGCCCACCTCGTGGTTGGCCTGCTGCACCGCGACCACGTCGACGTCCCCGGCGGCGACGGCGGTGCGGACGGCGTCGACCTCGACCCGGGCCTCCGCATCGACGGCCAGCTCGGTGACGGGAGAGCGCTGCGACCAGCGCGCGGCGTCGAGGACCGCCTGGTGCTCGACCGCACTGTGAGCTATGCCACGGGATCCGAGCCCGAGGAGGCCCGTGTGCACGGCGGAGGTGCCCGAGGATGTGAAAAGGACCTCATCGCGACGGACGCCCAGCGCCTCGGCCACGACCTCGCGGGCGTTCTCGAGCAGCAACCCCGCGTTACGGGCCGGCCGATGGAGGCGGCGCGGGTCGGCGTACCCCTGATCGGCCGCGGCCAGAAGCACGTCCCGCGCGGCGGGATGGAGCGGTTCGGCCGAGGCGGCGTCGAGGTAGATGAAGCTGTCGGTCACAGGACCCAACGGTAGCCATACGCGACATGAGGAACCCCTGAAGATGAATCCCGAGCTGCTCGCGGTAGTCTGCCGACATCTGAGTGTTCGCATGAGAGAGAGGCTCGTAGTGGGTCTGCACTTGCCAGGGGCCGGATCGACTCCGTCCCACGCCCGCGCCCGACGTGGTGCGCTGGTGGCGACGCTGACGGCCGGCGCCCTCCTGCTGAGTGGCTGTTCGGACGAGGCGGCGCGTTTCGGCTTCCCCGAGCCACGTTCTGAGCAGGGGGAGCACAACCTCGCCCTGTGGCAGGGCGCATGGATCGCCGCGCTGATCACCGGTGTCCTGACGTGGGGGCTCATCTTCTGGGCGATCTGGCGCTACCGGCGCCGCAGCGACGCCGACGTCCCGGTCCAGACGCGTTACAACCTGCCGTTGGAGATCTTCTACACGATCGCCCCGGTGCTGATGGTGATCGTCTTCTTCGACCACACCGTCAAGGTCCAGAACGAGATGCTCGACAACGGCAGCCCGACCAACGTGATCGAGGTGACCGGCCAGCAGTGGCAGTGGACCTTCAACCACGGCATCGGTGAGCCCGACCTGAGCGCCGACGACAACCTGGTCGACGACAAGTTCGCCTACGACAGCTACGGCTACGTCGTCGGCACCGGCTCGCACATCCCGACGCTGGTCCTCCCGGAGAAGACCACGACGCGGTTCAACCTGCACTCGGCCGACGTCATCCACAACTTCGGTGTCCCGGAGTTCGGCATGAAGATGGACGTCGTCCCGGGCCGGGTGAACCACTACTCGATCACCACGAAGGAGGCCACGGCCACCTTCGACCCGAACGCGCAGGACCTCATCGAGGGCAAGACCTTCCGTGGCGCCTGCTACGAGCTCTGCGGCGTCTACCACGCCCGGATGATCTTCAAGGTCGCGATCCTCTCCGAGAGCGACTACAAGTCCTACGTCGACACGCTGGCGCAGAAGGGCTTCGAGGCCGAGCGCCCGCTTCTCGGCGGCGGTAAGTCCACCCGCCCCGCCGACGACATCGCCAGCCACAACGAGGAGGAGGGCGAGTGACTGCCACCGCTGCACCCCCGGTCGCCGGCGGCCGCAAGCCGCTCGGCAAGCAGCTCTACCAGCTGCTGACCACCACCGATCACAAGCTGATCGGCAAGATGTACCTGGTCACGTCGTTCTTCTGGTTCCTGATCGGCGGCCTGATGGCGCTGCTGATGCGCTCGGAGCTGGCGTTCCCGGGACAGCAGGTCGTCAACGACGAGCTGTTCAACCAGCTGTTCACGATGCACGGCACGATCATGCTGCTGCTCTTCGCGACGCCGCTGTTCTTCGGCTTCGGCAACGTGATCATGCCGCTGCAGATCGGCGCCCCTGACGTCGCCTTCCCGCGACTCAACATGTTCAGCTACTGGCTCTACCTCTTCGGTGGCCTGATCGCGGCCAGCGGTTTCTTCACCCCGGCGGGTGCGGCCGACTTCGGCTGGTTCGCCTACACGCCGCTGTCCAGTGCGCAGTACTCACCGGGCGTCGGTGGCGACCTGTGGATCATGGGCCTCTACATGAGCGGTCTGGGCACCATCCTCGGCGCGGTCAACTTCATCACCACGATCATCTGCATGCGTGCGCCGGGCATGACCATGTTCCGGATGTCGATCTTCACGTGGAACACCCTGATCACCTCGCTGCTCGTGCTGATCGCGTTCCCGATCCTCGCCGCCGCGCTGCTGATGCTGGAGGCCGACCGTCAGTTCGGCTCCCACGTCTTCGACGCCGCCCACGGCGGCCCGATCCTGTGGCAGCACCTGTTCTGGTTCTTCGGTCACCCCGAGGTCTACATCATCGCGCTGCCGTTCTTCGGCATCATCTCCGAGATCCTCCCGGTCTTCAGCCGCAAGCCGATCTTCGGCTACATCGGTCTGGTCGCCGCGACCCTCGGCATCGCGATCCTCTCGGTGGCGGTGTGGGCGCACCACATGTTCGTCACCGGCGCGGTCAACCTGCCGTTCTTCTCCGGCATGACCTTCCTGATCGCGGTGCCGACAGGCGTGAAGTTCTTCAACTGGATCGGCACGATGTGGGGCGGGTCGGTCAGCTTCGACACCCCGATGCTGTGGTCGATCGGCTTCCTGACGACCTTCCTCTTCGGCGGTCTGACCGGCATCATCCTGGCGAGCCCGCCGCTCGACTTCCAGGTCTCCGACTCCTACTTCGTGGTCGCCCACTTCCACTACGTGGTCTTCGGGACCGTCGTGTTCGCGATGTTCGCCGGCTTCTACTTCTGGTGGCCGAAGATGACCGGCCGGATGCTCGACGAGCGCCTCGGCAAGGTCCACTTCTGGCTGCTGTTCGTCGGCTTCCACGCGACCTTCCTGGTCCAGCACTGGCTCGGTGTCGAGGGCATGCAGCGACGCATCTCCGACTACCTGCCCAGCGACGGGTTCACCTTCCTCAACCAGTTCTCGACGGTGGGTGCGTTCCTGCTGAGCCTGTCGATGCTGCCGTTCTTCTACAACCTCTACGTCTCCCGCAACGCCCCCAAGGTCGAGGTGGATGACCCCTGGGGTTGGGGCCGCTCGCTGGAGTGGGCCACGGGCTGCCCGGCGCCGCGCCACAACTTCCTCTCCATCCCGAAGATCCGCTCGGAGTCCCCGGCCTTCGACCTCCACCATCCGGAGATCGCCGCGCTGGAGCACGATGAGGACGATCTCGTCTCCACCAGCTCCAACAAGGAAGGCTGAGCACGTTGAAGTCTGAAGCCTGGATCTTCGTGGTCTGCACCGCCTTCATGGTGCTGGTCACCCCGGCCTACTGGTTCGTCACCGCGGCCTCCGAGGAGGGTGGCGACTGGACCGGCACCTCCGCGCTGGTCATGTGCACCCTGCTGTTCGCGATGATCACCGTCTACCTCGGCTTCCACGCCATGCGGATGGACCCACGTCCCGAGGACCGCGAGGACGGCGACATCGCCGAGGGCGCGGGGGAGTACGGCTTCTTCCCGCCGTTCTCCTGGTGGCCGCTGTGGGCCGCGCTCACCTTCGGTCTGGTGGTCCTGGCGGTCGCGATGGCCGCGTGGTGGCTGTTCATCATCGCCGCCGTGCTGGGTCTGCTGGCTCTCGCCGGCTGGAACTTCGAGTACTACCGAGGCGAGTTCAAGCACTGAGCGAACCACGTATGCGGGGCCCGATCCGATCCGGATCGGGCCCCCGTTCCGTTCTTGCACGCCTCTTGGTGATGCCCGGTAGGGTTATCGCGCCCGTGTCCCGGTTCCGGGCGTCTGGGGTCCATGATCAGGTCTGGAGCAGTCTCACCGTGTCAACGCAGTCACCGTTTCACCGCCCGTCCGTCTTTGCCCGCCGCCGGGTGCTGTTGACCACCGCGGCCGCGGCCCTCGCGCCGGTGCTCGCCGCGTGCGGCGCGGACTCGGCCTCGAAGGAGCCCAAGAAGCCCGCCGAGCCGACGGTGCAGATCACGCCCAACATCGAGAACAACGCCACCGGCGTCGCGGTCGACAAGGTGGTCAAGGTCGAGGTGGCCAAGGGTCGTCTGGACGAGGTCATGCTGACCGGGGCGAAGGGCACCAAGGTGCGGGGCACGATCACCGAGGACGGGCTCCGCTGGAGCGCGGGCGAGGTGCTCGAGCCGACCGCCTCCTACACGCTCACGGTCACCGCCACCGGTGACGACGGTCTGCAGCAGAAGAGCGAGACCACGTTCTCCACCGAGGACCTCGGCCTGGACCGCCAGACCTTCCCGTCGATCGCACCGCTCGACGGCGAGACGGTCGGTGTCGGGATGCCGATCATCGTGACGTACGACCTGCCGGTGAAGAACAAGGCCGCCTTCGAGAAGAAGATGCTGGTCGAGTCGACCCCGAAGCAGGAGGGGTCGTGGTACTGGGTGAGCGACAAAGAGGCCCACTACCGTCCGCGGACCTACTGGCAGGCCAACTCCACGATCAACGTGAAGCTCAAGATCAACTCGGTCCCGGCCGGTGGCGGCATCTTCGGCCAGAAGGACCGCGAGATCACCTTCAAGACCGGTGACGCCCACATCTACCGGGCCAACGCCCAGACCCACCAGATGGACGTCTTCAAGAACGGGCAGAAGATCAAGACCATCCCGATCACGACCGGCAAGGAAGGGTTCGTCACCCGCAGCGGCGTGAAGGTGATCATCGAGAAGTTCAAGCGCAAGACCATGAACTCCGAGACCATCGGGATCAACGAGGGCGACCGGGAGTACTACAACATGGAGGGCGTGAAGTGGGCCATGCGGCTCACGTTCTCCGGTGAGTTCATCCACGGTGCGCCCTGGTCGGTCGCGCAGCAGGGCCACGCCAACGTCTCCCACGGCTGCACCGGCATGAGCGACGAGAACGCGAAGTTCCTCTACGACATGACCCGCCGCGGTGACGTGGTCGAGACCGTGGGTACCAACCGCCAGATGACCTTCAGCAACGGCTGGGGCGACTGGAACACCTCCTACGACGAATACCGGGCGGGGTCTGCCCTCGCCTGACCCGCGGCGCGCCGAAGCCGGCTTGGGCCTGTGAGACGGCCCGAGTCGATATCGTGCATTGCAGTAAATAGCGTGTGACATCAAGCGTTTGCTGCTTGCGTCCTGAAGCGTCTTTACCTACGTTCCAGTTATCACGTAATCGCGTTGCGCAGGGCTGACCCCGACGGCCCGCGCCCCTGGAAGGTGGATGCGTTGCCTCGGCCGGTGCTGGTACTGGACCTGGACGGCACGGTGTGTCTCGGAGACACCCCGGTGCTTCTCTACGCCGAGAGGGTGGCGGCCCTCACCGCCGTCCCTGAGGCCCTTCTGGAGACCGCTGAGGCCTTCCTGGGGCAGCGGCTGCCCGAGAGTGCCCCGAAGACCCTGACAGGCGCTCAGGACGGCTATGAGGCCGTCAAGATCCTGGGTCTGGCCGCCGGGGTGAGCGAGGAGCAGCTGAGCGCTGCGTACGTCCTGAGCAGGGCGGAGATGAGCGAGCGCCCAGGTGACATCCGCACACCCGAGGGGCTGGTCGACCTGCTCGCCGGGATCGACGCGCACCGGGTGATCCTGACCAACTCGCCCGGCAGCGGGCTGGACGCGATCCTGGAGCACCTCGGCCTGCGCGACGTGATCGACGAGGTGCGCACCGACGCGCTCAAGCCGACCCGGATGAAGGGCCACCTGGATGCCTTCCTCGACGCCGCCGGCGCCACCGACGCGCCCGAGTGGTTGATGTCGGTGGGCGACATCTGGCGCAATGACCTCGGTCCCGCCGTCGAGCGTGGTTGTGTTGCTGCGTACGTTGATGCCTTCGACCGCCGGCAAGGACCAGCTCATGTTCGTGCAGGATCACTCGTGGACCTGTACCCCGCAGTCTCGGACTGGTCGAGTGACCCGTCATCCTTCATCGCAGCTCACCCCCTCAAGGAGTCTGTCCAATGTTGAGAACCCCCAGGAACCGGGTGCTGGCGGTCGGTGCCGCCGCAACGCTGGCCCTCGCGCTCGCCGCCTGCGGCAGCGGTGAGGACAGTGCCGCGCCTGCCGAGGATCCCGACGAGATCGTGCTGTCGCTGGTGCCCTCCGGCGACGTCGACTCGATCACCGAGAGCGCGAAGGGCCTGGAGTCGTTCCTCAGCGACAAGATCGGGATCCCCGTACGCGCCGAGGTGACCGAGAGCTACGCCGCTGCGATCGTGGCGATGAAGTCCGACCAGGCCCAGGTCGCGATGCTCGGCCCGATCGGCATGGTCCAGGCCGAGGACCAGGCCGGTGCGGTGCCGGTCCTGCAGTCGGTGCGCTACGGCTCGGGGACCTATCACACCCAGTGGTTCACCAACGACCCCGACACCTACTGCACCGACGAGGTCAAGGTGGTCGAGGGCTTCAAGTACTGCAACGGCACCGATGCCGCCAAGACCGGCCCCGCCGGTGAGGAGGCGATCGCCAAGATCAAGCCCGGCACCTCGATCGCCTTCGTCGACCAGGGCTCCGCCTCGGGCTACTACTACCCGGCCACCCAGTGGAGCCAGGTCACCGGCGGCGACGCGCTGGTCGACCTCGACGCGCAGTTCGCCGGCGACCACGACGCCGCGATCCTGGCGGTGGCGCGCGGCGACTACCCGATCGGGGTGAGCTACGACGACGCCCGCGAGGAGGTCGCGGCCGACGAGCCGAAGGTCGCCTCCGACGTGGTCGTGTTCGCCTACTCCACCGAGATCCCCAACGACGGCATCGTCGTCGCGGGCAACCTCTCCAAGGAGCTGCGTACGAAGGTGACCGACGCGTTCACCGCGATGGCGAAGGACCCCAAGGGGCTCAAGACGCTGGAGGCGGTCTACGAGATCGAGGGCCTCGAGAAGGTCGACACGGCTGCGTTGAAGAAGGCGAAGTCCGTGGAGGAGAACTTCGGCGAATGAGCATCGTCTTCGACGACGTCTCGGTGGTCTACCCGAACGGCACCCGCGGCCTGGACAAGGTCTCGCTGACCATCCCGGCCGGGGAGTTCGTCGTGGTCGTCGGACTCTCGGGGGCGGGGAAGTCGACGCTCATCCGCACGATCAACGGCCTGGTGCCGGTCACCGCGGGGACGCTGTCGGTGGGCGGGACCGACGTCGCCTCGGCGCGCGGGCGCCGGCTGCGGCGGCTGCGCGCCGAGATCGGGATGATCTTCCAGGGTTTCAACCTGGTCTCCCGTCGCTCGGTGATGGGCAACGTCCTGACCGGCCGGCTGCACGCCCAGTCGTGGCTGCAGTCGGCGCTCGGGCTGCACCCGAAGGCCGACAAGGAGATCGCCTTCGAGGCGCTCGAGCGGGTCGGGATCGTCGAGAAGGCCTGGGTACGCGCCTCCGAGCTCTCCGGCGGCCAGCAGCAGCGGGTCGCGATCGCCCGGGCGCTGGCGCAGCAGCCGTCGGTCATCCTCGCCGACGAGCCGGTCGCCTCCCTCGACCCGCCCACGGCCAACCTGGTCATGCGTGACCTGCAACGAATCAACCGCGATCTCGGTATCACCACCGTGGTCAACCTGCACTTCCTCGATCTGGCTCGGCGCTACGCCGACCGGATCATCGGCATGCGCGCGGGCCAGATCGTCTTCGACGGCCCCGCGGCCGAGGCCGACGACGCCGTCTTCGAGAAGATCTACGGTCGCTCGCTGACCGCCGAGGACGTCTCCGCATGAGCGAGCGCAAGCGAGCGACCATAGGCCTCAGGCCGCCGCTTCCGTATCCTGGCGCTTGCGCTACGGAGGCGGCGGCATGACGCAGGCGACCCTCGAGCGCCGGGATGGGCCGGCGCGGCCGGCCCAGCCGCCGCCGAGCCCGCTGCTCGTCGGCGGCGTCCTCGGCGCGGTCGCCGTCACCATCGTTGCGGGCTGGGCGATCGACTTCTCGCTCGCGCCGGTCGTCGAGCAGTGGCCCCAGCTGGTGATGATCCTCGAGGAGGTGGTGCACCCCGAGTGGGCGGAGATCACCGACCCGTCCTCGCGGCTGTGGACCGCGCTGAAGGAGACCGCGGCCATCGCGGTCATCGCGACCTTCGTCGGATCTCTGATCGCCCTCGGTGTGGCCCTGCTGGGCTCCAAGGTCAGCGCGCCTCCGGCGGTCTACCGGGTCACCAAGCCGGTGATGGCGGTGATCCGGTCGCTGCCCGACATGGCCTACGCGCTGGTCTTCGTCGCCGTGGTCACCGGCCCGCTCCCCGGGATCCTGGCGCTGACCATCTTCAACATCGGCATCGTCGCCAAGCTGACCGCGGAGAGCATCGACGCCGTCGATCCCGGCCCCCTGGAGGCGCTCGACGCCGCCGGGGCCACGCGCTGGCAGCGAGCCCGCGTCGCGATCGTTCCTGCCGTGCTGCCCCACTACGCCTCGTACGTCCTCTATGTCTTCGAGCTCAACATCCGCGCCTCGGTGGTGCTGGGCGCGGTCGGGGCCGGCGGCATCGGGCAGCTGATCATGCTCTACTTCAACCGTGCGGACTATCCGCGGCTGGCGGCGGTCGTGATCGTCATCTTCGTGGTCGTCATCGCCATCGACCTGCTCTCCCAGGTGCTGCGCCGGAGGCTGGTATGAGACCGAAGCCGCCGCCGAAGTGGCCCTACACCGTGGCCGGCCTGGTGCTGATCGGCATCGTGCTGATCGCCGGCTGGTCGCTGGACGACGCCAGGTGGGAGCGGCTGCCCCAGTTCCCCGGGGAGATCCTGCAGTACGCCGGCCAGATGCTCGACGGGGTCTTCACCTGGCCGGGGGCACATCCCGAGGGCCAGGCCGACCCGGAGCTCACCTACGGCGACTGGTGGCTGCAGTCGCTGAGGCTGATGGGGGAGTCGGTGGCGCTCGCCTGGATCGGCACCTGCGTCGGGGCGCTGTTCTCGTTCCCGCTGGCCTTCCTGGCCGCCTCCAACACCTCGCCGCTGGCCGTGCGGGTCCCGGTGCGGCTCTTCTTCAACGCCATCCGCGCCGTCCCGGAGATCCTGCTCGCGGTGATCGTGATGCTGCCGCTGTTCGGGCTCAACCCGATGGCGGGGGCGATGGCGATCGGCATCCACTCGATCGGCTCGCTCGGCAAGCTGACGCTGGAGAACATCGAGGCGGTCGACCCGCGCCCCGTCGAGGCGGTCACCGCGGCGGGCGCGTCCTGGTGGCAGCGGATCCGCGCAGCGGTCATCCCGCAGATGCTTCCGGAGACCGTGGCGTTCTGGCTCTACCGTTTCGAGGTGAACATCAGGGCAAGCGCGATCCTCGGCGTGGTGAGCGCCGGTGGAATTGGTGCGTTACTAAACCGTGTCCTTCGGGGCCGGGAGTGGGAGTGGGGTGGAATCATGCTAGTTGTGATCATCATCGTGACGATCCTGGTGGACCAGCTCTCAGCTGCGCTGCGTCACCGGATCCTGCACGGCGCCGAAGCCACCGCGGTGGCGGCATGACGAGTGCGCCGGTTCTTCCCGCCATCAGGGCCGCGATGCCGCGGCTCAACCCTTCCGAGCGCGCGGTCGCCGAGGTCGTGCTGACCCGCTCGGAGTGGGCCATCGAGGCGACCACCGCCGAGATCGCCGCCGAGGCCTCCGTCTCGACCGCGACCGTGGTCAGAGCCGCGCAGAGACTCGGGTTCCGCGGCTTCCCGCACCTCAAGGTGCTCCTGGCGCGCGACCTGGGCACGGCCAAGACCGAGACGACCGAGGGAGGCAGCCCGCTGACGGTGGTGCGCTCCTTCTTCGCCGACATCGCCGACTCCGCCTCCGACATGGTCGGGCTCCTCTCCGAGGAGCAGGTCACCCGGGCGGTGGAGCTGCTCGCCGAGGCCCGTTCGATCCTCGTCGCCGGCACCGGGGTCTCCTCGCCGGTCGCCCAGGACATCGCGATGAGACTGGGCTCCCAGGGCCTGAGCACCGTCGCGCCCAGCGATCACCTCGACCAGCTCATCCGGGCCCGTCTGCTCCAGCCGGGCGACGTCTGTGTGGTCGTCAGCGGCACCGGCGCCACCGCGCCCACCATCCAGGTCGCCCAGGCCGCCGTCGCCGGGGGAGCGGCCGTGATCGCGCTGACCTCCTTCACCGGCACCCAGCTGACCAAGCTCGCCGAGGTCGAGCTGGTCACCCCGCAGGGCGGTCGCGCCGGGTTCCGCCAGGAGCTCGACTCGATCATCCGGATCCCGCAGCTCATCCTCGGCAACGCGCTGGTCGCCGCGGTCGCGTCCCGGGACCCCGAGGCCGCGGCCAACGTACGCGCCCGGGTGCTCGAGGTCGTCGGCGGCGAGCTCGACCCGCAGGGCTGATCCTCTAGAGGTACGTCGCGAGCAGCTCCGCCTCGGCGCGGAGCTGCTCCGCTTTTTCGGCCGCGCCGTGGGCGTCCAGGTCGGTCGCAGCGGCCAGGCGCTCGGTCTGCTCGCCGGTGATGATGTCGCGGACGTCGTCGTCGCTCAGGTCGCGCCGTGCGGCCTCGGTGGCCCCGACGCCGACCGCGGCTCCGGCGATCGGTCCCTCGGCGCTCAGAGCCGCCTCTGTCACCGGTAGCGCCTCGGCGTTGGCGATGGCCGCCAGCGTCGAGCGGAGCACGGCCGTGGCCGTGGTGTCGCGGGCCTTGCGGGCGGTGAGGAGGTCTGCTCGGAGGCGAGCCTGGAGGCCGGTCATGTGCGGGACCCTAGGGTCTCCGTCCGGCCGCGGGCAACGGGGTTTCGGGCCCCACAACGCACGTGGCGCCGTCCCCCGGAGGGAACGGCGCCACGTGGCGTACCAGCCGTGATCAGTGGCTGAGGGGCTCCTCGATCGCCGAGTGGCGGTGATCGTCGAAGTCGTGACCGTCGACCTGGTGACCCTCGTGGGCGGCCAGCGCGTGGGCCTCGTGCTCGGCGTGGTGGTGTGCCTCGCTGAGCTCCTCGGGGGTCGGCTTGTCCACGTCGTGGTCGTAGTAGAAGGCACGGAGCTTCGCGCGGAGCGACAGCTTGCCGTTCTTCTTCAGCTCCGGCTCCTCGCCGGCCCGGCCGCGGTCGCGGACGGTCATGGCGAAGGCCTCGTCCTCGGGAAGCGGAAGGTGCTTCTCGTGGTAGGCGCCCTCCGGCGTACGGATGACCGTGCCGGTCTCGTAGCCGTGCAGCAGCTTCTCGTTGTCGTGACGCTGCAGCGAGATGCACCAACGACGCGTGATGATGAACGCCACGATCGGACCCAGGAACACGAACGCCCGCAGGAAGTAGGTGATCTGGTTGATCGAGAGGTGGAACTTGATCGCGATGATGTCGTTGCCGCCGGCGGCCCAGAAGCCCGCGTAGAACGTCATCAGAGCGACGAACGTGGCGGTGCGGGTCGGAGCGTTGCGCGGGCGCTGGAGCAGGTGGTGCTCGCGCTTGTCGCCGGTGATCCAGGACTCGATGAACGGGAGCATCAGCACGACCATCCAGGCCGCCATCGGCAGCACGATGACCGGGAAGAAGATGTTCCACGACCAGGTCGAGCCCCAGAAGTGCGACTCCCAGCCCGGCATGATGCGCAGCGCGCCGTCGGGCCAGCCCATGTACCAGTCAGGCTGCGAGCCCGCGGTGACCTTGGTCGGGTCGTACGGACCGAACTTCCACACCGGGTTGAGCGAGAAGAAGGCGCCGAGCAGGGCGGTCACACCGAAGGTGATGAAGAAGAAGCCGGTCATCTTGGAGATGTAGTTCGGCACCATCGGGTAGCCGACGACGTTCTTCTCGGTGCGGCCGGGTCCAGGCCACTGGGTGTGCTTGTGGTAGATCAGCAGGATCAGGTGGGCACCGATCAGCGCCAGCAGCAGCGCCGGGATCAACAGCACGTGGATCGTGAACAGGCGCGGGATGATGTCGTCGCCCGGGAACTCGCCTCCGAAGAGGAAGAACGAGATGTAGGTCCCCACGATCGGGATCGCCATCATGAACCCGTCCGCGGCCCGGATGCCGGTGCCGGAGAGCAGGTCGTCGGGGAGCGAGTAGCCGGTGAAGCCCTCGAGCGTGCCGAGCAGCAGCAGCGTCGCGCCGATGACCCAGTTGATCTCACGCGGCTTGCGGTGCGCGCCGGTGAAGAAGACGCGCATCATGTGGATCATCATCGAGGCGATGAACAGCATCGCGGCCCAGTGGTGGACCTGACGCAGCAGCAGACCGCCGCGTACGTCGAAGGAGATGTCCAGCGTCGAGGCCATCGCCTCGGACATGTCGATGCCGCGCAGCGGGGCGTAGGAGCCCTGGTAGGTGATCTCGGCCATCGAGGGCTTGAACCACAGGGTCAGGAAGACACCCGTGACCAGCAGGACCACGAAGCTCCACAGCGCGATCTCACCCAGCATGAACGACCAGTGGTCGGGGAAGATCTTGCGGGAGAGGAACTTGCTCAGACCGCCGAGGCCGAGGCGCTCGTCCGCCCAGTTGGCGGCTGCGCCGGCCTTGGTCGGCTTGCTCGCCGGGGCAGCGGCGTTGGTGCCGTTGCTGGCGGCAACCTTGGACGTGTCGGTGCTCACTGTCCGCCCTCCTTGTAGCCGTACTGCTCAGCATCGGCGGCGTGGTCCTTGGACCAGTCGTCGAAGATCTCGTCGATGTCGTAGGTGTTGCGCTCCCAGAAGCTGACGCCCACAGGCTCAGGGTAGTCCGAGAGGGCAACGAGGAAGCCGTCCGAGTCGACGCCCAGGGGCAGCTGCGGCAGGTGACGACCGGCCGGACCGAAGATGACCTTGCCGTGGTCGGCGAGGTCGAAGGTCGACTGGTGGCACGGGCACAGCAGGTGGTGCGTGGTGCGCTCGTTCAGCGAGATCGGGCAACCGACGTGGGTGCAGATCTTGGAGTAGGCCACGATGCCGTTGACCGACCAGTTGCGGGTCACGTCGTTGACGATGTCGTTGGGGTCCATCCGCAGCAGGATCGTGGCCGCCTTCGACTTGGCGATCTGCAGCGGCGCGCCGTGGAGGCTGCCGTCGAAGATCGTCGAGGGCTCGGCGTTGACCAGGTCACCGATCTCCAGGTCGCCCGGGCGGATCGGGGTGCCGACCACGTCGCGGACGACGCGGACGCCGGCGTCCCAGACGGTGTGCTCGAGGCCGGCGCCGGCGTAGGGCTGCTCCTCGGTGATCTGGGCGTTGGTCTTGCCCAGGTCCTTGAGCATGACGATCGCGGGCAGGCCGAGCAGGGCGGCCGAGCCGATCATCGCGTTGCGGATGAATGGGCGGCGGGCCATGCCGGACTCCTGGAGCGCGGCCTTGAGCTCGGCGACGGCGACCTCGCGGGTGGCGGGGGAGGAGGCTGCCGGGTGCCGGTCCTCGGAGTGCTCGATGTCGACGACCAGCTTGCGAGCCCACTGGATGACGCCGATGCCGAGGAAGAGGAGGGCGAAGCCGAGGCTCGCTCCCAGCGCCAGGTTGGAGGCGCCGTAGCCGGCCCAGACGTCGCCGTCGTAGCCCGGCTTGATGGTGAAGTAGGCGACGACGAACAGCACCGAGCAGAGCGCGGAGAGACCGAAGAAGATGCTCACCTGGCGCTCGGCGCGCTTCTCCGCCTTCGGGTCGACGTCAGTAGGACGCCAGTGATGCTCGTGCATACCCGGGTCGGGCAGCAGCGCGTCGGTGTGCGCGTTGAGCTCGGGGTGCGAGTCGTCGTGCTTCTCGATCTCGCTGAGGTCGCTGCTCACTTGGCAGATCCCTTCTTGGTCTGGTTGGTGCGCGTGGTGTGCGCGGCGATCCAAAAGGCGAAGGCCACCAGAACGCCGAGTCCGACGATCCAGGCGACGAGGCCCTCGGTCACGGGGCCGAGCGCACCGTTGTTGAAGCCGCCGTAGTCAGGCTGCTCCTTCATCGACTCGACGTAGGAGATGACCGCCTTCTTCTCCTCCGGGCTGATGTTGCCGTCGGAGAAGGTGTCCATGGACTGCGGGCCGGTCAACATCGCCTCGTAGATGTGCTTCGGGTCGGTGTTGAGGATGCTCGGAGCCTTGCCGCCGCGCGGCATCGCGCCGCCGGCACCGGTGAAGTTGTGGCAGGCGGTGCAGTTGGTCAGGAAGATCTGGCCACCGAGGGTGACCGCCTCCTCCTTCTCCTTCTCGGAGCCGTAGGTCTCCGGGTCGTACTGCTCCTTGTCCGGGATCGACGGACCCGGGCCGAGGCTGGCGACGTACGCGGCCATCGCGTCGATCTCGTCCTGGCTGAAGCTGGGGTCCTTGACCTCGACCTGGGCGCCGGGCTGGGCCATCGGCATCCGGCCGGTGCCGACCTGGAAGTCGACGGAGGCGGCACCGACACCGATCAGGGAGGGGCCGTAGAGCTTCCCGTTCTGGGTGGTGATGCCCTCACCGTTGGAGCCGTGGCAGGTCGAGCAGTTGATCATGAAGAGCTCTTTGCCCTCGGCGACGAGAGCAGCGTTGTCCTTCTCCTGCTCGGCCTGGGAGGCCGGGGCAAGGGCGGCGTAGGCGCCGCCGGTGCTCAACAGGGCGACCAGGAGCACGGCGGCACCGGCCAACGGGCGGCGGCGGTGCCGCGACAGTCGACCGACGGAGCGGTTCAGTAGACGCACATTCAGTCCTTGGTCACTTGAGGAGGTAGATGGTCGCGAACAGGCCGATCCACACCACGTCGACGAAGTGCCAGTAGTAGGACACGACGATCGCGGAGACGGCCTGCTCGTGGGTGAAGCGCTTGGCGACGTACGTCCGGCCGAGCACGAACAGGAAGGCGATCAGGCCACCGGTGACGTGCAGACCGTGGAAGCCCGTCGTCAGGTAGAAGACCGAGCCGTAGGGGTCGTCGGGACCGGTGAAGCCGCGGTTGAGCGCGATGCCCTCCTGCACCAGGGCCGCGTACTCGGTCGCCTGGCCCGCGATGAAGACCGCGCCCATGAGGTAGGTGAGGATGAACCACTCACGCAGACCCCACAGACGGACCGCGAGCAGCGAGCCCTTACGCCCGACCTGACCTCGCTCGGCGGCGAAGACGCCGAACTGGCAGGTGAACGACGACAGCACGAGGATCGTGGTGTTGACCGCCGCGAACGGGATGTTGAGCGCCTCGGTGTTGGCATGCCACGTCTCGGGGCTGACCGAGCGGATCGTGAAGTAGGCCGCGAACAGCGCCGCGAAGAACATCAGCTCGCTTGCGAGCCAGATGATCGTCCCCACGCTGACCATGCTCGGACGGTCGTGATGCCCGTGCAGGCGGGCTGTTGGAAGAGTCGATACTGTCGCCACGCCCGCCATTATGTCCTGCCCCTTTCCCAGAGTCTTCTTGGGACCCTGTGTGTCGTGTTTCGGGCCGGTACCGCACCGGTCCCACACCCTTGAGACACCGCTCAGGTTCGGGGTGTGACATCTCGCCGCAGGCAGTGGTGTTGGCGCTAGCATCGGGGTGTGACCGACACCACCTCGAATTCTCTGAAGATCCTCGTCTACAGCGACGACGTCGACGTACGCAAGCAGGTGATCCTCGCTCTCGGACGCCGTCCGCACCCCTCCCTCCCGGAGGTGGAGTACGTCGAGGTGGCCACCGAGCCGGCGGTGCGCGCCCAGCTCGACGCCGGTGGCCTGGCGCTGGCCGTGCTCGACGGCGAGGCCGCTCCGGCCGGCGGGCTCGGGATCGCCAAGGCGGTCAAGGACGAGGTGCCGGACGCTCCGCCGATCGTGGTCCTCATCGGTCGTCCCCAGGACGCATGGCTCGCCACCTGGTCGCGTGCGGAAGCGACCGTTGCGCACCCGCTCGACCCGTTCGAGCTGGCCCGGACGGTCGTGGGACTGCTGCGGCCCGTTAACGTTGGCGCATGACGTCCGCCCCCCATTCCTGGCCTGAGGTCCTCACCACGCTGGTCGCGGGACAGTCCCTGTCCGCGCACCAGGCGGCGTGGGCGATGGGGGAGATCCTCTCCGGAGAGGCGACGACCGCCCAGATCGCCGCCTTCGCGGTGGCGCTGCGTGCCAAGGGCGAGACCGTCGACGAGCTCGCCGGCGTCGCCGACGGGATGCTGGCCAAGGCCAACCCGATCTTCGTACCCGGCCGGGTGCTCGACATCGTCGGCACCGGTGGGGACCGGTCCTTCTCGGTCAACATCTCCACGATGTCCGCGATCGTCGCGGCCGGCGCCGGAGCCAAGATCGTCAAGCACGGCAACCGGTCCGCCTCCTCCAAGTCGGGGTCGGCCGACGTGCTCGAGGCGCTCGGCATCCGGCTCGACCTCGACGTCTCGCGGGTCGGCGAGGTGGCCGAGGAGGCCGGCATCACCTTCCTGTTCGCCGCGGCCTTCCACCCCGCGATGCGCTACGCCGCCGCCGCGCGGCGCGAGATCGGCATCGCCACCGTCTTCAACCTGCTCGGCCCGCTGACCAACCCGGCGCGCCCCGCCTCCTCCGCGATCGGCTGCGCCGACGCTGCCGCCGCGCCGGTCATGGCCGGTGTCTTCGCCCGCCGTGGCACCGACGCCTGGGTCTTCCGCGGCGACGACGGCCTCGACGAGCTCACCACCACCACGACCTCACACATCTGGATGGTCTCGCAGGGCGTGGTGACCGAGGCGACCGTCGAGCCCCTCGACCACGGCATCGCCCGGGCCACCGCCGAGGACCTGCGCGGCGACGACGCCACCTACAACGCATCCGTGGTCCGTCGCCTGCTCGCCGGCGAGAAGGGCGCCGTACGCGACGCCGTGCTGCTCAACGCCGGTGCTGCTCTCGCGGTCCATGACGCCGGGTCCGGCTCCGTCGACGAGCGGCTTTCGGGTGGCATCGCCCGGGCTGCTGACGCGATCGACTCCGGGGCTGCTCAGGCTGTGCTCGACCGGTGGGTCGAAGCCACCTCGCGCTGAGGTAGATGATTACGCGCCGACTCGGCTACACGGGACGGGCTGCGCCCGTTAGTCCAGCCCGATGGAGAACGCAGCTTCCAGGTCGACCTGAGAATAGGTGCGGAAGGCGATGTGGGTCTCGGTCTCGAGCACGCCGGGGACCTTGTTGACCTTGTCGGCGACGACCGCGGCCACCTCCTCGTGGGCGTGGACGCGGACCAGGGCGATCAGGTCGATCTGGCCGGTGACGGAGTAGACCTCGCTGACGCCGTCGATGGCGGCGACGGCCTCGGCCACCTCGGGGATCTGGGAGACCTCGGCATTGATGAAGACGATCGCTGTGATCACGCAGGTCACGTTAGCCGATCGCCCTAGAGCATGGCTGCCCGCCGGCCCGCACCGCCGATCGGGCAGGTCCATTCGCCCTCGATGTGGGCGAGGCGCACGCCCGGGGACTCCAGCCAGCGCAGCACCAGCTCGGTCTCCTCGGCGCTCGCGGCCGGGACTGGGCCGGGCGCGTCCAGGACGGTCTCGGCGCTGAGCTGGAGGTCGGCGACGTAGGCGTGCGCGTTGGCCTCGCGGGGGATCACGCCGGCGCCGGCGAGGCGTCCGTGACGGACCACGTGGACCGCCCAGCGGCCGTCGTCCTCACGCCGGATCGCGGTGAGGTCGGGCAGCCGGGTCAGGCCGCTGAGCCGCTGCGTGCGCGCGGCGGCGCGCAGGTAGGACGTGAGCCGGTCGCGATGCACGGCCGCCTCCTCGAACCGTTCCTGCTCGGCCAGGCCGGTGAGCCGCTCGGTGACCGCCTCGACCACCTCGTCGGGCCGGTGGAGCAGGGACTCGCGGACGCGGGCGACCAGGGTCGCGTACGTCTCGGAGGCGACGCTCTGGTCGCACGGGCTCAGGCAGCGGTGGAGCTCGGCGAGGACGCACGGGGTCCTGGCCGGCAGGATCGGGAGCCGGTCGGCGCACTGCCGGATCGGGAAGGTGTCGTGCAGCGCCTGGAGGGCCTTCTCGGCGACCTTCCTGGAGCCGAACGGGCCGAGGTAGTCCGCGCCGTCGTCGAGCACCTGCTTGACCAGCGAGAGCCTGGGCCAGGGCTCCTGGGTGAGCTTGACGAAGTGCATCTTCTCGGGGCGACGCGAGCGGCGGTTGTAGGGCGGCTTGTGCTCGGCGATGAGCCGCAGCTCGCGCACGCCCGCCTCCAGGGCCGTCGCGCACTCGATGCCCTGGACGGTCGTGGCCAGCCCGACCATCTCGCCCATCCGGGAGCGGGTCTCGGAGGCGGTGAAGTAGGTGCGGACCCGGGTGCGGAGGTCCTTGGAGGTGCCGATGTAGAGCACCCGGCCCTTGTCGTCCTTGAACAGGTAGACGCCGGGGGCGTGCGGCAGGTCCTCGGCCAGATGGCGCTTCTTGCGCTGGGCGGTGGTGACCTTGGCCGAGAAGACGGCCAGGTCCTCGAGCGTCTGCACCCCGACGTTGCCGAGGCGCTCCATCATCCCGTGGAGCACGTCGACGGTGGCGCGGGCGTCCTGGAGCGCGCGGTGGTTGGGCGTGGTGGGGGAGCCGAAGACCCGGGCGAGCGAGCCGAGCTTGTGGTTGGGCGCCTCGTCGCGGGTGACCACCCGGCGGGCGATCTTCACCGTGTCGAGCACCTCGAACCGCGGCCACGGCCGCTCCTGCTTCGCTGCGAAGTGCTTGAGGAAACCCACGTCGAAGGGGGCGTTGTGGGCGACCAGCACGCAGCCCTCGGCGAACTCGAGGAACGCCGGCAGCACCGACTCGATGGTGGGCGAGGAGGCGACCATCGAGTTGGTGATCCCGGTGAGCACGGCGATCGAGGCTGGGATGCCGGTGTGCGGGTTGACGAGGGTCTGGAACTCGCCCAGGACCTCGCCGCCCCGCACCTTCACCGCGCCGATCTCGGTGATCATGCCGCCGTTGTCGGGGCTGTTGCCGGTGGTCTCCAGGTCGACCACGCAGAACGTCAGGTCACGCAGCGGCCTGCCGAGCTCGTCGAAGCCCCGCTGCGCCTCCCAGCCGCCGGTGGCCTGCTCGCGCTGGCGGCGGGCGACGGCCCGGGCACGCATCTCCTTGCGCGCCTCGCGCACCGCCGCCGTACTGCCCATGCGAACACATTAGCGAGTGCCACCGACAGTGCTTCGCCACTAGGGTGTGGCGCACCTGACAGGGGAGGTGTGGGTCATCGCTGCGAGAAACGGCGGCACTGAGGGGTCCGCGGGAGGGAACGAGGACCGCCCGTGGGCGCGCTGGTTCGCTCGCTCGGGCTCGCTGCAGGTCGAGCCGGCCGAGGCCGGCGAGCAGGCCAGGACGCTGCTGAGCGAGGAGGGACAGGCCGCGGCGCTGCGGTTCAACGAGCGCGTCCTCGACACGCTGACCGGCGATCTGGCCGGCCTGGTCGAGTACGTCACGGTGCTCGACGGCGCCAAGGCCGACGAGGTCCTCAACACCCAGAAGCTGATCGACCACGCCTTCGCCCGGGTCTCCGGCCAGGGCGTCGACCGGTTCGTGGCCTGGCTCGCGGAGCTGCGCACGCAAGGGCATCCGGCGATCGCGGTGCAGGCGCTGCATGCGTACGGAAGGCTGGCGGACGGCGACCTGGCCGCCGTGGCGACCTCGCTGGAGTCCGCCGCGGACCGGGTGATCCTGATCGCGGCGGCCGCGCTGCACCGGCCGCCCGAGGACGCCGCCCGGCTCGCGATCGAGACCGAGCACGACGCCTCCATCGCCTACGCCGTCATCCACGACGTGCTCCGGCAGCGGACCGTGCCCGACATCGCCCGCTTCCTCCGGGCGCTGCAGCTGCTCGGGGCGACCGAGCTGGTCAACGACACCGTCAAGCAGTTCGCGGCGACATCGAGCGGCCGCTCCAACCTCGACAAGGCCCTGCTGTACGTCGCGCTGAACGCCAGCCCCCGGCTGCGTGAGATCGCGCTGGACCTGCTCTGGCGCACCCTCGGCGCGATCGGCGACCTCGGCCGGGCGCCGGGTCCGGCCCAGCAGCAGGACCTCGTCGCGGCGTTCTGGGAGCTGTCCCCGGGCGGCCGTGTGCTGGAGGACTGGTTCAGGCTCCGCCTCGACGGCAGCGAGAACGCCGAGGAGGCGCGCGAGCAGGTGGTGCTCCTGCTGCGCGGGAGCCGCGGACCCGGCCGCGACAGCCTGCTGGCCGCCCTGGCCGGCGACGCCACCCCCATGAACCTGAAGCGCATCTGCGAGACCCTCATGGAGGAGGGCGACGAGGCGCAGGCCGCGATGATCGTCCGGGCGCTCGCGCACAGCGGCCACATCGAGCGGCTCGGCGACTTCCTCGACCGGTGGTCGTGGGCGCAGCCGTCCGCGGAGACCACCCGGAAGCTGCTCCACTGGGTGCTCACCCCGGAGGGCGCGGACCGGGAGCCGATGGGCTCCGCCGTCGTGGAGGGCATCGCCGCCTATCTCGCCGACGGCCACGGCAAGACGCTGGGCGAGGATCTCCGGCGGCAGGCCGCCACCCTGGTCAGGCTCCGCCCCGCGCAGGAGATCGTGGGGCTGCTCGAGCACGTCCCGTCGCGGGTCGGCCGGCGCGGTCGCTCGGCCGTCGCCGCCGACGTCGGCTGGAGGCTGGCCGCGGACCTGCTCGTCTACCCGGCTCCGACCGAGGAGGCGTACGTGGCCTGGTACGCCGAGTGCCTCGCCGCGCTCGAGGCCGCCGGCTTCACCGACGCCGTGCGTACGTCCTGGCACCATCTGGCCGACGAGGCGATCGACCGCCGTGGCGCCGGGCCGACGATCGCCGAGACCGCCCACCAGCTCCGTCGCAACGAGCTCGCGGACACGGCCGACCGGCTGCTGATCCGCTACCTCGACCAGGCGCAGAGCGTCACTCCCGGCGACATCGTCGGCATCACCACGCGGCTGCGGCTGCACCGCTACCCGGAGGCGAGTCGTGCCCGGGTCCTGCAGCGCTCGGTGGGGCGGTGGCAGGACCGCGCCCGGGTCGATGCCGTCGTCGAGACCCTGATCGCCGCGGGCCAGGACGAGGAGGCCGAGTGGGTCAGGGCCGGGTCGTCGTGAGCCGGGTCTGCCTGAGGTAGCGGCGGCCGGCGCCGACGAGGAGGACGAACGCGCCCGAGGCGACGATCATCACCAGGGCACGCAGGCTCCACACGCTCCAGACGGAGTCGTCGTCGATCCGGTGGCGGACGGCGCTCAGCAGCGTCAGCGCCACCAGATAGAGCGCGAGCACGACGAACGGCCGGTTCGCCGGGTCGCGGGTGACGAGCCGGGCGCCGTGGTTCCTCGCGTCGTACCAGCCCAGGCCGGGGACCCGGAGATGATGGAGCCAGGGGAGCATCAGGAGCACGAGCGATCCCCAGCCGATGACCGCCACGCCCTTCCACACCCGGTCCCACGCGGACTCGTTGACGACCAGCGCGATCGCGACGAAGGCCGCGTACGCCGCGACGGGGAGGAGCCGCTGGAGACCCGTCCCGAGCAGGTCGGAGCGTACGGCCAGGACGACGCAGGTGACCGCGTAGAGGATCAGGATCGGGATCGTGTTGAGCACGGCCAGGGTCTGCCAGTCGCCGCCCACCGCCACCAGGACGACCAGCGCGAGCACCAGGTTCACGAGCAGGATCAGCCAGAAGGAGTCGCCGGTGCGGCCGGGGAGGCGGGAGGCCCGCGGCTCGTGCAGGCCGCTGGGGACGTACCTCTCCGCGCTGAGCGCGTAGACCTCGCGGCTGAGGGCGTAGGCGAACACGATGCCCGAGCCGATCGGCGCGATGATCGCGGCCAGGCGGACCAGCACGACCAGCCAGTCCAGCGGCGCCCCGCCCAGCGTGGCCGCATCGGTCAGGCGCGCGTAGGAGGTGCCGTGCTCGGCGCCGGAGGCGGCCATGTGCTCGGCGTAGACCAGCTGGAGGGCGGAGTAGAGCAGGAACGAGCCGACGACCGTGCCGTAGACCGCCCAGCGCACCCGCCGGGCCGCCTCGCGCCGGCCGCCCCGGACCTCGCCGGTCACGTCCAGCGGCGCCTGGAAGCCGATGTAGGCGTAGATCACGCCGCTGGTGATCAGCGCGCTCAGCACGCCGGTCGAGGTGGGTCCGGCGGTCGCTCCCGAGCCGGTGAGCGGAGCCGGCGTCGCGAAGGCCAGGCACACCACGAAGACCACGGGGATGGCGATCTTGAGCAGGGTCAGCGCCGCGTTCGTACGCAGGACGAGCCGTCGCGGCAGCAGGACGAAGGCGATGATCGCGGCGGTCACCGCGACCGCCAGCGCGGAGCCGGCCCGGGTGAGCCCGCCCTCGCCGGCCAGTGCGGGGACGACCTCGGCCAGCCCGTTGACCGCCGCCGCTGCCTGGGCGGCTGGGTTGATGGCGTACGAGATCCACAGCGAGGCCGCGAGGACGATCACCACCAGCGGCCCGAAGGCGTCGTGCGGGTGGAACAGCAGCCCGCCGGTGCGCTGGGAGATGAGCCCGAACTCGACCATCACGACCGCGATGGTGAGCATGAGTACGCCGCCGGCGGCCCAGCCGAGCAGTGCGGCCTCGCCCAGGCTCTCATGCAGGCCCGGCACCGCGAGCAGCCAGCCGGAGCCGATGACACCACCCGCGGCCAGACCGACGACTTCGACCAGGCTGAGCTTGTCGCCGTCGTCGGCCGGTCGCTCCTCCTTGGCGGGCACGCCGGTGGCAGGGCTCTCGACCGGCGTGACGGGTTCGGTGGGCTCCCCGGGTCCAGCAGGGGCGACAGGAGCCGGAACCTGAGCGCGTCGCATCGCCTCGAACGCGACCGCGGTCATCAGGCCCCCGACGGCGGCGACCCAGAAGCTCGGCTCGTGCAGCAGCTCGCGAAAGCTCGGCGACTTGAGGGCGTTGAGCTGGACGCTGCCGTAGATGGACATCACGAATCCGGCGGCGCACAGGAACATCCTGGCGATCGCGTTGAGGGTGTGCCGCACGCGCTGGTCTCCCACTCCCGGTGATTCGGACGTCCGGAGAACCTATCGAATCAGGCAGGTACGCCGCAGGAAGCCGACCGGATCAGCCCAGCAGGGGCGAGAGCGAGGAGAGCGGGACGGTGCGGGCGCCGGCGCGGCGTACGTCCTTGACCACCTCGGCGTCGTCGGTGGCCACCAGGATGACGCGGCCGGCCGGCTCGGCGTCGACCAGGTCGCGGATGACGTCGTCGGCGATGACGCCCTCGGGGGAGAAGAGGACCTTGACCCCGCGCGGAGGCACCGCGGTGGGACGTACGGAGGCGGAGTGGGCGTCGAAGACGACGGTCGTCTCGGCGCCGGTGCGGGCCGCGATGGGCGCGATCGCCCGCAGCAGCCGCAGCCGCTGGGCATCGAGCGCCGAGTCGGGCCACAGGGCCTTGGAGACGTTGTAGCCGTCCACGATCAGCCGGACCCGCGGCATCGCCAGGAACTGCTCGAGGTGGGCGCTGCTGGTGACGCCGGCACCGGCGGCCGCGTCCGCGGAGGCGAGCTCGGCCTCGACCCGCTCGCCCGGGGTGCCGGTGACCGGCGGCAGGGCGAGCTCGCGCCGCAGCCCTCCGGCCGCGTCGAGCAGCGTGTCGAGCAGGAACCGGGCGCGCAGCGAGGCGTCCTCACGGTCCGTCTTGGACGTACGCCGCTCGGCGGCCGCCTCGCGCTCGAGCTTGTCGATCTGGCTGCGGAGCTGGCGCAGCTGGCGGTCGCGGGAGGCCAGCTCCTCCTCGGCCCGCGCGAGCGCCGCACGGGTCTCGCGCAGGGCCTCGTCCAGGCCCGTGCCGGCCTCGCGTGCCGCGGCCCGGGCCTCACCGAGCTTGCGGCGCAGGGCGGTGTTGTCGGCCTTGAGGTCGTCGAGGCGGGCCTTGCGGTCGGCGCGCACCTCACGGATCTCGTCCTCGGCCGCGGCGAGCTTGCCGCGCAGCCGGGCCACCTCGGCGTCGACCGCCGGCACCGCGGCGGCGTCCAGCCGGTCCAGGGCCTCCTTGAGCGAGACCTCCCAGCCGTCGGGGCGGACGAGCCAGACGACCGCGGCCGCTTCGGCCGGGTCCTCGGGCAGCACGATGTCGTCGGGGGCCTCCTCGGAGACGTAGGCCGGGCGCAGCTGGCTGCCGACCTTCTCCCGCACCTCCTCGTCGTTCTCGAGCACCGAGGCGATCATCGCGCCGCCGGCCTTGGCGCGCCGGGCGGGCGCGAAGTCGGCGATCCGCTTGAGCGCGGGCGGGAGGCGCACCACGTCGGGAAGCACCCCGGCCGTGAGCGCGACGATGCGCCCCCGGACCGTGTCGGGGAGCGTCGCGTACGCAAAGACCTCCATGTGCCAAGTGTAGGGACCCGGTCCGCGATCGCCGCCTCGAATACCGTGCTGCGATGGTGATGACACGCCGCACGCAACCGTACGAAAGCAAAAATGTCGGTGCTCGGTGAGACCGTCACTCACATGACGACGAGAATCGACTGTGACACCTGCCTCGTGCGTGGTCTGGCGTGCCACGACTGCGTGGTCACCGTGCTGCTGGGGCCGCCCCCGGAGCTGACCATCGAGGACGAGGAGCGCCGCGCGCTCGACGTGCTGGCCGAAGGCGGCCTGGTCCCGCCCCTTCGGATGGTGGAAGGGATGTAGCCGAACTTTTGGGCGTGGGTGGTTGGCAGGTGGGGGATCCCGTCGGCTAATGTGCGCAGGAACTTGGCACTCGTGCCAGTGGGTCAACCGGCCCACGCGGGTGCCGCGCTTAGTCCAGGTCCGCTTCGGGGCGGGCCAGGAGCCGGGGAACCACACCGATCATCTGGGGTGTATCCGCCGCGAGAGCGATCCGGGAGACCGGGTCGAGGAGCGGTGGTAGGGCAGGTCGTGCCTGAACCCGTCAGCTCACCCGGTAGGCGTCAACGACTACACAAGGAGACCATCCGCTCGTGACACGCGACCGGAAGCGACTCGTTGCCGGGGCCGCCGGCATCGCCGCCATCGGAATCGCCGGGATCATCCCCGCTGCGACGCCCGCCCAGGCAGAACCAGACATCGACGACGTTCGTGAGAAGGTCGACAAGCTCTACACGCAGGCCGAGGCGGCCAACGAGGACTACAGCAACGCCAAGCTGCGGCTGCAGGACCTCAAGGACCAGCTGGAGGACCTCAACTCCGACGAGAAGCGTCAGAGCAAGGAGCTCGACAAGATCCGCGCCGAGCTGCGTGACTCCGTGCTGCGGCAGTTCGAGGGCTCCGACGTCTCCGCCGTCGGCCAGGTGATCACCTCCGACGACCCGCAGGAGTTCCTCGCCGGTCTGGCCACCGTCTCGTCCTACAACGCGCTGCAGGCCGATCTGCTGGCTCGCTACAACACCGAGGCCGAGGCCCTCCAGGTGCGTCGCGAGGCCACCGAGGACGCCAAGGCCCAGGTGGCCAAGATCAAGTCGACCATGCAGCAGAAGAAGAGCGAGATCGACAAGAAGTACGAGGCGGCCCAGGCCGAGCTCGACCAGCTCGAGGCCGACCAGCTCGAGGAGTTCCAGTCCGGCGACACGAGCATCCCGGGCAACCTGCCGGCTCCGTCGGGCCGTGCCAAGATCGCCGTCGACTACGCCCTCGACCAGGTCGGTGACTCCTACGTCTACGGCGCCACCGGCACCGAGTCGTGGGACTGCTCCGGCCTCACCATGGTCGCCTGGGGCCAGGCCGGCGTCTCGCTGCCGCACTCCTCCTCGGCGCAGTACAGCAGCGGCCCCTCGGTGCCGCGCGACCAGCTCGCCCCCGGCGACCTGGTCTTCTACTACAGCCCGATCAGCCACGTCGGTATGTACATCGGCAACGGCATGATCGTGCACGCCTCCAACCCGAGCACCGGTGTGAAGGTCTCCCCGATGGACGAGATGCCCTACACGGGCGCCGTCCGCCCGGGCTGAGCTTGACCGAGCACCCCGAAGAGGCCGATCGTTCGCAGGTGCGAACGGTCGGCTCTCTTCTTTCCCGCATCCAGGCCCACCCCGCCCTGATCGGGGCCGGCCTGGTGCTGGTGATGCTGCTCGCCGGGTTCGTCGGCTGGCGGCTGACCGGCGGAGGCGAGTACGTCGCGCCGACCCCGTCCGCGGCGCCGGTCGTGCGCGCCGACACCGAAGGCGCCCGGGCCTCGCTGGAGCAGCTGGTCGACGGCGTACGCGAGGGGGCGGAGCCCGACGGCGAGGATGCCGTCTCGGTGGCCGTGCGCAACGCGCACGCGATCGGCGTCGAGGACGTGCGCGCCAGGTACCTCGCCGAGGCGGGCAACGTGGACCCCGACGGCTCCTGGACGGCCGACGTCGAGATGTCGTGGCGCACCCCCGGCGACCCGGCGCTGACCGAGGAGCTGAAGGTCGCCTTCGACGGCGAGGGCGCGATCACCGGCTTCTCCGCCGGTCAGGGCACCCGGATGCCGCTGTGGCTCAGCGGTCCGGTCGAGGTGCGTCGCACGGACTCGACCCTCGTGATCGTGCAGGCCTCCGCGGAGGTGGCCGACCGCTACGCCGAGCTGGCCTCCACCGCCGTCGCCGGGGTCCGCAAGGTGATCGACTGGAACGACCCGCGCCTGGTCCTCGAGGTGCCCGCGGCCGGCCTCGACGCGGCGCTCGGCGCCCAGCCGGGGACCTACACCGCCGTCGCCGCGGTGACCGCGACCGTGGACGGGTCCACCAAGCCCGGGACGCCGCTGCACGTGTGGGTCAACCAGGGCGTCATCGGCGATCTGGACGCCCCCGGAGCGCAGATCGTCATCACCCACGAGGCCACCCACGCGGCCACCGACGCCGCGACCAACACCCACCGGCCGATGTGGCTGGTCGAGGGCTTCGCCGACTACGTCGCGCTCCGTGACACCAAGCTCCCGCTCTCCGAGACCGCCGGCCAGATCCTCGCCCAGGTCCGCGAGAACGGCGCCCCCGACCACCTGCCGGGCAAGGCCGAGTTCAACACCCGCTCGGAGCACTTCGGCTCGGAGTACGAAGCCGCCTGGCTGGCGTGCGAGGTGCTCGCCGACGCCGGCGGCGAGCAGGCCCTGGTCGACCTCTACGAGGAGACCGGACGCGGCATCGGTCTGGAGAAGGCGCTGCAGGCCAGCTTCGGCTTCGGGGAGGACGAGCTGACCGCCCGCTGGCGGAGCCGTCTGTCACACTCGGCGTCGTGAACGTGACACGACGTACGTCCTGGGTTGTTCTCGTCGTCGGAGCGGTCGCGTTCGTGGTGCTCGCCTGGTGGTTGATCCCGTGGCATCCCTATCCGGGCGGCCCGCTCCACCTGCCCGACGCACGTGACGTGTTCACCGCCGAGGAGCTGAAGCGGATGCTGGCCTACTCCGGCACCGCCCGCTGGATCAGCCGCTCCTCGCTCGTCGTCTCGCTGGCGGTCGCCTGCGTGCTCGGGTTCACCCCGCTCGGGCGGCGTCTGGTGGCGCGGCTGCGGGGGCCGTGGCTGGTCCGCGTGGTGCTCGCGGTCGCCGCGGTCACGTTCGTCGGCTGGGTCGCGACGCTGCCGTTCGGGGTGGCCCTCCACCGTCTGCAGCTGCGCTACGGGCTCTCCCGGCAGGCGTGGGCGTCCTGGGTCGGCGACTCGCTGCTCAACCAGGCCGTCGGCATCCTGACCACCTCGCTGGCGCTGCTCGCCCTCTTCGCCTGCATCCGCCTCGGCCGGCGCTGGTGGCCGGCCCTCGCCGCCGGCCTGGTCGCGGCCCTGGTGGTGGTCGGCTCGTTCGTCTATCCGGTCGCCATCGAGCCGCTGTTCAACGACTTCGAGCCGCTGCCCCACGGTCAGCTGCGCAGCGAGGTGATGGCGATCGCCGACCGGGAGGGCGTCCGGCTCGACGACGTGCTGGTGGTCGACGCCTCCCGCCGGACCACCTCCCTCAACGCGTACGTCACCGGCTTCGGCTCCACCCGCCGGGTCGTCCTCTACGACAACCTCGTCGACTCCCAGCGGGGCGCGGTCGCGCACGGGGCGGTGCTCTCCGTCGTCGCCCACGAGCTCGCCCACGCCAAGCACGACGACGTCCTGGTCGGCACGGTCATCGGTGCCGCCGGCGCGGTCGCGGGCGTCGGCCTGCTGGGCCTGGTGCTCTCCTACCGCCGCCAGGACCGGTACGCCACCCCCGAAGCGATCCCGATGCTGCTCGCCGTCTTCGCGCTGGCGAGCGTGCTGGCGATGCCCGTCGAGAACGGGCTCAGCCGGCAGGTCGAGACTCGCGCCGACGTCGACGCGCTGCGCGCCACCGGCGACCTGGAGTCGTTCACGCGGCTGCAGCACTCCCTCGGCGTACGCTCGCTCTCCGATCCGTCCCCGCAGGCCTGGTCGCAGTGGTGGTTCGGGTCGCACCCGACGACGCTGCAGCGGATCGCGATTGCGCATCGGGTGCTGGACTGACAGAAACGCCGAGTCGGCGCATCCGACCCCTCTTGCTCGCTTCGCTTCGCAAGGCACGGGGTCAGATGCGCCGACTCGGCGCCACGAAATATGCGCGACTCGGCGCCACGGGAACAGCTTTACTTTGCGTAGAGCGCGTCGACCTCGTGCGAGAACTCGCGCATGACCACGTTGCGCTTGAGCTTGAGGCTGGGGGTGAGCTGGCCACCCTCCTCGGTCCAGGAGTCGGGGATGATCACGAACTTGCGGATCGACTCGGCCTTCGAGACCGCCTTGTTGGCGTCGTCGACGGCGCTCTGGATCGCGGCGCGCAGGTCCTCGTCGTCGACGAGGTCGTCGATGTTGCTCGACTTGCCGTTGGCCTCGGCCCAGGTGGGCAGGGCCTCGGGGTCGATGGTGACGATCGCGCCGATGAACGGCTGGCCGTCGCCGACGACGATGCACTGGTCGACGAGCACGTGGGCGCGGAGGCGGTCCTCGAGAACCGCGGGGGCGACGTTCTTGCCGCCGGCGGTGACCAGGATCTCCTTCTTGCGGCCGGTGATCTTGACGAAGCCCTCGTCGTCGACCTCGCCGAGGTCGCCGGAGTGGAACCAGCCGTCCTCGGTCTTGGCCTCGGCGGTGGCGGTCGGGTTCTGCCAGTACTCCTTGAGCACCTGGCCGCCCTTGAAGAGCAGCTCGCCGTCGTCGGCGACCCGCACCGAGGTGCCGGGCAGCGGCCGGCCGACGGTGCCGATCTTGAACGCCTCGGGCAGGTTGACGGTGAGCGCGGCGGTGGTCTCGGTGAGGCCGTAGCCCTCCAGGACGGTGACGCCGATGCCGCGGTAGAAGTGGCCGAGGCGGTCGCCGAGCGGGGCGCCGCCGGAGACGGCGTAGGAGCAGTTGCCGCCGAGGGCGGCCAGCAGCTTGCCGTAGACGAGCTTGGAGAAGAGCTTGTGCTTCGCGGCGAGCAGGAGCGGCGCCTTGCCGGTCTCGGTGGCCCGCGAGTATTCGATCGCGACCTCGGTGGCCATGTCGAAGATGCGGCCCTTGCCGTCGGCGACGGCCTTCTGCGAGGCGGTGTTGTAGACCTTCTCGAACACCCGCGGAACCGCGAGCACGAAGGTCGGCTGGAAGGTGCCGAGGTCGGCGACGAGGTTCTTGATGTCGGGGGTGTGGCCCAGGCGGGTGCGCGACTTGATGCAGCCGATCTGGATGATCCGCGCGAAGACGTGCGCGAGCGGCAGGAACAGCAGGGTGCTGCGGCCCTGGATGCTGAACAGGGCGTCGAGCGAGTCCACCACGACGCCCAGCTCGAACATGAAGTTGCCGTGGGTGAGCACGCAGCCCTTCGGGCGGCCGGTGGTGCCGGAGGTGTAGATCAGCGTCGCGGCGTCCTCGGGCGTGACCGCGCTGCGGCGCTCCTCGAGCTGCTCGTCGGTGATGTCGGTGCCGAGCTTGACCAGCAGGTCGACAGCGTTGTCGTTGATCGACCACACGTTGTTGAGGGCGGTGCAGCCCGCACGGACCTCGCTGATCCGGCTCATGTGACCGGCGTCCTCGGCGATGATCGCCACCGCTGCGGAGTCCTGGAGGATCCACTCGATCTGCTCGGCCGAGGAGGTCTCGTAGATCGGCACCGTCGTCGCGCCGGCGAACCAGATCGCGTAGTCGATCAGCGTCCACTCGTAGCGCGTCTTGGAGAGCAGCGCGACCCGGTCCCCAGCGCCGACGCCCGCCGCGATCAGACCCTTGGCGACGGCCGAGACCTCACCGAGGAACTCCGCCGACGTGACGTCGACCCAGGAGCCGTCGGCGCCCGGCCGGCTGAGGACGGCGACGTCCGGTGCCTCGGCGGCGTTGCGCACGACATCGTCGCTCAGGCTGCCGGTGGGGGGAACAACGTACGTCGCGGGCGTGGAGAACTCGCGCACAAGGGCCTCCGCATACTGATGGTAGGTGGGTACGAACCGGAGGTTACCCCCGTCACAGCCCGACCATTTCACCGGGATGCTATCCGGTACGCTCCATGGCACCTAGCAAGTCAGGGAGTGAGGACACCACCGATGGCCGATCAGACCACCTCGACGATCGTGATCGAGGCCGCGCCCTCGGCAGTGATGGCGGTGATCGCAGACTTCAAGTCCTATCCGGCCTGGGCCAAGGGCATGCAGGAGGTCAGCGTCGTCGAGACCGGCGTCGACGGGAGGGCCGAGCAGGTCCGGTTCGTGCTGGACGTCGCGCCGATCAAGGACGAATACACCCTGGCCTACGACTGGGACGACGACCGTCAGGTCACCTGGTCGCTGGTCAAGGGCAACCTGCTGCGCTCGATGGACGGTGCCTATGTGCTGCGCGACCTCGGTGGTCGCACCGAGGTCACCTACCGGCTCGCCCTCGACCTGAGCATCCCGCTGATCGGCATGCTCAAGCGCAAGGGCGAGAAGGTCCTGATCGACACCGCGCTGCGAGGCCTCAAGCAGAGGGTCGAGAAGAAGTAGGACATGCCTTCGTGAGAATCCTCCTCTTCACCGGCAAGGGCGGCGTCGGCAAGTCCACCGTCTCGGCCGGCACCGCGGCGATGTCCGCGGCCCGGGGCCTGCGCACCCTGGTCCTCTCCACCGACGCCGCCCACTCCCTGGGCGACGCCTTCGGGGTGGAGGGTGCGCTCGGCTCGGAGCCCGTCGAGGTCGCCCCCCACCTCTACGTCCAGCACGTCGACGCGCAGCGTCGCTTCGAGCAGTCCTGGGCGGAGGTGCAGGGCTATCTGCTGAGCGTCCTGGACACGATCGGGGTCGACCGGATCGCGGCCGAGGAGCTGACCGTCATCCCCGGTGCCGAGGAGGTCTTCGCCCTCCTGGAGCTGCGCCGGATGGCGGTCTCGGGGGAGTGGGACACGATCGTGGTCGACTGCGCCCCGACCGCCGAGACGCTGCGGCTGCTCGCCCTCCCCGAGGCCCTGGGCTGGTATCTGGAGCGCATCCTCCCTGTCCAGCGCAAGATGGTGAAGGCGCTCAAGCCGGTGCTGACCAAGGCCGCCGGGGTACCGATGCCCGGCGACTCCGTCTTCGACGCCCTGGTCCGGCTCCACGACGAGCTCGCCGAAGTCAGGGAGCTGCTCTCGGGCCCCGAGGCGTCCGTACGCATCGTGCTGACCCCCGAGCGGGTCGTGCTCGCCGAGGCACGACGGTCCTGGACGACGCTCTCCCTCTACGGCTACCGCGTCGACGGTGTCGTCGCCAACCGGATCTTCCCGGCCGGCGGCTCCGACGACTGGCGGGCCGGCTGGGTCAAGGCCCAGGACGACGTGCTCGGCGACGTCGGCGCCTCCTTCGAGGGGCTGCCCGTCTGGCGCTCGTTCTACCGGCCCACCGAGCCGGTCGGGGTCGAGGACCTGCGCGAGGTCGCCGAGGCGGCGTACGCCTGGTCCGGCAGCATCGACCCGCTGGCCGTCCCCGATACGCCGGCGCCTTTCCGCACCGAGGCCGATGGCGACACCACCGTCGTCCGTCTGGCGCTGCCCGGGCTGGCCCAGTGGGTCGAGCGCGACCAGGTCCAGCTGGGCCGCAACGGCGACGAGCTGGCGATCACCGTGGGTGCCTATCGGCGCCTGCTGACCCTGCCCGCTGCACTCGCCCGGATGCGCGTCAGCGGGGCGCGTGTCGAGGGCGGGGAGCTACGAGTAACGTTTTCTCGGCAGACGACGAACATCGAGAGCGAGTGATCGTGAGCGAGCGCCACGAGTGGGCCGATGAGCCGCTGGGCTCGACCGCCGAGGAGCTCGGCCGGCTGATGGAGGCCATCGGCGAGTGGGCCAAGGACTCCCGGATCGGCCATTTCGCCGAGGGGCTCGGAGAGCATCTCGATACGGGGGCACCGGAGTGCACCTACTGCCCGCTGTGCCGTACCGTTCATGTCCTCCGGGAGTCGAGCCCGGAGGTCAAGGTGCATCTGGCCAGCGCTGCCGCATCATTGGTGCAGGCCGCGGCCACGGTGCTCAATGCGGCGGCCACGAGTCCGGGTGCTGGCCCTAGTGAAGGCGAGGAAGCTCACAGTGATGGCGTGCGGGCTGAGGAAGATGCGACCCGGGAATGGGCGCAGCGCTCGGAGAGGGTCGAGCGGATCGATCTCGACGGCTGGAGCTGAGGCATGACGACGACGAAGAAGCTCTCCTGCGGCGTCGACGTCGGGGGCACCAAGATCCTCGGCGGCGTCGTCGACCACGACGGCAACATCATCGAGGACCACCGCGTCGAGTCGCCGGCGAAGAGCCCGGAGGCCATCGAGGCGGCCATCGTCGAGGTGGTCCAGGAGCTCAAGACCAAGCACCCGATCGAGTGCGTCGGCATCGGCGCCGCGGGCTACATCGACAAGGGTCGTTCGACGGTCCTGTTCGCCCCCAACATCGCCTGGCGCGACGTACCGCTCAAGGAGCGCCTGGAGAAGGTCCTCGAGCTGCCGGTCGTGATCGAGAACGACGCCAACGCGGCCGCGTGGGGCGAGTTCGAGTACGGCGCGGGTGCCGAGGTCGACAACATGATGCTGGTGACCGTCGGCACCGGTGTCGGCGGCGGCCTGGTGCTCGAGGGCGACCTCTACCGCGGTGCCTTCGGCGTCGGCGCCGAGATCGGCCACATGCGGGTCGTGCCCAACGGCCACCTGTGCGGCTGCGGCAACCGCGGCTGCTGGGAGCAGTACGCCTCGGGCTCGGCCCTGGTGCGCAACGTCCGTGCCGCCGCGCGCGGTGGCTCCCTGCTGGCCCGCGAGGTCCTGGACCGCGCCGAGGGTGACCTCGACAAGATCAAGGGCCCGCTGATCACCGAGGCGGCCCGCGACGGGGACGCCTTCGCGATCGAGGCACTGACCGACCTCGGCATCTGGCTCGGCGAGGGGATCGCCTCGATCGCTGCCGTCCTGGACCCGGCCGTCGTCGCGATCGGCGGGGGCGTGGCCGAGGCCGACGACCTGCTGCTCGGGCCCGCTCGGCGTGCCTTCCTGGCTCAGCTGACCGGCCGGGGACACCGGCCGATGCTCGACATCCGCAAGGCGACGCTGGGCAACGAGGCCGGCCTGATCGGTGCGGCCGACCTGGCCCGCAGGTGAGCTCGAGCCGATGAGCCAGATCCAGTGAGTCTGCACATCGGTGTCGACATCGGCGGCACCAAGGTGCTCGCGGCGGAGGTCTCGCCGACCGGTGAGGTGCTCCGTACGGCTCACCGCAGCACGCCCGGGCGCCGGGTCGAGCTCGAGCTGGTGGAGGACGCGCTGACCGAGGCAGTCACCGAGGTGGCCTCCGGCCGGCCCGTCGCCGGTGTCGGGCTGGCGGCCGCCGGGTTCGTCGACGCGGCGGGGGAGCGGGTCATGTTCGCTCCCCATCTGCCCTGGCGCGGCGAGCCGACCCTGACCCGGCTCTCCTCACGCTGGGGCACCCGGGTGGCGCTCGACAACGACGCCAACTGCGCCGCCCTGGCCGAGCTGGAGCTCGGTGCGGCCCGGGGCGTCGACTCGGCGCTGCTCATCACCCTCGGCACCGGCATCGGCGGCGCGGTGATCCTCGACGGCCGGGTCGTCCGGGGCCGCAACGGCATGGCCGGCGAGTTCGGCCACATGCAGGTCGTGCCCGGCGGGCTGCCGTGCGAGTGCGGCCTCACCGGCTGCTGGGAGCAGTACTCCTCCGGCAACGCGCTGGTCGCCTTCGTGCGCGCCCGCGTGGAGACCGAGGAGTACGCCGGCTGCGCGCTCGACGAGCTGGCCGCGGGTGACCCGCTCAAGATCACCGGCCCGGCGGTCACCGCCGCCGCGGCTCGCGGCGATGCGCTCGCGCTGGCTGCGTACGAATCCGTGGGGTCGTGGCTCGGCGTCGGGATGGCCGGCCTGGTGGCCGCTTTCGACCCCGAGCTGTTGGTCGTGGGTGGGGGAGTCTCCACCGCGGGCGACCTGCTGCTGACGCCTGCCCGGACGGCCCTCGAGGCCTCGCTCGTCGGTCGGCTCCATCGTGAGGTGCCGCCTATCGTGGAGGCCGCCTTCGGTGCGGAGGCCGGCGTCGTGGGGGCGAGCATCCTGGCGCGCCGGCTGACCGGCGAGAGCTAGACCCGGGCGCCGTCGTCCCAGGGCTCGCGGGGCTCGGACGGCATCGTCATCAGCAGGTAGACGAAGCCACCGAGGAACGCGGCGACCAGGCCGCCGATGACCCAGCTGCTGAAGTGGCGGTCGGTGATCTGGGTGACCACGATCAGGACCAGCACGGCGACCGGGGCACCGAGCACGCCGATCCAGGCGAGGAGGCGGGCCGGGGTCGGCTTCGGCAGCGGCGGCGGAGGCGGCGGGACATAGCCCTCGTCGTCATCGCGCCACATGTCCTCGTAGGGATCCGATTCCTCGACCGGCTCGACGATGTCGATCTTCTTCTCGAAGAGGCCACGGGAGACGGGCTCGTCCTCGAGGGCGGGGCGGTCGCCGTAGTTCTCCACGATCTCGCGCCATGCCTCTTCGTCCGACGGCCGGCCCTCCGAAGGCACGGAGGCGTCGTCGGAGGCCCCGGTCGTGTCCTCAGGCAGGTCGTCTCGATCACTCACTCTTCCAGCCTAGCCGGATCTCATGACAGGGTGCGGGAGTAGAAGTACCTGTCTCGTTATAGGCTCACGGGTCGAAGGCAAATAGGGAAGGCGATGGGGTGTCGACGAAGCTCTTCTACTCGTTCTTGAAGTGGGTCGCGGTCGGTCCTCTGCTCCGGGCGGTTTTCCGTCCGACCTGGGAGGGTGTCGAGAACATCCCGCGCAAGGGCCCGGCGATCCTGGCCGGCAACCACCTCTCCTACGCCGACTGGCTGTTCATGCCGCTGGGCTCACCGCGGATGGTGCGCTTCGTGGCGAAGGCGGAGTACTTCACCGGCACGGGTGTGAAGGGTTTCCTGCAGCGGGCGTTCTTCAGCGGCACCGGCAACGTCCCGATCGACCGGTCGGGGGCGACCGCGGCCGAGGGTGCCCTGATCGCCGCGAAGCGGGTGCTCGGCGACGGCGAGCTCTTCGGGATCTATCCCGAGGGCACCCGTTCGCACGACGGCAAGCTCTACCGTGGCCGCACCGGCATCGCTCGGTTGGCCCTGGACACCGGCGCTCCGGTGATCCCGGTCGCCGTGATCGGCACCGACGTGATCGCGCCTCCGGGCAAGAAGCTCGGCAAGATCGTCCGGCCGCGCATCATCTTCGGCAAGCCGCTGGACTTCTCGCGCTACGAGGGCATGGCCAACGACCGCTACATCCTGCGCGCGATCACCGACGAGATCGTCTACGAGATCCTGAAGCTGTCCGGCCAGGAGTACGTCGACATGTACGCCACCGATGCCAAGAAGCTGGCCAACGGTGAGAAGCCGGCGAAGAAGCCTTCGCGGCCTACCAAGGACGTAGCCTGACGATCCACTCGTCCCACCCGTTCCCGACGCCGGAGGATCCGGTACGCCGGTGGCGTGGTCGTCTGGGTGGGCGGGTGTCGCTGTGGACCTCCGGCTCCGCCGGGCTGACGGTCTCTTCGCTGATGATGGCCAACGGCTCGCCCGGAGCCGTGCTCGGCCTGCTCGACCCCGACTCGGACCTCCGCGACGAGCTCGAGGAGACCGGCGTCGGCGTGGTGTCGCTGCTGCACTGGCGTCACCGCGACCTGGCCGAGGCGTTCGGAGGCACCGCGCCGGCTCCCGGAGGCGCGTTCCGCACGGGTTCGTGGGAGACGACCGAGTTCGGCCGGCGGCTCGCCGACGCGCCGACCTGGGCGGGCGTACGCCTGGTCTCGATGCAGGAAATCGGCTGGTCCGTCCTGGCGACCTGCGAGATCGTGTCGCTCGAGGTCGGTGACGACACCGACCCGCTGGTCCACCGGCACGGAAGGTATGAGCGATGATCGAGGGCTATCTGCGACGGCTCGGCCTCGAGGGGCGGCCGGAGGCGACGTACGAGACGCTCGTCGATCTTCATCACCGTCATCTCGACACGCTGCCCTACGAGAACCTCTCGATCATGCTCGCGGCCATCGGAGCCACCCGGGCGCCCGACGCCGTCGACCCCGTGGAGACGCTCGAGCGGGTGGCGGCCGGCGGCAACGCCGGCTACTGCTTCCACAACAACGGTGTCTTCTCGCTGGCGCTCGCCGAGCTGGGCTTCGACGTCGTACGCCGCACCGGCCAGATGCTCGAGGCGACCGGTCCGTCCGGCACGCTGGACCATCTGGCGCTGGAGATCCGCGGCCTGGCGACCGCTGCCAATCCTGGGGGACGGTGGGTGGTGGATGTCGGCTACGGCGACGGGTTCCGCGACCCGTTGCCGCTGGTCGAAGGCCACTTCCGGCAGTCGGGGTTCGTCTACCGGCTGGCCCGCGTGGGGGAGTCGGGGTGGACGTTCCACCACGATCCGCACGGCTCGTTCAACGGCTCGTTCGTGCGTGGGAGCGTGACGCAGGAGGAGGTCGAGGCCTCGCATCTGCGGCTCTCCACCCCGCCCGACGGCGACTTCACGCGCAAGCTCGTCGTGCAGCGACGAGACGCGTCCGGTGCCGAGACGGTCCGCTCCATCCGGCACCTGCGCACCGGCGAGGGGGCCTTCGAGCGCGAGCTGCGTGACTTCGAGCAGTGGCGTACGGCTCTGGGTCGGCTCGGGCTGTCGTTCCGGGGCGTCGAGGAGGATGCGCTGCGCGAGCTCCACAAGCGACAGGCCGCCGAGTACGACGACTGGTTGCTGACGCGCTAGCCGCCGACGTGCTGAGATGGCGGACATGAGCGACGACGCACCTGCCCCTGAGCTGCTCGACATCGCGGCCGAGCTCTACGGGCTCCCGCTGTCGGACTTCACGCCCGAGCGTGACGCGCGGGCCAAGGCACTCAAGGGCACCGCGCTGGCGGCTCCCGTCAAGGCGCTCAAGAAGCCCTCGACCGCCGCGTGGGTGGTCAACCTGCTGGTGCGCTACGAGACCGAGCAGGTGGAGCAGGTGATCTCGGTGGGTGCGCTGCTCCGGGAGGCGCAGACCGGCATGGACGCCGCCCAGCTGCGTGAGCTCACCAAGCAGCGCCGCCAGCTGACCGCGGCGGTGACGACCCGGGCGCGTGGTCTCGCCCGCGAGCACGGTCTGCGGGTGACCGAGGCGGTGGCCACCCAGGTGGAGTCGACGTTGACCGCTGCGATGGTCGACGAGTCCGCCGCCCGGGCCGTACGCAGCGGCCTGCTGGTCTCCCCGCTGTCCGCGACCGGCATCGACGCCGTGGACGCGGCCGGCGCGGTCGCGTTGCCGGACGCGCTGGGCTTCGAGGTCCCCGAGGTCGTCCCGCCGCCCCGAGAGCCGTTGCGTGCGGTCCCGGACCTGCCCGACACGGCGGCGCTCGACGAGGCCCGCGAGGCGCTCGAGGAGGCGCAGGCCGCGCTCTCCGGTGCCGAGGCTCAGCGCGACAAGGCCCTCGCCGCCTTCAAGGACATCGAGGCGAGGTCGCTGCAGGTGAAGTCCGAGATCGAAGAGGTACGCCGCCGGCTGGCCGATCTGGAGGCGGCCGCCGCCGACGTCGACGACGAGCTCACCGAGGCGGAGGAGGAGCGTGACTCCGCCGAGGCGGCGGTCTCGGAGGCCGCTGCCGCGCGGGACGCCGCGGCAGCCGAGGTCGAGCGCCTCGAGGGCTAGGCGCCTTCGATCGTTGACCTGATGTCCTTCCGCATCCGGACCAGCGGGACCGGTGCGCCGCCGCGGTCGTCGGTGATCCGCTCGACCGGCTCGAAGCCGTACGCCCGGTAGAGCGGCTCGCCGGCCAGCGTGCCCATCAGCTCGAGAGTGGTGAAGCCCTCGGCCGCGGCTGCTCGCTCGCACAGCTCCAGGATCAGCCTGCCGACGCCGCGACGGGCGAAGGCCGGGGCGGTGTACATCGCTCGCACCCTGGCCGGGTCTTTCGCCGGGTCCAGCAGCGTCGGCTGGCGGCCGGGGGTGTGGTCGCCGCCGTAGAGGGTCGCCCGCCGGCTCCAGCCGCCGCAGCCGGCGATCTCGTCGTCCTCTTCGACCACGAAGTAGGTGCCGTCCTCGATCAGCTGGGTGTCGATGCCCATCACGGTCCGGCTCGAGGCGATCTCGGCTTCGGTCAGGAATCCCTTCTGGAGCTCCGCGATCGAGGCGTTCATGATCGCGGTCAGGGCCGGGACGTCTGCTGGGGTGGCGATGCGGTGGGTGAAGGACACGCAGGCGAGCCTGGCATGTCGGTGCCTGCGGGGCGTACGGGTTTTGTGCCGACAGGATTCCTGTGTGAGGAATGTCACGCGAATCGGCTTCAATCTATTGACGCTATAAAACGATGTCGATAACGTTTTCGATCGAGTTCGCGCGAGCTCTGAGGTACCACCGACCACCGTTCAATCGAGAGAACAGGATCGATGATGACCCGAGTTCGAGTTAGACCCGTGCGTGCCCGGCTGGCCAGAGGAGCCGCCGTCGCCGCGACGCTGATCGCCAGTGGCATCGCTGTCGTCTCCGTGGCTGTCCCGGCCCAGGCAGACGGCTCCACCCTGCAGGCCGCCGCTGCCGAGTCCGGCCGCTACTTCGGCACGGCCATCGCGGCCGGCCGGATGTCGGACACGCAGTACACGACCATCGCGAACCGCGAGTTCAACATGATCACCGCCGAGAACGAGATGAAGATGGACGCGACCGAGCCGTCGCAGAACCAGTTCAACTTCTCCTCGGGTGACCAGATCGCCAACTGGGCGATCCAGAACGGCAAGCGGGTGCGTGGGCACGCACTTGCCTGGCACTCCCAGCAGCCGGGCTGGATGCAGAACATGGAGGGCAGCGCCCTGCGCAACGCGATGCTCAACCACATCGCCGGCGTCGCGGGCCACTACAAGGGCAAGATCTACGCCTGGGACGTGGTGAACGAGGCCTTCGAGGACGGCTCCTCCGGAGCCCGGCGCAACTCCAACCTCCAGCGGACCGGCAACGACTGGATCGAGGCCGCCTTCCGCGCCGCCCGCTCCGCCGACCCCAACGCGAAGCTCTGCTACAACGACTACAACACCGACAACTGGAGCCATGCCAAGACGCAGGCCGTCTACAACATGGTCCGCGACTTCAAGTCGCGCGGCGTACCCATCGACTGCGTCGGTTTCCAGGCCCACTTCAACTCCGGCAACCCCGTGCCGAGCAACTACCACGTCACGCTGCAGAACTTCGCCGACCTGGGTGTCGACGTACAGATCACGGAGCTCGACATCGCCGGCTCCGGCACCTCGCAGGCCGAGCAGTTCCGCGGTGTCACCCAGGCCTGCATGGCCGTGACCCGCTGCACCGGCATCACCGTCTGGGGCGTACGCGACACCGACTCCTGGCGTGCCTCGGACACACCGCTGCTCTTCGACGGGTCCGGCAACAAGAAGCTCGCCTACGGCTACGTCCTCGACCAGCTCAACACCGCCGACGGCGGGACCACCACGCCGCCGGCGGGGAGCTGTTCGGTGACCGTCACCCGGACCGAGTCCTGGGCTGACCGGTTCAACACGGTCTTCACCGTCACTGGTACCAACAACTGGGTCGTCCGGATCAGCACCGGGTCGGGCCAGAGTCTGCAGAACTCGTGGAACGCCACTGTCTCCGGGACCTCGGGGACGCTCACTGCCACGCCCAACGGCAACGGGAACCAGTTCGGGATCACGCTCTACTCGGGTGGGAACACTGCCTTGCCTACTGCTAGCTGTACTGCGGTCTGATCCGGGCGGAGTTTGGGGCCTCGGTCACGGGTTCGTGGCCGGGGCCCTGCTGGGCTGGACGGCCTCTGCTGGTCACCGCTGGTCGAGCTTGTCGAGACCACCCTTGAGGAAACCTCGGTTGGCGACTGCGTTTTCGGTTCAAGG
>NZ_JZDQ02000033.1 GCF_000960475.2 Nocardioides luteus | reverse complement strand
CAACCCGGTCTGGGTTGCTCCCCGCCTCGATGCGTGGATGGGCTCAGTTGCCGTCCATCTTCTCCGCTTCGTTCTTGGCAGCCTCGACGCCCTGGTCGATCTGGTCGCTGAACTTGCCACCGGTCTTCTCGTCGGCGAACTCGCCGGCCTTGTCCAGGCCCTCGCCGACCTTGTCGGCGCCAACCTTGTCGATGCCCTGCTGGGCGAGGTCCTTTGCCTTGTCCAAGAAGCTCATGCTTCCCCCTCTTGATCGGTGGCTCCCCGTATGAGCCAGCTTGCGGCCAGACTAACCACATGGAGTACGACAGCAACAGGGGGACACGCGACCCGGATAGGCCACATGAGCTACACAACTTGGGATCTTCGGCCCAGGTCGTCGCTCCGATCGTGGCCGTCGTGGGCGCCACGGCGGCCGGGAAGACGTCGCTCTCCCTCGACCTCGCCGAGGCTCTCGGCGGCGAGATCATCAACACCGACGCGATGCAGGTCTACCGCGGCATGGACATCGGGACGGCCAAGCTGCCGGTCGCCGAGCGGCGCGGGATCCCGCATCATCTGCTGGACCTCCTCGACATCGCCGAGCCGGCCTCCGTCGCCGACTTCCAAGGCCTGGCGCGCGAGACGATCGCGACGCTCCGGGCGGCCGGGAAGACACCCGTGCTGGTCGGCGGCAGCGCCCTCTACACGCGTGCGATCCTGGACCGCTTCGAGTTCCCCGGCACCTCGGACGAGGTGCGGGAGCGGCTGGAGAAGGAGCTCGAAACCGCAGGTGAGAAGGCACTCCACGACCGCCTGCGGGCCCTCGACCCGGTCGCGGCGGGGCGGATCGAGATCGACAACGGTCGCCGCGTCGTACGTGCTCTGGAGGTCATCGAGCTGACCGGCCAGCCGTTCAGCGCCCGGCTGCCCGAGCAGGTCTACCACGACCCGGCCTCCATCCAGATCGGCGTCGACATCTCCCGGGAAGCCCTGGACGTACGCATCCGGCAACGCGTCGCGGAGATGTTCGAGGCCGGGTTCGTCGATGAGGTGGCCCGGCTCCTGGAGGAGGGGCTGGGACGGTCGCGGACCGCGGCGAAGGCGATCGGCTACCAGGAGGTCGCCGCCCACCTCGCGGGAGAGATGACGCTGCCGGAGGCCATGGAGCGGACGGCCATCAAGACCAGGCAGTTCGCGCGGCGTCAGGATGCCTGGTTCCGCAAGGATCCGCGGGTCGTGTGGGTCTCCTACGATGACCCGGCTCGCCTCGAGAAGGCCGTCGCCGCCGTACGGGAGGTCGTGTCGTGAGCGAGCGGGACCGTCTGCGGGAGCTGCTGGACGCGGTGCTCGACGGTGCCGACACGGGGGAGCCGCGCACGCTGGCGCAGATGGCGGGGGACGCCTACACCTCGCCCTACCACTTCAACCGGCTGCTCTCCCGGGGCGCCGGTGAGCCGCCGGTGGCGATGCGGCGCCGGGTGATGTTGGAACGGGCCGCGTGGCAGCTGCAGCATGGCGGCACCGTGACCGATGCCGCCTGGGCTGCCGGCTACGAGTCGGTGGAGGGGTTCTCGCGGGCCTATGCGAAGGCGTTCGGGCATCCGCCGAGCACCCCCGCGGTCAGCCACTGGCTGCCGGCGCCGAACGGCATCCACTTCCACCCGCCGGAGTCGCTGTGGGTCGACTCCCAGGAGCGGGTGCTCGCGCCGTTGACCGAGCAGCTGGTGATGCACGACCTCGACGACACCCGCGGACTGCTCGATCTGGCCAAGGGTCTGCCCGAGGACGCATTGACCGGCGTGCGGCTGCCGGGCCACGAGGTGCTCCCGTGGGACGGCCCGGAGGAGTCGCTCCTCCAGGTCCTGGAGGCCACGGTGTGGTCCAAGGAGTGCTGGGTCGCCTCCATCGAGGGCCTCTCGATGCCGGTCCGCAGCCGCTCCTGCTCGGTCCTCGCACTGGTCGAACGGCACGAGTCCGTAGCGGCGCGGTGGCTGGCGGTCGTACGCGACATCGAGCGCCGCGGGGCCTGGGAGGACCGGCTCGTGGACGCCCTGTGCGAGCCGCCGGAGAGCTTCCAGATGGGGTCGGTGGTCGCCCACGTCCTGACGTACGCAGCACACCGGCGTCTGCTGGCCCGGATGATGCTCCGGATGGCCGGTGTCGAGGTCGACAGCGGTGACCCGATCGAGTGGCTGCGGGCCCGCCGGGGCGAGGTGCCGACGGTCTGAGCTGCCGTCGAAATGATTCGGTCACCCGCGCGGGCGCCTCGTACGCTGGGGCAGTGACCCCTACCTGGACTGAGATCAGCACGCTGGAGGAGCTCGTCGACCTGGTCGGCACCCCGCACGAGCGGGCCGTGACCAAGGGGCGCCCGGCGCTCCTCGAGATCGACCGGGAGTGGCTCGCCGCCACGCCGTTCTGCGTGCTCGCGACCTCCGACGCGGAGGGCAACTGCGACGCCTCGCCCAAGGGGGACCCGGCGGGCTCGCTGGTGCACGTCATCGATGACACCACGATCGCGATCGCGGAGCGGCCCGGCAACAAGCGGGTCGACGGCTACCGCAACGTGCTCTCCAACCCGCACGTCGGGCTCAACTTCCTGATCCCGGGCCGTGGCGACACGCTGCGGATCAACGGTCGCGCCCGGCTGGTCTCGGACGCGCCGTTCTTCGACGAGATGGTCGTCAAGGGCAAGCGGCCGATCCTCGCCCTCGTCGTCGACATCGACGACATCTTCTTCCACTGCGCGAAGGCGTTCCTGCGCTCGGGTCTGTGGGACCCGGAGACCTGGGACCCCGACCACCTCCCCAAGCGTGCGGTCATCGCCAAGCAGGTCGAGAACGACCCGCGCACGCTGGCGGAGATGGAGGACTACTACCGCACCGACACCTACTCGAAGACGCTCTACTGATGACTTACACGTTTGCGAAGGGCCACGGCACGGAGAACGACTTCGTGCTGTTGCCCGACCTCGACGGGTCCGTGCACGGCGGCCTCTCGGACGAGGAGATGGCCGACCGGGTGCGGGCCCTGTGCGACCGCCGGGCGGGCATCGGCGGCGACGGGATCCTGCGCGTGATCCGCACGGCCGCCTACACCGGTGCGGACCGTCCGGCCAGCGACGCGGAGTGGTTCATGGACTATCGCAACGCCGACGGCACCCTGGCCGAGATGTGCGGCAACGGCACCCGGGTCTTCGCGGAATACCTGCGCTCGGCCGGGCTCGCCGGCGACGAGGTCACCTTCGCCACCCGGGCCGGCGACAAGACCCTGCGCGCGGAGGGCGACGTCTGGACCGCCGACCTGGGCTCGCCGAAGCTGCTCGGCTCGACCCAGGTCACCGTCGCCCACCACTTCTGGTCGGCCTGCAACGTCGACATGGGCAACCCGCACGCCGCCGCCGAGGTCGAGTCGATCGACCCCCACGGCCCCGTCGGTGACCTCTACGACTCCCCGGTCTTCGACGAGACGGTCTACCCGCACGGGGTCAACGTCGAGTTCTTCGAGCGCGTCGGCGAGCGTCACGTCGCCATGCGGGTCTACGAGCGCGGCGCGGGCGAGACCCGCTCCTGCGGCACCGGAGCCTGCGCGGTGATGGTCGCGGCCGCCGAGGCCGATGGTCTCGCGATCGCGCGTGATGCTGATGTGACGTACCGGGTGGATGTGCCGGGTGGAACGCTCCATGTCACCTGGACGACGGACGACCGCGTTCTGCTCACCGGACCGGCAATCCTGATCGCCGAGGGTGCGACCTCGCTCTGACCACGAGATGGTTAACGGGTATTCACTCTCGTGAGGGTGGTCACGTCTAGGGTGCTGCCCATGGAGTTGACTGATAGCACAGCGATCGTGACCGGAGCGGCCAGCGGGATCGGGGCGGCGACGGCCCGAGCGCTGGCGGCCAAGGGTGCGACGGTCATCGTCGCGGACATGCAGAAGGACAAGGGCGAGGCCCTGGCGGAGGAGATCAAGGGGCTGTTCGTGCCCGTTGACGTGACCGACACCGACCAGATCACCAACGCCGTGGAGAGGGCCGTGGAGATCGCCCCGCTGAAGGCGGTGGTCAACTCGGCCGGGATCGGGTGGGCGCAGCGCACCATCGGGCGCGACGGTCAGATCGGGTCCGCGCACGACCTGGACGCCTACAAGAAGGTCATCGCGATCAACCTGATCGGCACCTTCGACATGTGCCGCCAGGCGGCGACCTACATCAGCCGCAACGAGCCCGACGCCAACGGGCAGCGCGGCGCGATCGTCAACCTGGCCAGCGTGGCGGCCTTCGACGGCCAGATCGGGCAGGTGTCCTACTCCTCGTCCAAGGGCGGCGTCGTCGGTCTGACCCTCCCGCTCGCGCGCGACCTCGCCGCGGTCGGCATCCGGGTCAACACTGTCGCCCCCGGCCTGATCGACACCCCGATCTACGGGGAGGGCCCGGAGGCCGAGGCGTTCAAGGCCAAGCTGGGCGAGAGCGTGCTGTTCCCGCACCGCCTCGGGGTGCCCGCCGAGCTGGCGAGCATGGTCGTGGAGTGCCTGACCAACGACTACATGAACGGCGAGACGATCCGCGTCGACGGCGGCATCCGGATGCCACCGAAGTGACCGGACGCAACCGACGCAACCGACGCTGGTAGTACCCCGACGGCTGGCGCACCGCTAATGTGTGCGCCAGCCGCGGACCGTTTCAGGCCGTTCCGCGGACGTCGGAGCAAGGGGAGTTCGCATGTCCGATAAGGCGGACACCAGTACGTCGAAGGCGCTCGCGATCATCGAGCCCGATGATCCCGCGGGGACTGCTGGACCGGCCGAGGAGACGCGGGAGCCGCGGTTCACGCGGGAGACGATCGGTGTGATCGCCGGCGCCGCCGGCGTCCTGGCCGTGTGCCTGATCGCGACCGCGCTGGTCGCCAACGGCAAGGCGAGCCCCAGCGGCGAGCGCACCTGTCTCGGCCCGCAGATGAAGGTCGCGGTGGCCCCCGAGGCGGCGACCGTCGTGGGCAACATCCTCGACGACGCGGGCTGCAGCCAGATCGACGTGGAGTCGGCCGAGGCCGACGAGGTCCTCCGGCCGATGGCGCTCGACGGCGACCTCCCCGACGTGTGGATCCCCGACTCCTCTCTGTGGGTCGACCGGATCAAGCCGGCGGTCGAGCCGGTGACCCTGCGCACCTCGATGGCCTCCTCACCGGTCGTGCTCGTCTCCGGCGACGGGCTCACCCGCACCTCCTACGCCGAGGCGTTCGCCGAGGACGACCTGCTGATCGGCGATCCCCAGCGGATGATGAGTGCCCTCGGCACGGTCGTCGCGGGCCGGGCGAAGCCCCAGACCGAGGCCCAGCTGGAGCCGTACGCCGACCGGATCGCCTCCGGGGACGAGGCCGCCGCGCCGACCGACCCGGCGCGTCTTGCCGAGCTGCAGACCGTGATGAGCGGGGTGACCGCGACCAGCGAGCAGCAGTGGTCGACGTACGCGCCGAAGCTGAAGGCCGCCGCGCCGAAGGAGGGCACGGTGGTCCTCGACTACCCGGTCATGATCACCGCCGACTCCTCGCGCCGCAACGCGATCGCCTCGACGATCACCAGCTTCGCCCGCGTCCTGGACAGTGGCGCCGCCGACAAGGCGCTGACCAAGGCCGGGTTCCGCACCAACGGTGCCGGCAAGCCGTCCCCCAACGTCGGCGCGTTCACCCGGGCCGACTCGGCCGCGGTGGCGAAGACCGCCTCGGAGTGGGATGCCAGGCTGCGGCCCACCCGGGCGCTCGCGGTCGTGGACGTCTCCGGCTCGATGGCCTGGCCGGTTCCCGGCGGCGCGACGACCCGCCTCCAGCTCACCCAGGCAGCCGTGTCGGAGGCCGCCGATGTCCTTCCGGGCGGCGCCGCGATGGGGCTGTGGGCCTTCTCCGAGAAGACCGAGGGCAAGCTCGACGGTGACCACGCGGTGCTCGTGCCGACCGATCAGCTGGCCTCGAAGAGCCAGCGCGCCCAGCTGACCGAGGAGATCGCGGGGCTGTCCGAGCGCACCGGCGGCGGCACCGCCCTGCACGAGACCGCGCTCGCTGCCTACCAGGACGCGGTCGCCTCCTACGACCCGCTCGCCTCCAACACCGTGCTCCTCTTCACCGACGGCACCAACGACGACCCGGGATCGATGGACCTGACCGAGCTCGTGAGCCAGCTGAAGGCGGCCTCCGATCCGCAACGGCCGGTCCGCGTCCTCGGCATCGGGATCACCGCCGACGCCGACCTGGGCGCGCTGCAGGCGATCGCCGACGCGACGGGTGGGGCGGCGTACGTCGCGGAGCGGCCGGAGGACGTCGAGTCCGTCGTGAAGGAGGCGCTCGGGCAGCGCTGAGGGGCGCTGAGGGGGCGCTGTTGGATAAGCATTGTCCCCCGGGTGGTGCGGCGCCGTACTCTTGTTGGTATATGACGAACAACGCACACGACTTCTCTCTCGCTGACGAGCTCGAGGCCACCGAGGACTGGGACGCGCTCGACGACGGCTTCGAGAGTGGCTACGCCGACGAGGACCCCGAGGACACCGACCCGACCGTCGGTGCGATGGAGCTCGCCGAGCGGCACGCGCTCAAGCGCGTCGCCAGCCTGCGCACCGAGCTCGAGGACATCACCGAGGTCGAATACCGTCAGCTGCGCCTGGAGCGAGTGGTGCTCGTGGGCGTGTGGGCCGGCGGCACCCAGACCGACGCCGAGAACTCCCTGGCCGAGCTCGCGCTGCTCGCCGAGACGGCCGGCTCGGAGGTCCTCGAGGCGATCTATCAGCGCCGTCAGGCGCCCGACCCCGCGACGTACATCGGTCGAGGCAAGGTCGAGGCGCTCAAGGAGATCGTGGCCGCGACCGGCGCCGACACCGTGATCGCCGACGGCGAGCTCGCGCCTTCGCAGCTGCGCAACCTGGAGGACCGCACCGGGGTCAAGGTCGTCGACCGGACCGCGCTGATCCTCGACATCTTCGCCCAGCACGCCAAGTCCCGCGAGGGTCAGGCGCAGGTCGAGCTCGCCCAGCTCAGCTACATGAAGCAGCGGCTCCGTGGTTGGGGTGGCAACCTGTCCCGCCAGGCCGGTGGCCGTGTCGCCGGTGGTGCCGGTATCGGTGGCCGCGGTCCCGGTGAGACCAAGATCGAGACCGATCGCCGCCGGATCAACACCAAGATCGCCAAGCTCAACCGCGAGCTGAAGGCGATGAAGGGCACCCGCGACACCAAGCGTGCCGAGCGCCAGCGCCACCACATCCCGGCGGTCGCGATCGCCGGCTACACCAACGCCGGGAAGTCGTCGCTGCTCAACCGGCTGACCGGTGCCGGAGTGCTCGTCGAGGACGCCCTCTTCGCCACCCTGGACCCGACCACCCGCCGCACGACCACCGAGGACGGGCGCGTCTACACGATGTCCGACACCGTCGGCTTCGTGCGCCACCTGCCCCACCAGCTGGTCGAGGCCTTCCGCTCGACGCTGGAGGAGGTCGCCGACGCCGACCTGATCGTCCATGTCGTCGACGGCTCCCACCCCGACCCCGAGGGTCAGCTGGCGGCGGTGCGTGAGGTCTTCGCCGAGATCGGTGCCGCCGAGGTGCCGGAGCTGGTCGTGATCAACAAGGCCGACATCGCCGACCCGCTGGTGATCGGCCGGCTGCTGCGCGCTGAGCCCCACTCGGTCGCGGTCTCGGCCAAGACCGGTGAGGGCATCGACGCGGCCATCAAGGCCGTCGAGACCGACCTGCCGCGGCCGGGTGTGGAGTTCTCCGCGCTGGTTCCCTACGAGCGGGGTGACCTGGTCAACCGGATCCACCAGCACGGCGAGATCGACCATCTCGAGCACACCGCCGACGGCACCATCGTCAAGGGCCGCGCCAACGCGGACCTGGCCGGTGAGCTGGCGGCTTATCCTGCGTGATCTCGGGCCCTGATCGAGCGCCTGTTTCGGCGTTTCGACATGGGCTCTGCCAGGCTCGTCCCGCACACTTGGGACGGTCGGTCGACGGGAGAGGGCACGGATGCTCACAGAGGTACGCCACGCGGCGCGCGCCACGATCGTGAGCGCGCTGGCCGGTGCTGTCCTGGTGGCCACGCTGGCGGGCTGTGCCAACAAGGACGACGGTGTGCTCCCGGGCCAGGACACGAGCCACGGCACCGAGGTGACCCAGGACATGTGCACCCGGCTGGCCGCCGAGTCGATCAGCCGCGCCTCGGTGGTGACCGGGGCGGGGGAGCGGGTCGTCGTGATCGGCGACTCCTGGGCCTCGGGCTTCGGCCTGGACGACCCCGGTCTGTCCTGGCCCCGCTACCTCGACGGCGAGGTGCGGGTCTCCGGGTTCGGGGGCACCGGCTACGCGCGCGGCTCGATGGCGACCTGCGGCCCGATCTCCTTCCCCGAGCGGGTTCCCGACGTGATCGCCCAGGGCGCCGACCTGGTGGTCCTCGAGGGCGGCATCAACGACTCCAAGAGCGACATCGCCGACGTCGAGAAGGGCTTCCGGGCGACCCTGGACGAGCTGAAGGGCTACGACGTCATCGTGCTCAGCTCGCCGAGGGTGAACTCGCGCGCCAAGGCCATCCGGGTCGTCAACAAGATGATGCGGCGGGTCTCGGCGGAGTACGGCGTGACCTACATCAACGTCTTCGACCTCAAGCTGCCCATGCTGGCGGACAACACCCATCTCACGGTCGCGGGCCATCGGCAGTTCGGGGAGATCGTCGCCCGACGGATCGCCGAGAGCCGATCGGAGACTGTCCCCGCTCACGGCTAAGGTTGCCCGAGTGACCGTAACCGAGCCCGCCTCCCAGACGCCCGTACGTGAAGCCCTGGCGGACGCGGTCGCGACCCTCGGCGGGGCGACCCGCGAGGGTCAGGTGCTGATGGCCGACGCGGTCGCGCAGGCGCTCGCCGACGAGGAGCACCTCCTCGTCGAGGCCGGCACCGGCACCGGAAAGTCGCTGGCCTACCTGGTCCCGTCGCTGCTCCACGACAGCCGGGTCGTGGTCGCCACCGCAACGCTCGCGCTGCAGCACCAGCTCGTCGAGCGCGACCTGCCGCGCCTGGTCAAGGCGATCGGCTCGCGCCCCGGTGTCGACGCCTCCTTCGCCGTCCTCAAGGGCCGCTCCAACTATGCCTGCCTCCATCGCGTGCGCGAGGGGGCGCCCGACGACCAGGGCACCCTGGTCGACGTCCCGCTGGGCCCGATGGCCGAGAAGGTCCTCGAGCTGCGCAGCTGGGCCGAGAAGGAGGCGGAGAACGGCGGCAGCGGCGAGCGTGACGCCGCACCACGTCACACCGACCGCGAGTGGCGCCAGGTCTCCGTCAACCACCGCGACTGCCTCGGCGCCGCCAAGTGTCCCTTCGGCGAGGAGTGCTTCGTCGAGGTCGCCCGCGACAAGGCCCAGAAGAGCCACCTGATCGTCACCAACCACTCCCTGCTCGCGATCGACGCGATCGAGGGCGTGCCGATGATCCCCGAATACGACGCGGTGGTGATCGACGAGGCCCACGAGCTCGTCGCCCGGGTGACCCAGGCGGCGACCGACGAGCTGACCGCGGCCGAGGTGGAGCGCGCCGCCCGGCGTGCCCAGAAGCACGTCGAGGGCTCCGAGGCCGACGACCTGGCCGACGCCTCCGACGCGCTGCGGGCGGCGATCAACGAGACCTCCCCCGGCCGGTTCGTGACCCTTCCCGAGCTGATCTCCGACGCGCTCGTGCTGGTGCGTGACGCGGCCCGCTCGGCGCTCTCGGCCCTCCCGAAGCCGAAGGACTCCGACGGCGCCGACCCCGGCTTCCAGCAGGCCAAGGGCGGCCTGCAGGAGGTCTTCACCACCGCCGAGCGGATGGCCGCGGGCTCCGAGCACGACGTGATCTGGCTCAACGAGGGCAGCGACCGGATCCCGCCGCGGCTCTGCGTCGCGCCGCTGCAGGTCTGGGCGCAGATGCGCGAGAAGCTGCTGCGGGAGAAGACCGTCGTCTTCGCCTCCGCGACCCTCAAGCTCGGCGGTGACTTCGGCCCCGTGGCCGGATCCCTCGGGCTCAAGGCGGAGGAGCGCACCGAGCTGGGCGCCGGGGCGCAGCGTACCGAGGACGTGCTGCCGTGGGTCGGGCTCGACGTCGGCAGCCCATTCGACTACGGCCGGCAGGGGATCCTGTACGTCGCCCGCCACCTGCCTCCTCCGGGGCGCGACGGCATGGGCGCCAAGACCCTGGACGAGATCGTCGACCTGGTCGACGCCGCCGACGGGCGTACGCTCGGGCTCTTCTCCTCACGCCGCGCGGCCGAGGCGGCGGCCGAGGTGGTGCGCCAGAAGCTGCCGCAGCTGACCACGCTGGCCCAGGGGGACGCGCAGCTGCCCGAGCTCGCCGCGCAGTTCGTCGCCGACCCGCACACAGTGCTCTTCGGCACGCTGTCGCTGTGGCAGGGGCTCGACGTCCCCGGCGACACCTGCCAGCTCGTGATCATCGACCGGATCCCGTTCCCGCGGCCCGACGACCCGCTGATGTCGGCCCGGCAGCAGGCGGCCGACAAGGCGGGCGGCAACGGGTTCATGCAGGTCGCCGCGACCCACGCGGCGCTGCTGCTGGCGCAGGGCGCCGGCCGGTTGATCCGCACCACCACCGACCGTGGCGTCGTGGCGGTGCTGGACGCCCGCCTGGCCACGGCTCGCTACGGCGGCTTCCTCAAGGCGAGCCTGCCGCCGATGTGGGCCACCACCGACCCCGCCATCGTGCGGCAGGCCCTGAAGCGGCTCTCCGAGTCCGCCTCTGCCTGAGCGAAAAGCACGCCGAGTCGGCTCGTTGTGACGAGCCGACTCGGCGTGCTTCAGAGGGTCAGCGGTAGGTCTTGGCCCACCAGTGGTGGGTGGCCTTGTCGGGCGAGGCGATGCCGTGGCAGGAGAACGCGGTGCCCTGGCCGCACTCGAAGTTGCTGCTCGCGTTGGCGAAGGTGACCTCGACCTTGCGGATCCGCTTGGAGGAGAAGCCCTCGATGGTCTTGGTGGCGATGCCCTTGCTGTTGGGCTCGAGGTAGAAGACGCCCCGGGTGCCGTCGGTGCGGAAGACGCTGACCACGGCGGCGTTGGCGTTGGGCCGGGCGACGTCGACCTTGATCCGCAGCTTCCAGCCCTTGCCGATCTTCTTCGGCACGAGGCGCTGCGAGGCGTAGGTGAGGTGCTTGAGGGTGAACTGGCCGTCGACGGTCTGACGCTTGGCGGGCAGCGCGGTGCGTCCGTCGTAGACCGGCGCGTAGTAGGCGCCGCCCTCGCTGTAGGTCTTCGCGGGGGCCAGGTTGGCGGCGGCGAAGCGCGCGTACTGCAGCTTCAGGGTGGTGCCGCGAGCGGCGAGCGCCTGGCGGACGGCGGTGGTGGAGTAGGTCGACGGCGCCCGGTTCCAGACGCTGAGGACGACCTCCGGCAGGTCGCCGCGCTTCTTGGCGAAGCGTTCGGAGAGGTAGCGGAAGAAGATCCAGTTGCCGTAGATGCCGAGGTTGGAGACGTTGGAGTTGTCCAGCGGCTTGCGCTGGTCCTCGAGCTGGCCGTAGGCCAGGTACTGCCGGTTGTCGTTGATGCTGTCGTAGACCTCGTCCTCCACCCAGGTCGCGGTCGACTCCATCATCCACCGGTCCTCGCCGGCGTCGTAGGCGAACTGGACCGCGTGGAAGTACTCGTGGGCGGCGGTGACGCGGAGGTTCTCGGTGGGCGTGTTGGCCGTGCCGTACTCGCTGGTGGCGTAGTCGTTGTCGAGGACGCAGTAGGCCGTGGCGGCGGTCTTGGAGACCTTCGTCTCGGGCGCGCAGTAGCCGTAGTAGCCCTCGTCGTAGAGGTTCTCCAGGTAGATGTCGACCTTGCCCGGGGTGACCGACTTGTCGGCCGCGGGCCGGCGGTAGCCCGCGTTCACGTAGATGTTGTGGACCTTCGTGACCACGTCACGGACCTGGTTCGCGTAGGTCGTCGAGGCCTTGTCGCCGCCCTTGCCCGGCGAGTAGTGGACGCAGACCACGTCGCTGCAGGTCTGGGTCGCGGTGCGCGGGCGGGCGAGCAGCTCACGGGCGGCCGCCTTGTTGGAGCCGTCCAGGGAGTCCTTGGCGTTCCACAGGTCGGTCAGCGCGATGGTCGCGTCGGGCCGGCCGGCCACGTGGCGGCCCGGCACGACCTGCCGGGCGCCGCGGACGGACTGGTTGCGCTTGACCTTCTTGGCAGCGTCGAGCGCCTCCCTGGCCGCCTTCTTCGTCACGGTCGGCTGGGCGCTGGTGTCACCGCCGGTCCTCGCCGAGGTCGCCGGCGTCGATCCGGTTGCGGGCATGGTCGCGGAGAAAGTGGCCGCGATCAGGCCGGCAACCAGGACGACGGACAGTTGTTTCCGGTTGATCCGGCGAGCAGGATTTCGCATCACGTACCAGACGTTCGGGGAAGCAGACGTCGGCAGTCTAAGCGCAGAAGGCCGCCGCCACGCCCTTGAAACGCCTAGACGGGCTCCGTGACGTGGTGGAGCCGGTTGCTTCCGGATGCGGTGGCGTACGACACCGCCCAGGTGGCCGCGGTGCCGTGGTCCTTGCGCTCGCCGATGGTGTACCAGTCCATCTGGGCCCGGTTGCGGGTCACGTCGAGGATCGAGTAGCCGTGGTCGTCGAAGTTGAGGTGGCGTACGTGGCGGTTGGCGGTCTTGATGATGTCCTCGACCGTCACGCTGACCGTGCGACGCGGCGCGCCGAGGATGTCCTTGAGGTTGTTCGAGGTCACCGACGTGCCCACGAACTCGACGCCGGCGGTCTTGCCGAGCGGGTAGACGGCGGAGTCGTACGGCAGGTCGCAGGCCCACGCGGAGTGGATGTCGCCGGTGACGAAGACCGTGTTCGTGATCGCGTTGTTCCGGATGTGGTCGAAGAGCTCGGTGCGGTCGGCGGTGTAGCCGTCCCACTGGTCCACGTTGAGGGCGATCCCGTTGTCGGGCAGCAGACCGGTGACATCGTTGACCGGGCTGATGAGGCTCTTGGGGAGTGCGCCGAAGGTGATCGGCGCGATCATCACCGGGTTGCCGACGATCTTCCACTGGGCATCGGTGAGCAGGCCCTCCTTGAGCCAGGCCAGCTGCTTGTTGCCGGTGATCGTACGGTCGGGGTCGTCGACCCCGGCGAGGTCGGTGCGGGCGACCTGCTCGGACCGGTAGGAGCGCAGGTCGAGCATGCTCAGCTCGAGGAGGTTGCCGAACCGCAGGCGCCGGTAGATGCGATCGTGGAGCTGGTCGTCGGTCTCCACGGTGGCCGTGCCGTCGACGCGCAGCGGCATCCACTCGTCGTAGGCCTGGTGGGAGTTGGTCTTGCGCTCGATCCAGTCGTACTCGCCGGGCTCGTTGTTCTCCGCGCCCAGCATCCAGGCGTCGTTGGCCGACTCGTGGTCGTCCCAGGTGACGATCCAGGGCAGCCGCGCGTGGGCGTCGGCGAGGTCGGCGTCGCGCTTGTACTGCGCGTGCCGGATCCGGTAGTCGGCCAGCGTGTGCATCTCGTGCGCCGGCTCGTGCGGGCGGATGTCCTCGTTGGACATGCCGTAGCCGTACTCGCCGGGGCCGTACTCGTAGAGGTAGTCGCCCAGGTGGAGGATCGCGTGCAGGTCGTCGCGCGCGGCCAGGTGGCGGTAGGACGCGAACCAGCCGGCCTGCAGGTTGGAGCAGGAGACCACCCCGAAACGTACGTTCTCGGGGTTGGCGTCGGCAGCCGGCGCGGTGCGGGTGCGGCCGACGCGGGTGGTCTGGCCCTTGTAGGAGAAGCGGTAGAAGTACCAGGTCTCCGGCGCCAGGCCGGTGACGTCGAGCTTCACGGTGTGGTCGCGATCGGGGCCGGTCTGCTGCGAGCCCTTGGCGATCACCCGCTCGAAGTCCGCGGTGGGCGAGACCTCCCAGCGGACGAGGACCTCCTCGCCCCGGCCGGATCCCGGAGTCGCGTCCGTCGTCGGCGTGACCCGCGTCCAGATGACGACTCGGTGCGGCATCGGGTCGCCGGAGGCGACGCCGTGCTGGAAGTGGTTGAGGGTGGTGCCCGCGGCCTCTGAGGGCTCGGGGAGGGCGCTGGCTCCTGCGCCCGCGGCGGTCGCCAGCCCGGCGGCGATGAGGGTGCGGCGGTCGATCTGTGTCTGGGTCACGCTGAATGGAACGACGCAGCCGCCGGCCCTGTCATGGGCCGGCGGCTGGATTTCACGCAGTGTTCCCGGACTGGTTCCGGGAGGTGTGACGCGGGACTCAGAGGCTGCGCAGGACCGCCGTCACCTTGCCGAGGATCGTCGCGTGGGTGCCGTCGATGGGCTCGTACGCCGCGTTGTGCGGCAGCAGCCAGACCTTGCCGTCCTTGCGGGAGAGCGTCTTGACGGTCGCCTCGCCGTCGATCAGCGCGGCCACGATCTCGCCGTTCTCCGCGGTCGGCTGCTGGCGCACGACCACGAAGTCGCCGTCGCAGATGGCGGCGTCGACCATCGAGTCACCGGAGACCGAGAGCAGGAAGAGGTCGCCGTTGCCGACCAGCTGCTTGGGCAGCGGGAAGACATCCTCGACGCTCTGCTGGCTCGAGGTCTCCTCGGCCAGGATCGGGCCACCGGCCGCGATCCGTCCGACCAGGGGGACCATGGCGGCGTCGGGGTTGGGGTTGACGTCGGCCTCGGCGGTGATCGTCGGCTCGGGCTCCTCGCCGGACATGGCCTTGCGGTGGGCCATCACCTCCGGCAGGAAGACCTCGAGGGCACGAGGCCGCTTCGGGTCCTTGCGGATCAGACCACGCTGCTCCAGCGCGCGCAGCTGGTGGGCGACGCTGCTGGTGCTGGTCAGGCCGACCGCGGCGCCGATCTCGCGCATGCTGGGCGGGTAGCCACGCTGCTCGATGCTGTCGCGCAGGTGCGCGAGGATGCGCTGCTGACGCGGCGTGAGCCCGGTCGCGTCCGGCGGCCCGTCGGGCAGCTCGCGGACGCGGCTCGACTTCGAACCGCCTGATCCGGTGCCTGTCTTCTGCGTGGTCATGTCATCACATTAGTCCCTCTGGCACCACGACATCAAACATCTGTTCGATCTCGTCGGTGGTGCGTGTCGGCGTTCGAAAATTCTTTGGGGTCGCTACTTGCGTTGTTCGAACACGTGACCTACCTTCGAACATGTGCTCGATCGAACACGTGATCGAGAGACTTGTGAACTGGAGGCCATGATGAGTGCAACCGTCTATGTGCTGCCCGTAGCCGAGCCGCCCCGCCCGGTGCGGGAGGTGCGTCGCTCGACCGTGCGGCTCACCCGTCGCGGACGGGTCGTCGTGTTCGCCTTCGCGCTCGTCGTGCTCTTCGGGATCGCGCTGATCGGGGCGCGGGTGGCCTTCGCGGTGGAAGGCGGCGATGCCGACAAAAGCCCCGCTCCCGCCGCCCACACGATGGTCGTCGGTGATGGCGACACGCTCTGGGACATCTCCTCGGAGGCCGTCGCCGGGACCGACGCCTCGATCCGGGAGATGGAGCAGACGATCAAGGAGCTCAACTCCCTCGACTCCTCGATGCTCGTGTCCGGGCAGACGTTGATCATCCCGACCGCGCCGTAGAGCGCCTCTTAGATGTCCGGCTGCTCCTTCGACCCTGGCGGCCGGCAAACCGGGGAAATGGTGAGAGTGCTGCAGACGATGGGAAGCGTCTGCAGCACTCTCGCTGTCGTGTTGCTGCTAGTGGCGGCCGCGGTAGGGGCTGTCCGGCTCGGGCGGGGGCCACGGCTTGTTGCGGGCGCTGTGCCGCGGCGGCCACTCGTCGTCGGGCTCGGCGACGGGCGGCTCCTGAGGTTGCCGCTGGGTGGGCATCGCCTGGGTCGCGGCGGGGTCCTGGGTCAGCCGAGCCCTCGAGCCGGTCTGACCGTAGACGCCGGGAGTCTGGTAGGTCCCGGACTGATACTGCGACGAGCCGGCCTGCTGGGTGGGGTAGCTGTCGGTGCCGTATCCCTGCGAGCCGTACACCGGGGTGCTCTGCGGCGTCGAGGTCGGCGTCGGCGGGCTGGTGTAGTAGGACGGCGGGGTCGGCGGCGGGGTGGTGGGCGGCTGGTAGGACGGAGCGCCGTAGGCCGCCCGGCTGCCGGTGTTGCCGTAGCCCTGATCGCCTCCGGTGTAGTCGTAGGACGACGGGGTGGAGGTGTCGGTGTAGGCCGAGCGGCTCCCGGTGTCGGAGCTGTGCCGGCCGTAGGCGCTGGTGTCCTCGTAGCCGTAGGACCCGGTGCCGTAGTAGTCCTGCTCGTTGTAGGTCTGCTCCGTGTAGGGCAGGTCGGTGTAGTCCTGCTCCGTGTAGGCCTGGTCCGAATAGGACTGGTCCGGGTAGTCCTGCTCCTCGACGTAGGCGCTGGAGTGGCTTCCGGTGTAGTCGTCGGCAGGCGGCGGGGTGGGGGATCCGGAGAGGGCCCGCCAGGCCTTCCCGGCGAAGGTGAAGGTCAGGAAGAGGCAGGCGACGGCAACGACGGCCGCGATGGCGAGCTTCGCCCAGGCGCCGGAATCGCCTCCTCGTGCGTCGGCCCCGAAACCGACGGCGACCCACACGAGCACTCCCCAGGCGACGAGGGATGCCAGTGTCGCGATCGCAGGCAAGATGAATGGTGGCCGGGGACCGCTTCTGGGGCGCGTGCCTCTCCGCGACCCGACGCGATTTCCTCCGGAGTTGTTGGTCACGGAGGTCATTCTTACGCATCCAGGCCAGCCCGGCGCCGTCGAACCGGAATCTTTCGGTGTTTGACCGGCGACACGCCGGACACGCGGGTAAACCCGACCCTCGCTTGCATCGGCTGAGGGGCGGGCGTACGGTTACCACTACATCTAGTAGTTACACGGCTGTAGTTATCCACATCTAGTTCACATGATCCGGTGGATGGCCCACAGCGACGAGGGTGTTGTTCCACAGGGACTCACGCTCATATCCACAGGTTCCACAGGCTCGGGCCGCCGTTGAGACGGCCTGGATCCACAGGTCTCACGAGAGGGGCTCGACCGTGCACTGTCCGTTCTGCCGACACAGCGACACCAAGGTGCTCGACTCCCGTGTGGCCGAGGACGGCGGCCAGATCCGTCGCCGCCGGGTCTGCCAGGAATGCGGGAAGCGGTTCACGACCGTCGAGCAGATGCAGCTGATGGTGGCCAAGCGCTCCGGCGCAGCGGAGCCGTTCAGCCGCGACAAGGCGGTGCACGGCGTACGCAAGGCGTGCAAGGGGCGTCCGGTCACCGAGGACCAGCTCGCCTGCCTCGGCCAGGAGGTCGAGCAGGCGCTGCGGAGCCAGGGGTTGGCCGAGGTTCCCAGCCACGAGGTGGGCCTGGCGATCCTCGCGCCGCTGCGCGAGCTCGACGAGGTGGCCTACCTGCGCTTCGCGAGCGTCTACCGGGCCTTCGGCTCGGCGGACGACTTCGAGCGCGAGATCCAGATGCTGCGTACGGAACGGGAAGTCCAGGACTTCGAGGCAGAACATCCGGTCGAGGCCCCGGTGGGCACCGACTGATCCCACGGCCATGGGAGATGGCACACAGACCGGCCCGGGCAGGCCGTGGGGAAGCGACCTGTCCGGGCCATCCAGCAAGACAACAGCACGACGCACGAAGCCCGAACGGGCACACAGGAGACTCCACCATCAGCACCGACCAGCAGTACGGCACAGCGATCGATGACAACAGGGGGAACGAAATGACAGACACGGCATCAGAGGCACAGGCATCGGCGAAGGCGGGCGCCGGGCTGAAGATCGAGCGGATCTTCAGCACCGAGGGCGTCCACCCCTACGACGAGATCACCTGGGAGCGACGCGACGTCGTCCAGAAGAACTGGAAGACGGGTGAGACCGTCTTCGAGCAGACCGGGGTCGAGTTCCCCGACTTCTGGTCGATCAACGCCTCGACGATCGTGACGACCAAGTACTTCCGCGGTGCCCTCGGCACCGACAAGCGTGAGCAGAGCCTGAAGCAGCTGATCGACCGGGTCGTGAACACCTACGTCGCCTCCGGCAAGGAGAACGGCTACTTCGCCTCCGAGGCCGACGCCGACCTCTTCGGTCGCGAGCTCACCTGGCTGCTGGTCAACCAGCACTTCGCCTTCAACTCGCCGGTCTGGTTCAACGTCGGCACCGAGTCCCCCCAGCAGGTCTCGGCCTGTTTCATCCTCTCGGTCGACGACTCCATGGACTCGATCCTGAACTGGTACAAGGAGGAGGGCCTGATCTTCAAGGGCGGCTCCGGTGCCGGTCTCAACCTCTCTCGCATCCGCTCCTCCAAGGAGCTGCTGAAGTCCTCCGGCGGCACCGCCTCCGGCCCGGTCTCCTTCATGCGCGGCGCCGACGCCTCCGCGGGCACCATCAAGTCCGGTGGCGCCACCCGCCGCGCGGCGAAGATGGTCGTGCTCGACGTCGACCACCCCGACATCGAGGAGTTCGTCGAGACCAAGGCGCGCGAGGAGGACAAGATCCGCGCCCTGCGCGACGCCGGCTTCGACATGGACCTGGGCGGCAAGGACATCTCGTCCGTCCAGTACCAGAACGCCAACAACTCCGTGCGTGTCTCCGACGAGTTCATGCGCGCCGTCGAGGAGGGCAAGAAGTTCGGCCTCCGGGCGCGTACGACCGGTGAGGTCATCGAGGAGATCGACGCCCGCGAGCTGTTCCGCAAGATCTCGGTCGCCGCGTGGGAGTGTGCCGACCCGGGTCTGCAGTACGACGACACCATCAACGACTGGCACACCAACCCGGAGACGGGCCGGATCACCGGCTCCAACCCGTGCTCGGAGTACATGTCGCTGGACAACTCCTCCTGCAACCTGGCGTCGCTGAACCTGCTGAAGTTCCTCAAGGACGACGACACCTTCGACGCGGTCCGCTTCCAGCAGGCCTGTGAGATCGTCTTCACCGCGATGGACATCTCCATCTGCTTCGCCGACTTCCCGACCGAGGCGATCGGCGAGACCACCCGCGACTACCGCCAGCTCGGCATCGGCTACGCCAACCTCGGCGCCCTGCTGATGGCGATGGGTCTCGGCTACGACTCCGAGGGTGGCCGCACCATGGCTGCCGCCATCACCTCGCTGATGACCGGCGCCGGCTACAAGCGCTCGACCGAGCTGGCCGGTGTCGTCGGCCCGTACGCCGGCTACGCCCGCAACGCCGAGGCCCACCAGCGGGTCATGCGCAAGCACCAGGCCGCCAACGACGCGGTCCGCTCGATCAACCCGGTCGACCGCAACATCATCGACGCGGCCACGAAGGTGTGGAGCGACGTCGTCGAGATCGGCAAGGTCAACGGCTTCCGCAACGCCCAGGCCTCGCTGCTCGCGCCGACCGGCACCATCGGCTTCATGATGGACTGCGACACCACCGGCATCGAGCCGGACTTCTCGCTGGTCAAGTTCAAGAAGCTCGTCGGCGGCGGCTCGATGCAGATCGTCAACCAGGTGATCCCGCGGGCCCTGAAGAAGATGGGCTACCAGGCCGAGCAGATCGAGGCGATCGTCGCCTACATCGCCGAGCACGGCCACGTCGTCGACGCCCCCGGCCTGCGCCAGGAGCACTACGAGGTCTTCGACACCGCGATGGGCAAGCGCGCGCTGCAGCCGATGGGCCACGTCCGCATGATGGCGGCCACCCAGCCGTTCCTCTCCGGTGCGATCTCCAAGACCGTCAACCTCCCCGAGACCGCGACCGTCGAGGACATCGAGCAGGTCTACATGGAGTCGTGGAAGCTGGGCCTGAAGGCCACCGCGATCTACCGCGACAACTGCAAGGTCGGTCAGCCGCTGGCCGACGGCAAGTCGGAGAGCGCCAAGAAGGACCAGGGCCTCTCCACCGCTGCTCCGGCCGCTGAGGCCGAGGTCGAGCCCGAGGTCGTCGAGAAGATCATCGAGAAGATCGTCTACGCGCCGACCCGCAAGCGCCTGCCGAAGTCCCGCGTCTCGCGCACCACCTCCTTCACGGTCGGTGGCGCCGAGGGCTACATGACCTCCGGTGCGCACGAGGACGGCGAGCTCGGCGAGGTCTTCCTCAAGCTCGGCAAGCAGGGCTCGACCCTGGCCGGTGTCATGGACGCCTTCTCGATCGCGGTCTCCGTCGGCCTCCAGTACGGCGTGCCGCTGGAGACCTACGTCTCCAAGTTCACCAACCTGAAGTTCGAGCCCGCCGGTCTGACCGACGACCCGGACGTACGCATGGCGCAGTCGCTCATGGACTACGTCTTCCGCCGGCTGGCGCTGGACTACATGTCCTTCGAGGACCGCTCGGCTCTCGGCATCTACTCCGCCGACGAGCGTCAGCGCTACCTCGAGACCGGCTCCTACGAGCAGCTCGGCAACGGCACCACCGCCGCCGAGCTCGTCCAGAAGCCCGCCCCGGCCCCGAAGGCCGCAGCTGCTCCGGCCGCCGAGCCGGTCGAGGCCGAGGTCGAGGAGGAGGCCGAGCTCGTCGAGGAGGCGCCGAAGGCCACCGCCCACACCACCGCCGAGCTGCTCGAGTCGATCAGCGGCATGGCCATCGACAGCCCGCTCTGCTTCACCTGCGGCACCAAGATGCGCCCCGCCGGCTCCTGCTACGTCTGCGAGGGCTGCGGCTCGACCTCCGGTTGCAGCTGAGCTTCTGAGTGACTGAGTCCGGTCCCGTGCCCCTCTGGGGCGCGGGACCGGCTCGTTTTCGGGGACGTGGATAGCCTGCGGGACGTGATTGATGTGGACGTGGCTGAGGTGATGGCGCTCGAACGTGAGCTGCAGACTGCGGCGGCTCGCACCGATCCGCGTCGGCTCACGGAGCTCTTGGCCCCGGACTTCGAGGAGATCGGCGCCTCGGGCCGCCTGTGGGACCTGGCGTCGATTCTCGAGATGCTCGCGGGCGAGGACGACGGCACTCCTGACATCGAGGTGCGTGAGCTCACCGGGCGCATGATCGCGGACGACATGGTCCTGCTCCGATGGCAGTCGGTCCGCGGCGAGCGCCGGGCTCGGCGGACCTCGCTGTGGCAACGTCGTCCGGAGGGTTGGCGCCTCGTGCATCACCAAGGCACGCCGATCGCTTGAGGTCGCGCGGGGACATAGGTTTTCGAGATGAGCTCGGCTGGCACGGGCGTCGCGTATGCAGGGACCGACTTCTACTGCGACGTCGCGATCCCGCACCCGGACCGCCTGGACGTGGTGCACGAGGACGAACACGTGCTGGCGTTCCATCACACGCGACCGTTCTGGGCGGTCCACATCGTCGCGGTGCCCAAGCGCCATATCGGGTCACTCACGACCGTGAGCGCCGAGGACGAGGCAGACGTACGTGAGCTGCTCGGTGTCGTCCAGGCAGTTGCCCGCGACGTGGAGCGCGAGCACGGCGCCGCGGCAGTCCTCACCAACTTGGGTGCCTACCAGGACTCCAAGCACCTGCACGTCCACATCCACAGTGGCGGGCGCCGAGATCAGAGGTGACCTGGAAGATGCAGGGGAAGGAAGCGGTCCCGGGTCCAGCCTGCTGCGTCCAGGACGAAGCGAAGCAGGACCGAGTCGCCCGCGCCCATGAGTTCGGTGTCGACGTCGTTCGCGCTCGAGGTGCCCAGGCCGGGGACGTACGCATCGAGGGCTTGCCTGCGGCTGTCGTCGGTTCCGGGCGGCCCGGTGACCGTGATGACCGAGGTGTCGAGAGTCATCCCGTTGACCCGGCCGGAACCGACGGGGCGGCCGGTGGCCGCTCGGGCGGCCTCGGCGGCTGCCCGCACCGCACGCTGGTCAAGGACGGCGCCGAGTGCGACGCGAGGCCGATGAGCCGCCGTGGCGCAGGCGTGAGTAACGGCGTTGTGGCAGGCGATGTGGTCCGGGTGTCCGGTCAGTCCGTCTGGTCCAACGGTGAGGACGATGTCAGGACGGAGCGTTTCGAGCGCGCTCCTGACGGGAGCGGCGAGATCGACGAGGTCGGCAGCGCCGATCGTCCGGGTGGGTGCGTGCGGGGTATCCGTCCAGCGGCCGGGCTGGGTCAGGTAGTCCCAGGTGTCGATCCCGAGCGCTTCGGTTGACTCGGTGAGCCGCGTTTCCTTGGCTCGGCGTGCGCTCGCAAGGCCCGTCGGGGTCAGCACACTGCCGCGACCCTCTCCGCCCGTGAAGAGGCGCAGGTGAGTCCGCGCCCCGGCGGCCTTGGCGGCGACCGCCGCGGCCCCGGTGGCGAACACCTCGTCGTCAGGGTGGGCATGCACGATGAGCACGATGGCGCCGTTCAGGTCATCCCCTGGCTTGCCGAACATGCGCCCACGCTACGGCCGCCGGCGAGGAGGCGTAGGAAAGTGCTCACCCCGGGCGCGGTGAGCGCGACGTCCGATAGTCAGTGGCCGAGGATGCGGGCGAGCCAGGTGCCGTTGGGGTCCTTGGGGTCGGCGGTGTGCCCGGGGCACCAGCGGTTGGAGGGTACGGAGGCCTTGACCTGGGCGACGTGGCGGCCGCAGCCGGCCCAGGTGGTCTTGCCGCACTTCTTGCAGCGTACGGAGCGACACATCGTTCGAATCCTGTTCTGTGGTTCTGGTCGGTGCTCAGGCGGGCGGTTCGCCGGCGTCGAGTGCGTCGACGAACTCGCAGAACGCGTCGAAGGCGCGGGCGCCATGGATCGTGGCGGGGCCGCCGTGCATGAGGAAGGTGACGCCGATGGCCTCGGCCGCTTCCTGGGGGCTGGCGCCGGCGCGAGCGGCGGCCTGGCCGTGCGAGGCGATGCAGCCGTCGCAGCCCTCGACCACGCCGATGGCGAAGGCGATCAGCTCCTTGGTCTTACGGTCGAGCGCGCCGTCGGCGAAGGCTGCCTTGGAGAGCCCGCCCCAGCCCTTGTAGACGTCGGGGATCGCGCGGCGCAGCTCTTGGTGAAGGGGGCCGAGGTCCCGCAGGACGCTCTTGCCGTGGGGGGACTGGGTCTGGGGTGACTCGATGTCGGTCGTCGAGGTCATGGCGGTTCCTTCCTACTGTCTCGATTCGTAACCCCCCGGGGGGTTACGATCTCGAAGGTAGCATAACCCCCCGGGGGGTTATAGAATCGTGGAGAAAGAAGGAGACCGATGACCAGCTTCACGCTGCGAGCCACCGTTCCCGCGTCGTACGCGGAGACCTTGGCGCGCGTACGAGAGCTCCTCGGTGGGGCCGGTTTCGGCGTGCTCACCGAGATCGACCTGACCGCCACCCTGCGCGCCAAGCTCGGTGTCGAGGTTCCCCAGCAGGTGATCCTCGGAGCCTGCATGCCCCAGCTCGCTCACCGCGCGCTCGAGGCCGACCCGCGGATCGCCACGATGCTGCCGTGCAACGTCGTGGTCGCTGACGAGGGCGCGGAGACCCGGGTCGAGATCTTCGACCCGTCGGCGATGACCTCCTTCAGCGCTGATGCGGGTGTCGCCGAGGTCGCGGCGGATGCGCGTCAGCGCCTCACCGGCATGCTGGAAGCACTCACTGGAAACGAGAAGGACGACGATGCAGCTCGAGCCTGACGAGATCAAGGCCATCATCACCCGACTCAAGCGTGCCAACGGGCACCTCGCCTCGGTGATCCGGATGCTCGAGGAGGGCTCGGAGTGCGAGGACGCGCTCACCCAGCTCGCGGCGGTGAACAAGGCGGTCAGCCGGGGTGGGTACGCCCTGGTCGCCACCGGTCTGGAGAAGTGCCTCGCCGAGGGTGGGCGCGACAGCGTGGACACCAAGAAGATGGAGAAGCTCTTTCTCGCGCTGGCCTGAGCCGACCTGAGCCGGCCGGGCCGGTTGTCGTCCACAGGAGTGGTTCGGGACGGGGTTGTCCACAGGCCCGCCGATGTGGGTGGCGGGCCGGTGGGATCGGGGGTGTGCTGGTGCCATGCCCAAACGAAAGAAGCACGAGAGATCGCCCCGGTCGCCCCACAGGTTCGGGGACCCGCGACGACGGTCGTTCGCCGAGAAGGTCGTCGACAGTCCCTATTGGCCGGCGATGTTCGCGGTCAACGATGCCGAGGCCCGCGGCGACGTGAAGGCGGCCCTGGGGATCATCCACAGGACCAGCGAACAGCTCGACAAGGAGCAGTTCTGGCATCCGTCGCGCCTCGAGCGGCTGGAACAGATGAGCCTGCTCGGGGTGCTCATGCCCCGGTGGGCCCACTCGCGCTGGATCGTCGCGCAGGCGATGCAGGGAACCCATCCGCGCAACCAGTGGCGGATGGCGAAGGCGATCAACGCGGCGCTCGAGGTCCGTGGCGGCCCCGATCCTGTCCGCGACCGAGAGGCCGACCGGATCCAGATCCTTGATCGCGACTGGGTCTACCGCCAGACGTTCCTCTACGACCTCGGCGGGCTGGAGGCCTTCCTGCGCCACAACGCCTCCGGTGACCTCGTCGCCGGTGCCGACCGGATCTGGGAGTGGGTGGGGGCGTCGATGCGCGGCGTACGTCTCCTCGGGCGGGAGCCGCGACATCTGCTGTGGGAGGACCCGGCGACAGGGGAGCAGGTGCGCACGATCAACCTCGGAGCCGGCATGCTCATCGAGGACGGGGAGTGCGCGATCGGCCGGATCGTGCCGCTGGCGAGCGGATGGATGTTCGAGACGGCGCCGCTGCGGGTGCCGGACGAGGTGGCGTACGCAGTGGCCGACGAGCCCGACCGATGGACCGAGGCGCTGCGGGATGCCTGTGCCCAGGACCCGAGCGAGATCTGGATCCGCCGCGGGCTGCGCGACTACGGCCTGCTCACCGACATCCCGCACGCCCTGGTCAATCTCGCCATGGACGCGGGACTGCACGCCTTCCACCACCCCGATGATCAAGAGCTCGCCGAGCTGTTCACCCATCCCGCCGACTATCCGGCCTGCCTGGCCGCCTGGCTGGTCCGCCCGGAGACCATCGGTGCGTTGCGCACCGGGCTGCCGCCCGAGGGTCGGGCCGCGCTCGTCGGTTTCGCGGACGTCGTCCAGGAGCCCGCGGCGGGCCTCATCCGCGACCTGGTCGACCACCACGAGGAGGCCGCCTGACACTCCGCGAGATCCCTCGCGCAAACCTGGAGTTTGACCTAGTTTGATTCCAGTCGAGACCGTGGGGGTCGCAATGGCAGCAACGCAGGCGGCATCGGACACCGAGCCTCAGCTGAGCCGGCGCAGGATCAACCTCATCTTCGGCACGGTGCTCCTCGGCATGCTGCTCGCGGCGCTCGACCAGACGATCGTCTCGACCGCGCTGCCGACGATCGTGGCCGACGTCGGCGGGGCAGGGCCTGTCGTGGGTGGTCTCCTCCTACCTCCTCGCCGAGACGGTGGCGACCGTGCTCGCCGGCAAGTTCGGCGACCTCTTCGGTCGCAAGCTGATGCTGCAGGTCTCCGCCGGCCTCTTCATCCTCGCCTCGGCCGCCTGCGGGTTCGCGACCGACATGGTGTGGCTGATCGGGGCGCGAGCGGTGCAGGGCATCGGTGCGGGTGGGCTGATGGTGACCGCGACGGCGTTGATCGGCGACGTCATCCCGCTGCGAGACCGCGGCAAGTATCAGGGCGCCCTCGGCTCGGTCTTCGGCGCCACCACCGTCCTCGGGCCGCTCCTCGGCGGCCTCTTCACCGACCACCTCTCCTGGCGCTGGGCCTTCTACATCAACCTGCCGCTCGGCATCGCGGTGATCGCGATCGCCAGCCTGACGCTGCCGCAGATCGCTCGCGGCACGCGACCCTCGATCGACTACCTCGGCATCCTCTTCGTCGGCCTCGGCGCCTCGATGCTGACGCTGGCGGTCAGCTGGGGTGGGACGGAGTACGCCTGGGGATCGGCGACCATCATCGGCCTGTTCATCGCCTCGGCCGTCGCCTTCGCGATCTTCGTCCGGGTCGAGTCGCGGGCGGCCTCACCGATCCTGCCGTTGCGGCTGTTCCGGAACCGGGTCTTCACGGTCAGCGTCGTGCTCTCGTTCATCGTCGGCTTCGCGATGCTCGGCGCGATGACCTACCTGCCGACCTACATGCAGTACGTCCATGGCGTCTCGGCGACGTCGTCGGGGATCCGCACCCTGCCGATGGTCATCGGCCTGCTGGTGACCTCGACGGTGGCGGGCTCGATCGTGGGGAGGACGGGCCGCTACAAGATCTTCCCGGTTGCCGGCGCGCTGATCATGGCGCTCGGCCTCTACCTGCTCTCGACCATGGACGCCGACACCAGCACCCTGATGATGTCGCTGTTCCTGCTGGTCATGGGCATGGGTGTCGGCCTGAGCATGCAGATCCTGACGATCATCGTGCAGAACACCGCGGCCTACGAGGACCTCGGTGTCGCCACCTCGGGCGTGACCTTCTTCCGCACGATGGGCAGCTCGTTCGGCGCCTCGATCATGGGCACCGTCTACGCCAACGAGCTCGCCGACCGACTGCCCGCCGCGCTCGCCTCGGCCGGTGTCTCCGCCGACCAGGTCGCGACCCCCGCACTCCTGCACAGGCTGGCCGACGCCCAGAGCGCGCCGATCATCGGGGCGTACGCGGAGACGCTGCAGGTCGTCTTCCTCGCCGCGGTCCCGGTCGCCGGGCTGGCGTTCCTGCTCGCGCTCTTCCTCGAGGAGGTGCCCCTGCGCGACACCTCGAGAGCCGCGGCGACGGATCCGGGCGACGGGTTCGCGATGCCCAACTCCTCCGACAGCGCGATGCGGCTCGACGCCGCGGTCGCCCAGCTGCTCCGCCGCCAGCCGCCCGAGACCTTCACCAGGCTCCGGGAGTCGGCCGTCGACCTCGACGCGGCGACCGCGTGGTGCGTACGCCAGATCGGGATCCGCGAGTGGGTCGGCGGTGAGCGGTCGCTGGTCGCGATCGGTCACCGTCTCGGGATGCCGGGCGAGGTGCTGGCCCCGGCCTTCGCCTCCGCTGCCGCGGAGGGCTATCTCTACGGAGACGAGGCGGGCTACGCGCTGACGGAGGCGGGCAAGGAGGAGCTCGCCAAGCTGGTCGCGGCGTTCAAGGCGTGGCTGGCCGCCGAGCTCGCCGACTGGGGTGCCGACGACGCCAAGCTCGACGAGGCGCTCGCGGTGCTCTCCCGCAAGCTCGTCGAGGGCGAGAACGACCTGAAGCCGACCGTCGCCGCCTGACAAGGGCATTTTACTTTCGTCCGTGTTTGAAATCGGCGAGAGCGGGTAGGACGAAGGCATGACCGACGACGACATCCACGTCAATCCAGACGATCTCAGGTCCATCAAGAACACGCTCGACACCGCCGGCGGCGACCTCTTCAAGCAGGCCGAGCCGTTGCAGAAGACACCTGACGTCGGAGAGTCGTCCTCCGAGGTCGCGACCGCGCTGGCATCCCTGGCAGCAGCGGTCGGCGGGATGTCCGAAGGTCTGGGGAAGCTCGGCGACAGCGTGCAGAACGCGCTCGACCACGCGACCACGTCCGACCACGCCGCCGGCGACGCCGGCCGGCGCCAGGAGCAGAAGGTGAGGGGCAGCTGATGGCGGAGGCGATGGACACGAAGGTCTACGGCGACGTGTCGGCGGCACAGACCGCGGCCGACGCGTGCACGACCGCCAAGGACGCGGTCGGGGACGCTCTCGACGATCTCGGCAAGGCGATCAAGACCGCCGGCTCGTGGAAGGGTCAGGCCGGCGCCGCGTTCGAGTCGAAGGCGGAGAAGCGCAAGAGCGACCTGCGTCAGCTCGAGTCGCGCATCGAAGCCATGGGCAAGGGTCTCTCGACCTTCTCGGGCGACCTGAAGGCGGTCGAGACCAAGATGTCGACGATCCGCGACGAGGCCAGCGGTGCGGGGCTGACGGTCAGCGGCACCATGATCTCGCCGCCGACTGACCCCGGCGACGACGCCTCCGAGAGCGACGTCGACGCCCACAACAAGAAGGTCGAGAAGTGGAACGACCTGGTCAGCCGGGTCGAGACCGCGCGCAAGGACGAGAACAACGCCCACGAGGACCTCGGCAAGGCGATCTCGAAGTCGACCGGCGACGGTTGGATCGAGGACCGCCTCGAGGACCTCGGCCTGCTGCCGAAGGACTTCTCCGACGGCATGCAGATCGGTGCGTACGCTCTGGGGCTGGCCGGTCTGGGGGCAGGCGCCGGCGTCGACTGGATGGTGAAGAGCCGCTACGGCACCTTCCAGCCGCGGGTGAACGGCCGGTTCGCGAGTCCGTCGAGCCTCACCAGGCTCGAGCGCGCCGCGAAGGTGCTCAACGACAAGAACTGGCACGCGAAGGCCAACAAGGCAGCCGTACGCGGCAAGTGGCTCACCGCGGGCAAGTGGGCGACCCGCGCCGGCTGGGTGGTCACGGCGGGCTCCTCGGCGTGGGAGCAGTGGCAGAAGGACGCCGACGACCCCTCGCTGTCGACGACGGAGCGGGTCAGCCGTACGGTCAGCACCTCCGCGATCACGACCGCAGGTGCGGCGGGTGGAGCCTGGGCCGGAGCCCAGGCGGGCGCCGCCATCGGCAGCGTCTTCCCGGGGCCGGGCACGGTGATCGGCGGTGTCGTGGGCGGTGTGATCGGTGGCGCGATCGGCTCGGGGCTGGCCGGCAAGGCGGCCGACCTCGTCGTCGACGAGGCCGGGGAGCTCGGTGAGGCCGTCGTCGACGGGGTCAGCGACTTCGCGGAGGGCGCCGGCGAGGTAGCCTCCGATGTCGGCGACGCCATCACCTTCTGGGACTAGGACCACCATGATCTGGGCCGCACTCATCCTGGCCGCCGGCGTCATCGGCGCCGGGGTCAGCATCTGGCAACATCTCGGGCTCTCGCCCCGCGCCCGTTCCTGGGCGAACGCGTGGAACCGGGGCGGTGTGGGCGAGGACGTGGTGCTCATCCATCTGCCCTGCATCTCCGCGTTGGCCGTCACCGGGTCGACGGCGTTCGGGCTGGTGCCGGAGCACACCGCCGCGTGGACGATCGTCGGTGGGCTCTTCCTGCTCACCTGCATCGTCTACCCGCTGCTCGTCATCCTGCCGACCCCGCCGTTCATCAAGCCGACGTGGTATCGCGAGTCGCGCCCGAAGAAGCGCGCCGCGGGGAAGAAGTGACCGTGTCCGACACCCAAGCGGCCCCGATGACGCTCCCGGACGGCTGGGAGAGCGTCGACCCGCCCGAGGGCGTACGTTTCCTGGCGCTCGCCCCCGAGAGCGGGACGTTCCGCGCCAACATCACGGTGACCGCCCAGACCAACGGTGACCTCGGGTTCCGCGACTGGCAGGTCGGCTCCGAGATGGCGTTCGCCCAGATGCTGCCGGGCTACACGCCGATCGACCTCGAGCGACTCACGATCGCCGGGCAGGAGGCGGGGCGACGGCTGGCGATGTACGACGGGCCGGGCGGCTCCGCGCTGACCATGGAGCAGTGGTTCGTGGCGATCGACGGAGTCGGCCACACCCTCACCGCCACCGTCGTGACCAGCGACTACGCGACGTGGGCTGCCCAGATCGACGCCACCGCCGCGACCTGGAGCCCGGCATGAGCGCGGAGGTCACCTGGATCCTCGCCGGCCCCGGCGGCCGGCTCGAGCACCGCGCCGCGGTCGACCCGGCGGGCATCCACCTCGAGCTCGGTCTCGACGGCACCCGTACGCAGCCCCTCGACCTCCCGCGAGGCCACCTCGTCCCCAGCCTGGTCCGCACCCTGAAGATCCGCCCGGTCAAGGGCGCCGCGGGATCGGTGCGCCCGTTCCCGACCGCCCGGATGGCCGAGCTGCTGGGCGAGGACCAGGCCGCGCGTGACGTGGTCCTGGACGAGCTCGAAGCCCGCACCGCCTGGTCGATCACGGTCGAGTCGTGGCAGCTGGCCGGGATCAACGGCCCCGACGGCCTCCATCTCGCGCTGGCGGACACGCTCACCCCGATGACCAACACGGCGTTCTACCGGCTGCTGTGCGAGCAGCTCGGCGGCTACTGAGCTCTACCGGTCCCGGCGAAGGGTGAGGGTCGCGAAGTCGGCGCCGAGGATGCCGAAGGCCTCGACGAGAAGGCGGGCGACGAGCTCCGCCTCGGACTGCGGCACGGTCCGCCAGTAGTGCGGTTGAGACGGCGCCGGAGCGATCGGGTCGGTCTCCTCGGGCGTCAGCCAGCCGGCCGCGCGAAGCGCCTCGTGCCGCTCGGCCGAGGCCGGCCAGGTGCCACCGATGTGCTGCGTACCTGTGAACTCGGCGTAGAGGATCTCGTCCACGCACAGCACCTGTCCCCAGCGGAACGGCGCAGGCGCCGACGCCTTGGCCCTGAGCCGGGCCAGGAAGCCCGTCGGCTCCGGTGCCGCCGGCTCCGGCTCACCGACGACCACGAACTCCTGCTGCCCGAGGTCGGCGAGCTCGGAGGCGATCCGTTCCTGCCACTGCGTCGCATCCACGCGTCCATCCAACCAGGAGGCACCGGTCAGCGTTACCGCCGCGTTCACGCCCCAGGGGTTGTCACGCGATCACGGCACTGGTTGCATCGGTGAGCCCCCTTCCCCCACAGACAAGGGACCCCCATGACTCTCGGGAAACGACTCACGCGCAAGCTCGCCGTCGCGCTTCCGATCGCCGCACTTCTCACGGCCATCCCGGCGGCCGCCTGGGCGGCCCCGCCGCCCGCGCTGCCGGCCTCGGCACCGGAGGCCGACCGCACCTGGCAGCCGGCCCTCGACTTCGACACCGACGGCTGTTACAACACCCCGGCGATCGGCCCGGACGGCACGCTCAACGGCGGCCTGGCGATGGGCGGCACGGTGAACGGCCAGTGCCGCGACCTCTCCGACCTGCAGAACACCAACGTCTACTCCCGCTCGAAGTGCAACAACGGCTGGTGCGCGTACCTCTACGGCTACTACTTCGAGAAGGACCAGGTCTCCTGGGGTCCGGGCTCGGCCGGACACCGCCACGACTGGGAGCACATCATCGTGTGGGTGCAGGACGGTCACGCCCGCTACATGTCCGTCTCCCAGCACTCCGGCTACGCGATCAAGCCGGAGTCGGAGCTGCAGTTCGAGGGCGGTACGCACCCCAAGGCCGTCTATCACAAGGACGGCGGCAGCACCCACTGCTTCCGCTTCCCCAAGGCCGACGGCGGCGACGAGCCGCCCGAGAACCACGAGGGCGTCTGGCAGATCAAGGGCCTGGTCGGCTGGGACAACTATCCGGCCGGCATCCGCGACCGCCTCGTCGCGGCCGACTTCGGTGCCGCCACCTTCAAGCTCACCGACGACCGGTTCGGCGCCGCACTGGCAGGTGGGAAGCCGGCCGCGGTCACTCTGGATCCGTACGCCTGACCCACGGTCACACCAGAGCGTGAGGCGCCTCCGTCGCGCGCCCCTGGAAGGCGAGGATGGCGGGGTTGAGCACGCGGCCGTCGCGGATCTCGATCGCTCGGCGCAGCGTCTCGACGGCGTCCCACGCGGTCGGTCCCTCGAGCACCGGGCGCAGGAACGGGATCAACGCGTTGCTGTTCTCCCAGGTCGCCGAGTTCCACAGGTATGACGGACTGTGGTCGACCGCGTAGTAGAGGACGTTGTCGCCGACCAGGAAGGCCGGGTCGTCGAAGGAGGTGGGCCGGGCCCAGGTGAAGCCCATGCCCAGGTCGCAGGAGACGTCGACGATGACACTGCCGGGGCGGAAGGCGGAGAGGTCCTCCTCCTCGAGGAAGACCAGTGGGTTGGCCGTGTCCTGCAGGGTGCAGTTGACGACGATGTCGTTCTCCGCCAGGTACGGCGCCAGCGGCTCGCGCCCCCGCTCGGTGATCACGTGGCTGAGGTGCTCGCCGTCCGGCTCGTGGTCGAACTGCCGAATCAGCACCGAGTGGATCGGCGAACCGACCGCGGCCACCTCTCGGTTGGTGAGCACCGCGACCTCGTGCACACCGTGCGCGTTGAGGGCGGTCACGGCGCCACGTGCGGTGGCTCCGAAACCGATCACCACCGCGCTCAGGCGGCGACCGTAGTCGCCGGTCAACCCGGCCAGCTCGAGCGCTTGGAGGACCGAGCAGTAGCCGGCCATCTCGTTGTTCTTGTGGAACACGTGCAGACCGACCGAACCGTCGCGGGTCCAGTGGTTCATCGCCTCGAAGGCGATCAGGGTCAGGCGCCGGTCGATGGCGACCTGGGTCAGCTCCGGGTCCTGTACGCAGTGTGGCCAGCCCCAGAGCGTCTGTCCCGGGCTCAGCGCCTCGACGTCCTCGAGCTGCGGCTTGGGGAGCAGCACGACGTCGGAGTCGGCCAAGATCTGGTCGCGTGACGCGAACCCGGCGACGTACGTCCCGAGAGCCTCGTCGCTGACCCCGAACCGGGCGCCATAGCCGTCCTCGAGTGTGATTCTGGACCGGATGTCAGCGTCCAGGTTCGGGATGTGCTCGGGGTGGAGCGGCAGCCGGTGCTCGTTCTCCTTGGCCGACGAGCCGATGACACCGAGCCCTAGGCGCATCACTTCTTCTTCGGCGGATGGATCTTGTCGGCAAGGGTCTCCGTGGACCCCGAGCTGCGCTTCTCGGCGCGCTTCGCCTTGATGGATTTCCCGGACTTCTTGGACATCTTCTGCCGCGGCGACTTGTCGCTCATGGGGATCTCTCTGATGGGAAGCCTGAATGGCTCCATCCTGCGACAGTACGCCCTTGCTGGTCGGAAAGCCGGCCGGGGTCTCCCTCGCCCCGTGCGCCTGAGCCGGCCGGTCTCCACTTCTCGCAGGTCAGGTGGCCTGCGAGAAGTCGAACAGCGCGATCGGGGCCGAGGTCGGTTCGTCGGAGCCTCCCTCGGGCTCGACGGTGATCCCGGCCGCGCTCGCGTTCCCGGCGTCGCCCTCGAGGACGAAGGTCTGGTCGCTGCCCTTCGGCATCAGGCCCGCGGGGACCATGACGTTGTCGTGCTGGAGCCAGAGCTCGTAGACCTTGCCCGACGGCGCGGCCGGCATCCCGGAGGTGACCAGGACGGCCCTGTTCTCCGAGACCGAGCGGACCACCCGGGCCCGGGCCTTGCCGGGCAGGTCGACGGCGACGGTCGTCGCGTCGTCCGCGCGCAGCACCCGCTCCGCCGTCGTCAGGGTCTGGCTCGAGTCGTCACGGATCAGCTCGACGGCGGCGACCGTGCCGGTGCCGACGACGGCCAGCACTGCGGCCGCGGCGGCGAACGTACGCCACCCGAACCGGCGGCGGCCGGCCTCGGTCGACGGGGCGACGGTGTCGTCGGCCCGGTGGCGCGGGGCGGTCTCGGGCGGAAGCGGCCGGATCTCCTTGATGCCGGCGAGCAGCCGGTCGCGCATCTCGGGCGGAGGTGCGGTGTCGGTCAGGCTGGCGAGCATCCAGGCGCTGTCGCGCAGGCCGGCCACCTCATCGCGGCAGTCGGCGCAGACGGCGAGATGCTCCTCGAACCGGGCGCGCTCGATGTCATCGAGGGCGTCGACGGCGTAGGCGCCGGAGAGGGCGTGAATGTCGTGCGCGGTCATCGGCTCACTCCCATCGCGTCGCGCAACCGGATCAGTCCGTCCCGGATACGGGTCTTTGCAGTGCCTATCGGCAGATCAAGCATGGCGGCCACCTCAGTGTGGGTGTAACCGCCGAAGTAGGCCAGCTGGAGCGCCTCCCGTTGCACAGCTGTCAGTGTCTCGAGCGCCGTATGGACGCGGCGGGCCTCGAGCGAGGCCTCCACGGCCTCGGCCGTGGTGTCGTGGGGCGGGGTCTGGGTGGTGCCGTGGTAGGCCGTGTCGTTGCGGCCCGCGGACTCCGCGGACCGGACCCGGTCGACGGCACGACGATGGGCCAGGGTCAGCAGCCACGACTGGGCGCTGCCCAGGCTCTCGTCGTACCGGCTGGCGGTGCGCCACACCTGGAGGAATGTCTCCTGGGTGACCTCTTCGGCCTGGGCCGGGTCACGCACCACCCGCAGCACCAGTCCGTGCAAACGGGAGGAGGTGGCGTCGTAGAGAGCGGCGAAAGCCTCCTCGTCACCTCGGGCGATGCGGCGGAGGAGGCCGGCCAGGCCCTGCGACCCGGTTCCCTCCGGCGACGAGTCGCCGGAGGGAACTGAGCTGAGCGGTCTCATGTGTCGATCCTTGCGGATATCCGGTCCGATGTCCCGATCAGGGCATCAGGACGGTGTCGACGACGTACACCGTGGCGTTGGCGGTCGGGATGTTGCCGCACAGCACCTTGGCGTTCTCCTTGCCCACGGTGAAGTTCTCGCCAGAGCCCTTGACGTTGATCTTGTCACCGGCCAGGGTCTCGTGCTCACCGGCGACCTCGTCGGGGCTGAGCTGTCCGGCCACGACGTGGTGGGTGAGGACCTTGGTGAGCGTGGCCTTGTCGGCCATCACGGCGTCCAGGTCGGCCTTCGGGATCTTCTTGAAGGCGTCGTCGGTCGGGGCGAAGACGGTCAGCGCGTCGGCGCTGTTGAGGGTGTCGACGAGCTTGGCCTGGCCGACGGCCGCGACCAGCGTCTTGAGCAGCGGGTTGGCGCTCGCGGCGGAGGCGACCGGTGCGGTCGACATGCCGTTGAACGAGCCGGCACCGTCGGCGGGGATGAGCTTGCAGCCTTCGCCGAAGGTCTGGGCGCCGGCGTCGTCGGCCTCGTCGGTCTCGGCGGGCATCGACTCGGAGGTCTCGTCGGTCTTGGAGCCGCTGTCCTTCGCGGCGTCGGTGTCCTCGGACCCACATGCCGAGAGGCCGAGTCCCAGCAGGAGGGCCAGGGTGGCGGCCGCGCTGCCGGTGCGGGTGATCGTGTTGATCTTCATGGAAGGGCCTTTCGAGGGAGGTTCTGCGTTGCTGTCATGAGGGCTTCGGCACGGCGGACGGATCGGATTTCGTCTTTTTCTCAGGCGACCGTGACGACGATTTCCTGGATGCCGCTCGACCCGTCGGGGAACGGGGTGGCCCGCTCGTCGCTCTGCACGGTGCCGTCGCGGTCGGTGACCCGCACGGCCAGCTGATGGCTGCCGGGCTCGGCGTCCCACGGCAGGAACCACTGGCGCCAGTAGTCGATCCCGGCGTCCGGGCCGAGCTCGGCCGGCTGCCAGCGGCCGCCGTCGATGCGTACGTCGACCTTCGCGACGCCGTGGTGCTGGGCCCAGGCGACGCCGCCGATGACGGTGCGGCCGGCCGAGATGTTGCTGAGCGGCCGGGGCGTGTCGATCCGGCTGGACAGCTTGATCGGGGCATCGATGGCCCAGTCGCGGTCGGTCCAGTAGGCAGTCGCCTTGTCGTAGCGGGTCAGGGTCAGCCTGGTGACCCACTTGGTGGCACCGACGTACCCGTAGAGGCCGGGCACCACCAGCCTGGCCGGGAAGCCGTGCTTGCGGGGGAGGACCTCGCCGTTCATGCCGAGCGCGACCATCGCGTTGCGGCCGTCGAGGGCAGCCTCGAGCGGCGTACTGATCGTGAAGCCCTCGACGTCGGTCGAGAGGATCTGGTCGGCGTCCTTGCCGACGCCGGCCTCCTCGAGCAGGTCCTGCAGAGGTACGCCGGTCCAGCGTGCCGCGCCGACGAGCTTGCCGCCCACCTCGTTGGAGACGCAGGTCAGGGTGATGTCGTGCTCGACGTTCTCCCGCTGACGCAGGTCGTCGTAGCTGAAGGTCAGCTCGCGTTCGACGTCGCCGTCGATGGTCAGCGACCAGCTGTTCTGGTCGACGATCGGGACCGCCAGCTTGGTGTCGACGCGGTAGAAGTCGCGGTTGCGGGTGACGAACCGGGAGATGCCCTGGTGTGTCTCCTCCAGTCCTGCCGGGAGCGCGGGCAACGGGTCGCGGACCCGCGGCAGCATGATGTCGGCGAGCGCGGTGCGGCCACGCACGATCAGCTGTCCGCCGGTCGCCGCCGCGGCGGAGACGAGGGCCAGCGCCCCGAACCCGATCAGCACGCTGCGGCGGGTGGCGGCGCCCTCGCTCGGGGCGTCCTGCCTGTGGGCTGGTGTGCGTTCCGCGGTCAGGGCGCGGGTCAGCAGGACCAGCACGGCGGGGCCGAGGACCAGCGCCACCAGCGTGGGCACGAGGTCGGTGACCCGGAAGAACGGCAGGCGGACCACGGCGGCCCCGGCGAGCAGGACCAGCCCGGCGATGAGGCCGGCGCCGAGCCACAGACGTCTCCGGGCGACCACCCCGATCGCGGCGGCGAACGCGATCGTGACCAGCAGCACGCTGCCGATCAGGATCGGCTTGTCCGCGCTGCCGAGCTCGCGCACCGCCCACTCCTTGACCGGGGTGGGCGTGGCGTCGATGACCGCGGTACTGACGGCGAGCGCGGGTGAGGAGGCCGGGGTGAGCAGCGCCGCGGTCAGATGCGCGACGGACATTCCGGTCACCCCGGCGAGCACGCCGACGGCGGCATGGGCGAAGGTGTGGCGATCCAGGCGTCTCATGGCGGGGATTCGCGCCGGGAAGCCGAACGGATTTCGCCTGTAACACGCTGTTCGTAGGACTACTCGCCCTATCAGAACGACCGGATAGTCCTACGAACAGCGTGTTACACGTGGTCAGGCCCGCGATCGGACATCAGCGAGCGACCCGAACGACCGGCTCAGTCGGCGTCGTGCATCTTGGCGAGCCGGGCCCGCAGGGCCGGCACCCGGTGCGCGTTGGCGCGCAGCCCGACGTACGCGTCGCCGTAGACCCACAGCAGCGCGTCGTCGAGGCGCCGCACGGCGCCCGGCGGATAGCGGTAGTCCATCCGTGCCATCAGGGTGTCCTCGTCCACCGAGCGCAACGCGTCGCCGAGCTCGGTCAGCGAGGTAATGCCGAGCTCGAGGATGACGCCGGAGATCCAGCCGTAGTGGTCGGTGCGCGACCAGCCGGCGTCGGCGTACTGCCCGGCGAGGAACGCCGCCAGCTCACGGGCGCTGATCCGCGGGTCGTCGTCGACGGCCTCGGTGCTGGCGCCGGTCACGCCCTGTCGCAGCCGGTCCCTGATCGTGGAGAACTCGCGGTCGGCGAGCTCGAGCAGCCCGGCGGCGAGCGTGAACCGGCGGTCGAAGTCGGGTACGTGCTCGCTGGGGATCGTGCCCTTGTAGCGGATGTCGTGCTCGAACTCGGCCCAGGCGTGCTGCAGCACGGTGCGGATCTGAATCTGCGCCTGGCGGCCCCGCAACAGCTCGTACGCCGCCTGCCCCTCGCGCGCGGGGTCGAGACTGACCAGCAGGTGGCGGCTGGCGTAGCCGAACCGGCCCTCGCTCGCGGTCTCCTCGCCCATGTCGCGGTCGTCGTGGACCACCACCTGGTCGTCGAGGAGCTCGGCGACGGCCTGGACGTCGCTGTGGACGTAGGTGATCACCCGCAGCCCGATCTGGTCGGTGATGTCGCGGAGCGGGTCGGGGTAGACCGGCCGCCCGTCGACGGTGCGGGCCGCCTTGGCCGCGAACGACGCGACCGACTTCGCGCGCGACGTCACGGTGAGGTAGTTGATGCCCGCCTCGTCGAGGATCGAGGTCACCAGCTGGACATACTGGTCGGCGGCCTCCTGCAGCGTCGGCTGGATCGCGGCGTACTCACGGACCGCGGTCCCGGGGTCGTGGACCGTCGCCCCGGCCTGCCCGCGCTGCCCGCGCGGGGTGGGGCGGAGGTCGTCGGGCAGCGTCGGGGTGACGATGTAGCCGGTTGCGAAGTCGCCGTAGGTCGTGGTCCGCTCCGGTGCTCGGGTCGCGAACAGGCCGATGTAGGCGCACAGCACCGCGTCGACCTGGTCCTCGACCGCGCGCAGCTCGCTCTTGCGTACGGCGTTCTCGGCGGCGGTGCGAAGGGCGAGCCACGCCGGGTCGTCGAGCAGCAGCGGCGGCTCGGAGGTCTGGAGACCCTCGAGCAGGCCGAGCAGCACGAGCAGCTCGGCACGGAGCTGGTCGATCTCGCGCCCTGACTTGTGCTTGTACTTCAGCGTCCGGCCCAGCCGGAAGAGCGCGACCGTCGCGGGGTGCGGGTAGACCTCGATCGCCCGGCGCCGGCGGCCCGAGCGGGGATTCATGTCGAGCCCGAGCCGAGCCGCGATCCGGGCACCGCGCGGCTGCTCGCTGAACTCCGGCTTGCTCGTGTTGGTGGGGTGCGCGCCCGCGTCGAAGCGCGCGAAGTCCCTGTTGAGCGCCGCCTCGGCCGGCCGGTTCCCGGTGGGGTTGGTGACGATCAGGGGAGCGTCGATCGCGACCAGGCAGTCGCTGTCGACGTACGGCTCCAGGGCGGCGACGATCTCGTCGTCTGTCCGGGCGGCCGAGACGTGGACGAGCCGGCCCTCCTCGTCCAGGACGGCCAGGCCGGTGGGCCTGCGCACGCCCCAGGCGAGGTCGACTCCGATGAAGTACATGGGGCCAGCCTGCCCGCCCGTGCCGCGCGGGTCTAACACCGAGGTACGTCAGCGGGTCGCCTGCACGATCGTGATCGGCCCGAACCGGTGCTCGATGTGGTCGATCTCGCGGGCGTCGGTGAAGCCGGCGTCGGTCAGCAGGGTGACGATCCCGTTGTCGAGGTTGCGCTCGGTGTGGGCGTTGATGCCGCGGTGCCGGTGGCCCTCGTGGCCGCCTCCGTGTCCGTGGTCGGAGGCGCCGAAGTCGACGATGGTCACCCGCCCGCCCGGCTTGAGCACCCGGTACGCCTCGCGCCCGAACCCCTCGCGCCCGGCGTCGTCGACATGGTGCAGCGCGAGCGAGGAGACGACGTGGTCGACGCTGCCGTCCTCGGGCAGCAACCGGTCGGCGTACCCCTGCACCAGCGAGAGGCGTACGCCTCGCCGACCCGCCTTCCGGGCAGCGATCCGCAGCGCGCCGGCATCGGGGTCGTGCCCGGTGACGACGGCCCCGGGTACGGCGCGGAGCACCGAGAAGGAGAGGTTGGCGGTGCCGCAGCCGACGTCGAGGACGCTCTGGCCGGGCTGGATGCCGGCGAGCTCGACCGTCCGCTCGTGGAGAGCGCGGACGCGGGCGAACCGGGTGAAGAGGTCGTAGAGGGGGAGGAGCCAGGCGCGACCCATGCCGGGGAGGAAGTCGCGGCCCTGATCGCTCTCGGCGCGGCCGTCGATGATCTGTATGGTGGTCATGGTTCCACGATGGGACATTCTGCGGATCTGTGGTGGGAAGGAAGTCGGTGGCGATGGGACGTTCTTCGGATTCGACTCCGACGTTGTCGCGCTCGGTGCGTACGGTCCGGGCCGACGGCACTCCGATCTACCGGTGGGAGCAGAGCCCCGGCGTACCTCCCGTCAGGGTCGTACCCCTCGACCCCGACTGCGACACCGAGCACCTGCCTCCCGACAACCGGCACGCCCACGACTTCTGGGTGCTGGCCTACGTCGAGCGCGGCGGAGGCGCCGTCGGCCTCGACGGCCGGCAGGTGGCGCTGCGGGACGGCGAGGTCCACGCGGTCGCTCCCGGCGAGGTCGTCGCCGCCGAGTCGCTCGCCGAGCTGACCCACGCGCGGGCCTGGTCGGTGGCCTTCACCCCCGATGCGATCCCCTCCCTCGCCTCCATCTCCCCGCTCACCTGGACCCACCACCCGCTCCTCGCCCTCTTCGCCGCCGACGGCCGCCGCGCGCTCGTACCGGAAGCCGACCGCCCCCGCTGGCTGGCGCTGTTGGCCGATCTGGCTGAGGAGCTACGCCACCCCGACCGCCTCGGCGCCCACGACGCCGTCACCGCGACCCTCACGAACCTCCTGGTCGCCTCCGCGCGCCTGGCCCCGAGCGCCCCCATCGCCCCCGACCCGCTGGTCAGCCGCGTCTTCGACGAGATCGAGAGGACGTACGCCACCAAGGTCACCGCCGGCGACCTCGCCCGATCCTTGGGCTACACCCCCGGCCACCTCACCACCGTCATCCGCCAACGCACCGGCCGCACTCTCCTCGACTGGCTCACCGAGCGCCGCCTCACCGAAGCCCGCCGCCTCCTCCGCGAGACCGACCTGCCCCTGTCCGTCATCTCCACCCGCACCGGCCTCACCGACCCCGGCTACCTCGTCCGCCGCTTCAAGGCCCGCTACGGCACCACTCCCGACCGCTGGCGTCGGGAGTGGTGAGCACGGACCCTGCGCGCCGCAAGGGAGGCTGTTCCCAGGTGCCTCAAGTCGGCGTCGGCGTGGCTCAAGCCTTGAGCATTTCCATCGCGCGGCCCTGTGCGCGAGAGCGACTCGATCATGGAGGGAGGTGTCGCTGTTGGCGTCGCAGAGGCCGGCACGGGCCGGACGTAAGTCCAGCTTCCCGATTCGCAGGTTGCGTTGATGGCATTTACTCCGGTCGCCTTTGGCGCGAGGCCAAGGGGAAACGACCTTGCGATCATGTCTGACTCGATGGTGGTGCTGCCTTGTCCACGCGCCGCCGCAGGTGGGAGAGGATGCTCAAGGCGTCGAGGCAGTCCTGATAGGAAAAGACGTCCTTGTTCTCGAGCTCGTCGACGTCCTGGTGCGCAATGGGATTGCGGAAGCCACGCCAAAGGCCCTCCGAAAGGACCCTTTGTGCAGTTCGGAGACCGTCTGCGGTCTCCTCGGTGACGGTCGACGGCAGATACGGACCGGCCACATCGAGCTTGGGCGGACTGTTCCCAAACGCGGCCTGCAAGGCGCTGAGGTCAACCGGATCAACACTAGAGGCGGTCCTGACGTCCTTCGCATACCGCTTGATTGCTTCGAGGAGTGCGTGGAAGTAATGGCCAGTCTTATAGAGGGTTTCAGCCGCCGCCTGAACATCAGGGTGAAGGGATCTCCAGTGCATATCTGCATACTCCGGCGCGATGGCCATCAGACTGTGTACGAGTGTTTCTCGATCGTCAGGCGAGAGCTCGGTGTCAGGTGAAACCGCGACTTCGAGGACCTGTCTAACGGAGTCGGCGGCGGTCTTGTCCTCGATAGTCGCAGTCCACCGCCCGACGTCGACGCCGAGATCCTCACGCAGCTCGTTCGCCTTTGCCATCCTCCGAGTCCCGCGTCGCAGACGGGCGACTTCGCGCAACACCGCTGCGAGGTAATCCCGAAGCGTGGCGGCCTCTGGACTGTCCCAGTTAATCGAGCGCCGGTCCGTCGCGACGACGTCCTCGTCTTGATCGTCGAGGTAGTCGGCCTCTATGTAGCCGGTGATGTAAGAGTAGGCATAGCTAGACTCGGGGACGCCGAAGAACTCAGGGTCGTTGGCGAGGCGACCCTTGACGTAGATCGTGAGGCCCCGAAGCTCCTGTCTGAGCGGCTTCTTGGCCGCGATCACGACACCGAAGACTGCTGGTGCCTCTCCGGCACCGGCCACATCGAACGGAACCTTCCATCGGCTCTCCTCCTCGATGGCGCCATAGCGGAGATCTTTGGTGATCGCGATCGGCTTGCTGCTGTCGGCCGAGACCGTCACTTTGAAGTCTTCGTCGACGTAGTTGAAGAGCTGCGCGAGGCTACTGGCGAGTTCGGAAACATCGACCTGGGTCTTGCGCTTGAGCTCCTCGACGGTGATGGCGGTACCGTGCATGGCAGGGTCCGCTGCAGGTTCCGAGGTCTGGCCGGGAACGTAGTCACCACCCGTGGCGTGCCGGAGATCTTCCCACGTCATCGTGACGACCTTCCAGTCCGGCGCGCCCGCGCGCTTCGTTCGGATGGTGATCTTCGTACCGATGCCGAAGAGGGCCAGCTTGCCGAGGCCCTTGCGACCCGCAACACGCCTCTTGCCGCTTTCCGAGTACCCCATGTCTTCGGCGCGACGATTACGCCCGATCCGGAGATACTTATCGGCAAGGTCCTGTGGGCTCATTCCGTGTCCGTCATCAGTGACGCGGACCGACTGTTTTCCTGAGGTATCCACTACCACCTCGACGTGGGTGGCGTCCGCGTCGTACGAGTTCGCGACGAGCTCAGCGACCGCGTTGGGCAGTCGCGAGTACATCTTGAATCCGAGATGCTCGATCGTCCGCGGATCGAAGGAGAGCTTGAGCTCGGGATCTTCGTGATTCGATTCCACCTTTGGAGGATACTGGTGGCGGGCGTCGTGGGGACCTAAACGCCAGTGTTCGGGTCGGAGACTCGTCCAACAGTGACGACATCGTCGTCCTATTGCCATCCGGCCACGGACTCATGGCCCATAGGGTGGATCGTCGACCAGGGCGACATCGAGACTGTTGACCGACGACCTCGCGCGTGGTGATCTGAGAGGCTCGGTGGACGTTACATGGACCTCGGCGACGCCCAACTTTCCTGCACGAGGTCGGTGGAAGCTGGTTAGCTAGGCGTATGGCAACGAAGCAAGACTTGGCCGAATGGATCATCGAGGCCCTGCGAGCCTGCGGAGGATCAGCATCTGTGGTCGAGGTATCCCGCGAGATATGGCAGCGCCACGAGCCCGACCTCAGATCGTCCGGAGACCTGTTCTACACATGGCAGTATGACGTGAGGTGGGAAGCTCAGAAGCTGCGGGATTCCGGTCGCCTAGCGTCTGCGGCCAGCCGACGCGGTGCGCCGTGGTCGCTACCGTGACCCAGCTAGATCGGAACCACCCCATGTCGCGCTCCTACGTCTCGCTCATTGACTGCTTGTTGGCTCAATGATCTGGCTGACGCGACGCCAATTCTACGGGTCCTGGCGTCTCCCCCGGACCACCCCCACGACTCTATTGGCGGCTTGGGCCGGATCTTCATGCTCCCAAATGCGTAAAGCGATCCATCCAGCGGCTTCTAACGCCGCCGCGGTCTCGATATCCCGCTCCCTCGTGCGCCGCACCTTTTCTGCCCAGAAACTCGCGTTCGTCCGCGCGACGGTGTGATGGTCGGGGCATCCGTGCCAGAAACATCCGTCAATAAAGATTGCGACCTTAGGTCCCCTGAACACAAGGTCGGCCCGGCGGTTAAGCGACGGGACTGGCCTTGTGTCGACCTGGTAACGCAGTCCAGCGGCGTGAACGAGCCTGCGGATCGCCAGCTCCGGCTTAGTATCGCGCCCACGGTTCGCTTGCATGCTCCGTCGCGTCTGCAAGTTTGCGGCCCATGATTTCTCGTTCATTATCTTGCTAACTAAGACCTCGGTCCATTTCGATATTGTCAGTTGAACTTGATCTCACCGTTCACGCGAGTGTCGGCCTGAGATACTCGTAGATTGAACTCGCGATTGCGGTTCCCAACGGAATCGGGACCGCGTTTCCGATCTGTTTAGCGATCGCCGTCTTTGAGCCGCACCAAAGAAACTCGTCAGGAAAGCCCTGGAGTATCGCTGCCTCGTAGTGTGTGATTGGCCGCTGAGCTGTTGGATGGAGATAGCGGCCCTTCTCTGGCTTGAAGAACTCAGTACGAATCGTGACAGACGGGCCGTCCATGTGCATTCGACCCATGACGTCTCCAGCGCCGGCATCGTGCGCATCCCACGAATCCGTGGATAAGTATTCAAGAATCGCTGGGCTTCCAACTCCACCTTGGAAAACGGTGACACGGAACGCTTGCGACTTGCTCCGCCGCGAAGGCTCGCGAGTTACAGTTCTACCTCCATCCAAACCTCGAACCATGTACTTCTGGCCGTCGGTCATCGGTGCGCCATTGGTGACTTGTAGATACTCTCCGATGGGATCAAGCCTGCCGGTGGCGTCTCGAAAATCTCCGATCTTTTGGAGGATCACATCTTGGCCGCGACCAAAACGACAAACGAAGCGACCGCGCAGGGCTTTTCGATTACCTTCGGGAGGTATCGCCTCATACCGCGCAAGCGAGATCGGCTCTGGATTTCTCGTGAAATGCAGATCGCGAGTACGGAAGGGTCCCTCGAACTCGTTCTTTGACTCTTGGTTGCCCTTGATTTCTTCGATTCGCACTCGGTCTCGGTGCGGAAGATCTGTACCAGTTATCTGCATGCCAGCTGTTCGTTGAAAGAGAGCCTCCACCGTGAGCCAGGCTGGCGGGAGTACTGGAACTGGCAGGCCCTCGAGTTGGTCCCGCTTCTTCCAACGCTCCTTCGAGTGAGTGGGCTCGGGGTACTGCATACGGACTGGACGCAGCCCGGCGACGTCGTTTCGGACACCTATGACGATCGCGCGATGACGTGCCTGCATAGCGCCGTAGTCGGCGGCATTAAGGAGGTAACGCCGAGCGCGCTGGCGTTCGGAGTCGTCGGCCTTAGTTCCGGGTGCTTCACGCAGTTCGTAGTTTCGAAGATCTCCGTTTCCGATGCGGTCTTGGAGGTCAGCAAACTCTGGAGATCGGACGAATCGGTCGACGTTCTCGATGACAAATACCTTCGGTTGTACCTCCACAACCACCCGGATGAACTCCTGCCATAGCTGATTGCGTTCGGCGCCGACGCCGTTGCGGTTTAGACCGGAGAACCCTTGGCAAGGCGGCCCTCCCACGACGACATCGATCTCGCCTTCCGCCCAAGGCGGATTCCAGCCCACGATGTCACGGCAGAAGATCTCAGGGGCGCCGAACTCGAGACTCTTGGTAGAGGCCTTACCGAAGTTCATCGCATACGACGCCGCGGCGTCCTTATCCCACTCGACGGCTCCGACGCTGCGAAAGACCGGCCGATCTACCGAGTCCGGCCGGAACTGGTGGAACCCCTCCGTCAGCCCGCCGCATCCAGCGAACAGATCAAGGACGGTGATCGGTTCGCCGGAGGGGAGCGAGGGGGAACGTAGGTCAGCCACTGCGCAATCCTATCTGTGCCAGTCGGGGGCTGACGCCAGCCAAGTGGTAACAGACCGATGAGGCCCGGCTGGGTCCATCAACTAGACCCGGGTCCGTAGGACTCGATACGGATTCCCGACCGTGCCTCGTCGAGAACGTCCTCAAGGAGCCCTTTCACGTCGTGCCCGCCGAGAACCAGCTGACGGTCCAGGAGCCGGTTGGAAGTCTCGCACGACCTCTCGCTAACGAGTGAGCACCCATGGCAAGCGGAGAGGTTGAGGCTTCCCGTGCCATGTCGGTCACTCTCGATGCAAACTGGGTCATTCGAGCAGTAGTCGGCGTCGTCGAGAGCGGCTATGAGTAGTGGCACGAGCTTGTCGGGCTTGCCGAGTCGGACCAAGCCGCCTAGCGTGCCCTGGGCATCGCCAGCCGCGGTATATATGAGGATCGCGGCTGTCTTGTCGGGGCGATCCGAATTGGCATAGATGCGCTCCTGGAGAGCTGCTGACGAGTATCCGCTCGCGAAGGCCAATCGTCGGATGAGGAGATGGGCGATCGTGTGTAGCGCGATGAACCGGGGTTCAGGTACGTCGAGCCGCTGCGCCCAGGGTATGGCGTTGCGTCGCTCCACGAGGAGTCTGGAGCGTGCCTGGACGGCCGGTAGGTTCTCCCAGTCGGTGAGACGATTCTCGTCAAAGCGGAGGAAGATACCCTCACCGAACACCTCGATCGCCGGGTAGACCGGACGGCGCCTCGCATCGGGACCGACGTCGGCGGAGATCAGGGCGGCGTCTGGATTGTGTCGACGGAAGCCTTTGAGCGCGCGGACCTCTCGGACGCGTCGGACCTGTCCGACGCCGGAGACCGCCTCGGCGATTGGCTGAGGTGTCGTGGCGTCGCTGTCGATCCGCCAGCCGTCGACGACAAAGTCGCCTTCGCTCGTGTCTCTGCCGGGCTTCTCGAGCTTCTTGAGGAACGCAGCCCACTCCCCGTCCTTGAGGTCTAGCAGGACGGAGTCGTCACCGTCGTCATCGTCGGAGGCAACGGCAAGTACCTCCTCGGCGGTGATGTCGAGTTCGGAGGCAATCCAACCGGCGACCATCTCGGCCTGGGGCCCTCTGTTGTCGGCGACGACCTTCTCAAAGAACATGTGCCCGCGGATTTTGTCAGCCTTGGTGACCGAGTTGGGTTGCTCCTCGGGAATATCGAGGGCGGAGATGTGCTCGGCGATGTAGTTGCTTGTGGCGCCGCGTTGGACGGCGACGAGGTTGTGTTCGCACGGGTCGCCGACCTTCTCGTCTTCCCAGGGCTGTCGGTTCTGGCAGCGGATGCCGTCGCGTTTGAGAGATTCGGAGCCGACGAGGTCGGAAAGCGGGCGGGAACGCTCGCATGCTACGCACGTCACTCGAAGTGACTTGAGGCCCTCGCCGTGGCTAGAGGAGCGGACGAACTTCAGATCCTTGTACGCGCGGCAGTGCCGGACTGTCTCGGTGACTCCGCTGTCGTGGCCGCGATGGGCCCACTGGAACCAAGGGACGTCCTGGATGTGGCTACCGCGCTCGCAGACTGCCACGTATCGCATGGGCACGAGTGCGCCCTTGCAACCAGCGCAGACGTTGACCCACTTGCCCTTGTCTTTGCCCGTGGTACGCGACAGTCGGGTGCAGCGCTCGCAGAAGCGCCACTCCGGAAAGCGCCAGTAGAGCAGGCCTTTGGTCTCCTTTGCTGCACGTCCCGCGTGTGTGGGGGCTTCCATGAGAACGCTGGGACCGAGTCGGTCCGTAAGCCGGTCGCAGTGGATCTCGCTGGCGTATTTCTTGTCCCACCAGGAGGTGTCTGGCGCAATGAGCGAGGCCCCGCGGATGTCGACGATAGCGCCGACACCGAACGGCGTGACCGTCTCCGACAGTCTCAGGTCATGCTTGATCCGTTCCATGGGATCCCTCCTCGAATGGCTCGCGTACGGCGACGGCGACATTGGGCTCGACCGAGCGCATGGAGTCGGCTACGAGCCATCCTTCTCCTTGCTGGCCGAATCGCTTGAAGAGTGCTGGATCATCGCCACTCTTGCGGTCGTAGACGAGCTTGGTGCCATCCTGGCGGGCGCGTTGAGCGCGGTTATCCCAGTCTCGCAGGAGCGCCCAGATCGCCGCATCGGTATCTGCGGCCTCGCTTTGCTCGGATTGGCTCACGATGGCGACGAACTGGCTCACCAAGGTCTCGATCTGGCTCTTCAGCCCAGTTCCTCCGAGGTCCATGTTTGAGGCCGAGTCGTTGGCTGCGAGCGTCGCGAGGGTGTGGCGCAGCAGGGCGACGACGGCGCCCGCGAGTGAGCGGTCTCGGGAAGCCAGCGACCACGGAGTCACACTGGTCGGTTCGACGCTTCGGTATAGCGCCTCGTGGTAGCCGCGAAAGGTCTCAAAGTGTGACCGGTCGCGGGCTCGGTTGGAGCGGAAGAGGGTGGCGACGATGCCCTTGACATCGCCCCGTCCGACTCGGCTGGTCGCCTGAATGTATTCTGCGGTGGTCTTGGGCTGGCCGACCATCAGCATAAGTGCAAGTCGTGGGATGTCGATGCCGACGGAGAGCATGTTGGACGAGAGCACGACGTCGATCGCGTCATCGGAGTCGTTTGCGCTCCGCTTCAGAGCACGCAGATCGTTCGGGAGCTCTTCGGGGCCACGACGGCTGGTGAGCTCGAGGACCTTGTCAGCCCGGACCCTGCGCAGTGGCAGGCCGAGACGCTCGGCCCGCGGTTCGAGTCGGCCGTTTACGTCGTCGACGACGAGCGTGCCGGTGCGGCCGAGCTCGCGCAGGCTGTTGTGGTACATGACGGCCGTCCAGTAGGCGTCCCGGGCGGAGCCATCCTCGGCGCCAGCTGCGACGACCTCGGGAATCTCCATGAGCGGAGATGACGCCGCGACAACCGCGGACATCTGCGAGATGGCCTGTGGCATGAGTCCGACGTAGAGCCGGCCCTCGCCGCTGCTCACCGGCTGTGAGAAGAACGTTCGGTCGTCGTCCAGGCCAGACGGTGGGTAGAGGGCGACCTTACGGCCATAGAGCCCCTTCACCTGCTCATCGGACGCGCGGATGGTCGCAGTGGAGGCAACGATTTTCGGATTCGATCCCCCGCGGCTCAGCAGCAGTTGGATCACGGCATCGAAAAGCGCGACAGTGGTGCCCAGCGGGCCGGAGAGCAGATGCAGCTCGTCCTGGATGATCATCGACGGCTGTCGGTAGGTAGTACCCAACCCCAGGAGCTTGCCAGCATCGGGCTTGAACTGAAGCCTGGCGAACTTGTCGACCGTGGCCAGTAGAATCGTCGGCGGTTGCTCGTAGAGCAGATCGTCAACGACCACGACAGGCAATTCGTCGCTGAAGTGGCAGTCGTCGTTTGTGCAGTGGACCACGACATCACGGCCAACGAGGCGTACGCCGTACTTCGTTGTGTCCTCGGAGCGTGAGGCTGGCAGCAAGGCGGTTCCGCACCAGGGGCAACTCTCGACCTGGAACTGGTTGGCTTCCTCAGGACGTGCAGCCTTGTGAAGACGTTCGAGGGCCTTCTTGGCTTCAGCACGGCTTCCTGGCGTGACCTCGTTGCCGACCCAAAGACCGATGCTGAACGGAGTCATCTTGCGAACGCGGGCGTCACCGAGATCGCCTTGCTTGCGCAGGAGCTCCATTGCGCAGATCAGCGATGCCGCTCGCTGGAACTGCTGGGCGGTGAGGAGTCGAAGCGTGTACCGAGTGATGACCGCCGTCCCACCACCTGAGGTGCCGTCGACGAGGCGGCGTCGGAAGATCTCGATGGCGGCAAGACCCAGATAGGCCTCTGTCTTGCCACCACCGGTCGGGAACCAGATGAGGTCGACCAGTTCGCGATCACTGTGCTTCTCGTCAACGGTCGAGGCAAGTGAGACGAGCAGGAACCCAAGCTGGAAGGGCCGCCATCTCGGCTCCCCACCAGGTTTGCCCTGGGCGATCTGCGCTTGGCGCATCTGCAAACGCATCGCGGTCATACCGAGCGCGAAGGCGGTGCGCAGCTGATTCTGATCCGGGTGCCGCAGGAGGGCGACGGTCGCGCGCATCCGCTCGGCGGCCTTCACGGACCGACCCACGATCCGGCGCGCGACCTTCTCGTCCTCGCCAAACCCGGCCACTCGCTGGTCCTGTTTCGATACCCAGGCCTCGAACGCTTCGACGAAGGCATCCAGCGACGCCAATACGGTGTCGGCGTCCGAGTCCAGCTTCGCCAGATGGGCAAGGCGTAGCGCATCTGCCTCGGGTGTCTCCGAATCGAAGGCGAGAGTCTCCACGGCGGGCACCACGAATGACGGCACCGGATCCAGCCAGATCCGAGTACATGCCGCACCGTGCAGTTCCCAGTCCGCGGCCATCCCATGCCCCACTGCATAGACCTTCCGCTCGCGGTAACGCAATCGCAACTCGGCAGCTTCGTCGTCCATGTCGAATGACTGACTTGGGTCGTACTCGAGAAATCGAGCGTTGACTGTGGGTGCGACGCTGAGCCCGACTTGGTAGAGCATCTTGGAAATGTCCAGCTTGTCGTCGTCAGCGGAGGTTTCCAGGACACGGACGAAGACCGTCGCAAGGAATACCGAGCCGTACCTGCGCCAGCGGGAACCGACCTCGATCTCCACGCCGTTCGCGGTCAGTGTGTGTGGACCCTCGCCACGTTGCACTGGGAGTCGATCGAAGGAAAACGGGCGGCGTTGCCAGCGCGGCGGGCCATCGCCCTCGACTGTCTTGTAGGTGCCACCGGATAGTTCGCAGAACGCAGCTGGTCGATCGGTGACGAACGAGATCGCTACCGAGGATGGTCGCCACTCCTCGGAAATCGGGACCGCGGCACCACGCTCCTCGATTTCGCCCGAGGTCTCGACCTCCGCGTCACCCTCGACATGGTCGCTTTGAGTGAGCTCTTCTCTCTCGGCATGATCTACGGCTCCCTGCGGGAAGAGCATACCAACGGCGTACTGCCGGTTCGGCATGTTCAAGACGATCTCATCCTTGCCGCCCTCGGGGCCGACGTAGGCCGCTCGGAGGTGGTTCAGTACAACCTGCTGAGAATGTGTCAGGGTCACTTCGCCATCATCCGATTCTTCAAGAGTTGCTGGATCCTGCGTTTGTCGTCCTTCGATGTGATGATGTGCAGTGAGACCCGCGCTCGGGTGACGGCAACGTAGAAGGCGGCTGTTCCCACTTCACCGTAGGTGCCCGGCAGGTCGAACACTATGACGTGCTCGGCCTCGAGACCCTTGGCATACTTCGGGCTGGTGACTACGAACCCACCGGGACTGGTCAACGGCGGCTGGTTCGAGGTCGTGCTGATCAGCCAGATGTCGGCTCGGTTGGCCCCGTCGGCAACGATCTGTTGGGCGAGCAGGTCCGCCTCGGCGATGCCGGCGTCATTGGTTGCGTTGTGCCATTGGACCTTCTCGCCGTGGACGATCCCAGGGTCACCGACGTCTGCGCCGAGGTACTCCTGGACTACGTGGACGATCGCTTGGGTGTTGCGGACGTTCAAGTCGAGGTCCACCGTGATCGCCTCGTCAGCGATTAATTCGGCCACGTCCTTGTCGTAGCCGCCATCGACATGGGCCTGGTTGTTCGGGTCGAGGAACATCCGCCAACGACCGAGGCCTCGGCCGCCATCGATTAAGGCGTCGATGCGGTCCATGGCGTCCGCGGTCATCATGTCCTGAGCCTCATCGACTAAGACGACATCATATGGCTTGGCGTCCGGTAACTCCTCGAACGGAATCAGATCGATCCCGCGGCCCTCAACGTGCGGTGCGAAGAACCGGGTCAGGGCAGGCGAGCGGAAGGTGATGAGCACCGACTTGCCCCGGTCCGCCTCCTGCTTGGCAGCCTCTACGAGCACGAGAGACTTCCCGGTGCCGGCGCCCCCATAGACGAGCACTCGCGGATTGCGAGCCAGCGCAGCCAGCACCCGTGCCTGCCCTGCAGTTGCCCGGGCCTGCTCCTCGATGACGGCACCGCGCTGAGCATCGATCACCGGCATCCTGGTGAACTCGCCGAACAGACGCTTACGCAGATCATCCATTCGTGCTCGCTTCTGCCCGTTCGGGGCGGTCCGCGTGTTGTCCACGATTCGGTCGAGAGCGGCCTCGACGCCAGCCGACGTCATCTCGTCCCGAGCCAGCCAGTGCGTTGGCCGCCAGCCGACTGCATTCGGCGGGGATTCGATGTCCGGCGTGATGACGATCGCCTCATGCGCGAACCAGCCGACACCCTCTTCCTGGAGAATGTCGCGCAGCGCATATGCCGCGGATCGGGCTTGCTCCATCGGCGAGCCGGCTAACTTGTGCCAGTCCCCACGGCGGTCGACCGAGTACCAGACACCATCGTGCTTGCGCACGCCTCCGCCCTTGACTTCGATCACCACAATCACGCCCTTCCACAGGACGATGAAGTCCGCCTCCGCCAGCTGCTTGTAGGCGTGCGAGCGCAGGTCGACAGAGTGAAACGCGGCAGCATCGGGATCTCCCACGACATCGCGAAGCAGTCGCGCGACCGTACGCTCAGCGTTGCTTGTGGCACGACGCTCGATATCGGCTAACGCAGGTACGAGGATCACTCGTCCGACTCCACTTCCTTATTGACGCTGCCCTGCTGCTGATCCCAGAGATCGGTGTAGTCGCGGTATCCAAGAAAGTCGTTCATCGCGCCCCAGTTATCGGCGACGTCCACGATGAGGCATTCTTGCTTGCCACCATTCTTTGGCCCGCGCAGCCCCCGGCCCGCCATCTGGATGTACGCACTCGGGCTGAACGTCGGTCGCGCGATGTAGAGCGCACGAACACCAGGCGCGTCGAAGCCCTGAATGAGGAGATCACAGTTGGCCAGTACTTTGATCTCGCCCCGCTGGAAGCGGCTGATGACATCACGGCGCTGGTGACGACCTGTCTGGCCACTGACCGAGTCCGCCTTGACGCCGCGGTACCGCAGGGACGCCGACAGCACCTGAGCTGACAGCACGCTCGGGGTGAAGACGAGAACCGGCCAGTCGGGGTGCTCCTCTGTCAGACCCATGATGTGTTCGACCAGGATCTTCATACGGACTTCGTTCCGACCAAGACGCTCATAGAGACTTCTGTCGATGACCTTCGAGGATCGGATCTCCTCTTGCTCGCCGCTGCTCAGGACGACATCGATTCCGGGCAAAACCTCATGCTTGACGCTCGCAAGCACGCCGAGACCCACCAATTGCCCGTACGCGTCGGTCTCGAAGGCGGTGAGGCGGTTGTGCCCAAAACGGGCCGCGAGCTGCTTCGTCCTCTCTGTGTCGCCGGCGCTTCCCTTGAACGGCGTAGCGGACAGCCCGACGAGCGGTCGCTCGAAGTTACGACCGTCGACACCGAGCCAACGGAGGATCTGCGTGTACCGAGTCGATCCACCTGCCCGGTGAGCCTCGTCGACGAACAATGCGGCAGGGGTCTTCAACCACTCGTACTCAGGCTGCCCCATGATGGCTTCCAGCTTGGCGTCGGTCGCAACGATCACACTGAACTCAGTGTCGGGCTCGTGGACCTTGTTGTTCTCCCACAAGCGGCCGATCGTCAGAGGACGCTCGTCGCCGAGGTAGCGCCACACGGTCTCGAAGGTCTGCACGGCCTGTTCGCACAGCTCGATCGATTGCGCAACCCACAGGACGGTCCCACTCAGAACCTCATCCACGAATAGGCGCAGAACCGTCTGCGTGGCCACGCGGGTCTTGCCCGCACCGGTCGGAAGCTCGACCATGCCTTTCTGGGCTGGCCCTTGCTCGGATGGCTGGGTCAAGACGACACGCAGCTTCTCACTGATCTTTTTTTGGAAAGGATGCAGGTCGTTCAGCTTCACCGCACCTGGGACGACGAACTCTTGTGGGCGGGAACGCGATCGCTGGCCGGCGTACTCCGCTGCGAAGCCCATCTTGCGCACCCACGTGATAGCAGCCGGCATACCAGCCCACGCGGAGGGGACATCCGAGAAGCCAAGCTCCCGAAAACGATCCGCCAGGATTCTGAGCGAGTCCGCGCCGTAGACGACGAGGAACAACTCGGCGACCGAAGTGTCATCGTCGACGAGATTCTGGGCCTCCAGCGCTGACCAGAGACCCGTGGGCAACGCGTCGCGCAGGTCGTCCGGCCCAATGTAGAGCTCAAGCCGCTCAGCATCGGAATCGACTGTCATTGCCTGAACCCGGAGGTCCTCCAGCATGTGGTCGATACCTGCTTGGATCACTTCAGTGATCTGGGCGTTGTCGAGGCGCAGCTCGAACGCCTCGTTGACGAACTTGAGGACCTGCGTTTCATCGGCATCATCGCGAACGACGAGCTCGCTCCCGTCGAGGTACCAATCCTGTGGCTGGTCCTCGACGCCATCCTCGGTCGTGACTCGCTTCGCGATCATCATCGCTCGAGCGAGTTTGACACCGTTGAGTCTGTCGGAACCCACCATGTTCCGCAGCCCTGGGTAGACGTCCAGCACGGGCTCGCTGCTCTGACGTCCTTCGATGATCTCTGAGAACGCAAAGCTGTCCTCGAACCGGCGGCAACCGACGCGGCGAACAAGTTCATCGATCTGGTCGACCCGGGCTCGCAAGTACGGACGGCCCCGAGTTCGCAGGAAGGTCTCTTGGTCCTCGGTGGATGCGATGTAAACAGCATTGGGCGCGTGGGCCTCGATTGTCCGAGCGACACGGGCCGGGATCGTTGCTGGCCTCATGCCTTCGAAACCGACCTTCGTCGCGGCCACGATGAACTCCAGAAGGACATCGTCGTTGACTCGCGGCGGGAAGAGCTTCCCTTCCAGCATCTCGCGCATGAGATGGGGAGGCACATCCCCCAGCTCGCTCGGCAGTCCGAGAACCGCACCGGCGTGTGGTGCGCCCCGGAACAGCGGCAGCAGTCCTTCATACCGGACCAACGAGGGGGCTACGACGTCGCCCGGCGCCCGCATGCCATGGGTCGACTTCACTAGACCTGCGCTTCGCACCGCCCACCTGAGCGGAGAGTCGATTTCGAAGGTACGCCCCGTTTCCAGGTCCTCGCACGACCAGGAGTCGTCACCACAAGCCAGAAGGGCGGCAGTCCAGGATTCCCGCGCGTTGTCAGGAGCACCCACGTCACGCATCAGGAACAGAACCGAAAACGGTCCCGAGCCCTTCGCAAGGTTGAACTCAATAGCCTCGGTCGGTCGTTCTCCTGGACCGTTGTGTTGGTTGAGCTCTTTCAGTACCCACTGCCGGTACTCGTCGAAGTGCGGCTCGTCCTCGACCGGGTAACCCTTGATCGGCCGACGTACGACACCGAGTTGATGCGCGACCTCGGACTCGCAGCGGTGCTTGTCGAGCAATCGCGGAGCAAAGTTGTCGCCCAGCGAGATGTCGAGATCGAGCACCTGCTGTGGCCACGCCCAGCCGCCGTCGAGCGTCGGCACCTTGATGGGTGCCTTTGCGGCCAGCATGATGCGGCTTGCCGCCTGAGCATGCAGGTCGACTGTGGAGTCCCAAACCTTGGTCAAGTCGTCGGGGCTCGGGTTGTTGTCGAGCTTGGCGAGACGTGCAGTGAGGATCGCTTCGGGATCGAGGTCACGGAAGCCTCGATCCTGAAGGATCTTCTCGACGCCGTCGTGCTTGAGGAACGCCGGACTAACGAAGACCGCATCTTCGATCTCCAGATCCGACTCGCGGTTTAGGAACACCACTCGACGATCCTCGAGAGCCCTCATGCCAGCGTTGGTGGGGATGACCTTTGCCTCGTTGATCTTCGGAAGGCTCGAGTGGCCCGCGACGGTCCTTAGTGCGTTCGCGGCGGACTTGGGGTCATCGCCCTCGGCCCACTCGCGCAGCCAGGTGAGAAGCCCTCGCTTAGGCAGGTGCGTCAGGGCCGCTTTCGGGTCCCGAGTGTCCGCTTCGGAGTTCCGGCCGAGGATATAGAGATCGCGAAGACGCGTCGTTCGGGTGCCGGTCTGGTAGCAGAGCCAGTGCGGAACGTCGTCGCCCGTGTTGGGCGACTGGGTCCATGCTTGGTGGACCTCTTTGTCGAACCCGACCGCGAAGTCGAGCGGAAGTAGCTGCTGGCTGTTCCGAAGGGCACCTGTCGCGTCGGGAATCAACTCTCGGCGAGCCGCGATCTCTGGTACGTGTGCCGTCAGGAGCTCGTCTCCGAAGCTCAGGATCTCCCGTCCGCGCGCGGGCATGAAGTCCAGATGCGCCGCCGGGTCCTTGACACTGCTCAACTTCGGCATGACGTCGACGAACATCTCCGCGACTGTCCGGAGGATCTCGCGGTTGTAGTCGTTCTTGAGTAGGGTCGTACGGTCGTCGTTCACACTCCAAGGGGCGTTGAACAACGCAGATGCGGAAGTTTCGTCTTGCAACGGGAAGTACGACCAGAACTGCCCTCGGCGGAACTCGCGGCGCTGAACCGCCGGAACCGCCACTGTGACCTTCACCTTCGAGCGCGACACCGCCTCGCCGACTTCCTTGCGCGCCTCTGTCGACGGCTCATGCATCCGGCTCTCGATGATCCACTCATCCGGGTTCTCGCCCAAAGACTCGATGCTGAATCTGCCGTCACCGAGGTCACGTGAGACGTGGTGTGCTTCGTACGACTCCGCGCCGACGACCTTCAGGCGGATTTCACGAACGGCCTGCACGAACAAGAGGAACTCCGAGTGGAAGCCCTCAATCTCGGCGCGAAGGCGCTTCAGGTTTCGTGCGCCCGGGAGTTTCACGATGGTTGTTGCCCATGACGACAAGTCGGCAAGGATCGCATCTTCGGTGACAGCTTCGCTGAAGTCTGCGACCGTCGCCGTCCTCAGAATCGGGAGTCTTCGAGCAGCTGGGTTCACCTTATGCAGCTCGTCGCGCGCCTCCGACGTGTTGAACTCGAAAGAAATGGATCGGCTGAAGACCTGGGGAGAGTCGGATACGGCCAGCACCGATTTGAACCCGAGCCCGAACCTTCCGATCTCATCACCGCGCTTGGCGCTCAGGTACGCCATGGAGATCGCGGTGAGTCCGCTGAGCGAGAATGGGCGTCCAGCGTTTGCGCAGTAGAGAACTTCGTTCTTCGTGTCGAGCACGATCTCAACACGACCTGCAGTCTCGCCCTCGTCCTCTGCGCCAACGATCGCATCCGCGGCGTTCTGTACAAGTTCGAGGAGCGTCCGGTTGGCGTATCCACCTGTGCGGATGGACTCCTCGAGATTTGCGTGTTCGACCACTAGATTAGGTTGAATTCGGTAGGAGTCGATCGCTCGCTTGAACTGACCCGTCACCTCCCGCGCCAGTGTTTGGTCCGGGTTCCACGCCTCGTGATCAACAGTCACTGTCCTGCTTGCTCCTGCCCGAGTTGGGCTCAAATCGTCGGTGAGCAAAGAGCTCTGGCAGCAAAGGACGGGCCTCGCGGGCAGACCGTGATGCTGCGCTGCTCGCGCTGGTTCTTTGCTTACGATGCTAGTGCCCATCGCTGGTTCTTGTTGGGGATCTTTGAAATGCCTGCGCCATACTTGTGCATGGCTGAGCGCCGGGTGCTGAGCTGGCGCCCTCCGCTCCGGGGGAGCGCGAACCGCGCGATGGCCGAGCAGGGCGGAAGTTCTGACGTCTCTTAGGTTCTGGACGAACGCGAACCCTCGCTCTTCGTTCGGCAAATTCGTCACCAATTGTGGGGATCGCACTCGGCGTGCGCGCGGTGCAGAGATCTGCTGCTGGAGCCAGGCGCTGGCTATCGAGGCCGACCGTCTCGGCTCTGCCTGGTCGCGGCTGGCCCGGGCCTTGAGCTGAACTCGTGACAACCGGCTCCGGGGTGCCTGCCTCGCCGTCACCAACGATTTCGACGCATTCAACAGACATCGTCGCGATGGCCCGCGGCACAGGCAATGATCGACCGGACTGCGCCGGGCGCTGTTGTGTTACGTGACCCGAGTCGTCGGTTGAGAGCTGGCAGTGCGTTTCGCGTGGTTTAGAGCACGCACGGGCTCGCCGAACTCCCATACGCTGACCCCATGACCAGGGGGCCGCGCCGGGCGACGGTGAAGGATGTCGCGGCGCTTGCGGGGGTGTCGCCGAAGACGGTGTCGAACGTGATGAACGAGACCGTGTTCGTACGTCCCGACACCCGCGAGAGGGTGCTGGCTGCGGTGGAGGAGCTGGGGTTCGTACCGAACCTGAGTGCCCGGAGCCTGCGGAACGGAAGGACCGGGGTGATCGCGCTGGCGCTGCCGGATCTGGCGACGGCGTTCTCGGCGGACGTGGTGCATCGGGTGGTGCAGGTGGCGCACGAGCGCGGGATGGTGGTGCAGATCGAGGAGACGGCGGCGGAGCCGAAGCGGGAGTACGACCTGGTCTCGCGGGCTCGGGAGCACCAGATCGACGGGGTGATCCTCAACCCGATCCGGCTCAAGGACAGCATCATCGTCCACGACGACCAGCTGCCGCCGGTGGTGCTGATCGGCGAGGTCGAGCAGCACAAGGTCGACCGGGTGCTGATCGACAGCCGGCAGGCCGGGTACGAGGTGACGAAGCACCTGCTCGAGCGCGGCGCGCGGCGGATCGTCGCCATGGGCGGCGAGACCGGCGCGACCGACGCCACGGCCACCAGCATCCAGCGGCTGGAGGGCTATCACCGGGCGTTGGCTGAGCACGGGATCGAGGCGGACCCGCAGCTGGAGGTGTACGTCGAGGAGTGGTCGATGGTGGGTGGCGCCGAGGCCGCCGCCGAGCTGCTCGCCCGCGACACCGGCTTCGACGCGATCGTCGCGTTCACCGACTCGATCGCGTTCGGCGCGCTGCACGTGCTCGACGAGCACGGGATCTCGGTGCCCGGCGACGTCCTGATGACCGGGTTCGACGACGTCGAGCACGCCCGGTTCATGAACCCGTCGCTGACCACCATCGCCCTGGACCGGCACGCCTTCGCCGAGGCGGCGGTCGACCTGCTGCTGACCCGGATCGCCGACCGGACGAGTCCTCCGCGCGTGGTGGCGATCCCGCACGAGCTGGTCGTCCGGGGGAGTACGACGCGGTAGCGGCGATCAGTGCGCGGTCCAGCGGCCGTGCGCGATCCACACGCCGACGAGGATGCCCAGCAGGTAGCCGATACCCGCGGCGACGAGCAGCGTCGTGCTCATCGTGAGAGCAGCTTCAGGGACTTCATGCTTCCCATTGGCACTCGTGATCGAGGCGAGGTGGATCAGCGACGGGAGGGATCCACCGAATCGGGGACGAAGAGACTCTTGCCAGCGCTATTACATCGATGTAATAGTTCGGGATGTAACGCACGTCACACCCCACCTCTGTGACAAGGAGACGCGATGGCACGTCGATCCACGATGCTTTCCAGACGCGGGCTGCTCACCGGAGCAGCCGCGATCGGCGGCGCAGCCGCCCTCTCCGGCGGCCTCTCCGCCTGCGGCGCCGCGGGTGCCGCCAGCGCCGCCGACCCCGACCAGATCCAGTTCTGGACGCTGCTCAGCGGCGGCGACGGCGGCACCATGGCCGACATGGTCGCGAAGGCGACCGGGTCGGGCGCGGCGTACGACGTCAAGACCACCACCCTGGTCTGGGGCGAGCCGTACTACACGAAGCTGGCGATGGCCGCGACCGGCGGTCGCCCGCCCGAGCTCGCGATCATGCACGCCTCCCGGGTGCCGGGCTATGCACCCGGCGGGCTCCTCGACACCTGGGACGTCGGCCGGCTCGCGGAGCTCGGCGTGAGCCAGGACGACTTCCCCGAGGAGATCTGGAAGAAGGGCATGATCGGCGACAAGGTGTTCGCCGTCGCGCTCGACGCCCACCCGACCGTGCTGATGTTCAACCCCGAGATCTGCGACAAGGCCGGTGTCCTCGACAGCGACGGCCGGCTCCGGAAGACGGAGTCGCCCGAGGAGTTCATCGACCTCGTCAGCCAGGTCGGCGGTCAGACGAAGGGCACGCCGCCGCTGTCGTACGGCTATCTCGGCGACGGGTCCCAGATGTTCCGCCTCTTCTACACCTTCTACACCCAGCACGGCGCGGCGATGACCTTCCCCGAGGGTGGGAAGGCCGAGATCGACGACGACATCGCCGTCGAGTCGCTGCAGCTGATGCAGAGGCTGCTCGACGGCAAGCTCGCCGTCCAGCGCAACGACTACGCCGCGGCGCTCGCCGAGTTCGCCACCGGCCGGAGCGGCCTGCTGTTCACCGGCGTCTGGGAGCTCCGGTCCGTCAAGGAGGCGGGCGTGCCGTTCGACATGACCGCCATCCCGACCCTGTTCGGGACCCCGGCGGCGTACGCCGACTCGCACGCGTTCGTCCTGCCTCACCAGAACGAGGTCGACGAGCACCGTCGCGACCTGACCTACCGGTTCGTGGCCGACCTGCTCAAGGGCTCCTACGAGTGGGCGACCGCGGGTCACGTACCGGCCTATCTTCCGGTGACCCAGAGCCCGGAGTACGCGAAGCTGACGCCGCAGTCGCACTACGCCGATGTCGCCGAGCGGGTCAACTACGACCCGGCGGCCTGGTTCACCGGGTCGGCCTCCAACTTCCACTCCGGCTTCGGCAACGCGATCCAGCCGGCGCTGATGACCGGGAAGGGCGCGCCGGGCGCGATCGACGCGTTCCGGGCCCGGGTCGACCGGCTGCTGAAGACCCAGAACCCGGTCGACCCCGATGGGACGTGGAAGCCATGACCGCAGCCGTCGAGAGACCGCTGGTACGCACAGCGGCAAGCCGTGCGAGAACGGCGACGACCACCGGACCCAGCCGCGAAGGCCTGGTGAGCTGGGGTTTCCTGGCGCCGTTCCTGGTCGCGTTCGCGCTCTTCCTGGTCTGGCCGCTGGTCCACGGCCTCTACCTGAGCGTCACGAACCAGTCGCTCACGGGCGCAGGGGGCTCGTGGGTCGGACTCGACAACTACCGGGAGGCGCTGACGGATCCGACGATGTGGCGGGCGCTACGTACGACCGTCTGGTTCACCGTCGTCTCGACGATCCCGCTGGTGATCCTCGCACTGGTGATGGCGCTGCTCGTCCATCGCGGGCTGCCGGGGCAGTGGCTGTGGCGGCTGTCGTTCTTCATGCCGTTCCTGCTCGCCTCGACGGTCGTCTCGCAGATCTGGGTGTGGATCTTCAACCCGGACATCGGCGCGGCCAACTCCGTCCTCGGCGCACTCGGGATCGAGCCGATCGCGTGGCTCCAGGACCCGGCCGTGAACCTCTACGCGATCGTCATCGCCACGGTGTGGTGGACGGTCGGGTTCAACTTCCTGCTCTACCTCGCCGCGCTGCAGAACATCCCCGACCAGCTGTACGAAGCCGCCGCCATCGACGGCGCCGGACCGTGGCGCCGGCTCACCTCGATCACGTTGCCTCAGCTCTGGCCGGCCACGATCCTGATCGTGATGCTGCAGGTCCTGGCCTCGCTGAAGCTGTTCGACCAGGCGTACCAGATGCTCATCGGCGTCTCGACGGACACGACCCGGCCGATCGTGCAGTACATCTACGAGTCCGGGTTCGTCGGCTACCGCTTCGGCTACTCGGCCGCGATCTCGTACGTCTTCTTCGCGCTCATCGTCGTCGTGGGCGTCTTCCAGATGACCGCCATGAACCGTCGGAGGAACCTGTCATGAGATCTCGACAAACTCGATCACCGGGCGAGAAGGGGGCCGGCCGCGTCGTCGCGTTCGTGGTGCTGGCGCTGATGGCGGTCGGCTGGCTGATGCCGTTCCTGTGGGCGGTCGCCACCGCGTTCAAGACCGAGACCGACGCCGCGTCCGAGTCGGGCTGGATCGGCGGCGACGGCCTCACGACCGAGGCGTTCCGGGAGATGCTGTCGAACGGCAACGTGTGGATCTGGGCACTCAACAGCCTGTGGACCTCGCTGGTCATCACGGTGCTGACGGTGACGATCTCCGCGCTGGCGGCGTACGCCTTCTCGCGGCTGCGCTTCCCGGGCCGGCGATGGCTCTTCGCGGTCATCGTGGCGGCGATCATCATCCCGCCGCAGGTGCTGATCATCCCGCTGTTCTACGAGATGCTCACGTTCGACCTGATCGACACTCCCTGGGGCCTGATCCTCCCGCAGATCGTGGCGCCGGCGATGGTCTTCATCCTCAAGCAGTTCTTCGACGGGGTGCCGATCGAGCTCGAGGACGCCGCCCGCGTCGACGGCGCCGGCCGGCTGCGGGTCTTCTGGTCGATCGTGCTGCCGCTGTCGCGCCCGGTCATGGCGGCGGTCGCGATCTTCGTGTTCATCAACGCCTGGAACAACTTCCTGTGGCCGTTCCTGGTCATCAACGACACCAACCTGATGACGCTGCCGACCGGGCTGCAGACCGTCATCGACGCCCACGGCATCCAGTACGCCCAGACGATGGCCCAGGCCGTCCTGGCCGCGCTGCCGCTGATCGTCGTCTTCCTCTTCTTCCAGCGCCAGATCGTCAAGGGCGTCGCCACCACCGGCTTCGGTGGCCGGTAGCCAACCAACCGCACGAGTCACAACAAGGAGCTCCATGACCCGCGCACGTATCACCATCGACCGTGACTTCACGATCGCCGACGTACCCCGACGCCTCTTCGGGTCGTTCGTCGAGCACATGGGGAGATGCGTCTACACCGGCATCTACGAACCCGGCCATCCGACGGCCGACGACCGTGGCTACCGCAAGGACGTGCTCGAGCTCGTCCGGGAGCTGGGCCCGACGGTCGTACGCTACCCCGGCGGCAACTTCGTCTCCGGCTACCTCTGGGAGGACGGGATCGGGCCGGTCGCCGAGCGGCCCCGCCGCATCGACGGCGCCTGGCACACGATCGAGACCAACGAGTTCGGGCTCCACGAGTTCATGGGCTGGGCCCGCGAGGCGGACGTCGAGGTGATGGAGGCGATCAACCTCGGTACGCGTGGGGTCGAGGAGGCGCGGGCGCTGGTCGAGTACGCGAACCATCCCGGTGGGACGTACTGGTCGGATCTCCGTCGTCGCAACGGGGCCGAGGATCCGTTCGACATCAAGCTGTGGTGCCTCGGCAACGAGCTCGACGGACCCTGGCAGATCGGCCACAAGACGGCTCACGAGTATGGTCGCCTGGCCCAGGAGACGGCCAAGGCGATGAAGCTCGTCGACGACTCGATCGAGCTGATCGCGGTCGGGTCCTCGAACCGCTACATGGAGACGTTCGGCTCGTGGGAGCACACCGTGCTGACCCATGCCTACGACGAGATCGACTACATCTCGATGCACGAGTACTACCAGGAGCGCTCCGGCGACGCCGCCTCGTTCCTCGCCGAGGCCGTCGGGATGGACGCCTTCATCGACGGTGTCGTGGCCACGATCGACGCCGTCAAGGCGGCCGGCAAGCACACCAAGCAGGTCGACATCTCCTTCGACGAGTGGAACGTCTGGTACGCCGAGGGCCTCGACTCCGCCGACCAGATCCACCAGGTGAAGAAGGAGTGGCGCGAGCACCCGCGGCTGATCGAGGACGAGTACTCGGTCACCGACGCCGTCGTCGTCGGCACGCTGCTCAACTCGCTCCTGCGCCACGGCGATCGCGTCCGGATCGCCAACCAGGCGCAGCTGGTCAACGTGATCGCCCCGATCCGCTCCGAGGAGGGCGGCTCCGCCTGGCGGCAGACGATCTTCTGGCCGTTCGCCCGGATGGCCGCGCTCGCCCGCGGGCAGATCCTCCGGCTGGCGGTCTCGGCCGACCAGATCGCCACCGAGAAGTTCGGCGACGTCGACGTCATCGACGCTGCCGCGACCTGGTCGGAGGCGGACGGTCGGGTCGCGCTCTTCGTCGCCAATCGTGGGCTCTCGGAGGCGTCGGAGGTCTCGGTCGACCTGCGTGGGCTCGGTGCCGCGCGGGTGGTCAGCGCCGAGGTGCTCACCATTCCCGAGGGTGGTGACCGGCACACGTCGAACGTCGAGTCGGCTCCTGATGCGGTCGGGCTCGTCCCGCTCACCGGGGTCGGGGTCCAGGACGGCACCGTGCACCTGACCCTGCCGCCGTTGTCCTGGGCGGTCGTCGAGCTCGAGGTGGCGGTGTCCTGACGACTGCTTTTATTAGACGATGACACTTTGTGAACCCGTTCACTCAGTGTCATCGTCTAGTAAAAGGCCCGGTTGCCGGGCATCCCCGAGTGCGGCGTGGAGGTTGACCTTGACCCTCGATGAGGACCGACTCCTCCGACTGGCGGAGCAGATCAGCGTCAAGGCCGGAGCCAGGTTCGTGCTCGGGATCGTCGGGCCGCCGGGAGCGGGGAAGTCGACGCTGGCTGAGCGGCTGCGCGACATCCTGAACAAGACCGGGCGGGTTGCGGTGGTGGCGCCGATGGACGGGTTCCACCGCAGCAACGCGGAACTCGACGCGATGGGCGCGAGGGGGCGGAAGGGAGAGCCCGACACCTTCGATGCCGACGCCTACGTGGCGGCGCTGCGACAGGTGCGGGCCCAGGAACGAGTCGAGTGGCCGAGGTTCAGCCGGCTCACCGATGAGCCGGTGCCTGGCGGGGTGGTGATCGAGGACGAGCCGGTCGTGATCACCGAGGGCAACTACCTGCTGCTCGACGAGGGACCGTGGCAGGACGTACGCGGCCTGCTGGACGAGGCCTGGTTCGTCGATGTCCCGGACGAGATCCTGGTGCCCAGGCTGCTCGAGCGGTTCCTCGCCGGTGGGAGGTCGCGGGAAGAGGCGGAGGCCAAGATCGCCGAGAGCGATCTGCGCAACGCCGCGCTGGTGCGGGCGACCCGGGACCGGGCAGATCGCGTGCTGTGACGATCAGCCCTCGGAGGCGGCGCAGTCGACCAGGAAGGCCATCAACTCGGTGGCGTCGTCGGTGGTGACGAGGGTGTCGAGGGCGTGGTCGAGCTCGAGGCGCCGCGAGTGCGGGACGGTGACGGCGTCGAAGCCGTTGGACAGCAGGATGCCGGTCGTCATCAGCAGGGCGGTGCGCTTGTTGGCACCGGCGTAGAACCGGGTCCGGGCGGCGGAGCAGAAGTAGATCAGCGCCTGGAGCCGTGGGTCGTCGGTCTCGGCGATGCGCTCCTGCAGCGTGGCGAAGCGGGCGCGGAGCTGTTCGCTGCTGTTGCGGCGCAGCGTGCCCTCGCCGCGGAATCTGCCGGCGTCAGGCGTCTCGTGGCGGGCGAGGATCCGATTGAGACGGTCCGACGTCGATTTGTCGATATGGAACCTGCCGTAGCCGACGAGATCTCGGAGAGCGCCGTACGCCTCGCTGAGCGCTCGCACCTGCGCCTCGTCCCCCGAGGGGTGGCCGCCGACGGTGACACCGGAGAGGAGGGTGCGCACCTCGGGAAGGGTGAAGCTGTTGCCTTCGAGCCGAGCGGCGTTCCAGACCAGCTCGGGCAGATTCGCGCGGAACCGCCGCCACGCGCTCTCGGTGTCGCTGGGGAGCATCCGGGCGGTGTCGACCTCGGTCCACCAGACGCCGGTGTCGCGCACCTGGTCCTCGCGGTCCGCGACCTCGCGATAGAGGTCGCTGGCGGCCGACTTGCGGGCAGCGTACGTCTCGGGGTCGGGTGCCCAGCGGGGCTGCTTCGTCACCATGTCCGGATCTCCTCGCGGGCACGGTCCGCGGCGTCGCCGCCGACCGAGATGGCGTCGATGGCGATCTGGATCGGGGCCGCGTAGACGACGCGGTCACGTTCGAACGCACCGAGGAACAGGTCGGGCTCGGCGGCGGCGACGACCACGGTGGCCTGGTGCGGCGCCGGCGCGGGGCGGAGCGTGCCGTCGGTGAGGAGCGGCTGGATCGAGCCCGGGTCCTCGCACCACAGGACCGTGATCGGTGAGACGGCGTCGTCGAAGGAGGGGAGGTCCAGGCCGGCCGCGCCGGAGAGCGCCCAGCGGCCACCCGAGGCGTCGCCGGCAGAGGCGAGCCGGCCGATGGTCGCCTCGCCGCTCAGCCTCACGGCCTCCGGCCGGTCGAGAACGCCGGAGGCACGTGCGGCCTCCTCGAGGATCTGGATCGGGTCGCCCTCGGCCCAGGTGTCGAGCCGGCCGGCCCAGACCTCGATGTCGGGGGACACGTCGGTCGGGTACAGCTGATCGAGGATCGCGCGCGCCGCTGCCGCGGCTGCCGGCGTCGCCAGCGGATTGGCGCTCAGAGTCAGCTCGGCGCCACAGGCCGTGGTGATGGTGTCGAGCGTGTCGACCGACGGGCTGACCACACCGTTGACGATCCGGTGGACCGTCGAGGCCGACACTCCGGCGCGCGCCGCCACCTGCCGAGCGCTCAGGCCCGACCGCTCGATGCAGTCTGCGACGAGGCGCCCGACGTCGCGTTCCATATATGCAACGCTAGTGCCCGGTGTTGCATATGTGGAACAGGCGCGCCGCCCTACCTTCTTCTAAGGTGTGCGCCATGACGCGACCGATCACGCTGCTCGTCGAGGGGGAGTCGGACAAGGCTCTGGTGGAGGCGTTGGCGCCGCGCTACGGGGTGGAGCTGGCCGAGCTCGGCATCGAGGTCGTCTCGATGAACGGCGCCGGCAACGCCGGGCGGTTCATCAAGGAGACGACGGCGGCGGGACACCGGGTCGGCGGGCTCTACGACGAGGCCGAGGAGCGCTTCGTCGCCAACGCGCTCGGCCGGCAGATCGGCGAGGATCTCTCCGGGCAGGGCTTCTTCGCCTGCCGGCGTGACCTCGAGGACGAGATGATCCGAGCGATCGGCGCGGCGCGGATCGTCGAGATCCTCGAGCTCAACGGCGAGGGCGGCAAGTTCCGTACGCTGCAGAACCAGCCCGAGCACCGCGGCGAGGAGGTCGCCGACCAGCTGCACCGCTTCTTCGGCACCGCGTCGGGGCGCAAGATCCGCTATGGCACGATCCTCGGTGAGGCCGTCGAGCTCGAGCGCATCCCGGACCCGCTGGTCGGGCTGCTGACTTGGTGCTGGGGCTGACGCCTCACGGCTCCATGTCGTCGTGGACGACGACGCGGGAGAGCTCGATGGTGCCGTCGGGACACTTCCAGAAGTGCAGCCGGCGGGCGCTCGGCGTGTGGATCTGCATCGAGACCCGGTAGCAGACCGCGCCGTCGGGGCGGGACTGTGGCGCGGCGTTGCCCCCGGCAGAGGTACGCAGCTGGTGCAGCTCGCGCCCGGTCGACTGCTCCGCGAGGCCGGTGAGCACCTCCATGACCACGTCGGCGATCTTGTCGAGGGCGATGCCCTCGAGCGCGTCGACGCTGTCGAGGAACCTCTCCCCGATCGAGTAAGCGGGCAGCGGCCGGGTGGGCTGCTCGCCGACCGGGATCCGGCGGGCCCAGGCGGCCTCGACCAGGTGACGGAAGCCGCGCTCGCGGTCGGCGAAGACGGGGAGGGCGACCTCGGGCGGCGCGGTGCGCTGCTTGGCGCGGCGCAGCTGGGAGCGCATCCGGGCCAGCTCGACGTCGCGGGTCTCGACCTGCCGCGCCGCACGGGCCAGATCCTTGGCGAACTGCACGCGCTCGTTGCGCAGCCCCGAGACCTGGTCTCGGAGCCCGGCCAGTTCGGCCTCGAGATGGGCTTTCTCGGCCTTGATGGCGGTGACCTGCAGCGACATCGACTGCACCGCCGCCTTCTTCGCCGGCGCGACCTCCTTCTCCTGCGGCGGCGAGGGCGCCGGCACCGGCGTCGGCCGGACTGCACGGACGGGCTCGCCCCGGCGGCGCGGCATCATCGCGGGAGTCGGGACCGCGGGCTTCGCCGGAGCCACGGGAGCAGGCTCGGGAACCGTCTCGGCCGGGGCCTCGACCCCCTGAGGCTCGGGAACCGTCTCGACATGGTCGACGACAGCAGGCGGCGGCGCATCCGGGTCGAGCCAGGGCGGGCCACCGGCGTACAGAGAAAGCGCCTCACGGGCCGTGTCGTGCTCGCGGACCTCGCGCAGCGACAGCCGCCACTTGGGGCCGGTGGCGATGACGCGCGCGAGCACGACCTCACCAGGAGTGAGAAGCGCCGATAGATCGTCGTCGGGGTCGCCGGTCACGTCCGAGCGGAAGACCTCGACGGTGACGTCGGGATGCAGGCGCAGGTCCGCGGAGCCGGCGAGGACGGAGCGGACTTGCGCGGGGACGATGTCGCCGGCGGCGTACGTCTTCAGCGCCTCCTCGGCGGTGGGGCGGCTCTCCCGGATGTCGAGCCAGCGTGACTTCTTCTCCAGGACGCCGTCGACGTGCATGCCGGGGGCGAGGACGCGCTCGATCGGCACTCCGGCCTGGGCGAGCTGGGGCGGTACCGAGGCCATGTCGCCACCGACGAGGTCGACCAGGGCGCGCTCGCTCATGATCGAGCGCACCGTGCCGGCGCGGCGCTCGCGGGTGGAGGCGGTGCGGGCGCTGTCGAAGAGGCCGGCGGCCGCGGCCATGTCGAGGGCGTCGTCGATGAGCTGACCGGTGAGCTTCTTGCCCTCGGACCTGTTCCAGGCGAACCGCAGCGGTGCCTGCTTCAGATCGACGTTCCAGGCCAGGCCGACGGGGTAGACCCGTCCGGCGCCGCCGTAGACCTGCGTGCCCGGCGTCATCCTGTTGGAGAAGGCCCAGGTGTGGCCGCCGGTCGTGACCAGGTAGAGGTCGGCGAGGTCGCCGATCTCGGCCGCGATCCTCTCCACGTCGGCGTAGGGGTCGGTGTGCCCGGACGCGACGGTCACCACCACGGTCGGCTTGGTGCGGGTGTCGCCGTTGAGCAACGCCGCCAGCGCCTCGGCCTCGGACGTGTTCGTCACGCGCTTGATCGCAGACATGCCCCTCCTTTCACAAAAACGTACAGCGAACGGAAAGGGGACCTACCTCAACGACCCGCGGTCTTCGCGGGGGCGTTCGAATCGGCGTCGATACCGGGGCCGGTGTCAATGACGCACCCGTGTCATATTTGACTCGCCAACCTGTCTAGACATCATGTCGCTTTTACGACATTGACAGGTATCTGCCGCTCTCCGGCGCCCTGGATGTCTTTACCTGTAACAAATCCCGAGAACGATTTCGGGCGGCAATATTCGATCCGTCCGCATTACCCGGGAAACGCGCACGATCTGATCACGGGCTCTGCCGACGGTTTCCGCAAGGAGACCCACCTTGAGATATTCACGCCTCGGCCGTTCGGCCGTAGCAGCCACGGGCATACTCGCCGCCACCGCTGCGATGCTTGCCGCCACTCCCGCATTCGCCGGCACCCCTACGGCCGACGACAAGGCCCCCGCGGCCAAGCTCACCTCCACCCTCGAGTCGAAGTTCGAGAAGTCGGACTCGGCCGACTTCTGGCTCCGCTTCTCCGACAAGGCCAACCTCGGACCTGCCACGTCCATCAAGGACTGGACCAAGCGCGGCCAGTACGTCGTCGACGCGCTGGAGAAGACGGCCAAGGCCTCCCAGGCCGGCGCCGTCGCCGAGCTCGAGTCCGCCAAGGTGAGCTACAAGACGTACGCGATCTCGAACGCGATCCTGGTCAAGGACGGCTCCGAGGAGCTGGCCCTGAAGCTGGCCGCCGACCCCGAGATCAAGACCGTCCACGAGCGGGCCAAGCTCTCGCTCGTCGAGCCGGTCAAGGAGGAGAAGGCCACCGCGGCGCCGCAGGGCACCGAGTGGGGCATCGACTTCATCCACGCCCCCGAGGCCTGGGCGCAGGGCGCGACCGGCGCCGGCATCGTCGTCTCCAGCGTCGACTCCGGGACCGACTACACCCACCCGGCCCTGGTCAACCAGTACCGCGGCAACAACGGCGACGGCACCTTCACCCACGACTACAACTGGTTCGACGCCTACGGGGACTGCTCCAGCGGTCCCTGTGACCTCGACGGCCACGGCACCCACACCATGGGCACCATGGTCGGCGACGACGGCGCCGGCAACCAGATCGGTGTCGCGCCCGACGCCGAGTGGATCGAGACCAACGGCTGCTGCGGCACCGACGCCGGTCTCCTCGACTCGGGCTGGTGGCTGCTGGAGCCGACCGACGCCGACGGCGAGAACCCGGACGTCTCCAAGCGCCCGCACGTCATCAACAACTCCTGGGGCTGGAACGGCATCGGCTACATCGACTCGTTCTTCGACGACGTGAACGCCGCCTGGAACGCAGCCGGCCAGTTCTCCTCGTGGGCCTCGGGCAACCCGGGCTCGATGTGCCAGGGGACGTCCTCGCCGGGCGCGAACACGCTCACCTACTCGGTGGGTGCGGTCGACTCCTCCGGCACCGTGGCCTCGTTCTCGGGCCGCGGTCCCGGTCAGGACGGGCTGACCAAGCCCAACATCGCGGCACCGGGCGTGAACGTACGCTCGTCGGTCCCGGGTGGTGGGTACGCCAGCTACAACGGCACCTCGATGGCCGCCCCGCACCTCGCGGGCGCCGTCGCCGCGCTGTGGAGCTACAACCCGGCCCTGATCGGCAACGTCGAGGAGACCCGGCGCCTGCTCAACGAGGCGGCGACCGACGTCGACGACACCACCTGCGGCGGCACCGCCGAGAACAACAACGTGTACGGCGAGGGCTACCTCGACCTGGCGCGCCTGATCGCCCTGGCCCCGGCCGAGGGCGGCACGGTCGCCGGGACCGTCACCAGCGGCGGCGACCCGATCGCGGGCGCGACCGTCGAGCTCGACGGTGACACCCTCGACCGCACCCTCACCACCGACGCGGAGGGCCACTTCTCGGCCGACGTCTACGTCGGCGACTACGAGGTGACCACCTCGGCCTTCGGGTTCATCACCGAGACCGGGACCGCGACCGTCACCGAGGACGCCACCACGACCGTTGACTTCGACCTCGCCGAGGCCCCGAAGTACACGGTCAGCGGCACCGTCACCAACGCCAGCACCGACGCCCCGATCGCCGGGGCCGAGGTCCAGCTGTCGCCGGGCAACCTGTCCGCGACCGCGGGCGCCGACGGGACCTACTCGTTCGCGGGCGTTCCGGAGGGGACGTACACGATCTTCACCGAGGGGTCGGGCTGCGCCGAGGCGACGAGCTCGCAGATCGAGGTCACGGGCAACAAGACCCACCCCATCAAGGTCGTCCTCTCCTACGACGGCTACGGGTACTTCTGCTCCGAGGGCTCGAGCGGCGTACGTTCCGGCACCACCGCGCTCGGGCTCGAGGGTGACGACGTGGCGGGTTCGGTGGACCTGCCGTTCAGCTTCCCGCTCTACGGCGACAGCTACACCAAGGCGTACGTCGCCTCGAACGGTCACCTGAACTTCCTCGCCTCGAGCACGGCCTTCAACAACGGCGCGATCCCGTCGGTCAGCGTGCCGAACGCGGCGATCTACCCGTTCTGGGACGACCTCGACGCCCGTGGTGAGGCGGACGTGTTCACCGGGGCGACGACCGTCGACGGCGTGGACGCGTTCGTCATCGAGTGGCGTGACGTCGTCCCGCTGAGCACGACGGACCCGCTCGACTTCTCGGTCACCCTCTTCGAGGACGGCCGGGTCGAGCTGGGCTACGGGGACCTCCCCAGCGGTGACCGGGCTCTGGGTGGCTCGGCGACCATCGGCATCGAGAACGCCGCCGGCACGATCGGTACGCAGTTCTCGCTCGACACCGCGTCGCTGAGCGACGGCATGTCGATCACCTTCGACCTGGCCCCGATGGGCACGGTCTCCGGTGTCGTCACCGACTACAACACCAAGTCCGGCATCGACGGCGCCGAGGTCACCCTGACCCCGACCGCCGGCGGTTCCGCCAAGACGGTCGAGACCGGCGCCGACGGCTCCTACAGCGTCGACACGGTCACGGGTGCGTACGGCGTGAGCATCGGCGCGCCCGACTACGTCTCGGTCAGCCGCGACGTCACCGTCGCCGAGGACGCGACCGCCACCGCCGACGCCCAGCTCAAGGCCGGCCGGCTCGCCGTCACCCAGACGGCGCTCAACGCCAGCCTCGCGATGGGTGGCTCGGTCTCCCGCAACCTGAAGATCGCCAACACCGGGTCCGCGCCCGTCGAGGTCGATCTGGGTGCCACCGGCGAGGAGGTCGTGATCCTCGGGGACAAGACCGCCTCGGCCGGCGTCACCAAGAGCGCGACCAAGAAGGCCACGGCGGTCAAGACCAAGGCGGGTGCCGGGTCGAAGGCGCACGGTCTGAGCTCCGCGTCCGGCAGCAAGAGCGGCTCGGCCGAGAAGCCCTCGGTCACCGCGATCGCGCCCACGCCGGCGGGTGAGACGACGCTGTCCCACTCGAGCTCGCACGAGGTCGTGCAGTCCAGCTCGGTCGCGTGCCCCTCGGGGACCACGACGATCCTGCGCACGTACTCGCCGGGTGACTTCGGGATCTCCGGAGGCTTCACGCCCACCAGCGTGAGCTTCGCGGTCCAAGAGACGGCCAACGGGAACACGCCGGTGACGGCGACGCTCTACACGCTCCCGGCCGGTGCCGCGTTCACCTTCGCCAACCTGACCCCGATCGGGTCGGGCACCACGACGGTGACCAGCGACTTCGGCTCGACCTACACGGTGCCGGTCGCGGCCTCCGCGGAGATCGCGCCGGACGACATCCTGGTCGTCTCGGTGGCAGGTGCGGCGGTCTACTTCGGCGGCAACCCCGCTGCCGAGACGTCGCCGACCTACCTGGCCTCCGACGCGTGCGGTACGCCGGAGCCGACCGACGCCGCGGCGCTCGGGTTCCCCGACTCCAACATCATCCTCGATGTGACCGGTGAGACCGGTGGCGGTGGCGTCGCGTGGCTGGACGTGCAGCCGCCGTCGTTCACGCTGGCGCCGGGCAAGTCGGTCACCGCCGTCGTCACGTTCGACGCCACGGTCGACCAGCCGGGTACCTACACGGCCGACGTGGTCATCGGGAACGACACCCCCTACACCGTGGCGCCGGTCCCGGCGACCATGATCGTGAAGGCGCCCTCCGGCTGGGGCAAGATCACGGGCACGGTGACGGGGTCGGGTGAGCCGCTCGAGGGCGCGGTGGTGGCCCTCGACGGTGTGTCCTACGACGTGACGCTCCGGACGAAGGCGGACGGCACCTACGGGTACTGGATGCAGAAGTCCAACGCGCCGCTCCAGGTGATCGTCGCGGCCGACGGGTTCGTGCCCGCGACCAAGAAGGCACAGATCGTGGCTGGTCAGACGACCGTCTACAACTTCGACCTGAAGCCGTTGGGCTAGCCCGACAGCGAGGCCCCGGGCACCGGTCGGTGTCCGGGGCCTTCGCGTCTTTGTTCGGAACCGCGCTGGTGGGCCTCGAATGTCGGTGCTGCGGTGTACGATCGCCGCGCCTGCGAGAACAACCCCCTAACCAGCCCCTATGCCTGAATCCTCCATGCCGGCCGTCGCCGAGATCCTGCGCCTGCGGGCTCCGTTGAGCCTGCCGGTCCTGCGCGCCGCTTTGAAGGGCAAGCGCGTGCTGCTGACCGAGGAGGAGCTGCTCGCGGTGCTGACCTCGGGTGGCTTCGTCGAGGGCCCGCCAGGGCAGTGGAGCCTCGCTCCGGCCTCGTCCCCGGCTCCCGCGCCGGCTCGGTTCAACCGGGCCTCGCTGGCCTCGCGTGCGGGGGTGGAGGGTGACGTACTGCTGAAGGTGCTGGAGACCCTGGTCACCGACCATCCCGAGGTCAACTGGGGCGCGCTGCGGGACCGGCTCGAGTCCGGCGCCGACGTCGCGGTCTCCGACCGCACCCTCGGCCTCCTGGAGGAGGGCGTACGCCGCTTCGAGGTCGCCCGGCTGAGGGCCGAGAAGCAGGCTGCCGAGGAGCGTGCCCGGGAGGCGGAGCGGCGCCGCGAGCTGCAGCAGCTGGCCGAGAGCGAGGTCGCGATGCTGCGCGCCGAGCTCGACGACGAGCGCCGGCGGGCGCACGACGCGGCGCTCGAGCGCGACCGGCTGCGCCAGGAGGCCGAGAAGCTGATGGCGCTCAAGGAGCAGGAGACGGCCACGTGGGTGGCTACCGCCGCGGGCGGCTGGATGCTTGACCTCGGGGCCCCGGAGACCTTCGGCGAGGAGAAGCTCCGCCAGGCGCTCGGCCAGCTCGAGTCGGCGCTGGTGGTGCTCAACGTGCCGGTCTCGGGCCGCGAGATCGAGGCCGTCGTGGTGCATCCCGGTGGGATCGCCGTGGTGGAGCAGTACGACATCCCCTCGACCGCCGGGGTGGTCGAGGTCCCGGCCGAGGGGGCGGCGTCCGTCGAGGGCCGCCCGCTCGAGGTCGCTGATCCCCGTGCCGACGTGCTCGCCGCCGTACGCCTCCTGCAGAAGGCCGCTTCCCTGGACCTCGCCTACCTGCCCGTGCTCGCCTTCCAGGGGCCGGCCGAGGCCGAGGGCGAGGACGTGCTCGTCTGCCTCACCTCCGAGGTCGACCTCGCCGTCGACGACATGCTCCACTCCCAGTCCGCGAGGGTCTCGGCCGACGATGCGGTCGCGCTGCTGGCCAAGCTCGGGGTCCCGGAGCTTCCCCAGCCGCCCTCGGGTTTCTGACCCCCCGCCGAGACGTCAGTTGCGTCGGCCGAGACGTCAGTTACGTCGGCCGAGTTGGCACGCGTGTGCGCACTCGAACGACGTAAGTGACGCTTCGGCCGACGGGAGTGACGTCTCGGCGGGTCAGGTCAGGCCGGCGGCACGGGCGGCCTCGGCGTACGCGGCGGCGAGGCTGGGAACGGTCTCGTGGGCGTTGAGGCCGGAGGGGTTGGGTACGACCCAGAGCTCGGCGCCGGCCAAGGGCTCGGGCTGGCGGCCCTGCTTGGCCTTGGGGCGGTTGAACGCGGTGCGGTAGGCGGTGATCCCGGCGATCGCGACGACGATCGGTTTCCGGCGTGCGACCAGGGAGAACAGCTCGGCTCCGCCCTCCTTGAGCTCGGCGTTGGTGAGCTCGGAGGCCTTGGCCGTCGCGCGCCGGACGATGTTGGTGAAGCCGATGCCCCGGGCCCGGAAGTAGTCGCGGTCCTCCGGCGTCATCCCCGCGGAGGCGTCGATCGGGCGGGTGGTGATCCCGGCCCGGTAGATCGCGGGGTAGAAGCGGTTGAGCGGGTGCGCGAAGTGGGTCTGGGTCGCCGCGGTCCACAGGCCGGGGTTGATGCCGACGAAGAGGAGGCGCAGCGGTTGGTCGTCTGCCGGGAGGAGGTCGGGAACCGAGGCGCCGTAGTAGGTCTGGAGCTCGGCCTGGGTGAAGCGGGCCACGGCGTGATCCTTCCATCTGGATAACGACGTGCGCCGCGGGGGTGCAACAGCCGGGTGCCGTGGGGAGTATGTGGAATATGCACCCCACGCGTCTTCTCCCACTCGCACTCGCTGCGACGGCGCTCCTCGTCACCGCCTGCGGCACCTCCGACGAGGCGAGCGATCCGGCCGCGAGCCCCACGCCCTCGGCCTCGTCGTCTCCGTCCGGAACCACCGAGCCGAAGCCCCAGCCGGAGCCGTCCCGGCCGCCCAGCTCGGAGAAGCCGGTCCGCGGCCTGGTATCCGCTGGAGGAGCGGCGGAGGGTGATCTGGAGAGGACCGCGACGCCGCTCCCGGACGCGGCCGCGATCAAGGCGTACGCAGCGACTCTCGGCACCTCGCTCCAGGAACCGTTCGCCACGAAGGCGACCTCGCTGCTCGGGCAGGTCCCGGCGGGCCAGCGACTCTACGCCCAGACGGTCTACGACGGCTGCGAGGCGCCGGACCCGGCCACCATCACCGCCTCGACGAGCGGCAGCGACGTCGTCCTCCACGTCACCCCGCCGAAGAGCACCAAGATCCAGTGCCTGGTGGCCGAGCGATCGGTCGCGTTGCTCTCGACCGATATCCCGGTCGGCTAACGTTCCCCGCGTGGGGGAGCCGTGGAACACCTTCGTCGAGGGCGACAACCTCGACGTTCTCCGGGCGCTCTCGGTGGCAGGGGAGACCTTCGACCTGATCTACATCGACCCGCCCTACAACACCGGCAGCCTCTTCGCCTACCACGACGACCGGCGCGGGAAGGACGGCAAGCGGGCGGGCCGCCACGAGGCCTGGGTCGCCATGATGAGGCCCCGGCTGGAGGCGGCGCGCACTGTGATGTCGGAGCGCGCGGCGATCTACGTCTCCATCGACGACAACGAGGCGGCCCATCTCAAGGTCCTGATGGACGAGGTCTTCGACGAGCGCAACCAGCTCGCGCAGATCGTGGTCAACCTCAACCCCAAGGGCCGCCAGCTCGGCAACGGGTTCGCGACGTCCCACGAGTATCTGCTGGTCTACGCCAAGGACGCCCGGTCCTGTGCGCTGGAGTCCAGCATCCCCGAGGCCGTCAACGAGCAGGACTTCCCGCTGGTCACCGACGACGGGCGCCACTACCGGCGGCTGCCGCTGCGCAACACCAACAAGAAGTTCAACCCGGCGACGGCGCGTACGCTCCACTTCCCGGTGTGGGGCGACCCGGACTCCGGCCGCGTCGATGTCGAGCCGTTCGACGGCGGCCAGGAGATCTGGCCGGTCTTCGGTGACGGCCGCCCGGCGGTCTGGCGGTGGAGCGCCCCGCTGATCGCGGCCCGTCCCGACGACCTGATGTGCCGTCGCGTACGCGGGAAGTTGGGCGAGCGGATCGACGTCTACCAGCGCGACTGGCTCTCCCGCGACGCCTCGGGCGATGCGCGGCGCAAGAAGCTCACCACGATCTGGCTGGCCGAGGAGATCGGCTCGACCGACTCCGCGGTCGCGGAGCTGAAGGCGCTGGTGGGGCCGCTGTTCGAGTCGCCGAAGCCGACCGGCCTGATCCGGCGGATCCTGGCCACGATGCCGGCCGACGCGCGGGTCCTCGACTTCTTCGCCGGCTCCGGCACCACCGGCCACGCGGTCGCGCTGGCCAACGTGGAGGACGGGACGCGGCGTACGTGCTGGTCGGTCCAGATCGCCGAGACCACCCGGCCGGGCTCGAACGCGGCCAAGGCCGACCTGGCGTACGTCTCCGACATCACCCGCGCGCGGCTGCGGGCCGTGGTCGCGGCGTACGGGAACGGCGGCGCCGAGGAGCTGGTCGAGCGCGACTTGGATGAACTTCTCGGAACATCTGGTGCGACGCGAGGCGCGTAGAACGCGTGGCAGGATCGCGGCCATGGCCCCCAGCGTTCCGCGCCTCCAGATCGGCTCGACCGAGATCATCGCCCTCGCCGACGGCGAGGGCCCGTTCTTCTCTCCGCGCGTCGATGCCTTCCCCGAGGCCACGACCGCGCAGTGGGCCGAGGTCGACCGCTACGACCCGGGCGCGGTCGACGCCGAGGGCCGCTGGCGGCTCCAGTTCCGGGCCTACGCGATCCGCAGCGACAAGGGCCTCACTGTCGTGGACGCCGGGATCGGTCCGGCGGACGGCCCGGCCGCGTCGTGGGCGCCGGTGCCCGGTGTGCTTCCTGACTCACTCGTCGCTGCGGGTATCGACGCGGCCGAGGTCGACACCGTGGTGCTCACGCATCTGCACACCGACCACGTCGGGTGGGCGGTCGTGACCGAGGCCAGCGACCGCCGCCCCTACTTCCCGAACGCTGACTACCTGCTCCAGCGGGCCGAGTACGACGCGCTCGACGCGCTCAACCCCCAGCTTCGCGAGACTCTCACCGACCCGCTCACGGCGGCCGGTCGGCTCCGGCTCCTCGACGGCGACACGCCCCTGCGCACCGGGCGCGCGGTCGCCACCCCCGGTCATACGCCGGGGCACCAGAGCGTGCTGGTCGCCGAGGGGCGCGAGCTGGCGCTCGTCACCGGCGACCTCCTCGTACACGCGCTCCAACTGCTCCACCCCGAGCTCGCCTACGCGCACGAGGTCGACCCCGAGGCGGCCAGGCACTCGAGGGAGCGCCTGCTCAGCCGCGAAGCCGCCGCCACGCTTCACCTGGCGACGCCGCACCTGACGGAGCCGTTCGTCTCGGCGTGATCGCGCCCCTGGGTGAACTTCTCGAAACATCTGGTAACCGCGTTACACGGGGCGCGTAAAACGCGGCATCGTCTAGGGGCGACCGAACACCTCACCTCGGGAGACCCCCATGAAACTCCGTGGCCTGTTCATCCTTGCTTGCGGCGCCCTCGTGCCGCTCACGATCCCGGCGGCAGCACACGCCGAGTCCTACTCCCAGCCGCTCTCCACCGCCATCGGCGACCTCCCCGTCGCGGCCGAGAACCGCACCGGCTACAGCCGTGACCTCTTCCAGCACTGGATCGACGCCGACGGCGACGGCTGCAACACCCGCAACGAGGTGCTGATCGCGGAGGCCGAGGAGGCCCCCACCGTCGGCTCGAGCTGCTCGCTGTCGGGCGGCCGCTGGTACTCCTACTACGACGGTGTCTCCTGGACCGCCACCAGCGACATCGACATCGACCACATGGTCCCGCTCGCTGAGGCCTGGGACTCCGGCGCCCGCACCTGGACCTCGACCGAGCGGCGCGACTACGCCAACGACCTCGGCTTCTACGGCTCCCTCGTCGGCGTCACCGACAACGTCAACCAGGCCAAGGGCGACCAGGACCCGGCCGAGTGGATGCCCGCACAGCAGAAGTGCCGCTACCTGAAGGAGTTCGTCTCGGTGAAGATCCGCTGGCGTCTCTCCGTCGACAGCACCGAGAAGTCGGCCCTCACCAACCTCACCTCCGCCAACGGCTGCGGCAGCCAGACCGTCTCGGTGACCCGCGCCCGCTGACCCCCGCCGAGGCGTCAGTCCCGTCGGCCGAGGCGTCAGTCCCGTCGGCCGAGGCGTCAGTCCCGTCGGCCGAGGCGTCAGTCCCGTCGGCC
>NZ_JZDQ02000032.1 GCF_000960475.2 Nocardioides luteus | reverse complement strand
AGACGAGCCGACTCGGCGGTGTCTGCGTCACAACGGGCCGACTCGGGTCAGGTGGGGCATGAGGCCGGTCCCGGACTGATGTCTCAGCCGTTCCACTGCTGCGGCGCCGGCTCCTCGCTGATCGCCACGGCGATCCAGGGCGCCAGGACGTACGCCGGGATCGCCAGCAGCGGGAGGCTCGTCATCGGGGTCGCGATGATCACGAACGCGGCCCCGGTGCAGAACCGGCCCAGGCCGGCGCGTGCGCTCAGGAAGGCCCCGAGCACCGGCCCGATCAGCCCGACGACGATCATCAGCGGCACGCTCTCCAGCCGCGACAGCTCGATCCCGGACCTCGTGACCGCGAGGTAGACGGGCAGCACCGTCACCAGGCTCACCAGCGCGGCCACGCCCCAGGCCTGGTAGGAGCGGGCCAGGCGCTGCCCGTTCGTCAGCGCGGGAGTCGTCATCACACGGTTGGTCATGGGCGGAGTCTCCCAGCGCACCCTGCGCAACCGGCCCCGAGACGCGCGAGACGGCGGAAACCGGCACCTGGACCGTTCAGGCGCGGCGCGTCTCCAGGACCCGGAAGCCCTTGGCGCTGCCGATCCGCTCGGTCGGGAACCCCTGCTCGCCGAGCCAGCGCTGGAGCGAGTCGCCGCCGAGGTTCTTGCCGACGACCATGACCGCGCGGCCGCCGGGGGCCAGGCGCGGGAGCCAGGTCAGGAGGAGCTCGTGGAGCGCCTGCTTGCCGATCCGGATCGGCGGGTTGCTCCAGATCTCGTCGTACGTCACCTCCGGGTCGATCTCGGCCGGGACCGCGGCGCGATATCGGTCACCGATCCCGAGACCAGCCGCGTTCTCGTTGGCCAGCAGGACCGCCCGCTCGTTGACGTCGACGCCGGTGACGTACGCCTCCGGAGCGACGAGCCCCAGCGCGAGCCCGATCACGCCGTAGCCGCAGCCGAGGTCGAGGATCCGCGCACCGGGCTTCAGCGAGGGCGGCTCGGTCTCCTTGAAGAGCACCGAGGTGCCGATGTCCAGGCGGCCCTTGGCGAAGACTCCCGACCCCGAGACCAGCGACAGGTCCATGTCCCACACGGTGGCCGAGACGGGGATCCGCTCGAAGGGCACCGACGGGTCGGCGGAGAAGTAGTGCTCGTCGTCAGTCCCGGTCAAGCTCGCTCGCCTCTCTGCGGTTCATGGTGCGTTCGTGCTGGGCCGCCAGCATCTCGTCGGGCGGGTAGGCGACCTCTTCGAGGGTCAGACCGTTGGCCGGCGCGATCGGGATCGACGAGGACCGTGAGCGTGTGGCCAGCGACTCCTTGGCCCAGGTGACGTCCTTGCGGCCCTCCCCGATCACCATCAGGCACCCGACCAGCGACCTCACCATCGAGTGGCAGAACGCGTCGGCCAGGACGGTCGCCTCGATGATCCCGTCGGGCCGCCGCTCCCAGCTGAGCTGGCGCAGGTCGCGGATCGTGGTCGCCCCCTCGCGCGGCTTGCAGAAGGTGGCGAAGTCGTTGAGCCCGACGAGATCGGCGGAGGCGACGTTCATCAGCGACAGGTCGAGCGGCCGGGTCCGGTAGAGCACGTGGCCGCGCTGCAGCGGGTCGACGTACGCAGGGTCGTCCACGATCCGGTAGACGTAGCGCCGCGACAGCGCCGAGAACCGGGCGTTGAACCCCTCCGGCGCCTCGATGGCGGCACGGATCCGCAGGTCGGCCGGGAGGATCCCGTTCAGCCGGCGCACCAGCGCATCGAGCGGCGACTGCTCCGAGCGTCCCCGCGAGGACTCGAGCACCTCGGCGTCGATGTCGAAGTGCGCCACCTGACCGCGGGCGTGCACGCCCGAGTCGGTGCGCCCGGCGACCGTGACCCACACCAGGGACCGCTCCCCCGTCGACGGCACCCGCAGCGCGGTCGCCAGCGCGTCCTGCAGCACGCCCTGGACGGTACGCAGCCCCGGCTGGGTCGCCCAGCCGTGGAACATGGTGCCGTCGTAGGCGAGGTCGATCCTGATGCGCACGTCACTCATTGTCCCAGCAACACCTGCCCCGAGCGGAATGCGCGAGGACGCTTTGCCACACTTTGTCCATGCACTATGTGATCTTCGGAGCGGGCGCGGTCGGCGGCGTCGTGGGCGGACTGCTGCACCGAGCAGGGGTCGAGGTCACCCTCGTAGCCCGCGGCGAGCACCTGCGCGCGATCCAGGACGCCGGACTCACCCTCGACACCCCCGACGGCGTGCTGACCCTCGACGTCCCCGCCGTCGAGGGCGCGAGCCAGGTCTCCTGGACCGAGGACACCGTTGTGCTGCTCAGCGTCAAGGGCCAGCAGACCGAGGCCGCGCTCGAGGACCTGGCGGCGTACGCCCCGGCCGGAACTCCGGTCGTCGCCCTGCAGAACGGCGTCGCGAACGAGCCGCGCATCCTGCGGCGGTTCGCCCGGACGTACGCCATCCATGTCGTCCTCCCCGCCACCTTCCTGACGCCGGGAACGGTCGTGCAGGACTCGGGCGAGAGGCCCGGCATCCTCGACATCGGCCGCTACCCCACCGGCGTCGACGAGACCGCCACCGCGATCGCGAACGACCTGGTCAAGGCCGGTTTCCTGAGCGAGCCGCGTCCCGACATCATGGCGTGGAAGTACCGCAAGCTCCTCAACAACCTCGGCAACGGCATCAACGCGGCGATCACCCCCGGTGCCAGCGACGAGGAGATCTACGCCCGGTGCCTGGCCGAGGCGGAGGCCGCTCTCGACGCGGCCGGCATCAGCGTCGTCACCTCCGAGCAGGATCGGGCCCGGCGGGCCGGCCACATCACCAGCCGCGGCAGCCGCAACCACAGCTCGACGTGGCAGAGCCTCGCTCGCGGCACCGGCGTCGAGATCGACTACCTCTCCGGCGAGATCGTGCTGCTCGGTCGCCTCCACGGCGTCCCGACCCCCGTCAACGAGGCCATCCAGCGCGCGGTCCACGACATCGCCCGCACCGGCGCCGAGCCCGGCAGCCTCGACGGCACCGCCTTCCTCGCCGGTCTCTGACCATCCACCCGAAAGGGGTGGTCACCCGGCAGCGGATCGGGCAGTCTGCCTGGCATGAGCTATGCCGCGCCGCCGCCGTCGCCGTTCCCGCCGACCCACGTCGCCGGGGCGTCCCGCCGGTCGACCAGGGCCGCCACCATCGTCGTGATCGTGGCCGTGGTGATCCTGCAGTTCGCGATCGCACTGGTCGGCCTCGTCCTGACGTACGTCCTCGACGCGTCGGAGACCAGCATGACCCTCACCACGATCGCGACGATCGTGCTCAACGCACTGGTGTACGCCGTGGTGGCAGCGGGCGCGGCGTACATCGCCCGCACCCCGACGGGCCGGCTCCTCGGGATCGTGCTGCCGATGCTCTCCTGGCTGTTGAGCTCGGGGCTCTGGTACGGGCTGCCCCGGCTGCTCGACCTCTACAGCGCGGCCGTCGCCAGTCTGCTCGGACCGCTGTTCCTGGTGATGGTTCTGGCCGGCTGGGGATGCGCTGCCTGGACCGGCCGCCGCTGGCTCATCGGGCTCCCGGTCACCTATCTGCTGCTCCTCGGCGTGCATGCGTCGCTGTCGCTCACGTTGACGCCGGACGTGTCCATCGACAACATCGCGGTGATGCTGATCGTGACCGCATTCACCACGCTCGCGACGACCCTGGTCCTGGTCCTCGGCGGGGTGGTCTGCTGGCTGCTCGACCGGACCGAGCAGGCCGCCGGGCAGTGACAGTCGGGAGATGACAGTGGCCCGCCACCCTCGCGGGTGACGGGCCACAGTTCAGAGCAGATCAGGCCTTGGCCTCGTCCTCGGTGGTCTCCGCAGCGGGAGCCTCCTCGGCAGCAGCCTCGGTCTCGACGACCTCGGTCTCCTCGGCGGCGGTCTCCTCGACCGGCGCCTCCTCGACCTTCTCCTCGACGGGAGCAGCAACCGGAGCCGCGGCAGCCGGAGCAGCCTTGGTCTTCGGCTCGTACGCCTCGTTGACGAGCTCGATCACAGCCATCGGAGCGTTGTCGCCCTTGCGGGGACCGATCTTGGTGATCCGGGTGTAGCCACCCGGACGCTCCGCGAACTGCTCGGCGATCTCGGTGAAGAGGGTGTGCACGACGGACTTGTCGCGGATGGTCTTGAGGACCTCGCGACGGTTGTGCAGGTCACCCTTCTTGGCCTTGGTGATCAGCTTCTCCGCGACGGGGCGGAGGTGCCGGGCCTTGGCCTCGGTGGTGGTGATGCGGCCGTTCTCGAACAGCGCGGTGGCGAGGTTCGAGAGGATCAGCTTCTGGTGCGCGGGCGAGCCGCCGAAACGGGCACCCTTCTTCGGGGTAGGCATCGTGCCTGCTCCTTCTCTCCGGCCGTATCAGGTACCGGGGTAGACGCCCCTCACGGGGCGGTTTTGGTGGAAACTCAGTACTGCTCGTCCTCGACGAACGCGTCGTCGTCATCGTCACCGTAGGCGGCGAGGGCGGCGGACGGGTCGAAGCCCGGAGCGCTGTCCTTGAGGGACAGGCCCATCTCGTGCAGCTTCAGCTTGACCTCGTCGATCGACTTGGCACCGAAGTTGCGGATGTCGAGCAGGTCCTGCTCCGAACGCGAGATGAGCTCACCCACGGTGTGGATGCCCTCGCGCTTGAGGCAGTTGTAGGAACGGACGGTCAGCTGCAGGTCCTCGACCGGGAGGGCGAGGTCGGCGGCGAGCTGCTCGTCGACCGGCGACGGGCCGATGTCGATGCCCTCGGCGTCGACGTTCAGCTCGCGGGCCAGACCGAAGAGCTCGACGAGGGTCTTACCGGCCGAGGCGATCGCGTCGCGGGGAGCGATCGACGGCTTGGTCTCGACGTCGATGACGAGCTTGTCGAAGTCGGTGCGCTGCTCGACACGAGTCGCCTCGACCTTGTAGCTGACCTTGAGGACCGGCGAGTAGATCGAGTCGACCGGGATGCGGCCGATCTCGTTCTCGGCGCCCTTGTTCTGGACCGCGGAGACGTAGCCACGGCCACGCTCGACGACGAGCTCGAGCTCGATCTTGCCCTTGTCGGACAGCGTCGCGATCTTCAGGTCGGGGTTGTGCACCTCGACACCGGCCGGCGGCGCGATGTCGGCGGCGGTGACGTCACCGGCACCGGACTTGCGCAGGTACATGGTGACAGGCTCGTCGTGCTCGGAGGAGACGACCAGACCCTTGAGGTTGAGGATGATCTCGGTGACATCCTCCTTGACGCCCTCGATGGTCGAGAACTCGTGGAGAACGCCGTCGATCTTGATCGAGGTGACCGACGCACCGGGGATCGAGGAGAGCAGGGTGCGGCGAAGAGAGTTGCCCAGCGTGTAACCGAAGCCCGGCTCGAGGGGCTCGATCACGAAGCGGGAGCGGAACTCCTCGACGGACTCTTCCGACAGGGTGGGGCGCTGTGCGATAAGCACTGATTTGTCCTTTCCGGGCCGACCGCTATTTGACGGACCCGAACTTCAAGGGGTGATGACGGAAGGCTGTGGGGGCGGCAAGGCCCCGGCGTACGTCTTCTGTGAAGTTTGAACGCCGGGGACTCGCCATCGTTACTGCGTGGGGCTGATCAGAGCTTCGAGTAGTACTCGACGATCAGCTGCTCCTGGACCGGGACGTCGATCTGAGCCCGGACCGGGAGCTGGTGGATCAGGATGCGCATGCGCGACGGCACGGCCTCGATCCACGCGGGGACGACGCGCTCGCCGTGGGTCTCGCGAGCCACGATGAACGGGGTCATCTCCAGGGACTTCTCGCGAACGTCGATGACGTCGTGAGCCGAGACCTGGAACGAAGGCACGTTGACCTTCTTGCCGTTGACCAGGAAGTGGCCGTGGACGACCAGCTGGCGGGCCTGGCGGCGGGTGCGGGCGAAGCCGGCACGGTAGACGACGTTGTCCAGGCGGCCCTCGAGCAGCTGGAGCAGGTTGTCACCGGTCTTGCCGTCGCGGCGGTGGGCCTCGGCGTAGTAGGAAGCGAACTGCTTCTCCATCACGCCGTAGGTGAAGCGAGCCTTCTGCTTCTCACGAAGCTGGAGGAGGTACTCGCTCTCCTTGATGCGGCCGCGGCCGTGCTGGCCGGGAGGGTAGGGGCGCTTCTCGAACGCCGCGTCGTTGCCGACAAGGTCGACACCGAGACGGCGCGACTTGCGGGTCATGGGTCCGGTGTAACGGGCCATTACTCTTCAGTCTCCTTCTATGTCTCGGTGGGGATCAAACGCGGCGGCGCTTGGGCGGACGGCAACCGTTGTGCGGGGCCGGCGTGACGTCCTGGATGGTGCCGACCTCGAGGCCGATCGCACCCAGGGAACGGATCGCGGTCTCGCGGCCCGAGCCCGGGCCCTTGACGAAGACGTCGATCTTCTTCATGCCGTGGTCCATCGCGCGGCGGCCAGCGGCCTCGGCGGCCATCTGGGCGGCGAACGGGGTGGACTTACGCGAGCCCTTGAAGCCGACGGTGCCGGCCGAGGCCCACGAGATCACCGCACCGGTCGGGTCGGTGATCGTGACGATCGTGTTGTTGAACGTGCTCTTGATGTGGGCCTCGCCCTGAGCGACGTTCTTCTTCTCCTTGCGACGGATCTTCGTCGCACCCTGACGGGTCTTCGGAGGCATGCATTAACTCCTGTGTTGGCTGGTCTGTGAGATCGAGGCGAAAGCCAGATCAACGCGCAGAGCGCGTCGGATCACTTGGCCTTCTTCTTGCCGGCGACGGTGCGCTTCGGGCCCTTGCGGGTGCGCGCGTTGGTCTTGGTGCGCTGACCGCGGACCGGAAGGCCCTGGCGGTGACGGCGACCCTGGTAGCTGCCGATCTCGATCTTGCGACGGATGTCAGCCTGGACCTCACGACGGAGGTCACCCTCGGTCTGGATGCCCTGGGCCTCGATCTCGTCGCGGAGCTTGACCAGCTCGTCCTCGGCCAGAGCGTGCACCCGGGTGTTCGGGTTGACGCCGGTGGCCTCGAGGAGCTTCTGCGAGGTGGTACGGCCGATGCCGTAGATGTAGGTGAGAGCGATCTCCACGCGCTTGTCGCGCGGAAGGTCAACACCTTGGAGGCGTGCCATTGTGTTCCTTCTGGTTGCGACAGAGGTGTCGGTCGGGTCGCGTCCCGGGGTGGCACCCTCGGGCTCCGGCCTCTGCTCCGGAGGTGACTTCGGACCTGCGTCCTAGCGACTCGATGAAGTATTCAGTTGTGCTGCGAGCTGGGACTCAGCCCTGGCGCTGCTTGTGGCGCGGGTTCTCGCAGATCACCATGACGCGGCCGTGGCGACGGATCACCTTGCACTTGTCACAGATCTTCTTCACGCTCGGGTTGACCTTCATGTCAGCCCTTTCTTTGTCTAGACCGGCTTACTTGTACCGGTAGACGATGCGACCGCGCGTCAGGTCGTAGGGGGACAGCTCGACCACCACGCGGTCCTCGGGGAGGATCCGGATGTAGTGCTGTCGCATCTTGCCGCTGATGTGGGCGAGAACCTTGTGTCCGTTGCTCAGCTCCACACGGAACATGGCGTTGGGGAGAGCCTCCACGACGGTGCCCTCGATCTCGATCACGCCTTCTTTCTTCGGCATGCCCTCTGCAATCTGTTGGTCGGTCATCTACCGTTCAAACCACGGATCGGATGACCCGCGGGCGGTCCGGGAACCTCTCCGATGCTCGGAGTGGACCTCGTGAAGCCATCTGCATGTCTCACCCATGAGCGCACAGAAGCGCGCTGCCCGGGCAGCCGCGAGGCACGACGAGACAGACCCACGTTGGACCGACTACCAAGCCTAGACCCCTAGAACAGCAATGCCCTAATCGTCAAGCCCTGGCGGCCGTGTCCGCCTCAGCGACCTCCGCGACGTACGCCAGGGCCGTCTCCGGATCGCCGAGGAACGGTCCGAGGTCCTCGGGGTGCGGGAACAGCCGGGTGAACCGGTCCGCCACCGCCTGGTGCTGGGTGGCCGCACCGAGCACCTGCTGCACGTGGTCGGGCAGCGGGTTGAGCAGCGCGTCGGTCAGGCCGGTCGAGTGCTGGGCACGGGTCTCCCAGAAGATCTCGAAGGTCGCCTGCATCCACTCCGGGTCGAACGGCTGGTCGCCACGCTCGAGGATCGCCTGGGTGTAGATGCCGGCGCAGTGCGCGGCGTTGTTGGCGCCCTGCCCCGCGATCGGGTCGTTGACCACGACCACGTCACCCATGCCGAAGACGAAGGTGTCGTCGGCGACCTCCGCGTAGGGCTTGCGGATCGTGCCGGTGAACGCACCCGAGAGCGAGGCGCGGGCGTCGGTGGGCTCGCAGTCGCGCATCAGCTCGCCCTCCCACGGCATGTGCTCGAGCATCAGGTGCTGCAGCCGGCGCAGGTGCTCGTCGGGGCGTGGCCGGTCCCAGAAGCAGTCGAAGGGACCGTCCGGGATCGCCTCGACGAACGCGACCCGGCTGGGCCCGAACTGGGTCAGCGCGCTGATCACGAACAGCTCCCCCACGCCGGGCGCGACGTTGATCCGCATGCTCCCGGCCGGGAAGTCGTCGGGCTCGACCATGCCGTGGAGGTAGATGGCCGAGAGCGCACGGCCGGGGGTGACGTACTTGGACCGGACCGGGTCGCGGTCGAACAGCTCGACGATCTCGCCCTTGCCCGCCGCGATCAGGGTCAGGTCGTACATCGACGCCAGGCCGGCCAGGTCCGAGGTCATCACCGGGTGGTAGATGACCCGGCCGCCGCGGTCCTCGAACAGCTCCATCCAGGTGGACATCTTCAGGCGCTGGTCGACGGACATCGCGTACGGCTCCCAGGGGCCGTCGAACTTCAGGGCCCGGACACCGGGCTCCGGGCTGACCGAGATGCCGACCGCGGGGATGCGCGGCGCCTCGTCCTCCCACAGGTTGAGGTCGTAGGCGCGCTCGTAGGCCAGGGCCGGGTCGAACATGACCTGTGTCGACGTCGGCCAGCCGTCGCGCAGCTCGTCCGGCGTACGCGCCGACATGACCGTCACCTCATAGCCCTCGGCCTGGAGGCTGAGAGCGAGCTGCATGCCGGCCTGTCCGGCACCGACGATCAGGATCTTGCGCAATGAAACTCCTTCGGAGTGGGGGCGCCTCCGGGCTCAGGCGCGTGTGGGGGTGGTCTTCATCGTGTGCGAGAGGCAGGCGACGAGCGCCTTGGCCGTCGATCTGCGGTCGCGAGCGTCCACGGTCACCAGCGGTGTCCGCTCATCGAGGCAGAGCGCGTCGCGCACCTTCTCCAAGGAGTGGGTCAGCTTTCCGTCGAACAGGTTCACCGCGACGATGAACGGGACGTCGGAGTCGTTCTCGAAGTAGTTGACCGCCGGGAAGGACGCGTCGAGCTGACGGGTGTCGACGAGCACGAGCGCACCGCTGGCACCGCGGCACAGGTCGTCCCACATCGGCCAGAACCGGGGCTGGCCCGGGGTGCCGAACAGGTAGAGCAGCAGGTCGGGAGCGAGGGTGACCCGGCCGAAGTCCATCGCGACCGTCGTGGTCGTCTTGGCGCTCGCGTCCGAGAGCGGGTCCACCGACTCACCGGCCTGCGTCATCCACGCCTCGGTGTTGACCGGCGGGATCTCGGAGACCGAGGCGACGAGGGTCGACTTCCCGACACCGAAACCACCCGCGACCACGATCTTGGCAGAGGTGACGTTCAGGGCCGGGCGGTCAGCCGAGCTCGGAAAGGCCATCGATAACTCTCTTCAACAAACGGTGGTCGAACGGGGAGTCGTAGGCCCCGTCATTGATCTGCAGGTGCTCGGTCGAGGCGAGGTCCTCGAGCAGCACGCGCGTCACCCCGAGCGAGATCCCGCAGTGCGCGGACAGCTCCGCGACCGACTGCGGTCCGAGACGTACACGGTCGTAGAGCCTGCGCGACTCCGGCGTCAGCTGCGCGGCCGCACGGGCGTCGAAGTGCGCCGCCGAGACCAGCGTGTGCACGTAGAGCTGGTGCTTGGTCTTGGTGCGGCCGCCGGTGAGCACATAAGGACGTACCCATGGGTTCTGGCCCACGCTCACGCCCGCTCCCCCGCCATCGAGCTGACCGTCATCTGGCGCAGCTCGTCACGCATCTGCGGGGTGAGTACGTGGCCGACGGCGTCGACCATCTGGGCCATCTTGTGGGCGACGACGCCGAGGTTCGCGCCGGCACCGACGAGAACGGCGAAGCCGGCGAGATCGCCGATGCCCATGAAGAGGAAGTGTCCGGTGTGGAACTTGAGCATCACCTGGTCACAGCCGGGCTCGCCCACCTCGCGCGCGATGTTGTTGCCGAGGCTGATCACGCCGGCGGTCATCGCGGCCAGCGGGTCGGCGATGTTGGCGGACATGCCGCCGGCTCCGATCAGCGGGAGGCCGTCGGAGGAGACGATGAGCGCGTGGGTCACACCGGGGGTGGAGCTGGCGAAGTTGTCGATCAACCAGCTGAATTCCTTGGGGTCGCGGGGGACGACCGGGCTTTCCATGACGAAAGGGTTCCTTTCACTGCAGGGTTTTAGCTACCAAGGGAGAACGCGTCGAGATCGTCGGCGAAGGAGTGCCGGGCCGCTGACTGGTCCTCGGGCGAGGCCTCGGGGGTCTGCGGTCCAGCGGCTTCTTCGGGCACGGTCTGCTTGCTGCGCAGGCTGACCGGCTCCCGGCGCGGGAGCGCGCCCGACTCTACTGGGCCGCTCTGACCAGTGGGCGCGGAGGTCTCGTTCATCTCATTCGTCTCATCGGCCCCACCTGTCTCGCCGGCCGTGGGGAGCGGCGTCTTCATCGTGTCGGTGGAGAGATCCGGCGACGGCTGCTGGCTCGGCGGCGGCGCGAACTGGGCCGTCGGCCGCAGAGGCTGCAGCGAGGACTGCCGCGTCTCCAGACGCACCGGCTGGGCTGCGGGCCGGGCCGTGGGCTGCGGGGTCGGCTGGGGCGAGGGCTGAGGTGCGGGCTGGGGACCCCGGCGCCGCGGGGCGGGCGGCAGGACCGCGACGCTGCTCGCGCTCGAGGGCCTCGGCAGCTCGGCGTGGCCGATCGGCGCGACCGGCACCTCGCACAGGAGCTGGGCCGGCACCGTCACCATCGCGATCATCCCGTTGCCGGGCGCGGGGCGGGTGGCGAGGCGTACGTCGATGTCGTACTTGCGGGCGATCCGGTGCACCACCGGGAAGCCGGTGTGGCTCCCGGACTTGCTGACCAGCTCCACGATCGGACCCGCGAGCAGCGCGTTGAGGCGCCCGACCGACTTCTCCGGGATGCCGATCCCGGTGTCCTCGATGCGGAAGAGCACGTCGCCGGCGTCGGCCAGGTGGACGTTGATCGTCACCGCACCCGGGGAGTACTTGGTCGCGTTGTCCAGCAGCGCCGCGATCAAGCAGGACACGTCGTCGGCGGCGTAGCCGATGACCGCGAGGTCGCTGACCCGGCCGATCGTCACCTGGTTGTAGCGCTCGATCCCCGAGAGCGCCATCCGGATGATGTCCAGGAGCGAGGTGTCGGTGCCGCCCATCTCGTCCTCGGCACGGCCGGCGAGCGTACGCAGGTCGCGGCTCGCGCGCCGCATGCGGGTGACCGCGTGGTCCACCTCGTAGAGCTGCTTCAACCGCTCGGGGTCGTCCTCGTCGGCCTCGAGCTTGTCGAGCGAGATGCGCATCTGCTCGGCCAGGCTGATCAGGTGGAGCCCGAACTGCTCCATGATCTCGGGCCAGGCCTCGTCCTCGTCCTCCTGGAGCGGCGGTGGCGTGGAGGCGATCGGCGGGGTGACAGGTGTTGGTGGCACCGGCGGAAAGGGCGCGGCCTGACCGCCGGTCGGTGGGAATGAGCGAGCAAGACCCGGATCTGACTGCTCAGCGAACGATGCAGCCTGGGGCCCCCGGCGCTTCAACCAGCGCTGGCTCCAGCGTGTCATGAGGCGGCACTTTCAAATGTGGAGAAGGAAACAGAGCGGTGAACAGACTGGCACAACCGGTGCGCGAGCGTAGCGATACGCGCCCAGAAGCAGACAGTGTCCTAGGTCCCTCGTCCCAAGTGGCTCAGGCGCGCCGCCACCTCGCGACGAGGTGGGGGCGATCCTACTGGCCCGCCGAAATCAGCCGGCCAGCAGGCGCAGGGTCTCCTCACGGGCCGGCGCGGTGCGCGGGTCCGTCCCCTCGTACGCCGACCCGACCGGGTTCACCATGACCTCGTCGACCCCGTACTCCTCGGCCATCCCGGCCAGGCGCGCCTTCGCGTACGCCGCGGAGCCGATGATCCAACGGCTCCGCATCGTGTCGATGAGCCCCTGGTGGGCCTCGGGGATCTCGGTCTTCTCGGCCTCGTCGATGCTGGGCTGCGCGGTCAGCGGCTGGCCGGTGCGCAGCTTCAGCATGGTCAGCAGCTGGGGCAGCGCCCGGCGGTCGGCCTCCTCGGCCGTCTCGGCCACGCTCGCGTTCACGGTCAGGAACGTCTTCGGCTCGCTGAGCAGCTCGGAGGGCTGGAAGGTCGAGCGGTAGAGCTCGATCATCGCCTTGGTGTCGGTGCCGTTGCCCGCGAAGTGGTGGGCGAAGACGTAGGGCAGGCCCTTCTCGGCGGCAAGACGGGCGGAGTAATCGGAGGAGCCGAGCAGCCAGAGCTCGGCCACCGACGCCGCCGCCGGGGTCGCGTGGAGGACGTGCTGGCGGCCGCCGGCCATCAGGCCGACACCCTCCGGCGCCATCATGGAGACGATGTTGTCGAGGTACTCCGGGAAGCGGTTGACCGCGTCGTCGGAGACTCCCCCGGCGCCGTGGCGCAGCGCCCAGGAGGTCACCGGGTCGGTCCCCGGCGCGCGACCGATACCGAGGTCGATACGACCCGGGAACGCCGCCTCCAGCAGCGAGAACTGCTCGGCCACGACCAGCGGCGCGTGGTTGGGCAGCATCACGCCCCCGGACCCGACCCGGATCCGCTCCGTCGCGCTGGCCACCAGTGAGATCAGCACCGGCGGGTTGGTCGAACCGACCGCCGGCATGTTGTGGTGCTCGGCGAGCCAGTAGCGCTGGAAGCCCAGCTCGTCGGCCACCTTGGCCAGCGACAGCGTCGCGGCCAGGGCATCGGCGGAGGACTGGTCCTTGCGGACCGGGACGAGGTCGAGAACGCTCAGCTTCACGTAAAGTCTCAACCCCCGCCGAGACGTCACTTATTCCGGTCGAGACGTCACTTATTCCGGTCGAGACGTCAGTTTCGTCGGTCGAGTCGGCACCACCGTGACGGCTCGACCGACGTACCTGACGCCTCGGTTCAGGCTGGCGGCAGCAGCGCGCGGAGGCCGTCGGCGACCGCCGAGCGCCACCAGGCGTAGTCGTGGCCGCCGTTGTGCTCGGCCGAGACGACGTCGATCCCGGCAGCACGCAGGCGGTCGACGAGGTCGTGGTGGAGCTCGTCGAGGACCCACTCCTGGGTGCCGTGCGCGAGGTGCACCCGGGTCTTCGCCTCGGGGGTGACCGCGTCGGCGAGGTCGTCGAGCCACAGCGACGCCGACTGGCTGGCGACGCCATGGATGAGCTCGGGGTAGGTCAGACCGGCCCGCAGGGCGGTGACACCACCGAGGCTCTGGCCCACGACGTACGTCTCCGCGGTGACCGCGCGACGCTCGCGCACCCACGGCAGCAGCTGGTTGACGATGTAGTCGGCGCCCTCGCCGCCGGCGAGCTCCTCCCACCGCTTGTCGCGGCCGCCCGAGGCGGGCAGGACGCAGCGGACGTGGCGGAGGTGGCCGTCGGCGATGAGGTTGTCGAGCGTGGTCGGCAACGAGTGGTGGCCGGTCCAGACCTCACCGTCGAGCGCGACCACGAGCGGCAGGTCGACGTTGAGGCCGGCGCCGGCCGGGTCGTAGAGCCAGACGTCGCGTCCGTCGGGGCCCGCCTCGAGGGTGACGGTGCCCGGGACGACGTCGTCGCGGCGGAACAGCCACGGCTGCAGCGGCGCATCGGGCAACGAGACGACCGACTGCTTGATGCCCTGCCGGTTGTGGCACCAGTCGGGGTTGAGCGGGTCGAGGTAGCCGCGGTGCAGCACGGCACGCAGCTCGACCTGCCCCTCGCTCTCCCACGGGGCCGGCTCGCCGGGATGCTTGCACAGGAAGGAGTAGGAGGCCCGCCAGTCGCCCTTCATCAGGAACGAGGCGTGCCACAGGTCGGTGCCTGCCTTCCGCTCGAGCATCGTCTCGCCGAGATGACGCTCGTCGGTGAGCCGGTTGGCGAAGAGGAGCACCTCCTCCGCCTCGGCGTCACGCCAGCAGAAGGTGACGATCACCTCGTCGTCGGCAGCACCGGCGCCGGTCTCCTCGACGAGCGGCAGCGACGTGGCGATCTGGTCCCAGAACATGTCGATGTCCTCAGGACTGAGGCGGTCGATGATCGCGCTTCGCGTCCGTGCTGATGGATTGGGTCGCGCCGCCGTCGGTGGTCGCAACTGCGTACTCATCCGGTTCTTCCTCCCGAGTACGGGGCTCTCCCTGTCCCCGCGGGCTGACCAAGTTACTCACAGTCGGGGCGACACGCGAGATCCTGAGGTCCCTTTCTCTGTCGACTGATAGGTGATGTCGCATATCCGCTAGTCAAACCTGTGGATAGGCGGGATTCGTTCAGTTTCCTATCAGCTTTCGGTCCACATGTCGGCACAAATCGCAACGGCACCGAGGAAGCCGGAGCCCTCCCACTCGGTCATCCGGACCCCGTCCACCTGGTCGGCCGGACCGACTCCGGACGAGCCGTCGGTGAGGACGTCGAGGCGCTGGGCCGCCGCCATGCTCCCGTGGCCCGCCTTCACCAGGGCCTCCTTGCGCACCCACAACCGCGTGAACGCGTACGCCGCATCCTCCTGCCCCGCCACCCAGGCCGCCTCGCGCCGCGAGAGAGCGCGGTCGGGCCCGCGCGAGACCTTCTCGACGTCGATGCCGCACCGGCTGGTGGCGGCGACGGCGGCGACCTGGCCGCGGGTGTGGCTCAGACTGATGTGGACCGCGGTCCCGGCGTCACCGGCCACCGACGGAGCTCCGTGCTCGGTGCTGCCGCAGCGGGCGCAGCGTTGCCCGATCACGATCTCCTCGCGCGCGGTGCCCAGGAGCTCCGCGGCGCACTCCCGGACCAGGACGTGCGCGGCGGCGTACGCCTGCTTGTCGGCCTCGGCCACGAGTCGCTCGTGACGTGCTCGCTCCGCGGCGGTGAGCAGCTCGAGGTCGGCCTCGACCTCAGCCACCGCCGTGAAGCGCGCGATCACCCTCAGTGACCGCCCCAGGGCACCCCGAGCTTGCCGAGCATCTCCTCGCCGCCGTCGAGCGCGGTGAGCACCCAGGCGCCGTCGGAGGTGAGCGCGAAGGTGTGCTCGAAGTGGGCCGCCCACGAGCCGTCGTCGGTCACGACGGTCCAGTCGTCCTCCAGCGTGGTGACCTCGGGGCCGCCGAGGGTGAGCATCGGCTCGACGGCGAGTGCGATGCCGCGCTGCAGCTTGGCGCCCTTGCCGGGCTTGCCGTAGTTGAAGACCGACGGCTCCATGTGCATCTCGGTGCCGATGCCGTGGCCGCTGAACTCCTCGAGGATCCCGTAGTCACCCTGGGAGTCGACGTAGGTCTCGATGGCGTGCGAGATGTCGGTGACCCGTCCGCCGAGGCGGGCAGCGGCGATGCCGCGCCACATGGACTCCTCGGTGACACGCATCAGCTCGGAGACCTCGTCGGGCACCGAGCCCATGGCCACCGTGATCGCGGCGTCGCCGTGCCAGCCGTCGACGATGGCGCCGCAGTCGATGGAGATGATGTCGCCGTCCTTCAGCTCCCGAGAACCCGGGATGCCGTGGACCACGACCTCGTCGACCGAGGCGCAGATGGAGCCCGGGAAGCCGTGGTAGCCCTTGAACGACGGGACGCCACCCCGGGACCGGATCGAGTCCTCGGCGATGGCGTCGAGCTCTAGCAGGGTGACTCCGGGCCGCGCCGCGGCCCGGAGCACCTCGAGCGTCTCGCCGACCACGAGGCCGGCCTTACGCATCTTCTCGATCTGCTCAGGGGTCTTGATCTGGACCTTGGTCAAGAAGCCCACTGCTCCCCCGTTGCGTACATGTTCGGTTCAGGACTCCGGGACGATGTCGAGCTCGTCGAAGATCCGCTTGGTGACCTCCGAGACCTCACCGAGGCCGTCGATCTCGTGGACCAGGCCGCGACCCTTGTAGACCTCGATCAGCGGCGCGGTCTCCTCGAGGTAGACCTCCTGCCGGCGACGGATGACATCGGCGGTGTCGTCGGCGCGGCCCTCGAGCTCCGCGCGCTGCAGCAGCCGCTGCACGATCTCGTCCTTGTCGACCGTCAGCACGACCACCGCGTCGAGCGCGTGACCGGTGAACTTGATCATCCCGTCGAGCTCCTCGACCTGAGCGAGGGTGCGCGGGTAGCCGTCGAGCAGGAATCCCTTGGCGGCGTCGGGCTCATCGATGCGGTTACGGACCATCCGGTTCGTCACCGAGTCCGGGACGTACTCTCCCTTGTCCATGTAGGACGCCGCCTCGACACCCAGGGGCGTGCCCTGGGAGACGTTGGCGCGGAAGATGTCGCCGGTCGAGATCGCCGGGATCCCGAAGTGCTCGGCAATGAACTTCGCCTGGGTGCCCTTACCGGCTCCCGGCGGGCCCATGATGATCAGTCTCATCGGAGGAACCCTTCATAGTTGCGCTGCTGGAGCTGGCTCTCGATCTGCTTCACCGTGTCGAGAGCGACGCCGACCATGATGAGGATCGACGTGCCGCCGAACGGGAAGTTCTGGTTCGCACCGATGAGCGCCAGCGCGATCAGCGGGATGAGGGCGATCAGACCGAGGTAGAGCGAGCCCGGCAGTGTGATACGGGACAAAACGTAGGACAGGTAGTCCTCGGTCGGCTTCCCGGCCCGAATTCCTGGAATGAAGCCGCCGTATTTCTTCATGTTGTCGGCGACCTCCGGGGGGTTGAAGGTGATCGACACGTAGAAGTAGGTGAAGAAGATGATCAGCGCGAAGTAGGCCGCCATGTAGGCCGGGTGGTCGCCCTTGACGAAGTAGTTGTTGATCCAGTCGACCCACGCCGGCGGGTTCTGCGAGTTCTGGTTGAACTGCGCCGCCATCGCCGGCAGGTAGAGCAGCGACGAGGCGAAGATGACCGGGATGACACCGGCCTGGTTCACCTTGAGCGGGATGTAGGTCGAGGAGCCGCCGAACATCTTGCGACCGACCATCCGGCGGGCGTACTGGACCGGGATCCGGCGCTGGGCCTGCTCGATGAAGATGACCGCCGCCATGATCGCCATCCCGATGACGATGACGATCGCGAAGGTCCACCAGCCCTTGTCGTTCTTGACCGCCCACATGGTGGTCGGGAAGGTGGCGACGACCTGGGTGAAGATGAGGATCGACATGCCGTTGCCGATGCCGCGCTCGGTGATCAGCTCACCGAGCCACATGATGACCGCGGTGCCGGCGGTCATGGTGACGACCATGACCAGGAAGGTGGCGGTGCCGTCGTCGTGGAGCAGCGGCTGCGAGCAGCCCTGGAGCAGGTCGCCGGAGCGGGCGAGCGCCACGATGCCGGTGGCCTGCAGGACCGCGAGACCGAGGGTCAGGTAGCGGGTGTACTGGGTGATCTTCGTCTGCCCGGACTGCCCCTCCTTCTTGAGGCGCTCGAGGCGAGGGATCACCACGACGAGCAGCTGCAGAATGATGCTCGCGGTGATGTACGGCATGATGCCGAGCGCGAAGATGGTCAGCTGCAGCAGGGCGCCGCCGGAGAAGAGATTGACCAGGTTGTAGAGGCCGGCGCTGTCACCGGTCTGGGCGGCGTCAAGACACTGCCGGACGTTCGCCACGTGAACGCCAGGAGCCGGGATCTGGGACCCAGCCCTGAAGATCACGACGATGAAGAGAACGAAGAGCAGCTTCTTGCGCAGGTCCGGAGTACGGAACGCTGATGCGAACGCGCCAAGCACGAATGGTTCCTCTTTCGACAATCAGGGGTCGCAGGGCCTGCGCCGATGCGAAAACCCGTGGCAGCCTAACAGCCTCCACGGCAGTTCTTGCACGTAGGGCTGAAACAGCGGGAGCGCGGGCGGGACCCCGAAGGGGCGACCCGGCCGCGCTCCCACGTGACAGGCTCTACGTTAGTAGAACTGTCAGAGAACCGTGACAGTTCCGCCAGCAGCCTCGATCTTCTCCTTGGCAGAGCCGGAGAAGGCGTTGGCGCTGATCTCGACCTTGACGGTCAGGTCACCCTGGCCCAGGACCTTGACCGGGTGGCCCTTGCGGACGGCACCCTTCTCGATCAGGGTCTCGGGGGTGACGACGCCACCCTCGGGGAACAGCTCGTTGAGCTTGTCGAGGTTGACGACCTGGAACTCCACCTTGAAGGGGTTCTTGAAGCCCTTCAGCTTGGGGAGCCGCATGTGCATCGGGGTCTGGCCACCCTCGAAGTAGGCGGGGACCTGGTAACGGGCCTTCGTGCCCTTGGTACCACGGCCGGCCGTCTTACCCTTGGACGCCTCACCACGACCCACGCGGGTCTTGGCCTTCTTGGCACCGGGAGCCGGCGCCAGGTTGTGCACCTTGAGTGCCATATCAGTCGACCTCCTCGACCGTCACCAGGTGACGGACGGTCTGGACCATGCCGCGGATCTCCGGGCGGTCCTCCTTGACGACCACGTCGCCGATCCGCTTGAGACCGAGCGTACGCAGGGTGTCTCGCTGGTTCTGCTTCAGACCAACGAGGCCCTTCTTCTGCTGGACCTTCAGCTGCGCCATCAGGCCGACACCTCCACGGCGGGAGCGGCAACCTCGGCCTGCGCCTTGAGCAGCGCGTCCGGGGCGACGTCCTCAACAGGGAGACCACGGCGGGCGGCGACTGCCTCAGGCTGCTCGAGCATCTTGAGGGCCTCCACCGTCGCGTGGACGATGTTGATCTGGTTGGACGAACCGAGCGACTTGCTCAGCACGTCGTGGATGCCGGCGCACTCCAGGACGGCGCGCACCGGACCACCGGCGATGACACCGGTACCAGGGGCGGCCGGACGGAGAAGGACCACACCAGCGGCCTTCTCACCCTGCACCGGGTGCGGGATCGTGCCCTGGATGCGGGGAACGCGGAAGAAGTGCTTCTTCGCTTCCTCGACACCCTTGGCGATCGCCGCGGGAACTTCCTTCGCCTTACCGTAGCCGACGCCGACCAGACCCTCACCGTCACCGACGATCACGAGGGCGGTGAAGCTGAAGCGACGACCACCCTTCACGACCTTGGCAACTCGGTTGATCGCGACGACCTTCTCGATGTAGGCGGTCTTGTCGGCGCTCTGGTTGCGACGGTCGTCGCGACCTCGGCGCTCGCCACCACGCTGTCCGCGCTGGGCTCCGCTCATCAGACTTTCCTCTTCTCTCGTTCGATCGTTGCGATCAGAAGGTCAGACCGGCCTCGCGCGCGCCATCGGCGAGCGCGGCGACACGGCCGTGGTACTTGTTGCCGGCACGGTCGAAGACCACGGTCTCCACACCAGCGGCCTTGGCACGCGACGCAACCAGCTCGCCGACCTGCTTGGCCTTGGCGGTCTTGTCACCGGAGGCCGACCGCAGGTCGCCCTCGATGGTCGAGGCCGAGGCAAGCGTCTTGCCGGCCAGGTCGTCGACGACCTGGGCGGTGATGTGCTTGGCCGACCGGGTCACGACGAGGCGCGGACGCTCCGGCGTACCCTCGATCTTCTTGCGACCGCGGGCCTGGCGACGCAGGCGCGAGCGGACACGGGAAGCGGTGTGCTTGTTGTTCGACAGCGAGATGGCCATCACTTACCAGCCTTTCCGACCTTGCGGCGGATGTTCTCGCCGGCGTAACGAACGCCCTTGCCCTTGTAGGGCTCCGGCTTGCGCAGCTTCCGAATGTTGGCCGCAACCTCACCGACGAGCTGCTTGTCGATGCCCACGACGCCGAGCTTGGTCGGGCCGTCGGTGGTGAAGGTGATGCCCTCGGGTGCGTCGAAGATGATCGAGTGCGAGTAGCCCAGCTGGAACTCCAGCTTGGTCGGGCCCTTCGACAGGACGCGGTAACCCACGCCGACGATCTCGAGCTTCTTCTCGTAGCCCTCGGTGACACCCAGGACCATGTTGTTGATCAGCGTGCGGGACAGGCCGTGGAGGGCCTTGCTGTCCCGGCTGTCGTCGGGGCGCTTGACGTCGAGGACGCCGTCACCCTTCTCGACGGTGATCGGGTCGACCACGGTGTGCGACAGGGAGCCCTTGGGACCCTTGACGCTCACGACCTGGCCGTCGATGGTGACGTCCACGCCGGCCGGAACCGGGACGGGGAGCTTGCCAATACGCGACATGTTCTTCTCTCTCCCTTCCCTGATTACCAGACGTAGGCGAGGACTTCCCCACCTACGCCCTTCTTGTTCGCCTGGCGGTCGGTCAGCAGACCCTGGCTCGTCGAGATGATCGCGACGCCGAGGCCGCCGAGCACCTTCGGAAGACCGGTGTGCTTCGCGTAGACACGCAGACCGGGCTTGCTGATGCGGCGGACGCCGGCGATCGAGCGCTCACGGTTGCGGCCGTACTTGAGGGTGATCGACAGGGTCTTGCCGACCTGGCCCTCGGTGGGCTCCAGCACCTCGTACTTGGTGATGTAGCCCTCCTGCTGGAGGATCTCAGCGACGCCCTGCTTCAGCTTGCTGTACGGCATCGAAACCGCATCGTGGTACGCCTGGTTGGCGTTACGCAGACGAGTGAGCATGTCTGCGATCGGGTCAGTCATCGTCATTGGCCGAACGGCCCTTTCTCGTAGTGGTTTCCTCACGACACTCAGTCATGAGGACCTTCAACGTCAGTGGTTGGAACGGTGATCGCTCACCAGGAGGACTTGGTGACGCCGGGCAGCTCGCCGCGGTGGGCCATCTCACGCAGGCAGATACGGCACAGGCCGAACTTGCGGAACACAGCCTTCGGGCGGCCGCAGCGCTGGCAGCGGGTGTAGGCGCGAACCGCGTACTTGGGCTTGCGCGCGGCCTTCACCTTGAGAGCGGTCTTCGCCATCTCAGTTCTCCTTGAACGGGAAGCCGAGCGCCTTGAGCAGCGCGCGACCCTGGTCGTCGTTGGTGGCAGTCGTCACGAGGGTGATGTCCATGCCCCGCGAGCGGTCGATCTTGTCCTGGTTGATCTCGTGGAACATGACCTGCTCGGTGAGACCGAAGGTGTAGTTGCCGTTGCCGTCGAACTGCTTGCCGTTGAGGCCGCGGAAGTCCCTGATGCGGGGCAGCGCGAGCGAGAGCAGGCGGTCGAGGAACTCCCACATGCGGTCGCCGCGCAGCGTGACGTGCGCACCGATCGGCATGCCCTCACGCAGCTTGAACTGCGCGATCGACTTCTTCGCCTTGTTGATCAGCGGCTTCTGGCCGGTGATCGCGGTCAGGTCGTTGACAGCGCCCTCGATCAGCTTGGAGTCGCGAGCAGCCTCGCCGACACCCATGTTGACGACGATCTTGGTCAGACCGGGGATCTGCATGACGTTGGAGATGCCGAACTCCTGCTGGAGTGCGGGGGCGATCTCCTCGCGGTACTTCGTCTTGAGGCGCGGGGCCACAGCGGTGTCGGTCATGATCAGATGTCCTTACCGGTCTTGCGCGAGATGCGAACGCTGCGCTCAGCGGCGTACGTCGACCCGTCGGGGCGACGCTTCTGGACCGTCTCACGGCGGAAGCCGACGCGAACCGGCTCGCCACCCTCGAGCAGCTGGACGTTGGAAACGTGGATCGGGGCCTCGGTGGTCACGATGCCGCCGGTCATGCCGGCGCGACCGCCCTGGTCCTGGACCTTGGTGTGCTTCTTGATGAGGTTGATGCCCTCGACGATCACACGGTCCTCGTCGGTGAGGACAGCGATCACCTTGCCGGAGCCGCCCTTGTCCTTACCGGCGATCACCTTGACGGTGTCGCCCTTCTTGATGTGCGAGCGACCCATCACAGCACCTCCGGCGCGAGCGAGATGATCTTCATGAACTTCTTGTCGCGCAGCTCGCGGCCCACCGGGCCGAAGATGCGGGTGCCTCGCGGCTCGCCGTCGTTCTTGAGAATGACGGCGGCGTTCTCGTCGAAGCGGATGTACGAGCCGTCAGCGCGGCGGCGCTCCTTGACGGTGCGCACGATGACGGCCTTGACGACGTCACCCTTCTTCACGTTGCCACCGGGGATAGCGTCCTTGACGGTGGCGACGATGGTGTCGCCGATGCCGGCGTAGCGACGACCGGAACCACCGAGCACACGAATGCAAAGGATCTCCTTCGCACCAGTGTTGTCGGCGACCTTGAGTCGCGACTCCTGCTGGATCATTACTTCTCCTTGTCGAGCTGGTTCTCAACCGCATCCAGGGCGGTCGAGCCTTGCCGAACGTAATGGGATTTGATGGGCACAGGCCCAGCGAACAATGGTCGCTGGACCTGCACCCTTTGGTCAATTTGGCGACGTTTGTCGCCAGCCGGATCCGTCTCCTAGGAGACGAGGATCACTTGGCGCGCTCGACGACCTCGACGAGACGCCACCGCTTGGTCGCGGACAGCGGCCGGGTCTCCATGACCAGGACGCGGTCGCCGATGCCGGCGGTGTTCTGCTCGTCGTGAGCCTTGAGCTTGCTGCTACGGCGCATGACCTTGCCGTAGAGCGGGTGCTTCACGCGGTCCTCGACCTCGACGACGATGGTCTTGTCCATCTTGTCGCTGACGACGAGGCCCTCGCGCACCTTGCGCGTGTTGCGCTCGGTGGTCTCGGTGGACTCAGCCATTTCAGGCCTCCTCGGTGGTCTCGGTGCCCGGGGCCACGCGAATGCCGAGCTCGCGCTCGCGCACCACGGTGTAGATCCGGGCGATGTCCTTCTTGACGGTGCGGAGCCGACCGTGGCTCTCCAGCTGGCCGGTGGCCGCCTGGAACCGGAGGTTGAACAGCTCCTCCTTCGCCTCGCGCAGCTTCGCCTCGAGGTCGACGTCGGTGAGCTCGTCCAGCTCGAACGCCTGCAGGGAGTTAGCCATCAGAACTCACCAGCCTCTCGCGTGATGAAACGGCACTTCATGGGCAGCTTGTGGATCGCGCGGCGCATCGCCTCGCGGGCCGTGTTCTCGTCGACGCCGGAGAGCTCGAACATGACGCGGCCCGGCTTGACGTTGGCGACCCACCACTCGGGCGAACCCTTACCGGAACCCATGCGGGTCTCGGCGGGCTTCTTGGTCAGCGGGATGTCGGGGTAGATGTTGATCCACACCTTGCCGCCTCGCTTGATGTGACGAGTCATCGCGATACGCGCTGCCTCGATCTGGCGGTTGGTCACGTAGTGACCCTCGATCGCCTGGATGCCGTAGTCACCGAAGGCCAGCTTGGTGCCACCCTTGGCCACGCCAGTGCGCTTCGGGTGGTGCTGCTTGCGGTGCTTGACTCGACGGGGCATCAGCATGGGTCAGCCCTCCTGGGTCGTGGTCTCGGCGGCGGGAGCCTCAGCGGCAGCCGGCGCCTCAGTCTTCGCCGCGCGGTCAGCGCGGTTCGGGCGGTCACCACGGGAGCCACGCGACGGACGGTCGCCGCGGCCACCGCGACGGTCGTTGCCACCGCGACCCGGGACGCCCGCACGGGCGGCCTGGGCGGCCTGGCGCTCGGCACGCGAGCCGGAGACCTCACCCTTGTAGATCCAGACCTTCACGCCGATACGGCCGAAGGTCGTGCGGGCCTCGTAGAAGCCGTAGTCGATGTCGGCACGCAGCGTGTGCAGCGGGACGCGACCCTCGCGGTAGAACTCCGTACGCGACATCTCAGCGCCGTTCAGACGACCCGAGCACTGGATCCGGATGCCCTTGGCACCGGAGCGCATGGTGGTCTGCATGGCCTTGCGCATCGCGCGGCGGAACTGCACGCGACCACTGAGCTGCTCGGCGACACCCTGGGCGACCAGCTGAGCGTCGACCTCGGGGTTCTTGACCTCGAGGATGTTCAGCTGGACCTGCTTGCCGGTGAGCTTCTCGAGCTCGGTGCGGAGGCGGTCGGCCTCGGCGCCGCGGCGGCCGATGACGATGCCGGGACGCGCGGTGTGGATGTCCACACGGACGCGGTCACGGGTGCGCTCGATCTCGACCTTCGCGATGCCGGCCCGCTCCATGCCCTTCGACAGGAGCTTGCGGATCTTGACGTCCTCGCCGACGTACTCCTTGTACTGCTTGTCGGCGTACCAACGCGACTTGTGGTCGGTCGAGATGCCCAGGCGGAAGCCGTTCGGGTTGATCTTCTGACCCATTACTTCTTACCGCCCTTCTCGACGACGTCGGCCGGCTGCACGGCCAGGGTGATGTGCGAGGTCCGCTTGTTGATGCGGGTCGCACGGCCCTGGGCGCGGGGGCGCCAGCGCTTCATGGTCGGACCTTCGTCCACCATGGCGACCGAGACGACCAGGTCGTCGCGGTCCAGACCCTCGGTCGACACCGCGTTGGCGATGGCGGACTCGAGAACCTTGTAAACAGTCTCGGAGGCTGCCTGCGGCGCGAACTGCAGCAGGGACAGGGCCTCGTCGACGGGCAGGCCGCGAACCAGGTCGACGACGCGGCGTGCCTTCAGCGGGGTGATCCGCACGAAGCGGGCACTCGCGAAGGCACCCGGCTGGTCGCCGAGCAGGGAGTCGCGGCGGGCGCTGATGCGCTGCCGTTCGGTGGTGGTCATCGACGGCGTCCCTTCCGGTCGTCCTTGATGTGACCCTTGAACGTGCGGGTCGGAGCGAACTCACCCAGCTTGTGACCGACCATCGAGTCGGACACGAAGACCGGGACGTGCTTGCGACCGTCGTGCACCGCGATGGTGTGACCGATCATCTCGGGCACGATCATCGAGCGGCGCGACCAGGTCTTGATCACGTTGTGGGTGCCCTTCTCGTTCTCGGCGTCCACCTTCTTCTGAAGGTGGTCGTCGACGAAGGGGCCCTTCTTCAGGCTGCGAGGCATTGCTTACTTCCTACCCTTCCCGCTCTTACGGCGGCGGATGATCTGCGCGTCAGAGGCCTTGCGCTTGCGCGTACGGCCCTCGGGCTTACCCCAGGGGCTGACCGGGTGACGGCCACCGGAGGTCTTACCCTCACCACCACCGTGCGGGTGGTCGACCGGGTTCATGACGACACCGCGGACGGTCGGGCGAACGCCCTTCCACCGCATACGGCCGGCCTTACCCCAGTTGATGTTGGACTGCTCGGCGTTGCCGACCTCGCCGACGGTGGCGCGGCAGCGCACGTCGACGAAACGCATCTCACCCGAAGGCATACGCAGCGTGGCCTTGGAGCCCTCGCGAGCGACCAGCTGGGCGCTCATGCCCGCGGAGCGGGCGATCTTCGCGCCGCCACCCGGACGCAGCTCAACATTGTGGATGGTGGTACCAACCGGGATGTTGCGCAGCGGCAGGTTGTTGCCGGGCTTGATGTCAGCGGTGGGACCGGACTCCACGACGGTGCCCTGGCTCACGCCGACGGGAGCGAGGATGTAGCGCTTCTCGCCGTCGAAGTAGTGCAGCAGGGCGATACGGGCGGTGCGGTTCGGGTCGTACTCGATGTGAGCGACCTTGGCCGGCACGCCGTCCTTGTCGTAGCGACGGAAGTCGATGATCCGGTACGCACGCTTGTGACCGCCACCCTGGTGACGCGTGGTCACGCGACCCTGGTTGTTGCGGCCGCCCTTCTTGGGGAGGGGCTTGGTCAGCGACTTCTCGGGCGTGGTCCGAGTGATCTCGGCGAAGTCGGCCACCGACGAGCCACGACGGCCCGGGGTGGTCGGCTTGTACTTACGAATAGCCATGTTCAGTCAGTCCTTCTCACGCGCCGAAGATGTCGATGCGGTCGCCCTCAGCCAGGGAGACGATCGCGCGCTTGGTGTCGGGGCGCTTGCCCAGGCCGTAACGCGTACGACGGGCCTTGCCCTTGCGGTTGATCGTGTTGACCGAGGTCACCTTGACGTCGAACACCTTCTCGACCGCGATCTTGATCTCGGTCTTGTTCGCGTCGGGGCGAACGATGAAGGTGTACTTGTTCTGGTCGAGGAGGCCGTAGCTCTTCTCGGAGACCACCGGCGCGATCAGGATGTCGCGGGGGTCGTAGTGCAGCGTGCTCACTTGTCAGCCTCCTCAGCCTTCTTCTTGCCGGCCTCGACGAAGCCTGCGGCGATGGCGTCCTCGGCGGACTTGAAGTAGAACTCCGCCTTGGTGGACTCGTACCAACGGCCGCCCGGAGCGTGGAACTTCTTGTCCTTGCCCTTGACGTTGCCCTTGATGTCGAAGCCCTCAGGAGCGGAGCCGTCCTCGAGCGGCGCGACAGCACCCTCGGGAAGGTCGGCATCCTTGGCCGGCTCGGCGGCGGGCTTCTTGGCCGCGTCCTTCTCGACCTCACCGATGGTGACGGTCTCCTTGGCAGCGACGACCGGCTTGCCCGAGACGAAGATCTCGTAGGCCGGCTTGGAGAAGACCACGTCGTCGGAGACGAGGACGTCGTAGGTGTTGAGCTGGTCGGCCCAGAGCAGGTGCACCTCGGGCGCGTTGCGCAGGCTCAGCGCGGCGACGGACTCGGAACGGTCCAGCACCACGAGGAAGCGCTTCGCGTCGGAGATCGCCTTGAGGGCGGTCAGCGCGGTCTTGGTCGAGGGCGCCTCGAGGGCGAACTCGGCCACGTGGATCTGGCCGGCGCGAGCCCGGTCGGAGAGGGCACCGCGGAGGGCGGCGGCCTTCATCTTCTTGGGGGTGCGCTGGCTGTAGTCACGCGGCTGCGGGCCGTGGACGGTGCCACCACCGGCGAACTGCGGCGCGCGGGTCGAACCCTGGCGGGCGCGACCGGTGCCCTTCTGCTTGTAGGGCTTGCGGCCACCGCCGCGGACCTCGCCGCGGGTCTTGGTGGCGTGCGTGCCCTGGCGCGCAGCGGCCTGCTGCGCGACGACGACCTGGTGGATCAGCGGGATGTTGAGCTCAACATCGAAGATCTCAGCCGGGAAGTCGACCTTGACGGTCTTGATAGCCATGATCAGGCCTCCAGCTTCTTAGCAGCCGAGCGCAGGACCACGAGGCCACCCTTGGGGCCAGGGATCGCGCCCTTGACCAGGATGAGGCCCTTCTCGGTGTCGACGGCGTGCACGGTCAGGTTCTGGGTGGTGACGGTGTCAGTACCCATGTGACCGGCCATGCGGACGCCCTTGAACACGCGACCCGGGGTGGCGCAGGCGCCGATCGATCCCGGCTTGCGGTGGTTGCGGTGCGCACCGTGCGAAGCGCTGACGCCGGCAAAGCCGTGGCGCTTCATGGTGCCCGCGAAACCCTTACCCTTCGAGGTGCCCGTCACGTCGATCTCCTCGCCCACGGCGAAGGTGTCGACGGGGAGCTCCTGGCCGGCGGAGTACGACGCGGCGTCGGCGGTGCGGATCTCGGCCAGGTGGCGGCGCGGCGTGACACCGGCCTTCTCGAACTGGCCGGCGCCCGGCTTGTTCACCTTGCGGCCGTCGATCTCGCCGTAGCCGATCTGCACGGCGTTGTAGCCGTCGGCCTCGGGGGTGCGGACCTGGGTCACGACGTTGGTGTTCGCCGCGATGACGGTCACGGGGACGACGACGTTGTTCTCGTCCCAGAGCTGGGTCATGCCGAGCTTGGTGCCCAGGAGACCCTTCACGTTGCGTTCGATCGTCATGTCGTCAACCTCAGAGCTTGATCTCGATGTCGACACCAGCAGGCAGGTCGAGCCGCATGAGGGAGTCAACAGTCTTCGGGGTCGGGTCGATGATGTCGATGAGGCGCTTGTGGGTGCGCATCTCGAAGTGCTCGCGCGAGTCCTTGTACTTGTGGGGCGAGCGGATGACGCAGTACACGTTCTTCTCGGTCGGCAGCGGCACCGGGCCGGCGACCTTGGCACCCGTACGGGTGACCGTGTCCACGATCTTTCGCGCCGAGGTGTCGATCACCTCGTGGTCATAGGCCTTGAGCCTGATGCGGATCTTCTGTCCCGCCATCTGTCTCTCTCGTCCTTCTTGGTCAGCGTGCCGCGTGCTACAGGCTTCCTCCGGCTGAGTCGGCCCGGTTGCTCACCTCTGGCTCCGACCCCCGCGGTCGGGCGTGTCGCTTATTTTTCACAAGCGAACGCCGACTTCTCGACGGGACTTTCACCATCAGCTTCACTGGAACCACGCCTTCGGGATGGGCACACGACGACCACAGACCACATCCGGACAGGCTGATCAGCCTGCTCAGGTGACGCGATTCAGTAGTCAAGGTGTGCACACCCCAGCGCACATTCACTGGAGCAACCAGAGAATCTTGTCACGCGTACGCAGGTGGCTCCAAATCAACGATGTCGTCTGGATCGCTCTGAGAGGATGCCCCCAACCGAGCGAGTTCGCCGGCCTTCGCGACGAGGAGCATCAGGATGTCAGGAGCGTGGCCACCCCCACCGGGTGAGCAACCTCAACAGGGGACAGCGGCACCGTACAGCCCTCCTCCGGCGCCCCAGCCGGCCCAACCGGCCCCACCGACCTGGACCCAGCCGTTGCCACCGGCCCACAAACCCGGGGCGATCCCGCTGCGGCCGCTGGGTCTCGGCGACATGCTCGACGGCGCCTTCCGGCTCGTACGCTTCAACCCCGGCGCCACCGTCGGCGCCTCGGTCCTGGTCGCGGCCGTCGCGATGGCGATCCCGCTGGGCGTGACCACGGCGATGACCGTCACCGGCGACAGCCTGGAGTGGTTCGGCGCCACCCTTGAGGATCCCGACTACGCGCCGGGCAGCTCCGAGATCATCAGCATGGTGATCGCCTTCGGCTCCTTCGTCATCGGCTCGGTCCTGCAGGGCATCGGCGCGATCCTGGTCGCCGGGATGATGTCCCACGTCGCCCACGCCGCGGCGATCGGCCGCAAGCTCACCCTCGGTCAGGCGTGGGCGGCGACCCACGGCAACCGCTGGCGGCTGATCGGGCTGGCCCTGCTGGTCACCGTGGTCTACATCCTCGTCATGGTGGTCGCGGCGGCGCCCGTCGTGGTGCTCGCGATCGTCGTCGACAGTCCCATCCCGGCGATCCTGGTCGGCCTGCTGATGATCCTGCTGCTGATCGTGGCCTCGGTCTTCCTGGCGGTTCGGCTCTACCTGCTCGCGGTGCCAGCGCTGATGCTGGAGCGCACCGGCGTCTTCGGGGCCTTCCGGCGGGCCTGGCAGCTGTCGGCGAGACAGTTCTGGCGGCTATTCGGGATCTGGCTGCTCGCCGCCCTCATCGCCGGCTTCGCCTCCCAGATCATCTCGTTCCCGATCAGCCTGGTCGCCAGCTTCGTCGGCATCGCGCAGCCCGACCTCTACCTCTTCACCACCCTCGTGGGCAGCGCCGTCTCGACGGTGGTCTCCGCCGCGATCGTGACGCCGTTCAGCGGTGCGGTGACCAACCTGCAGTATCTCGACCAGCGCATCCGCAAGGAGTCCTACGAGGTCGAGCTGATGGAGCAGGCCGGGCTGCTGAGCCGATGATCCTCCTCCAACCGACCCCTCCTCTGGCGCCGACGCCCGAGGAGGGTCGCTCCTGGCTCCGGCGCGAGCTGGCCGACCCGGACTACCACGACCTGGACCTCATCGAGCGGATCCTGCGCTGGATCGAGCGCACCCTCTCCGACGGTCTCCCGTCGGCGGATGAGGTGCCCTGGGCCCAGACGGTCGCCGCGATGGTCGTCTTCGCGCTGATCCTGGTCGGCCTCGGCCTGCTGGTCTCGCGCGCCCGGCGCAGCCCTCGGGCCGCCCGCGACCGCGACGGGGACGTCCTCACCGACGAGGCGCTCTCGGCGGCCGCGCTGCGGGCACGGGCCGAGGCTGCGTACGCGTCGGGGGATCACGGCGCCGCAGTGGTCGACGGGTTCCGGGCGCTGGCCAGGCGCCAGGTCGAGCGCGGCCGGCTGGCCGAGGACCCCGGCCTGACGGCCGCCGAGGTCGCGGCGAGCCTGGAGCGGGAGATGTCGCTGGAGGGGCGGGCAGGTCGGGCCGCGGAGCTGTTCAACGAGGTCCTCTACGGCGACCACCCGGCCACCCGTGAGCAGGCCGAGGGCGTGCTCACGCTCGAGCAGGAGCTGGCGGTGGCGCGATGACGACGCAGGTCGCCGAGGGTCCGGCCACGGAGAGACCTGGCTGGTTCCGGCGCTTCCGGCCCTTGATGATCGTCGCGCTGGCCTTCGTGATCGCGGTGGTGCTGGCGTACCTCGCGACGCCGAAGGGTGGGGAGTCCTATGGCCCCTACGACCCCGAGAGCCCGGATCCCGACGGCAGCCGGGCGCTGGTCCGGGTGCTCGAGGACCACGGGGTCGAGGTCGACGTCGTCCGTTCCTCGAAGGCCCTCGACGACACCGAGATCGGGACGGACACGACGGTCTTCGTGACCGGCACCGATGCGCTCGGGGAGGACACCGCCTCCCGGCTGCGCGCGCGCACCGACGATGCCGCCGACCTGATCCTGGCCGAGCCGGCGCCCTATGTCTCGGCGATGCTCGGGATCCCCTACGCGGTCTCCCAGACGTCCGAGACGGTCGAGGCGGAGTGCGACGACCCACGCTGGGACGGGCTCCGCATCCATGCCGATGCGGTCACTGCGTACGACTCCGGTGACTGCTTCCCGCACGAGGGCGGTGCGGTGCTCGCGCCGGCGGAGGGGCTCACCATCTGGGGTGCGCCGCAGGTGCTGACCAACGACCAGATCCTGCGCGCGGACAACGCGGCGGTGGCGCTGCGGCTGCTGGGCGGGAGCGACCACCTGGTCTGGTACATCCCGTCCTTCGAGGATCTCGCCCCCGACGAGGCCCACTCCCCCGCGTCGTTGCTGCCGCGCTGGATCGAGCCGGCGCTGTGGCTCGCGCTGCTCGCCGTCGTCGCCTTCGCCGTCGCCCGCGGGCGGCGGCTGGGTCCGCTCGCGGTCGAGCCGCTGCCGGTCCATGTGCGCGCCGGTGAGACGACCCGCAGCCTGGGCCGGCTCTACCGCCGCTCCGGCGACCGCACCCATGCCGCGACCACGCTGCGGCAGGCCGCCAGCACCCGCCTCGCGCGGCGGCTGCGGCTGGGGCGCGATGCCCCGATCGAGGCCGTCGTACGCGCCGTCGTCCAGCGCACCGGGAGGCCCGATCTCGAGGTCTCCGCGCTGCTCACCGATGCCCCGATCGAGAACGACCATGACCTGATCACGCTGGCAGGAGCGCTGGCGGCCCTTGAGGAAGAGGTACGACACCCATGACCCAATCCGAGACCATCCCCTCCGTGTCGCCCGACGGCGCCCGGGAGCGGCTCACCGCGGTCCGGGCCGAGGTCGCCAAGGCGGTCGTCGGGCAGGACGCCGCGGTCTCCGGGCTGCTGGTCGCGCTGGTGTGCGGCGGCCACGTACTCATGGAAGGCGTGCCCGGCACCGCCAAGACCCTGCTGGTGCGGTCGCTGTCCGCCGCGCTGTCGGTCGAGACCCGCCGGGTGCAGTTCACCCCCGACCTGATGCCCGGCGACATCACCGGCTCGATGGTCGTCGAGTCGTCCCACGGCTCGCTGACGTTCCGCGAGGGACCGGTCTTCACCAACCTGCTCCTCGCCGACGAGATCAACCGCACCCCGCCGAAGACCCAGTCCGCGCTGCTCGAGGCGATGGAGGAGGGCCGGGTCTCGGTCGACGGGGTCACCCGCGACCTGCCACGCCCGTTCCTGGTGGCCGCGACCCAGAACCCGATCGAGTACGAGGGTGTCTACCCGCTCCCCGAGGCGCAGCTGGACCGGTTCCTGCTGAAAGTGGTCCTGCCGGTGCCCGAGCGCGCCGACGAGGTGCAGATCCTCAGCCGGCATGCCGCCGGTTTCGACCCGCGCGACGTCGCGGGCGCGGGGGTCACGGCGGTCGCCTCCGGTGCCGACATCGAGGCTGCCCGGCAGCACGTCGGCTCCGTCCAGGTGTCCCCGGAGGTCACCGGCTACATCGTCGACATCGCCCGCGCGACCCGCGAGTCCCCGTCGCTCTCGGCCGGTGTCTCCCCGCGTGGTGCCACCGCGCTGCTTCGCTCCGCGCGAGCCTGGGCCTGGCTCGCCGGCCGTGACTTCGTGACGCCCGACGACGTGAAGTCCCTCGCCCACGCGACGTTGGCGCACCGCCTGGCGCTGCGTCCCGAGGCCGAGCTCGAGGGTGTCCAGGTTTCCCAGGTCCTCGCCTCCGCCATCGGCGCCGTCCCCGTCCCCCGATGACCATCACCTGGCGGGTCCCGCTGCTGGTGCTGGCCGGCATCGTGCCGGTGGTGCTGCGGCCGACCCTCGGCACGGCCGCGGCCTGGTTCCTGCTCGTGGTGGTGCTGGTCATCGTCGACGTGCTGTCGGCACCGAAGCCGGCGAAGCTCGAGATCACCCGGCTCCGGCTCGGCGGGATCCGGCTGGGCGAGTCGACGACCTCGGAGCTGATGGTCCGCTCCCCCGCCCGCCGCGTCCGGGCGCTGGTACGGGATGCCTGGCAGCCGACCGCCGGTGCTGGAACAACCGCCTCGGGCTCCGCTTCGGCCACCGGCAACCGGCACCGGATCCGGCTCGATCGCGGCGACAGCACCCGGTTGCGTACGCCGCTGCGGCCGCGCCGCCGCGGAGACCTGCGGGCGCTCGGCGTCACCGTGCGGGCCTTCGGACCCCTCGGTCTCGGCGCCCGGCAGCGCACGATCCCGGTGCCGGGATCCGTACGAGTGCTGCCTGCGTTCGAGTCGCGGAAGCATCTCCCCTCGCGGCTGCAGCGGCTGCGCGAGCTCGACGGCCGGGCCGCGGTCCGGGTCCGCGGACAGGGGACCGAGTTCGACTCGCTGCGGGAGTACGTCCGCGGCGACGACGTACGCTCCATCGACTGGCGCACCACCGCTCGCTCCCGCACCGTCGTGGTCCGCACCTGGCAGCCCGAACGGGACCGCCGCGTCGTGCTGGTGCTCGACACCTCCCGCACCTCGGCGGGCCGCGTCGAGGGCGCCGGCGGCGGGGTGCCGCGGCTCGACTCGGCCATGGACGCCGGCCTCCTGCTCGCCGCGATCGCCTCCCGCGCCGGCGACCGGATCGACTTCATCGCCGGCGACCTCCGCGTACGCTCCCGGGTCCGCCTCGCCGGCCAGCGCGACGTCACCCAGCGGCTGCAGGAGGCGATGGCCGACCTCGAGCCGGTCATCGCCGAGGCCGACTGGTCCGACCTCGCCGGCGCGGTCGCGGGCCTCGGCCGCCACCGCGCGCTCGTCGTCCTGCTGACACCCCTGGACCCGCACGCGATCGAGGAGTCGCTCCTGCCCGTCCTCCCGGTCCTGACCCAGCACCACCGCGTCGTCCTCGCCTCCGTCCGCGACCCCGAGCTCGAGGCCACCGCCGCCTCCCGCGACACCCTCGACGACGTCTACGCCGCGGCTGCCGCCGAGCAGACCCTCCGCCGCCGCGACCACACCGCCGCCATGCTCCGCATCCTCGGTGTCGACGTCGTCGACGCCGACGCCGAGTCCCTCCCGCCCGCTCTCGCCGACCACTACCTGCAGCTCAAGGCCACCAGTCAGCTCTAGAACCTAGGCCTGGGTGGCGACGCGGTCCTCGAGCAGGCGGTCGTCGATGTCGCCGGTCTCGCCGTGGGAGGCGGCGGCGCGGCCGACGATGAAGACGTACGCGAAGAAGGCGAGCTCGGCGAGGATGCCGATGCCGACGCGGGCCCAGGTGGGCAGGGGCGAGGGGGTGACGAAGGCTTCGATGATGCCGGAGATCAGCAGCACGACGATGAGGCCGAGGGCGATGCCTCCGGCGGTGCGGCCCTCCCGGGCCATCGACTGGCCGCGGGTCAGCGATCCGGGGTCGACCCAGGACCAGAAGAGGCGCAGGCCCACGGCGCCGGCCACGAAGACGGCGGTCAGCTCCAGCAGTCCGTGGGGAAGGATCAGGCCCCAGAAGAGGCCGCCGCGGTCGTGGCGGTGCATCAGGGTGCCGATGATCGCCAGGTTCGAGATGTTCTGGAACATCGCGTAGATCACCGGCAGCCCGAGCACCCCGAGGGCGATGCAGGTGAACGAGACCCAGACGTTGTTGACCCAGACCTGGGTGGCGAACGACGAGGCCGCGTGCTCGCTGTAGTAGCCCTCGATGTCGTGCTCGACCAGCTGTTTGATCTGGTCCGGCCCGAGCAGCGACTGCTCGACCTCGGGGTGGCGCAGCAGCCACCAGATCATCACCGCGGTGACGATCACGTTGGCCGCCATCATCCCCAGCCACCACCAGCGCAGCCGGTAGAGCGCGGCCGGGAACCGGTGGGTGAAGAACCGCAGGAAGCCGGACCAGGTGCTCGTCCGGGTGCCGGTGGTGCGGTTGCGGGCCCCGGCGAGCAGCACCGAGAGATGCTGGACGACCGTCGGGTCGGGGGCGTTGCTGCGTACGACCGAGAGCTGGGTGCTCACCCGCTGGTAGAGCTCGACCAGCTCGTCGGCCTGGGCGCCGCTCAGCCGGCGCTCGCCCAGCAGCTGCTCGAGCCTGGTCCGGTCGGCGGCGGTAGCGGCCAGATACGCGTCGAGATCCACGCCCGCAGCGTACGCTGACCGCCATGACCTCCGCGCCGCAAATGCCCGAGCGACGCCCCCTCGAACGTGCCCCTGAACGTGCGCTGCTCACCGACGACGACCTGGTCACCGGGGACGCGGTCGCGCTCGACCTGCCGGCCGCCGGGCTGGGGATGCGGCTGCTGTCGGGGCTCATCGACATGATCGTGGTGACGGCGCTGCTCATCGTGACGCTGTTCGTCTTCCTCACCGCCGCCCCCGCGACCGACGAGGCGCTGGCCTGGGCCGCCTACATCGCGGCCATCGCCTCGGTCATGCTCGTCTTCCCGACGCTCCTCGAGACGCTCACCCGCGGCCGTTCGCTCGGCAAGCTCGCGCTCGGGCTGCGCACGGTGCGCGACGACGGCGGGGCGATCAGCTTCCACCACGCATTCGTACGCGCCCTGGTCGGTGTCATCGAGATCTACGGCACCAGCGGCGCCGCCGCGTTCCTCACCGCGATGATCCACCCGCGCGGTAAGCGGCTCGGCGACATCGCGGCCGGGACGTACGTCATCCGGGTGCGGGTGCCGCTGCGGCCGCCGGCGCCGATCCTGATGCCCCCGGGGCTCGCCGCCTGGGCCTCCCGCGCCGACGTCGCGACCATCCCGGTCGGCCTGTCCCTGGCGGTGCGGCGGTTCCTCTCCGGCGAGGTCGGCACCTACACCGACCCGGTCCGCCGCCATGCGCTCGCCGAGCGCCTGGCGACCCACATGCAGGCGTACGTCGCCCCCGGCCCGCCCCCGGGCACCCCGCCCGAGGCCTACCTGGCCGCCGTGCTCGCCACCCGCCGCGACCGGGACGCGGCCCGGCTGGCCCGCGACAGCGAGCTCCGGGCCCGGCTCACCGCGCGCTGACAGGGCGCCGCCGGGGTAGTCCGGTAGCGAACTGCCTATTACTCGCCAGTAAATGGGCAGTTCGCTCCCGGACTACCCCTTCGCTACCCCTTCAGCCCAACCGACCTCAGCTCCAGCTCCGCGAGCTTCCCCAGGACGGCAGCGTCCCCGTCGCGCCAGGCCTGCGCCGGGTTGTCGCTGATCTTGACGAGCTTGTGCAGGGGCTGGGTCGAGATCGCCCTCAGGGCGAGCAGGTCGGCGCCGGTGCCCGCCTCCAGGAACCGCTGGGTCGAGGTCGCGGTGCGGATGAACCGCCACCGCAGTGGGACGTAGACCATCAGCCACATCAGCACCGGGACGACCACGACCCCGACGGCCAGCCAGATCGCGATGGTGGAGACGGCCTCGACCTGGGCCTCCCCCGCCGCGCGGAGCTGGTCGGCTGCCTTCGCGGCGCCCTCGAACGGGGCCGCGATGCCGTCCTTGACCAGCGGCAGATCGTCGACCTTGCCGGCGGCCTCGAGCAGCTTGGCGGAGAGCGAGGTGCCGGCGTCGTCCATCTTCTCGCCGGGCACGGCGAGTGCCGAGACGATCTCGTGGACGAACTTCCCGACGAAGATCCATCCGGCGACCCAGGCCACCGTCAGCAGGTCGGCGAAGAGCTGGGCAACCCGGCGCGCGGGGATGTCGGCGTACAGCTTCATGCGGATGATCCTCCCGGTCGGTGACGAACAGAACGGTGACGACTCGCGAAGGAGGCCGCAACTGCGAAGCCCGACCGCCGCACCCGGCTGTCATGATGGTCCGGTGAGCCAGATCGCGCGGGCCCCCGGTGACACCCTCGTTCACCTGCGGGCGGCCCGTGACCACATCGACCGCTCCTACGGCGACCCGCTCACCCTGGAGCAGCTCGCGGCGGTGGCGAGCCTGAGCCGGTTCCACTTCCAGCGTCTCTTCAAGGCGACCTATGGGCGTACGCCGGCCGCCTATCTGTGCGAGCGGCGCATCGAGCGGGCCCAAGATCTCCTGCGTGCCACCAATCTGACGGTGACCGAGGTCTGCCACGCGGTCGGTTTCTCCAGCCTGGGCTCGTTCTCCAGCCGCTTCCGCGAGATCGTCGGCGAGACGCCGACCGACTTCCAGGCACGTTATGCCGACGGAGCGCCACGGATCCCCGGCTGCTGGGTCTTCATGCTCGGGCTCACCGAACGTCGCTGACGCTGCGCGCTCCGCAACTCAGGAGAAGCGGCCGGGGTGCACCCCGGCCTAGCGTTGCTCCCATGATCACCAACGTCTCCCTCGTCAGCGTCTGGGTCAAGGACCTCGACGACTCCCTCGCGTTCTACACCGAGGTTCTCGGTTTCTCGGTCGGCGACGACGTACGCCTCGGTGACGACTTCCGCTGGCTGACCGTCTTCCACCCCTCCCAGCCGGAGCTTCACCTGCACCTGACCACGCCCGGCAAGCCGCTCTCGGACGACCTGATCGCCGCGATGAGACGCGCCCAGGACGAGGGTGGCCTGCCCGGCGTCGGCCTCCACGTCGACGACTGCCGCAAGACCTACGAGGACCTCGTCGCGAAGGGCGTCGAGTTCATCCAGGAGCCGGCAGAGCGACCGTACGGCGTCGAGGCGCTCATGCGCGACAACTCCGGCAACTGGCTGGTGCTGGTCGAGCCCCGCGACTTCAAGCCGGAGGACATGGAAGGGTTCGAGTACGAGTGACGCCGGGCGCCGCGGTCAGACCCGGCGGTAGAGCAGGTCGGTGATGACCCGGTCCTTGGCCAGACCCTTGCGCTCGAACTTGGTCACCGGGCGCTCGTCCCAGCGGTCGACCACCCCGCCGCTCAGCAGCGGCTCGGCGTCGAGGACCTCGACCATCTGCTCGGCGTACGCGACCCAGTCGGTCGCCAACCGCCAGGTCCCGCCGGGGGCGAGCCGCTCCGCGATCATCCGTGCGTTGGTCGTGGTGACCAGGCGCCGCTTGTGGTGGCGGGTCTTGTGCCACGGGTCGGGGAAGAACGTCCAGATCTCGCTGACCGACTCCGGCGCGACGATGTTCTCGAGCATCCAGAGGGCGTCCACGCTGCAGAAGCGCACGTTCGTCGCACCCGCGGTGCCCACCCGGCCGAGGCTCTCGGCGACACCGGGCCGCCACACCTCCAGCGCCAGGATGTTCGCGTCGGGACGGTTGGCCGCCAGCACCGCGGTCGCCTCTCCCACGCCGCCGCCGATGTCGACGATCAGCGGACCCTTGCGACCGAACCAGCTCTCCAGCGAGAAGCCCGGCTCGTCGACCGCCTCGTCCGGGATCACCCACTCGGCGGCGTACGCGTCCCAGGCCTTCTGCTGCTTGGTGTCCAGGCGGCTGCCTCGACGGGTGTAGGTGAGGACCTCTCTCACCGTGCGGCCGTCATCGAGCAGCTTCTGGTGGGGTCTTGCGGGGCGGACTGGGTGGTTTGGCTCTGTCATCTCTTCTTGCCTTGATCTGGTGCCCGCGCCGACGCGGCGCAATCCGGTCCTCGCTTCGCTCCGGTCCGTTTGCGCCGAGTCAGCGCTCGTTCGATCGCTTGACCACAGCAAAGGACCCCCTTCGCCTTGCGGCTCCGGGGGCCCTTCACTGTGGATCAGACGATCACTTGATGATCTTGGTGACGCGACCCGCGCCGACGGTGCGACCGCCCTCACGGATAGCGAACTTCAGACCCTCGTCCATCGCGATGGGCTGGATGAGCTCGACCGACATCTCGGTGTTGTCACCCGGCATGACCATCTCGGTGCCCTCCGGGAGGGTCACAACGCCGGTCACGTCCGTGGTCCGGAAGTAGAACTGCGGACGGTAGTTGTTGAAGAACGGGGTGTGACGGCCACCCTCCTCCTTCGAGAGGATGTAGACAGAGCCCTCGAAGTTGGTGTGCGGGGTGGTGGTGCCCGGCTTGATGACAACCATGCCGCGCTCGACGTCCTCGCGCTTGGTGCCACGGAGGAGCAGACCGACGTTCTCACCGGCCTGGCCCTCGTCGAGCAGCTTGCGGAACATCTCGACACCGGTGACGGTGGTCTTCTGAGAGGTCTCGCGGATGCCGACGATCTCGACCTCCTCGCCGACCTTGACGACGCCGCGCTCGATACGACCGGTGATGACGGTGCCACGACCGGTGATCGTGAAGACGTCCTCAACGGGCATCAGGAACGGCTTGTCGGTCTCACGAGCCGGGGTCGGGATGTAGTCGTCGACGGCCTGCATGAGCTCGGCAACCGAGTCCATCCACTTCTGCTCGCCCTGGAGGGCGGGGAAAGCGGCAACGCGCACGACCGGGATGTCGTCACCCGGGAACTCGTACTCGCTGAGGAGCTCGCGCACCTCCATCTCGACGAGCTCGATGAGCTCCTCGTCGTCGACCATGTCGCACTTGTTGAGCGCGACGACGATCGACGGCACGCCGACCTGGCGGGCCAGGAGCACGTGCTCCTTGGTCTGCGGCATCGGGCCGTCGGTGGCGGCGACCACGAGGATCGCGCCGTCCATCTGCGCGGCACCGGTGATCATGTTCTTGATGTAGTCCGCGTGACCCGGGCAGTCGACGTGGGCGTAGTGACGCGACTCGGTCTGGTACTCGATGTGCGCGATCGAGATCGTGATCCCGCGCTGGCGCTCCTCGGGAGCCTTGTCGATGTCCTCGAACGCGAACTCCGGGTTCAGGTCCGGGTACTTCGCGTGCAGCACCTTCGAGATCGCCGCGGTAAGAGTGGTCTTACCGTGGTCGATGTGACCGATGGTACCGATGTTGACGTGCGGCTTGGTCCGCTCGAACTTCGCCTTAGCCACTGTGGGCTCCTCCTGGTGTGATTTTCTTACTGACTCGTACTGAGTGGTGTTGCTGCCGAAGTCCCTGGACGGGTGACCCGAAGGTCACTCGCCACGGGCCTTCTTGATGATCTCGTCGGCGACGTTCGTGGGAACCTCGGCGTACGAGTCGAACTCCATCGAGTACGACGCCTGACCACTGGTCTTGGACCGGAGGTCACCGACGTACCCGAACATCTCGGACAGCGGGACGAGAGCCTGGACGACCATGTCGCCGTGACGCTCCTCCTGCGAAGACACCTGGCCGCGACGGGAGTTGATGTCACCGATAACGGTGCCGAGGAACGACTCGGGGGTCGTGACCTCGACGGCGAACATCGGCTCCAGCAGGACGGCCTTCGCCATGCGGGCGGCCTCCTTGAAGGCCTGGTTGCCGGCGATCTTGAAGGCGAGCTCGGAGGAGTCGACGTCGTGGTAGGCGCCGTCCTCGAGCGAGACCTTCACATCGACCATGGGGAAGCCGGCGAGAATACCGAACTCCATGGCGTCCTGAGCACCCTGGTCGACCGAAGGGATGTATTCCTTCGGGACGCGACCACCGGTGACGTTGTTGACGAACTCGTAGCCAGCGCCCTGGCCGGTCTCCTCGTCGATGTTGGGCTCGACGGAGATGACGACCTTCGCGAACTGACCCGAACCACCGGTCTGCTTCTTGTGGGTGTAGCTGTGGTTCTCGACCTTCTTGCGAAGCGTCTCGCGGTAGGCGACCTGCGGCTTGCCGACGGTGGCCTCGACCTTGAACTCGCGCTTCATCCGGTCGACGAAGACCTCGAGGTGGAGCTCGCCCATACCAGCGATGATGGTCTGGCCGGTCTGCTCGTCGGTCTTGACCGTGAAGGTCGGGTCCTCCTCGGTGAGGCGCTGAATCGCCGTACCGAGCTTCTGCTGGTCACCCTTGGTCTTCGGCTCGATGGCGACCTCGATCACGGGGGCCGGGAAGCTCATCGACTCGAGGACGACCGGGTTGGCCGGGTCGCACAGGGTGTGACCGGTCTTGGTGTCCTTCAGACCCATGACGGCCACGATCTGGCCGGCGCCCACCGAGTTGATCTCCTCACGCTTGTTCGCGTGCATCTGGTAGATCTTGCCAATGCGCTCCTTGCGGCCGTTGATCGGGTTGACCACGGTCGCACCCGCCTCGACCTTGCCGGAGTAGACGCGCAGGTAGAACAGCTTGCCCAGGTGCGGGTCGGAGGCGATCTTGAAGACCAGACCGGAGAACGGCTCGTCCTCGGAAGGCTTGCGGGAGACCTCGACCTCCTCGTCCTTGACGTCGTGGCCGATGATCGACTCGACATCGATGGGCGAGGGCAGGTAGTCGACGATCGCGTCGAGCAGGGGCTGGACGCCCTTGTTCTTGAACGCGGTGCCGGTGAGGATCGGGTTGAGCTTGTCGGCGAGGGTCGCGCGACGGATGGCGGCCTTCAGGGTGGGAACGTCGAAGACGTCGCCCTCCTCGAGGTAGACCTCCATGATGTCGTCGTCGGCCTCGGCGAGGGTCTCGACGAGCTTCTCGCGCCACTCGGCGGCCTTGTCGGCCATGTCAGCGGGGATGGACTCGATGACGTAGTCCTCGCCCTGCTGGGTCTCGCCGCGCCAGACCTTGGCGTTCATCTCGATCAGGTCGACGACGCCGATGAAGTCGGACTCGGCACCGATCGGCAGCTGCAGCACCAGCGGGGTGGCGTGGAGCTTGTCGACGATCGAGTCGACGACCATGTAGAAGTCGGCACCGGTGCGGTCGAGCTTGTTGACGAAGCACATCCGCGGGACGGAGTACTTGTTCGCCTGACGCCACACGGTCTGCGACTGCGGCTCGACACCGGCGACACCGTCGAAGACGGCGACAGCACCGTCCAGGACGCGCAGCGAGCGCTCCACCTCGACGGTGAAGTCGACGTGCCCCGGGGTGTCGATGATGTTGATCTGGTGGTCCTTCCACCAGCAGGTCGTCGCGGCAGACGTGATCGTGATGCCGCGCTCCTGCTCCTGCTCCATCCAGTCCATCGTGGCTGCGCCCTCGTGGACCTCACCGATCTTGTAGGAGATACCGGTGTAGAACAGGATGCGCTCGGTGGTGGTGGTCTTACCGGCATCGATGTGCGCCATGATGCCGATGTTGCGGACCACATTGAGGTCCGTGGTGATGTCGACGGCCACTGTCTTCAGCGTTCCTTAAAGAGATTGTCTTCGGTCTGGACGGGCGGGGTGCCCGCCTTGATGTGCAGGCACCCCGCCGTACGTCACCAGCGGTAGTGCGCGAAGGCCTTGTTGGACTCGGCCATCTTGTGGGTGTCCTCGCGCTTCTTCACAGCGGCGCCGAGGCCGTTGCTCGCGTCGAGGATCTCGTTCATCAGGCGCTCGGCCATCGTCTTCTCACGACGGTCCTGGGCGTAGCCGACGAGCCAGCGCAGCGCGAGCGTGGTGCCACGCGTGCCCTTGACCTCGACCGGAACCTGGTAGGTCGCGCCACCGACGCGGCGGGACTTGACCTCGATGGCCGGCTTCACGTTGTCCATGGCGCGCTTGAGCGTCACCACGGGGTCGGTGCCGGTCTTCTCGCGGCAACCCTCGAGGGCGGTGTAGACGATGCGCTGCGCGACCTGCTTCTTGCCGTCCTGGAGGACCTTGCTGACGAGCTGGGTTACGAGCTGCGAGCCGTAGACGGGGTCGACGACGAGCGGACGCTTGGGAGCGGGACCCTTACGAGGCATCTCACTTCTCCTTCTTGGCGCCGTAGCGGCTCCGGGCCTGCTTGCGGTTCTTCACGCCCTGGGTGTCGAGCGAGCCGCGAATGATCTTGTAACGAACACCGGGGAGGTCCTTCACACGACCGCCGCGGACGAGCACGATGGAGTGCTCCTGAAGGTTGTGGCCCACACCCGGGATGTAAGCGGTGACCTCGACGCCGGAGGAGAGGCGCACACGGGCGACCTTCCGGAGGGCGGAGTTCGGCTTCTTCGGGGTGGTGGTGTAGACGCGCGTGCAGACGCCACGGCGCTGCGGCGATCCCTTGAGGGCAGGCGTCTTCGACTTCGTCGCCTTGTCCTCGCGGCCCTTGCGGACCAGCTGGTTGATGGTGGGCACCTCGGTGGTTCCCCTTCTTTTCTGCTCTCACAACACGGCGCTCTGCCGCGAAGGATCCAATGTTGTGCGTCCAGGTGGTGCGATACCAACTGGTCCCGCCTCGCCCCCGAGGTCGGGCGTGTCGCCCTTACCTCAACGCACACGTTGCGGATCTTTCGAACCGAATCCCCGTACTGAGGGCGCCGAACCCGGGTCCGAGACCCTTTTCTCGAACTTGTTCCGGGCACGCGCGACGGCCTGGTTGTCCCAGACACGCTTCAGAGGCTACCCGGCGGCTTGAGAGGGGGTCAAAACGGCCCGGATACCACCTCGGAGCGCTGCTAGGAGCAGCACCCCCGCAAGCGTACCGAAGAGGACAAGAGCGCCACACGCGTACAGGGTCGTGCGGGCGCCGAAGTGCTCGCCGATGAGGCCGATGAGCGGGGCGCCCAGCGGGGTGCCGCCCATCAGGACGGTCATGTAGATCGCCATCACCCGGCCCCGGAACTCCGGAGCCGCCTCGGTCTGCATGGTGGCGTTGCACGTGTTCAGCGTGGTGATCGTGAAGAAGCCGAGGATCGGGCAGACCAGGGCGAAGAGAGCGTACGTCGGCATCAGCCCGGACACGATGATGGACAGCCCGAACCCGGTCGCCGCCACCACGATCAGCCTGAGCGGGATCCGGGTGCGGCGGGCGCCGAGCAGGGCGCCGGAGAGCGAGCCGATCGCGAGGACGGTGCCGAGCAGGCCGTACTCGCTGGCGCCCTTGCCGAACTCCTCGGTCGCCATCAGCGCCGAGGTGATCGGGAAGTTCGCACCGAACGTGCCGACGAAGAAGACGATGACGAGGACCATCAGCATCTTGGGCTGCGTACGGATGTAGCCGATGCCCTCACGCAGCATCCCGCGCCGCCGGGCGGCCGGCTCCGGCGAGTGCAGCTCGGCGGTGTTCATCCGCTGCAGCTGACCGATCACGGCGAGGTAGGAGACCGCGTTGACGAGGATGACCCACCCGGTCGCCTCGGGGCCGCTGCCCAGCCAGCCGATGAGGACACCGGCCAGCGCCGGGCCGACCAGGCGGGCGAGGTTGAAGGAGGCGGAGTTGAGACCGACGGCGTTGGTCAGGTCGTCGGGGTGGACCATCTCCGAGACGAACGACTGGCGGCCGGGCCCGTCGAAGGCTGCGCCCGTGCCGAAGAGGAAGGCGATCACGTAGACCATCCAGACCTCGGCGTGGCCGCTGACCGCGAGCACGCCGAGGAGCAGCGACATCAGGGCCATCCAGCCCTGGGCCGCCTGCAGCAGGCGGCGCTTCGGGAAGCGGTCGGCGATGACGCCGGCGTAGGGGCTGAGCAGGAGGATGGGCAGGAACTGCAGGCCGGTGGTGACACCGAGTGCCGCTCCCCCGCCGCCCAGGCTCAGGACCAGCCAGTCCTGGGCGATGCGTTGCATCCAGGTGCCGACGTTGGAGACGACACTGCCGGCTAGGTAGAGGCGGTAGTTGTGGCTGCGAAGGGAACGGAACGTGGGACTCAACTGGTGGCTATTCTCTCCATGATCGAAGCGGCTGTGCGGAGGGCGGCGAGCTCGTCCGCATCGAGGTCGACGAGCTGCTGGGCCAGCCAGGCATCCCGGCTGAGCCGGTCCTTGCGTACGGTCCGGCGGCCCTTGTCGGTGATCGAGACCAGCACCTGGCGGCGGTCGGTCTCGCCCTGGCGGCGGACGACGTAGCCACCCTCCTCGAGGAAGTTGACCATCCTGGTCATGCTCGGCGGCTGGACGCGCTCGCGTCCGGCGAGGGCGCCGAGGGTCATCTCGTCGCATGCGTACAACGCCCCGAGCACCGCCATCGACCCCAGGGAGAGGTCGTTGTCGGGGTGGCGCTCGTTGGCCAGGCGGCGGCGCATCCGCATGACAGAGGTGCGCAGCAACGAGGCGACCTCGGGGATGTCGGAGGCCGCGTCGGGCGCGGATACGGGCTGTGCGGTAGGCATGTCGGTAAGCATAACTGCTTACCGGCGCTAACTATTCCGGAAAGAGGCGGCGCCCCGTCGAGGGCGCCGTCACGCAGGTCAGGACATCGCCGCGAGCATCAGGATGTCGTCGCGGCTGTAGGTGCGACCGGGGTGAGCCTCGGCGAGGTGCTCTTGCACCTGCTCGACCAGCTCGTCGTCGGTCTCGGTGCGGAAGTTGGTGCCGCAGGGGCAGCGGAGCGAAGCCATCAGGACCTCCAGGTCGTCGAGTCGTACGCAGGGGCTCAGCGTCTCCAGACTAGCCCCCGATAGATTGGGGGCCATGAGTGACCAGTACCGGGATGACGACTACTCCGGCAGCTACCCGGAGCAGCAGTACGACGGGTACGAGGGTGACTACTACCCCGCGGACGGCGGCTACACGCAGGACTACGGCTATGACGAGCCGCCCGTCGAGGAGCCGCCCGTGGCCCGCCCCGAGCCGAAGATCGAGCTCGTCGACGAGGACGGCATCCGCGCCTTCGAGCTCAGCACCCTCGGCTGGCTGGTCGGGTTCGTGGCCCTGCTCCCCTTCTGGGGCCTGCTCAACGACCGAGGCTGGACGTGGTGGATCTGGACCTGCTTGGCCGCCTTCGGCATCGGCGCCATCGGGATCGAGCTGACCCGCCGCCGCAAGGCCCGCCGGCTCCACGCCGAGGGCCTCGACTAGCTGGTGCCAGCGCGGTCGGTCAGAAGGTCTCGGCGTCGTCGCTGAGCGTGTCGAAGACCGGCTCCGGCAGCGGCTGCGGCTCGTGCTTCTTCGCCAGCCGGACCTCGGAGTGCGCACCGCACCCGTGGTTGAGACTGACCACCTTGCCGTCGTCGTTGGCGTCGCCGTTGGCGCAGACACCGAAGCTCGAGGCCAGGTGACCGGTCAGCCGGACCAGGAAGCCGCAGCTGTGGCACTGGTCGGGGGCGGCCTGCGCGAGCGGCGCGTCGGGGCCGCCGTCACCGGCGTACCAACGCTCGGCGGCGGCGTCGAAGCCGGTGGTGGACAGGGTCCGGACACGGCCGAGGCCGAGATCCTTGGCGACCTCGCGCACCTGCGCCTTCTCGTCGGCGTCGAGCGGGTCGTCACCGAAGGCGTACGTCGGGACCAGGCGTTCGTCGTCGTCCTCGACCGGGAGCAGGTCACCGGGTGAGAGGTCGCCGGGCTTGATCCGGTCGCGGTAGGGCACCCAGGCGGGCGCGACGATCGCCGCGTCGCCGGGAACGAGGACGACCTCGTTGACGGTCACCGGGGCATCCACACCGAAACCGGGTCCGTCGAGCGTGGGCACGGTGACGAGCGTGACCGACCAGTGCCACCCGACGTAGCCCTTGCGGGTGCAGGCGAACAGGTGGGTCACGACGCCCGGACCGGCACTCTTCTCGACCACATGGCCGAGGTGTTCTCCGACGTCAGCGGCTGGCACGTCGGACAGGAGCGCGGCGCGGGCCTCGTCGACGGCAGCGACGGCCGTCGCATCGGCGTACGGGGTCGTGATCACGGACCACATCTTCGCCCACAGGCGCCTCAGGTGCCACTTCGGGGTCACCTTGCGCCACCACAACCTGAACTTCAGCACAACGCGTGATCCTCCCAGACGTACGCCTCTACTGCACAGTCACGGCACCCCTTGAAACGCTGACACCCGCCGGAGCTCGGCTCCGGCGGGTGTCGGCGTCTGCACGGCTACTGGAGCGCGCGCGTGGAAACCATGGAGAGGACGTACTCGACGAGCGAGATCAGCGTCGCCTTGGTCGACTGGCGGTCCCGGGCGTCACAGGTGACGATCGGGATGTCCGGGCGCAGAGCCAGGGCCTCGCGGATCTGCTCCGGCTTGTAGGCCTGGTTGGCGCCGAAGACGTTGTGAGCCACGACGAACGGCACGTTGCGGGACTCGAAGTAGTCGATCGCACCGAAGGAGTCGGCGAGACGACGGGTGTCGATGAGCACCACAGCGCCGATGGCACCCTGGGTCAGGTCGTCCCACATGAACCAGAAGCGGTTCTGACCCGGCGTCCCGAACAGGTAGAGGATCAGGTCGGAGTCGAGGGAGACTCGACCGAAGTCCATCGCGACCGTGGTCGTCTTCTTGTTGGGGACTGCGGAGAGGTCGTCGACGCCGGCGGTCGCCTGCGTCATCACGGCCTCGGTCGTCAGGGGGACGATCTCCGAGACGGAGCCCACGAAGGTCGTCTTACCAACGCCGAACCCGCCGGCGATGACGATCTTCGCAGACATCGTCGCCTGCTTGGAGTCGGTGGTCACTGCATTACTCCTGTCAAAGCTTCCTCAGGCCGGACAGCACGCGCTCGAGGAGAGCGGTGTCCGGGGCGTCCGGGACCTTGCTGGCGTGCACCTGCACCACGCCGCGCTCCGCAAGGTCACCGATCAGGACTCGGGCAACACCCAGGGGCACCCGGATGAGCGCCGCAACCTCGGCGACGGAGCGGCTCTCGCGGCAGAGCTCCGCGATCGTCCGCTCCTCTGGCGACCGGACGTAGCCGTCGATCACGTAGCGGTCGGTGATCACCAGGGCTTCCATCGGGAAGACGCGCTTGGGTTGCGTGCGGCCACGAGTCAGGGCGTACGGCCTGACAAGCGGCGGCGGTTCGGAGGCGTGGTTGCTCACGATCTCGGTCCTAAGCTCGGGCGCGCATCAGGCGCCGGTTCTGGTATCGGGGGTGAGGGCGGTGGCAACACGCGAGATCAACAGCTGCATCTGGTAGCCAACCTGTCCCAGATCGCAGTCGGGGCGGCGAGGGCAGCGAGGCTGGAGCCCTCACCAACCGCCATGAGGACCAGATAGCCACCGTCCATCTCGATGACCATCTGCTGGACATTACCCGCGGCGAAGCACCGAGCGGCTCCCTGGGTAAGACTGGTGAGACCGGAGGCGATCGCCGAGAGCTGGTCGGCCCGGTCCGGGGGGAAGTCGACGGAGCTGGCCATCGGCATGCCATCAGCCGACACCAAGATCGCGTGAGCGATGTCAGGGGTGCGCTGGGTCAGGCTGTCGACGAGCCAGTCCAGTCCTGCGGGGGCCGTTGTCACTGCTGCTCCTCACCTTCGGGGTTGCTTTCCGCCTCAGCGGGATTGTTGCGGGCGCGGCTGACGCCCTTCTGGAAGCTGGACATGCCACGGGTGCGGCGCGCGTCCATGTTACGCGGACCTGATGACGGTGGTGTGACCGATGGGGCAGCTCCTGGGATCAGGTTCTGACCCGGGACGCGAACAGGGAGTCCACCCTGGGTGACCGTCGCGGGCTCCATCTCCTGCAGCTGCTCCAGCTCCTGCGCCCGGCGCCAGCCCTCATCACCCGGCGAGGACCAGCTCACCGGCATCGGCTCGTCTTCCCGGGCGGCCGACTCGTCGGCGGAGTCGCCCGCGGGGGCGGACGCCGCGCCGGCGCTGCCGGGCTGGGGCGCCGCACCGGTCTTGGCGGCCGGACCGGCGATCGGGTCGCTGAGCGGGTCACCCTTGGCCTCCATCGCCCGGCGAGCACCGAGCGGGCGACGACGGGTGAACCACTCCGACTGGAGATCGTCGAAGATCGAGCTGCCCTCGTCATCGAGGATCGGGACCTCGGTGGTCGAGTCGAGCGGGTTCGGCGAGTTGGTCGGCTCCGGAGCCAGCGGGCCCATCGCGCCCGGCGCGATCGCGTCACCAGCGGGACCGAACGGGTCGTCGTCGGGGCCGAAGCCCGGCGGAGGCGTACGCGGCGTGGTGCGCTCGGCGGGGCGCTCGAAGGTGCGGAAGGTGCCGGTGTCGGTGCCGAACGGGCTGCCGCCCTGGGCACCCGGATCGCGACGCGGCAGGTCACCGGCGTCGGTGCTCGGGTCGAAGCGACCGTCCGGGAACCGCGCGGCCAGGTCCTCGGCCTTGCGAACCGGCAGCATGTTGGACAGGAAGCTCTGCTGCTGGCCGCTGGGGCTCTGCGGAGCGGGCGGCTGGTTGGCGCCGTAAGGATCACCGAACGGGTCGCCACCGAACTGGGGCTGGCTGCCGCTGAACTGCTGCGGCTGCGCCGGGAAGCTGCCCGTGCGCGCGGTCGGCTCCTCGAAGCCCGGGTCACCCGGCATCGGCGGAACGCCACCGTAGGCGGGCTGCTGGCCCGTCTGCGGCCCGGTCTGACCGAAGCCGTTGTGCTGGCCCGACTGACCGTTGGCACCCTGCTGCGGGAAGACCGACGAACCGTTGTTGGACAGGTTGGGGTGGTTGGAGGCACCGGGCGTACGGCTCGGCAGCGCCGGGGGTGCCGCGGCGGAAGCCGCGGGTGCCTCGGGGGCCGGCAGGGCACCGACCGGCACGTCGTAGGGGTTGCCACCGGCGTACGGCTGGGCGTCGTAGGCGGGCATCCCGTACTGCATCTCGTAGGGGAGCTCGCCGGTGACCGGGTAGGCGCCGGTCTGCTGGCCGTAGCCACCCTGCTGGAAGGCGTAGGCGTCGAAGCCCTGCTGCTGGCCGGACGGGGTCTCGGCGTGAGCGCCCACGATCGTGGTCACCGGCATCTCGACGCGCGCGACCACACCGCGGGGGCGGTTGGGAACGAGCTCGATGTAGAGACCGTGACGCGCCGCCAGGCGCGCGACCACGACCAGACCCATCATCCGGGCGACGTCGGCGTCGAGGCCGGTCGCACGGCGCAGCTTCATGTTGGCCGCGTCGAGCTCCTCCGGCGTCATGCCGATACCGAGGTCCTCGATCTCGACCAGCAGCGGCGCGGCGGGGCCGGCGCGGAAGGTGCGGATCGTGACCGCGGTGTCCGGCGGGGAGAAGTTGGTGGCGTTCTCGATCAGCTCCGCGAGCAGGTGCACGAGGTCACCCGCGATCGCGCCCTCGAACTCGGCGTTCTCCTCGGAGTCGATGTCGACCCGGGCGAACTGCTCGATCTCGGAGGCCGCGGCACGGAGCACGTCGAGGACCGGCACCGGGCCACGGGCCGCGTGGCCGATCTCGCCGCCGGCGAGAACCAGCAGCGACTCGTCGTTGCGGCGCATTCGGGTGGCGAGGTGGTCCAGGCGGAACAGGTTCGCGAGGTCGTCCGGGTCCTGCTCGTTGGCCTCGAGCTGGTCGATGAGCTGGAGCTGACGCTCGACCAGGCTCTGCGAACGGCGGGAGAGGTTCATGAACATCTTGTCGACGTTCGTACGCAGCTCGGCCTGCTCGCCGGCCAGTCGGATCGCCTCGACGTGAACCGCGTCGAACGCGTCCGCGACGTCACCGATCTCGTCACGGCGCGCGATGTCCAGAGGCTCCACGTGCGTATCGACCGGGCCCTCGGCCTGGTTCATGTAGGCGACTCGCTCGGGCAGGTCGTGGTTGGCCAGGTTGTAGGCCAGACGACGCAGCTGGCTCAGCGGCGACAGGATCGAGCGGGCCGCGACCAGACCGACCGCGAGGGCGAAGATCAGGACGCCCAGGACGAGGAGGCCGATGATGATGGCGTCGCGGGTCGCGTCGTCCTTGATCTGCTCGACGTCGTCGCTGATCTCCTGTGCGGTCGCGACGATCATCTTCTGCAGGCCACGGATGAACTCCGTGCTGGCGCCGGTGTACTGGTCCGGGGTCATCTTGATCCGGTCCATGCTGCCGCTGGAGATGACCTGGTTGACGACCCGGTGGGCGGGAGCCCCGATCGAGCCGTCGGTGGTGGTCTCGTTGGTCAGCTCGTCGAGCATCTGGCGGATCTCGTCGGACGTCTTGAGGTAGTAGTCCGAGGTGGACAGGCGCCACTTGGCCTCGGCGCGAGCGAGCTCGGCGAACTGCTCGTCGGTGAGGACGTCGGGGTTGACCTCGCCCTTCTTCTCGGCCGCCGCCTTCTTGCTCAGCGCCTCCATCATGATCACGCGCTCGGTGCCCATGGCCTCCGAGGCGGGACGCACGTTGCTGATCGCGGCGATCTTGGAGAAGACCTCGTCGTTCTCCAGGGTCGGCATCTGCGCCGAGATCCCGAAGAGGTTGTTCATCACGGTCGTGTAGGCCAGCTGGGCCTCGACCTGGGTGTCCCGCTCCTGGATCTGCGCACGCAGGTCGTCGATGCCGTTCAGCGCCTGCTGGATCTCGACGATGCTGTTCTCGAGGTCCTTGTCGTCGCCGGCGTCGATCTCCTTCGCCTTGGCACTCCAGGCCTCGATCGACTCGTCGGTCGTCTGCTGCAGCGGCCGCATGACGACCTCGGGCACGCCCGCGAGCGCACCGTCACGCTCGAACAGGATGTTGATCGCGAGGTTGTAGGTGTCAGGCAGCGCCTGGGCGACGGTCTCGGCCTGGCGTGCTTCCGCCTGGGCTGAGAGGGCGCGCGAAATGCTCAACCCGCCGAACACCATCGCCGCGATGGTCGGGATGAGCAGCACGAAGATGAGGCGCGCTCGAATTCCCTGCCAGGGCTTACGTTCCGGACGGTGGGTTGTGCTTGCGTATGGCTCGGCCATTACTCCCTCTCGTGGCCATGTCACATCATTCCCGAGAGGCGTGCACCGTCTGTGGCACACACCCCAGTCCCCCGCCGCGAAGTCTGCTGGCACCCGGGCGTACCTGTCTGCAGTCTTTGGCGACGCAAACTTACGTCATAAGTGGTCTCGATTACCAATGGTGTACGAAATCATTTGCAAATCTATGGAGGGGTAGGCGGGAGTATATGCCCCACCCGCAGGAGGCACGAGGCGCCGAGCCGACCGTGGACGTCGGTCGGGGTCTGCCGGAGCCCGACGATGCCCGGGGAGGGGAATACCTCACGCATCGCTCGGCGCTGAGGACTAGGCTCTCCGGAGTCGGCCGTCACAGTCGCCGGACGACGTACGTTTGAAGCGCTGATGCGCGAGGAAGGGGCAAGCTGCCGTGCCTACTGGCAAGGTCAAGTGGTTCGACGCCACCAAGGGCTTCGGATTTCTGTCGCAGGACGACGGTCCGGACGTGTACGTCCACGCCGACGCGCTCCCCGAGGGCGCTGCCAAGACCTTGAAGGCCGGCACCCGGGTGGAGTTCGGGATCGCCCAGGGGCGCCGCGGCGAGCAGGCGCTCTCGGTGACCGTCCTCGAGCGCTCCCCCTCCGTCTCCGGGCGCCAGCGCGCCGCCAAGCGCCGCAAGCCCGAGGAGATGGAGCTGATCGTCGAGAACGTGATCAAGCTCCTCGACGACATCCGTGACGGCTACGCCCAGGGCCGCCCGCCCACGCGCGAGCTGGCCAAGAAGGTCTCCCCCGCGCTGCGCCAGATCGCCGACGAGTTCGAGCTCTAGATCCTCTAGATCCAGCTGAGGTCGGGGATCAGGGTCTGCACGCCGACCACCAGGCCGGCGACGTTGACGGCCAGCAGCACGAGGATCCAGAGCACCGACGGGATGCCGGTCAGACCGGCGAGCTGGTCGGGGTCGGAGCCGCGGCGGCCGCGCTCGCCGCGGCCGAGCAGCTCCAGGAGCGGCCGCGGTGAGGCGAGCAGGAGCAGCCAGGTCACCAGGGTGGCCGCGGTGGTCTGGATGCGGTCGTCGGCGTACCAGCTGATCGCACCCAGCGCCGCGCCGAGCACCAGCAGGACGACGAGACCGTAGCCGTTGCGTACCCACACCAGCAGCACCAGCATCGCCGCCACCAGGAGCCACAGCAGCCCCAGGGCGTGCCCGGCGGCGAGCATCGTCGCGCTGAGCAGTCCGAGGAGAGCCGGGGCGAGATAGCCGGCGGCGAGCATCGCCACCATCCCCGGCCCGGACGGCTTGCCGCGGGAGAGGGTGACGCCCGAGGTGTCGGAGTGGAGCTTGATCCCGGACAGGCGCCTTCCCACCAGGACCGCGACGACCGCGTGCCCGGCCTCGTGGACGACGGTCACGCCGAGACGTACGGTGCGCCAGGACGTACGCCACACCACGAGCGCGAGGGCGACGAATCCGGCGCCGATCAGCCACGGTGCGTCAGGGACGGTCTGGGTCGCGGTGATCGTGTCCCAGAACTCCCTCACCTCGCGGCCTTCGGGACCTGGTTCATCGATCCGGAGCGGAAGCCCCGTGGGTCGATCTCCGCGGCGGGGAATCCTGCGTCTGTCACGGTCCTGAGCACCTCGTCAGCCTGATGGGGGTCGAGAGGCAGGAGGGTAGCGGACAGCTCCACGGTGGCCTTCTCCCCGTGGTCGCGCACGCGCAGATCCACCCGGGCCGCGTCGTGGCCGCGCGCGGCCAGGACGCGGCGTACGCCTTGCTCTGCACGCTCCACGCGCGCGAGCCGGCGCGGAGTGACCTCGAGGCCGTAGGCGATCCGGCTGGAGAGACAGGCCGCGGCCGGCTTGTCCCAGGTCGGCAGGCCCCAGCGGCGCGAGGCCTCGCGGATCTGGGCCTTGGTCAGGCCGGCGTCCTTGAGCGGGGTGATCGCGCCACGCTCGGCGGCCGCGCGGATGCCGGGCCGAAGGCCGTTGAGCCCCTCGATCGCGTCGTCGGCGTTGGTGCCGGTGGCCACATGGGCCAAGCCGAGCTCGCGGGCCAGCGGGGTGAGGGTGTCGAGCAGCTCCGCCTTGCAGAAGAAGCACCGGTCGGTGCCGTTGGCCCGGTAGCCCTCCCGCTCCATCTCGTGGGTCTGCGGGGTGATGAGGCGTACGCCCAGGCTCCTGGCGAAGTCGGCGGCCGGGTCCCTCTCGGCGATCGGGAGGCTGTGTGAGTAGCCGGTCGCGGCGGCGACGTTGTCGCTGGTCAGAGCCTTGGTCGCGGCCGCCAGGAGGAAGGCGCTGTCGGCGCCGCCGGAGAAGGCGACCAGCACGCTCCCCCGAGTCCTGAGATCCGCTTCGAGAGCGTTGAGCCGTTGGTCGAGGTCGGACACGCCACGACCCTATCCGCGCGCTCCACGCGCGGCGGCCGATCGGCGAAGGATCACCAGGACGACCGCGAGGACGACGATGAGCAGCGCGAGGACACCCAGCACGGCGAACGTGAGGACGAAACCGACCAGCGCGGCGCGTACGGCGTCATCACGGGCGGCGCGCTGGTCCTCCAGGATGTCCTGGGCGGAGGCGACGAGCACCTCCTGCAGGCCGCGCATGAAGTCGGTGCTGGAGGCGGTGTAGGACTCCAGGGTCGCCGCGCTACGGCCGGCGATGACGTCGTTGACCGCCTGATGGGCGGTCACGCCGGTCGCGCCCTTCGTCGCCGTGCCGTTGGTGAGGCTGTCGAGCGCCTGACGCTGGTCCGAGGCGGACTTCTCGTAGAAGGCGGCCAGCGAGCGCCGCCAGCGGGCCTCGGCCTCGGTGAGCGCGGCTCTCTCCTCGTCGCTGATCGGCTTGGTGCCGGACGACGGCGAGTGGGTCAGCGCCGCGATCATGATCGTGCGCTCCTGCCCCAGCGACTCCCACGCCTCGGGCATGTGACCGATCGCCTCGATCGAGGCCGCCGTCCGGCCGTCGCCCGCGTTCGGCAGGTCGTCGGCGATGCCGAACAGGTCGTTCGTCAGGGTCGTGTAGTGCTTCGAGCCCGTGGCGGGATCGTCCTGTGCCTGCGTACGCAGCTCGTCGATGTCGCCGAGACGCTGGGTGATCCGGGTGAGCGTCGCGTCGAGATCCTTGTCGCTGTGGCCCATCTCCTGAGCTCGGGTCCGCCAGGCCCGCGCCGACTCGTCCGTGGCCTGCTGCAGCGGCCGGAGCACGACCGGAGGTACGCCGGCGACCACCGCATCGCGTTCGACGGAAAGGTTGACCGCGAGGTTGACGGTGTCCGGTAGGGCCTCGGCGAATGCTTCGGCCTGCCGGGCGCTCTCCGCCTCGGCCGACGCCCGAAAGACGCCGAGCCCGCCGACGACACAGACCACGACCGCGGCGATCACGGCCAGGATCAGGGTGATCACGATCGCCCGGGGGCTCTTCGCGCCAGGTCGCTGCGTCGGGGTTGTCAGTGCGGTGGTCATGGCACCTCCGGAGCCGGCTGAGTGACGAAACGTTAAGGCAGGAGCGACGCCGCGCGCCCCCGAATTCTGGATAGCGCCGGACCTCGGCCGTCGTCTGGATAGGGTCGGGGCATGGGGGCAGAGGTGGACGCGTCGGCGCGGTCTGGCCGGCGGCCGAAGGGGTTTCTGGGGTCGCTCGTCGAGATCGTGATCATCGCGGTGACAGCGATCCTGCTCGCGGTCGTGATCAAGACATTTCTGGCCCAGGCGTTCTACATCCCCTCCGAGTCGATGCGGCCCGGGCTGGAGGTCAACGACCGGGTGCTGGTGGAGAAGCCGTCCTACTGGATGGGCGGTACGCCCGAGCGCGGTGACGTCGTCGTCTTCGCCGATCCCGGCGACTGGCTCTCCGCCGACGAGGTCCCTCCGGCGCCCACCGGCTTCAGGGCCGTGCTCGCCAAGGTCGGGCTCTACCCGACCGGCGACCACCTGGTGAAGCGGGTCATCGGCGTCGCCGGCGACACCGTGGAGTGCTGCGAGTCGGGTCATGTCGTCGTCAACGGCACCCCGTTGGACGAGTCCGCCTTCATCGCCTCCAGCGATACCTGCGACGGCCCGATGACGCAGGACAACGGCTCCTATGTCGAGGGCGGGTGCCGGGGCTGGAAGGCCGTCGTCCCCGAGGGCCGGATCTTCGTGATGGGCGACAACCGCGCCAACTCGGCCGACTCGTCGTTCCACCTGTGCAGCCCCGAGCGTCAGGAGTCGGGCGACAAGGCCTGCTCGAGCGCCTTCGTACCCGTCTCCGACGTCGTCGGCCGCGTCGCCGTCGTCTTCTGGCCCACCGACCGCTTCGGCTTCGAGCACCGACCCGAGACCTTCGAGGCCATCGACTGACCCGCTCGCCGAGGCGTCACGCGCGTCGGGCGAGCCGTCACGTACGTCGGCCGAGATGGCACTGCTGTGCCACCTCGGCCGACCGGGCTGACGCCTCGGCGGTCAGGCCTCGCGGACCACATCCATGGTGCGGTCGCCGAACTTGACCTTGTCGCCGTCGATGAGAGCCGCGGGGCGGCGGGCACCGAGGGCTCGGGCGGCGCCCTGACGGATCAAGGTGGTGCCGTTGGTGGAGCCGCGGTCCATGACCACGAGAGTGCCGTCGGCAGCGACCTGGAACTGGGCGTGGGTCTTGGACAGGGACATGTCGCTCGAGGAGAGCGCCACCCGGTGCGAGACCTCCTCGCCCGGACGCGGCTCGGGGCCGCGACCGACGATGGCGAGACCCTCGACCACGAAGCTCTGACCGGTGTCGAAGGTGACCCGCCAACGAGCCGTTGCCGCGGGCTGCGGCGCGGGCACCGGAGGTACCGGCGGGGCGGGCTGAGCCGTCGGCGGCACGGCCGGAGGGGCCGGGGGCACCGGAGGAGCCGGCGGAGCGGGAGTCGGCGGAGCCTGACGAGCGACCGGCACACCGACCTGGGTCGCGGCTGCCTGAGCCTCTGCCACGGCCTGAGCCGCGGCCGCCTGGGCAGCAGGGCTCTGGGTCGGGGCAGCGGGAGTCTGCGGCCGCTCGGCGCGCTCCGGCGTCGCCTCGGCCTGCTTCAGGCGCATCGTGGTCAGGTTGACGATGCGGCGCGGCGCCGGCGCCTCTTCCTCGGCCTCGACGACCGCCGGAGGACGTACGTCGACCACGACCGAGCCGGCACGCCGGTCATGCCATCCCTGGCGACGGCCACGGCCGTCCATGGCGGCGACCCAGGCGAAGGTGGCGGCGCCGATGCCGAGCGTCGGGATCGTGCAGAGACCGAGGAGGGCCTGGCGTACGAACGCCTTGCCGACGCCGATGGGGCGGCCCGCGGATCCGGAGTCATCGCTGACCACGCGGAGCCCGAGGGCCATCTTCCCCGGGGTCTTGCCACCGGAGCCGGTGAGAATGGTGCCGACCAGCCAGACCACCAGCACCACACCGGCGACCAGACCGATCCCGGGCAGCGGGTTTCCGTTGCGGAAGAAGATCAGCCAGGCGGCGAATCCCGCCACGGCGAAGATCGCCCAGGCGATCACCCGGTCGATGGCGAACGCGTAGAACCGGCGGTCCGGCTCCGCGATCGCAGCCTCGACGGCTGGCGCCTGGAGGCCGGCCACGCTCATGCCGCCGCCTCCGTAGGAAGAAGCAAAGAATACGGAGGCGACGACCTGAGGCCCATTGCCGCTCGCTGGCGCTCGCTCATGCCGCCGCCTCCGAGGAGAGCGGCGACATGAGCGAAAGCCGTTCGGTCACGGGTTGGTCACCCGGATCGTCAGACTGTCACCGAGGTCGATGACGGCGCCGGGCATCAGCTGGACCGGTACGCCAGGACGCAGGTCCTCCGGGCCGAGCCCGGGCTGGACCAGCACGGTGCCGTTGGTCGAGCCGAGGTCGGTGACCACCGCAGCGCCGTGGTCGACACCGGCACCGGGACGGATCTCGCAGTGGGTCGAGGAGATCTCCTGGTGAGGGCTCGGCACGGTCACCAGCATCGGCTGCTCGGTGGGCGTGAACCGGCTGGCCTCGGGGGCACGGCCGACGAGGACGACCCGGTCGACCTCGACGCGGTCGCCGCTGGAGAACTCCAGCCGCGCGACCGGGTAGGCGGTCACCTTGGGTGCCTCGGGCTGGCCGGGGATCCCGGCGAGACCGGCGTTCAGGTCCTCGCCCACGCCGATGCGGGTCAGACCGTCGTGGTCGTCCTCATCGGGGTTGGGCTCCTCCCAGACCGGGCCGTCGTGAGCCTCGGGGATCGGCGCCACGGGCGGGGCCGGCGGCGCGGGCGGGGCCGGGAACGCCGGAGGTGCCGGAGGTGCCGGAGGTGCGGGCGGGATCTCGGTCACCGGCGCGTCGGCCGGCGGGCCGTCGATCGGCGCGGCATCGATCAGGCCCTCGGCCGGCGCGTCCCCGTAGGGAGCCGGCGGAGCGTCCACCGGGGGCGGCGGAGGCGTCGTCAGCGGCGGCGGGGGCGGCATCGACGGCGGGCCGAAGTCGGGCGCCTGGGCGGACTCGGGCTCCTCGAAGGACTCGGGACCGTCGAAGGGCTCCCGCTCCTCGTAGGACTGCTCGTCGACGGCCGGGAGGACCTCGGTCTCGGCGTCGGAGGCGACGTCGGGGTCGACGGGCTCCGGGGAGACCGCGGACGGCCCGAAGGACGAGGCCACGGCAGCGGCGTGCTCGTCGCTGGCGTAGTCGTCCTCATAGCCGCCGGGGCCGGTCGGCTCGGGGAGGCCCTGCTCGTCAGCGACGTCCTCGGACGCGGCCGGCGTCTCCAACGCCTCGGCCTGCTCGGCCTCGGCCGGCTCGGTCAGGTCGTCGTGGCGCGGCGCCGACGCCTCGCCGGACTCCTCGCCACGGTTGACCGAGATCGGCTCGTCCGGCTCGGAGCCGGCGTCGTAGTCGGAGTCCTGACCGAAGTCCGCCTCCGGCTCGGCGTCGGACTCCGCCCCGAGACCCGGGAGGTCACCCGAGACCGGGATCGGCGGCACGACCGAGAGCGAGGGCGGAGCCGCAGCCGGCTCGTCCTCGTCGAGACCCGGCTCCTCGGCGGAGCCGAGGTCGTCGGCGGAGTCGGCGTAGCTCTCCTCGGGAAGAGGATCGGTGAGCGGGTCGGCCGGTGCGGGCTCGTCGACGCTGTCGTCGGAACCCTCCTCGACCGCCACCGGGGCGGGTACGAAACCGGCGCGGCTCTCCGGCGAGTCGTCGTGGGCGGACTCCGGGGCCGGCGGTGGGACCTCGAGTCCCGAGACCCGCAGCAGGCCACCGAGCGCGGTCAGCGGCTCACCGGTCGCGCCCTCCTCGCCGAGCGAGACGGACATCCGGGTGACGCCCTCGAGGGTGCGCTCGACCCAGGTCTTCGACGACGAGCCGTCGACCTCGACGGCACCCTCGCCGGCCTCGAACGAGACCACGGAAGGACCGCGCACGACCGTGCGTACGCTGCCGCCGTCAGGCGTCACGTCCCCGGCGATGAGGACGAAGCCCGGCAACGAGCTCAGCCCGGTCGCGACGAGCGCGTCGAGCACCTCGTCGAACCCGGCGCCGTCGTCGACGAGCGCCCACAGGGCGCCCGCGCGGCTCTTCTCCGAGGGCGGGAGCAGCACCGTGGCGCTCTCACCGATGATGCCGAACCACGTGCCCGGCGTGTAGGACGTGCTTGCGATGGTTGCTGACTCACTCATGGCAGCACTCCTAGCTTCTGCTCCATACTCACCCTTTGTTGCTCCGAGTCATACGGGTTTTCCTCGGTCAATCCCATCACATCCACCACGATCGCGGTGGCGTTGTCCCGGCCACCCGCTTCGACCGCGGCGGCGACGAGCTTCTCGGCCGTGTCCCGCGCGTCGGTCTCCTCCGCGGCGAGGATGTCGGCGATCTCAGCATCCGAGATCATTCCGCTCACGCCGTCCGAGCAGAGCATCAGCCGGGCGCCGACCGGCAGCGTCACCTGGAAGATGTCAGGGACGGCGGGGGCCATGCCGCCCAGCGCCCTGGTCACCACGTTGCGCTCCGGGTGGTGCTCGGCCTGCTCGGGCGTGATCTGCCCGGAGTCGACCAGCTCCTGGACCAGGCTGTGGTCGCGGCTGAGCTGGCTCAACGTACCGTCGAAGTATCGGTAGATGCGCGAGTCGCCGACGTTGAGCAGGATCCACAACGGGCTGCTTCCGCCGTCGGCGATCAGAGCCGCGGCGCAGGTCGTGCCGGACTGGTAGTCCGAGGCCCCGCGCGAGCGCTGCTCGAGCGCGAAGGCCACGATCCGGTCCTGGGCCGCCTGGAGCGCCTCGACCATCGCCTGGCTGCCGGACTCGGACACGTAATGGGTGCCGCCGAGCTTGGCGAACTCCTGGATCACCATCTCGCTGGCGATGTCACCACCGTCGTGGCCGCCCATGCCGTCGGCTACGACGAAGACCGGTGGCTCGGCCACATGGGAGTCCTCGTTGACCTTCCGCACCTGGCCGACATCGGTCGCGGCCCCGTGCGCGATCACTACTTTCCTGGACATCTCGCTCCTAGGCCTGCCGGGATAGCGTGATGCCGATGGACACAGGCTTCCGCTCTCTTGCAGACCAGTTGCGCTCTTGGCCTACAGAGCGCATCACACGCCTGCTTCTTGCACGTCCTGATCTCGCCACGCCGTCCCCTCATGACTCCGGCCAACTCGCCGCCCGAGCAGCCACTCGCACATCCTTGCACTATGCGTTGGATGACCTTAACCATCTCGAGCTGATCGTGCTCGATGCCGTTGTCCTCGCGAATCAAACCACCAAAGCCCACTTATCTTCCATGGTGAACGCCGATGTGGCCGCCGCGACACGGGCACTTTCTCATCTGGAGGACACCGGCCTGGTCTGGCACTCCCTCGGCGGCCTGCGGGCCGTGACCGGGGTCGCAGCCCTGCTGCGGGGTTCCCCGGGCACCTCCGGGCTGCAGCCTTTCGCCGCTGACCAGGAAGAAGCCGTACGCCGCCTGGCCGCTGTCTCCGCCGAGGCCCGCGCGATGCTGGAGGCCGTCGACGCCGGCGGCGGGCAGGCATCTTCATCCCGCGCGCGCACGCGCGTCACGGTGGACGAGGCCGCCGGACCGGCGGAGGAGCTGATCGCCCACGGGCTGCTGGTCTCCTCGGAGGACGGCATGCTGATCCTGCCCGGCGAGGTCGGGCTCGCGCTGCGCGGCGGGCGGACCACGCCGGCCCCGGTGGACGTCCCGCCGCCCCTGCCGACCTCGTCGCGGGCCTCGTCGCTGGTCGACCGGGCGGCCGCGGGCGCCGCCTTCGAGCTCGTACGCAACCTCGAGCTGCTCCTCGACGCCTGGAGCGCCACGCCGCCGAGGTCGCTGCGCGGCGGCACGGGCCTGACCGTGCGCGACCTGAAGGCGACCGCCGAGCGGCTCCACGTCGCCGAGCCCACCGCGGCGCTGCTGATCGAGGTCGCCTGGACCTCGGGGCTGCTGGCGCTCGGCACCGACGAGGAGGGTGACCCGTCGTGGATGCCGACCGAGCTCTTCGACCAGTGGCTGCAGCAGCCTCTGGCCGCCCGCTGGTCGCACGTGGCCGGTGCCTGGCTCGCCTCCCCGCGCCTCCCCGGGCTGGTCGGTCAGCGCGACCCGGCCGGGAAGACGTGGAACGCGCTGGCGCCCGATCTGGCCGGCGCCTCGGCCGTGGAGACGCGCCGGCTGACGCTGGGTCTGCTGGCGGAGATGCCGGACGGTGAGGTCCTCGCCGCCGGCACCGGTCCCGCCGCGGTCGTCGCCCGGCTCGCCTGGGAGCGGCCGCGCCGGCCGCGCACTCGCACCGAGTCCCGCGAGTCGCTGGTGGCCTGGACACTCACCGAGGCGGAAACCCTCGGGCTGACTGCGTTCGGGGGGCTGGCGGCGTACGGGCGGGCGTTGGTGGCGGGCGAGGACCCGGTCCCGGTCCTGGCCGGGCTGCTGCCGGAGCCGGTCGACCACGTGCTGCTGCAGGGCGATCTGACCGCGGTCGCTCCGGGGCCGCTGGAGCCCGCGCTGGCGCGCACCCTGGCGGTCGTGGCGACCGTGGAGTCCCACGGCGGGGCGACGGTCTACCGGTTCACCAAGGAGTCCGTGCGACGGGCGATGGACCGCGGCTGGACCGCCACCGAGATCCACACCTTCCTCGCCGCCGCCTCCCGCACCCCGGTCCCGCAGGCGCTGACCTATCTTGTCGACGACACCGCGCGTACCTTCGGGACCATCCGGGTCGGGTTCGCCGCGGCCTACCTGCGCAGCGACGACGAGGCGGCACTGGCTGAGCTGCTGGCCCATCCGGCGGCCGAGTCGCTCGGGCTGCGGCGGCTGGCCCCGACCGTGGTCGTCAGCACCGTCGCCCTCGACTCGCTCCTTCCCCGGCTGCGCGAGCTCGGCCTGGCCCCGGTCGTCGAGGCGCCCGACGGGTCGGTCCACGTCGCGCGACCCGACGCCAAGCGCGCCAAGGCCCGCAACGCGCAGCGTCCGGCGGGCGCCCAGGAGGCCCATCTCACCGTGCGCGCGACCGCGGTAGCGGCGCGCATCAAGGCCGGCGACGAGACCGCCGCCTCGCGCCCGTCCCCGCCCGAGCCGGCCTCCACGATGGCGATCCTCCACGAGGCCATCGATGCCGGGGAGCAGGTGGTGCTCTCCTACGTCGACGGCCGCGGGGTCGCCGGTGAGGCCCGTGTCGAGCCCGTGGGCATCGACGGCGGCTCCCTCGCGGCCCGGGTCGAGGACGACGTACGTTCCTTCGCGCTGTCCCGGATCAGGAGCGTCCGGCCGGGGTCGTGAAGCTGAGAGTGGTCTCTGGGTCACTCTCGGCTTCACGACCCCAGCGAGGGTCCGCCCGTAGGCTGGTCCGGTGAACGACGGCCCCCTGATCGTCCAGTCGGACAAGACGCTGCTGCTCGAGGTCGACCATGCCCGGGCAGGTGAGTGCCGCAAGGCGATCGCGCCGTTCGCCGAGCTGGAGCGGTCGCCGGAGCACATCCACACCTACCGGCTGACCCCGTTGGGGCTGTGGAACGCGCGGGCGGCCGGCCACGACGCCGAGCAGGTGGTGGACACGCTGCTGGAGTACTCCCGCTATCCCGTCCCCCACTCCCTGCTGGTCGATGTCGCCGAGACGATGGCCCGCTACGGCCGCCTCCGGCTCGAGAAGAACCCGGTCAACGGGCTGGTGCTGGCCTCCTCCGACCGTGCGGTGCTCGAGGAGGTGATCCGGGCGAAGAAGGTCGCCGGGATGCTGGGCGAGCGGGTCGACGAGGACACCGTCGTCGTCCATCCCTCCGAGCGCGGCAACCTCAAGCAGGCGCTGCTCAAGCTCGGCTGGCCGGCCGAGGACTACGCGGGGTACGTCGACGGCGAGGCGCACCCGATCGCGCTGGACACCGCCGACTGGTCGTTGCGCCCCTACCAGTCGGAGGCGGCCGAGTCGTTCTGGCACGGCGGCTCCGGGGTCGTCGTGCTGCCCTGCGGCGCGGGCAAGACGCTGGTCGGCGCCGCGGCCATGGCGCACGCCCAGGCGACCACGCTGATCCTCGTCACCAACACCGTCTCCGCACGGCAGTGGAAGGACGAGCTCGTACGCCGCACCTCACTGACCCCGGACGAGATCGGCGAGTACTCCGGGTCGGTCAAGGAGATCCGGCCGGTCACGATCGCCACCTACCAGGTGCTGACCACGCGCCGCAAGGGCGCCTACCCGCACCTGGAGCTCCTCGACGCCCGCGACTGGGGCCTGGTCGTCTACGACGAGGTCCACCTCCTGCCCGCCCCGATCTTCCGGATGACCGCCGACCTGCAGGCGCGCCGCCGCCTCGGCCTGACCGCGACGCTGGTGCGGGAGGACGGGCGCGAGGGCGACGTGTTCTCGCTGATCGGCCCCAAGCGCTACGACGCTCCCTGGAAGGACATCGAGGCGCAGGGCTGGATCGCCCCGGCGGACTGCGTCGAGGTGCGGGTGACCCTGCCCGCAGACGAACGGCTCGTCTACGCCACCGCCGAGCCCGACGAGCGCTACCGGATCGCCTCGTGCACCCACCACAAGATCGACGTGGTCAAGGAGATCGTCGCCTCCCACGCCGGCAAGCCGACGCTGGTGATCGGCCAGTATCTCGAGCAGCTCGACGAGATCGCCGCCTCGCTCGATGCCCCGGTGATCGAGGGCAAGACGTCGGTCAAGGAACGTCAGCGGCTCTTCGACGCCTTCCGGTCCGGCGAGATCGACCTGCTGGTCGTCTCCAAGGTCGCCAACTTCTCCATCGATCTGCCCTCGGCCGAGGTCGCGATCCAGGTCTCCGGCGCCTACGGCTCCCGCCAGGAGGAGGCCCAGCGCCTCGGCCGCCTGCTGCGCCCCGGCGACGGCCACAAGACCGCGCACTTCTACACGATCGTCTCTCGCGACACCATCGACGCCGACTTCGCCCAGAACCGCCAGCGATTCCTGGCCGAGCAGGGCTATGCGTACCGGATCGTCGACGCCGACTCGCTCGGCGACCTCACGCCCTGACCCGTGGATTGAATCGTTGGCCGTGGCCGGATGCGGTCATATCGCTGCGTTCGGATGTGACGAGCGCCATACTCACTGAAGCGTTTCAATTCCTCGACTTCAGGAGTTCCGCGTGCGTCATCACATCGCCGGACTGATCACGGCCACCCTCGCCGTAGCCCTCTCCCCCGCGCTTTCCCCAATCGCAGCCGGCGCCGCTGGCGCCGTCGCACCGACGGCGCTCGCCACGGGCGGCTCCGTCCCGGTGGTCGACGAGCTGCGGACCAACGCGCTCGTCGATCCCCTCGGCATCGCGACGACCGCCCCCGCCCTGGGCTGGCAGCTCGACTCCGACCGCCGCGGAGTGACCCAGAAGGCGTACCAGATCCGGGTCGCCACGTCGGAGCGGCGGCTCTCCGCGCCCGACGTGTGGGACAGCCGGAAGGTGAGGTCCGGGCAGTCCGTCGACGTCCGCTACGCCGGGCCCGCGCTGAAGCCGCGCACGGACTACGTGTGGTCGGTGCGGGTCTGGGACGACGAGGACGTCGCGTCCGCGTGGAGCGAACCGGCGACGTTCGCCACCGGACTCGGGAAGGAGGCGTGGTCGGCGGACTGGATCGGGGCGGAGACCCCCGAGCTGGGCGCGGAGTGGACCGATTACACGATCGAGTTCACCGCCTCCGACATCGGCGGAGCCCTCGGCGTCTACTTCCGCGGCAAGGACACCGAGAACGCCTACATGTGGCAGTTCAGCGAGTCCGACGACGCGCTCCGTCCGCACGTGAAGCGCAACGGCGGCTACTCCGTGCTGCCTGCCGAGCCGGTGCCGAGCGGCTTCGACTTCGCCGCGGAGCACGACTACGCGATCACCGTCGCGGGTGACACGATCACGACCACGATCGACGGCCAGCAGCTCGACCGGCGCACCGACGCCACCTTCGCCGGACCGGGGATCATGGGCTTCCGCACCAACGGCGCCGAGCACGGACTGGTCCATGACGTGACCGTCACCAGCGCCGATGGCACCGCTCTCGTGGACACGGACTTTCCGACCGGCGACCGCACCTTCACCGCCGGCACCGTCACCCCCGACGGGCTCCGGGTCGACAACGCCGGCGGCGAGGCCTGGCTGAGGGGCGACGACGCGGTGCCGCTGCTGCGCAAGGAGGTCGACCTGGGATCGAAGGAGATCAAGCGTGCCCGGGTCTACGCCTCGGCACGCGGCGTCTACGAGCTGCGCCTCAACGGCAAGCGGGTCGGGGACGCCGAGCTCGCGCCCGGCTGGACGGCCTACGACAAGCGGATCGACTACCAGACCTACGACGTGACCGATCTGGTGAGCTCGGGCTCGAACGTGCTCGGGGCCGAGGTCGCTCCCGGCTGGTACTCCGGCAAGGTCGCGATGTTCGGCACCGACGTCTACGGCACCGCCAACTCGGTGATCGCCGAGCTCGTCATCGACTACGCCGACGGCACCAGCCGCGTCGTCCGCACCGACGACACCTGGCGCACGACCGGCGGGCCGACCCGCGAGGCGGACCTGCTCGACGGTGAGTGGTACGACGCCCGCCGCGCGGCCCAGGTCGACGGCTGGGACGAGCCCGGCTTCGACGCCACCGACTGGGACGCCGTCGCCGTCCGGGACGAGCCGACCGACGTGCTCGAGCCGCAGACAGCCGTTGACGTACGCGTCACCGAGGAGCTCGAGACCGCGAAGCGGATCGATTCGCCGACCGACGGTGTCTACCTCTACGACCTCGGGCAGAACATGGTCGGCCACGTCCGCCTCACCCTGCAGGGCGAGAAGGGCCAGACGGTCACGATCCGCCACGGCGAGGTGCTCAACCCCGACGGCACCCTCTACACGGCCAACCTGCGCTCGGCCAAGGCCACCGACACCTACACGATCGGCTCCGACGAGCCCGAGACCTACGAGCCGTCGTTCACCTTCCACGGCTTCCGCTACGTCGAGATCTCCGGGCTGGGCGAGGCACCCGATGCCGCCGACCTCGTGGGCGTCGTGGTCGGCACCGACGGCGACCTGACCAGCACCCTGGACACCAGCTCGCCCCTGGTCGACCAGCTGCAGAGCAACATCGTGTGGGGCATGCGGGGCAACTTCCTCTCCATCCCGACCGACACCCCGGCTCGCGACGAGCGGATGGGCTGGACCGGCGACATCAACGTCTTCTCCAGGACGGCGGTCTACAACATGGACGCCGAGTCGTTCCTGACCAAGTGGCTGCAGGACCTGCGCGACACCCAGCGCGAGAACGGGTCGCTGCCCGGCGTCGCCCCGGTCGTCCCCGGCCGCTTCGACGGCGGCTACGAGTCGGCCGGCTGGATGGACGCAGGGGTCCACGTCCCCTGGACGCTGTGGCAGGCCTATGGCGACACCGGCGTCATCGCCGACAACTACGCCATGATGAAGAGGTACGTCGACTTCCTCGACGCCGACTCGACCGGTCACATCCGCTCCGCCGGCGGCTACCTGGACTGGCTCAACCTCGACGACCCGACGCCCGCCGACGTCCTGGACACGGCCTTCGTCGCGAAGAGCACCCGCGAGTTCGCGCAGATGGCGAAGGCCATCGGCAAGGACGCCGATGCGGCGGCCTACCAGGCCCGCTACCAGGCCATCCGGGCCGCGTACCAGCAGGCGTTCATCGCCGCCGACGGCACCGTCAAGGGCGACAGCCAGACGGCGTACATCCTCACCCTGACCAACGATCTGGAGCCGGAGGACCGTCGCGACGCCGTCTACGACCAGTTCGTGCAGACGCTCGAGCGGCGTGACTACCACCTCTCCACCGGGTTCCTGGGTGTCGACGGGTTGCTGCCCGCCCTCACGAAGGCCGGACGCACCGACATCGCCTACCGGCTGCTGCAGCACGAGGACTACCCGTCCTGGGGATACGAGATCGGCAAGGGCGCGACCACGATCTGGGAGCGCTGGAACTCCATCAACCCGGACGGCACGTTCAACGACGTCGGCATGAACTCCTTCAACCACTACGCCTACGGCGCCGTCGGCGAGTGGATGTACCGCACGATGGCCGGTGTCTCCGCGGCCGAGCCCGGCTATCGCAAGGTGCTGATCGCGCCGGAGCCGGGCGAGGGCGTCGATCACGTCGACTACCGTCTCCAGACCCCGTACGGAGCCGTACGCAGCGCCTGGGCGACCGACGACGGCCCGATGACCCTGGACGTCACCGTGCCGGCGAACACGACCGCCGAGGTGCGCATCCCGGCCGCGTACCGGTGGGCGGTGACCGAGGGCGGAGCGCCGATCGAGGACTCGGAGGACGTCGAGCTCGTCCGCCAGGACGACGGTGTCGTCGTGCTGGAGGTCGGCTCCGGCAGCTACCGGTTCGCGGTCGCACCGACGCTCGGGGACCTCGGGGCCGCCCGGTCCGGGGCCGCCGAGACGGCCACCGCGGTCTCCGCGCTGCCGCTCGACGGCAGCGCCGGCAAGGCCGCCAAGCGTGACCTCGCGAACCGGACCGCGACCTTGCGCGAGGAGATCGGCGAGGCCTGGGACCTCGCCGCCCGGGACGCCGACGAGGAGCGGGTCGCCGAGTCGGTCCACCACGCCCTCGCAGCCGGTGCGAGCCTGCGCCAGGTCATCGCGATGTACGCCGACAACGGCGTGCTCGCGGACGCAAACGCTGCCGATCTTCGCGATCACGTGGCGGCGATCGCGAAGAGTCTCTCGCGCGCATCGGCCCGGCTGGTCGGCGCCGTCGCCACCCTGCGGGTGCCCACCGACGAGGTCCTTCCTGGCGACGTCGTCGACGTCTCGGTGAGCATCGACAACAGCGGCAAGCAGCCGCTGAGCGAGGTGAGCTCCTCACTCGACCTGCCCGACGGATGGACCGCCCAGCCGGTCGGCGAGCCCGCAGGCACCGTTCCCGCCGGCGGACAGGTCCAGCACACCTACGAGGTCACCGTGCCCGACGACGCCGCGGTCGGGCCGATCGAGCTGACCGGCGAGCTGACGTACAGCCGCTCGGGTGGCGCCGCCACCCTCCCGGTCGGCAGCACGCTGATGGTCGGGGCGGGCGTGCAGATCACCGCAACGTCGAGCGCTCCGACGTCGGTCGATGGCGGCCAGACGGCAACCGTCACCACCAGGCTCCACAATCGCAGCGACGTCACCCAACGCGGTGAGCTGTCCCTGACCGGTCCGACGGGTTGGTCGGCCGATCCGGAGAGCTTCGAGATCCCGGCAGGACAGGACGCCGAGGTCGAGATCGAGGTCGTCGTGCCACAGACCGTCGTCGCGGGCCCGGTGTCCTTGACCGTCGCGACCGGAGCGACCCCGACCGAGCAGGCGGCGGCGACCGTGATCGTCGGACTCGCGACGCCACCCTCGGAGTCGACCGACCATGTGGACCTCGGGGAGGCGAGCTCGGAGACGGCACACGGACTGACCGCCTCGGAACACTCAGGGACCAACCAGGAGGCCGGGCTGACCCGCCGCTACACGCACTCCTCCTACCCCGGCGGCTGGTTCGAGCTCGACGCCGCGGTGCCGACGGACCGGGCGTTCGTGGTCCGCGTCGTGGAGACGTTCGACGGTGCCCGCCGCAAGACCTATGACGTCGAGCTCGACGGTCAGGTCGCGCACAGCGTCGACCTGACCCGCACCAGCGGCGGGCAGGGCACGATGACCCACCAGTTCCTGGTGGAGCCCTCGGCGCTGACCGCGGACGGCTCGGTGCGGATCCGGTTCCAGGACACCGGCGCCGACTACGACCCGTCGGTCGCCGACGTCTGGGTGGTGCCGGTGGCATGACCTCAACCCAGCGCCACGACGCGCAGCCGATGGGGTGGTGGACAGTTCTGCACCCACAGGTCTCGGCATTCCCGGCACAGCAGGTAGGTGTGGGTGCAGCGGTCGTCCGGGCAGAGCACCGTCACTGCGTACGCCGCCACCTCGCCACAAGGCTCCGCGTCGCTGTCCGGGCTGCCGCAGCTGCACTCACAGGCGGGCCGCTCGCCAAGCTCCTCCTCGAGCCGCTCGATCTCCTCTTCGATGGTCGTGCTGATGGTCATGACATCTCCTCCGTCTGGATCGGATGTCGTCCTCACCCATCACTCAAGCAGAGGGCACCGACATTTCTGCCTCGTGGATCGTGGTCTCGAACCCGAGATCGGGCCGGGAGCCGCCGACCGGGCTCAGCTGCACGACTACTCCGGTCGCCACGTCCAGCGCGATGTCGTACGCCTCGGGGTAGACCGTGCCCGTCGGCGGCTCCCACCCCGGGGCGCCGTCGCCGTACTCGAACCAGTCGCTGACCCGCGACCACAGCAGCGGACAGCAGCCGCACCGCGGCTCGTACCCCTCACCGGGCACCGCCCGCGCCCACCAGGTCTCCCGGCCGGCTCGTGGCTCCGAACGGAGGTCGCTCAGCGCCACGTCGGCCGAGAGCTCCTCGGGGTCCAGCATCGAGACGAAGACGTAGTTCTGCCACATCGGGTCGCCGATCTCGTGGGTGCAGGCCCGCGGCCGGCTCGCCACGAGACCGTCGGCGCGCAGCACCGGCTCCGGGAGCGCGGTCGTCTCGTCGTCGACGACGCGCTCGCCCGCGGCATCCCGTACCCGCAGCCGGCCCGGCCGGCGCAGCCAGCACTCGACGTCACCGTCCGCCCCCGTCCGCCAGGTGAAGTGCAGCGCGGAGAAGCGCCACGGCGACGAGCGGGCGAGCGCACGGAAGGTGTCCTCGGTCAGCGGCAGCTCAGCTCCCATCGGGCCCACCCTCGTCCAGCCAACGGCCGTTCCGCATCAGGTGGCGGCCCTCGAGCTCGTTCTCCTCGCGCCACGCCTGGACCTTGGTCGGCCGGATCCGGATCAGGCTGTCGGCCCAGCTGCTCGGGTCCCCGCCCTGCTTGGCCGCATAGATCTCGAGCACCTCCTTCGGCGTACGCTCCATCGGCTCGACCTCGGCGCGACCGTCGACGATGACGACGTCGCGCAGCTCGCCGAGCGCCAGGCGGACGGCCGGGGAGGCGGAGAGGTTCCGCTGCGTACGCGCCCCGCCCATGCTCGCGATCCAGATCTCGCCCTGCCACCACACGAACGAGATCGGCACCAGCCATGGCTGGGCGTCGTGCGCCGAGGCGATCCACAGGTCGACGTCGTTCTCCAGACGGGCGCGGGTGTCGGCGAGTCTCTGGTCGAGGGAGCGAGGGTCAGCCATGGCGGCACCCTAGTCGCCGACCGCGCGGGCGACCTACGGCTTTCTGGAGGAGGATGGGCGCATGGAGACCTGGGAGTTCGAGGCGGAGCTGTGGCCTTGGAAGGACGCGACCGACGCCTGGATCTTCGTGACCGCGCCCCCAGAGGTCACCGAGGAGATCCGAGAGGCATCGATCGCGACCGGCCCGCCGCGCGGTTTCGGGTCGGTGAGGGTGGAGGCCAGGATCGGCACGACCACCTGGAGGACGTCGGTCTTCCCAGGTCAGGAAGGCTATGCGCTGCCGATCAAGAAGGACGTACGCCGCCGCGAGGACCTCCAGGTCGGCGACCGGGCGCTCGTCTCGATCACCCTCGTCTGAGACCCACGAAAATCATGCGCGCCGCCGGGCGCGGACATGGTTGGCTCGACCGTGATGAACGCCCCGATGCACGACGACGAGCTGACGATCGACGAGGACCTGGTGAGGTCGCTGCTGAGGCGCGACGTCACCGCGTACGCCGATCTTGCGCTTCGTCCGCTGGAGTCGACCGGGTCGACCAACCGGCTCTTCCGGTTGGGCGATGAGCATCTCGTCCGCCTCCCCTGCCAGCCCGGCGGATCAGCCACGATCACGCAGGAGGCCCTCCGGCTGCCCTCGTTCGCGGCGAACCTCGCGGTCGCGGTGCCGGAGGTGGCGGCGGTCGGCGAACCGGGGTTCGGCTACCCCGAGCGCTGGAGCGTGGTGCGCTGGCTCGACGGCGAGAAGCCAGGCCCCGGTGCGGGTGACGTCACCGCCGCCGACCTGGCCGGCGTCGTCACCGGGCTGAGCCGCACCGAGGTGCCCCCGGAGGCGCTCGACGACCCCGACCTGCGGTGGTACCGCGGCAGCCCGATCGCCGGCTTCGACGCCGACGTCCGATCTCGGCTGAAGGAGTGCCGCGACCTCGCCGAGCTCGACCTGGACCTGGACGCGGTCGAGACCGTCTGGGACGAGGTGATGGCCTTGCCCCCTGTGGAGACCGCACCGCACTGGGTCCACGGCGACCTGCTCGCCGAGAACCTGCTGTCCCGCGACGGCCGCCTCACCGCCGTACTCGACTTCGGCGCCCTCTCCGTCGGCGACCCCACCGTCGACCTGATCTGCGCCTGGGAGCTCCTCGACGCCTCTGGCCGCGACGAGTTCCGCCGGCTCCTCGACCTCGACGACGCCACCTGGCTCCGCAGCCGCGGCTGGGCCCTCTTCATCGCCCTGATGACCTTCCCCTACTACCGGCACACCATGCCCGTACGCTGCGCCGACCGCCTCGTGATGGCCCGCGCCGCGTTGGCCGGCTGAGACGGGCCGGCGCTAGCCGCGACCCTTGAGCCGCGAGCGGAGCACGAGCCGGGCCGCCGGCCCGAGATCCTCGATGACCTCGACGAGCGCGCCGAGCTGCTCGAGGGACGCGAAGGCCGCGTCGGCGCCGGGGCGGTCGACACCGTCGTACATGAGCAGGCCGACGAACGCCGAGCTGATCGCGCGCGACAGGCCAGGAGCGTCCACGACACTCTCGACCGGGCTCCCCTCCAGCGCACGAGCGACCGCGGCCTCGATCTCCTCGTTCCACCGGCCCATCGCGTAGCGACCCGTCTCGGCCAGCGTCTTGTCCCGCTGCGCACCGGCCAGCAGCTGGGCCATCACCGTGATGTTGCCCGCGGCCCGCTCACGCTCGTGAAGCACCCGCCCGAGCGCCAGCAGCTCGCTCAGCGACGTGACCTCGGCGAGCTCGTCCCGGTAGGACGCCGCCGCCTCGTCCGTCGCCGCCCGGCACGCCTGGTCGACCAGGTCCATGACGGTTCCGAAGTGGTAGAAGACCAGCGCCTGGTTGACCCCCGCCCGGTCGGCGACCGCCCGCGCCGAGAGACCGGCGATCCCGTCCTCCTTGAGCAGGTCGGTGACCGCCGACATCAGCTTGGCCTTGGTGGGGTTCATTCTGCGGCGGGCTCCTTGGTGATGAGCAGGTTGTAGACGATGAGCACGGAGCCGAGTATGCCTCCGCACGCGAGCCCCAACAGCATGATCACGGCGACGACACCCGGTTCGGACGCCCCGGCGTCGGACAGACCCACCACCGCGGGCGCGATGCTGCAGACCAGGCCGAGCGCGGCGGCTCCGATCACCAGGTGCGGGAGCGGAATCCGTACGCCGCGTGTCACGGCTTCTCCGAACCAGGCCGCCACCGCACCGGAGAGGCCGGCGATGACGAGCACGGCGCCGATGTTCCCACCCGCAACGCCCGCCCCCTCATTCTCGGCGAACATCGCGAACCCCAGCGCGAAGGTCATCCCGAACCCCACGAGGCCGGGCCAGAACCGGTCGAAGACCGGCGAGGGCGGCAACAGCACGGTCGGCGCGACCAGTGCTGACGCGACCAGTCCGACGATGGCACCGACGATGCCGCCGTACCACGCTCCGAAGAGCGTCCCGACGATCGGCACCAGCGCGCTCCCCACGCCACCACCGACGACGACACCGAGCACGACTCCGAAGAACCACCACCGGCACAACGCCCAGAACACAGACCACATCCGATCAGCCACGTACGCCTCCTCAAGCGATTTGAGCGATTGCTCAAATCTAAGGTAGCGCAAGTCTTGAGCGATCGCTCAAATAGGTTCTAGGGTCGCTCCCATGAAGATCGTGATCCCCGGTGGAACCGGCCAGGTCGAAGGCATCCTGCGGCGTGCTTGGAGCACACGCGGACATGAGGTCGTGGTGCTCTCCCGCCACCCCGAACAGCTGGAGGAAGGCGTACGTCATCAGGTCTGGGACGGCCGGACGATCGGTCCGTGGGCCGAGGAGATCGACGGCGCGGACGTCGTGGTCAACCTCGCCGGCCGGAGCGTCAGCTGCCGCTACACCGATGCCAACCTGAGGCAGATGATGGACTCGCGGGTCGAGTCGACCCGGGTCGTCGGCGAGGCGATCGCGAGGGCGACCGACCCACCGAAGACGTGGCTGCAGATGAGCACCGCGACGATCTACGCCCACCGCTTCGACGCGCCCAACGACGAGGCGACCGGCATCATCGGCGGCAGCGAACCCGACACCCCCGCCTACTGGGAGTTCTCCACCAGGATCGCGAAGAGCTGGGAGGCCGAGCAGACCGCGGCGGCGACACCGCACACCCGCAAGGTGGCACTCCGCTCGGCGATGGTGATGAGCCCCGACCGGGGCGGTGTCCTCGACGTACTCCTCACCATGGCCCGTCTCGGCCTCGGCGGCCCGGTCGCCGGCGGCGAGCAGTTTGTCTCGTGGATCCACGAGCGGGACTTCGTACGCGCCTGCGATCTGCTCATCGAGCGCGCCGACATCTCGGGGCCGGTGAACATGGCGGCCCCCGGGGCGCTGCCCCAGCGCGACCTGATGCGCGCGCTGCGCACCGAGGCGGGGATGCCGATCGGGCTGCCCGCCACCGCCTGGATGGCCGAGATCGGCGCCTGGGTGATGCGTACGGACACCGAGCTCCTCCTCAAGAGCCGCCGCGTCGCCCCGGGACGGCTGCTCGAGGCGGGCTTCGAGTTCGCGCTCCCCGAGTGGAAGGCGGCCGCCCGCGACCTCGTCGCCCGGACACGGCGACGGAGAAACCAATCGCATCGCGCGCGTCCGGCGCGCACGATGGAAGGGTGACCCGCGCGACCTGGCAGCCCCGACCCGACGACGCCGAGACCTTGAGACGGTTCTTCGGCAAGGACGGGCGGCTGCTCACGATCCCGTCGAAGCACGTCAAGAAGCTGGTGGTGCTCAACCAGCTCGCGCAGTCCTTCGAGCCCGGGAAGGTCTATCCCGAGCGCGAGGTCAACGAGATCCTCCGCCGGTTCCACGAGGACGTCGCGGCGCTCCGCCGCTACCTCTACGAGGAGGGCTTCATGATGCGCGAGGGCGGCTACTACTGGCGCGACGGCGGGAGCGTCGACGTCTGAGCCCCGATAACCCGTTGTGACGGGCGTACGTCTGCGACTAGGACTGCCCCATGACCTCAGCGATCCATGCGATCACCTTCGACTGTCGCGACCAGGAAAGGATCGGCCAGTTCTGGGCCGATGCGATGGGGCTCGTGGACGACCCCAGCGACCCCAACACCCCCGGTGACCCGCTGTGGCATCTGATGACGCCCGACGGCTCGACCCATCTGCTCTTCATCCCGGTACCGGAGTCCAAGGCGGTCAAGAACCGCGTGCATCTCGACCTGTGGCCGACCGACTGCACCCGGGACGAGGAGGTCGAGCGCCTGCTGGGCCTCGGGGCGACGATCGTGGCCGACCACCGCAAGCCTGACGGGACCGGGTTCGTCCACATGAACGACATCGAGGGCAACGACTTCTGCGTCGTACGCAGCAAGGCCGAGCGCTCCTGAGCGCAGTTCGCGGGGCGGGTCGTGCATGATTCGCCCCATGACGATGCCGGAACAAAGCCAGCCAGTGCCCGGACAGCCGCCCGTGGGGTGGATCGACCTGACCATCCAGGGCAGCCACATGACCTCGAACCTGATCGTGCCGACGGTGCTGCTCAACGGTCACCAGATGCCGACGCAGTACGGGCGCAACGTCTTCCCGGTGCCGCCGGGCCACTGGAACGTCGAGATGTACACGCAGTGGACCTGGCGGTTCGGCAAGGCGTCGCTGAGCTTCGACGTCGCCGAGGGCCAGACCGTCCCGGTCTTCTACGCCGCGCCGGCCACGACGTTCCAGAAGGGCGCGATCGGGCACGTCAAGCAGAAGAAGCCCGGCGTGCTCGCGCTGGTCGCGGTTCTGGTGGTGCTGCTGCTCGTCATCGTCGGCATCGTGGCACTGACGATCTGACGGGCGCGTACGGTGTGTCTCGACCCGCTTCGCGGGTTCGCAGGCTCACCCGCTGCGCTCGCTCGACCTTCTCGCGTTGCGCCCCCGCTCCTTCGTCGCGGGGACGCAGGCTCGAATGTCGGTGCTCACCGATAGCGTCAGCACCGTGACCACCACCGAATCACGCGGCCGAAATGACGCCCGGGGCAGCCGACGGGGCTATGCGGTCCTCGACGTCGAGACGACCGGGCTCGACCCCTACCGCGACCGCGTGATCCAGGTGGCGATCCGTCAGATCTCCGCCGACGGCGCCGCGGAGTCGGAGTGGGAGACGCTGGTCAACCCCGGTGCCGGCGTCGACCCGGGACCGGTCGAGGTCCACGGCCTGACCAGTGCCGACCTCGCCGGCGCCCCACCCTTCCGGGACGTCGCCGCGGCGATCGCCGAGCGCCTGGCCGGCCGGGTGTTCGTGGCCCACAACGCCGCGTTCGACTGGACGTTCGTGGCGGTGGAGTCCGACCGCGCCGGGGTGCGGCTGGAGGTCCTGGACTGGTTGTGCACGATGCGGTTCGCGAAGGCGCTGGCCCTCGACGTGCCCGACAAGTCGCTGGCCACGATCGCCGCCTACTACACGGTCGAGCAGCTGAAGGCGCACGACGCCGGCGACGACACCCGAGTGGCTGCGGAGATCCTGCTGCGTGAGCTGGCCGACGCCGACCGGGCCGGCCTCACGCTGCCGCTGGTCGCCTGCAACAGCGCGCGACACCGGCTGAAACGGACCGTGCGCCGCTGGTTCAGCCGCCTCGCGCGACCATCTCGCTGAGATCGTCCCACCAGCCGGGACACCTCCCGCAGAAATGCAACCGGAGGACCCCGTTCGGGCATCAGTATGTCGTCGGCCCGACTCAACCTGAAGGGCCCTGGTCTTGAGCGAGGCGATGAAGATGGTCAAGCGGGGAATGATCGCGGGGGCGCTCGCCGCCCTGCTGGTAACCACGTTCGCGGCGTGCGCCGCCGAGCCGGCCGCCGCTCCCGAGGCCAGCGCCTCAACCGCCCCCTCCTCCTCAGCGGCGAGCCCGTCGACGAGCGCCACGCCGACACCGACGCCCAGCGCCAAGCCGAAGCCCACGCCGAAGCCGTCCCCCACCTCGGGCCCGCGACTCTTCGGCAAGGGAGACAGCGGCGACGACGTACGTGACCTGCAGGCGCGCCTGAAGCAGATCGGCTGGTTCAACGCGGGCGTGACCGGGTTCTACGGCAACGTCACCACCGAGGCCGTCTCCGGGTTCCAGGCCAAGCGCGGTATCGCGGTCACCGGCTTCGTCGACCAGACCACCCTCGACCGGCTCCACGCGATGACCCGCGAGCCGACCGAGGCCGAGCTGACCAACGCCCCGCCCCCGATCCCGGCGGGCAAGCTGGACCCGCGCTGCCTGACCGGCCGGGTGATGTGCATCGACAAGAGCACCTCGGTGCTGCGCTGGGTCATCGACGGCACGGTGCGGATGAGCGTCGAGGTGCGGTTCGGCTCGCAGGAGCTGCCCACCCGCGAGGGCCAGTTCTCGGTCTTCTCCAAGAGCCGTGACCACGTCTCGACGATCTACCACACCTCGATGCCGTTCGCGATGTTCTTCTCCGGCGGCCAGGCGGTCCACTACTCCCCCGACTTCGCCGCCAACGGCTACAACGGCGCCTCCCACGGCTGTGTCAACGTGCGCGACTACGCCGCCATCACCTCGCTCTACGACCAGGTCAACATCGGCGACGGAGTCGTCATCTACTGGTCCTGAAGACCGTCCGGTGGCGTCCGCCGGCCGTTGAGGAGCAGGTTGAGTGCGATCGCGGTGATCGCACCGGCCGAGATGCCCGAGTGGAAGATGGTCTGGAACCAGTCGGGGAAGCGCGCGTAGAGGTCGAGGACGACGTTGGTCCCGTCGGCCGCGTAGGAGATCTTGGCCTCGGTGAGCATCGCGACGCCGAGCGAGATCGCCACGACGAGGACGTTCGCGTTGTCGAGCCGCACCTTCGACAGCGTCCGGATGCCGCTCGCCGCGACCATGCCGAACAACGCGATCCCGGCGCCGCCGAGCACGGGCTGAGGTACACCCTCGACAACCGCCGCGAGCTTCGGCACCAGGCCGAGGCCGACGAGGATCACCCCGGCACAGGTGGCGACGTGACGGGAGCGGACGCCGGTCATCGCGACGAGCCCCACGTTCTGCGCGAAGGCGGTGTAGGGGAAGGTGTTCATGATCCCGCCCAGGAGCGTGCCGGCGCCGTCGGCGCGGAGGCCGTCGGCGAGGCCGCGCGGAGTCACCGGCCGGTCCACGATCTCGCCGACCGCGATCATGTCGCCGGTGGTCTCGGTCATCACCACGACGGCGACGATGATCATCGCGATCACCGAGGAGATCTCGAAGGTGGGCATCCCGAACTGGAACGGCGTGACCACGCCGACCCATTCGGCCTCGCCGACACCGGACCAGTCGGCCATCCCGAGCGGGATCGCGACCAGGGTGCCGAGGACCAGCGCGCACAGCACCGAGATCCGCCGGATCGCCGGCGGCGCGAACCGCTCCAGCAGCACCACGATCAGCAACGTCCCGAACGCCAGCGCGATCGCCCTGGGTGCGCCGAAGCCCGGCCCGAGCGCGGTGCCGCCGCCGAACCAGCCGGCCGCGACCCGCATCAGCGAGACCCCGATGATGAGGATGATCGTGCCGGTCACCAGCGGCGGGAAGAACCCGATCAGCCGCCCGAAGAAGGGCGCCGCCAGGATCATGAAGACGCCGGAGGCGATCACCGAGCCGTAGATCGCGGTGATGCCGTGCGCGGTCCCGATCGAGATCATCGGCCCCACCGCGGCGAAGGTCACGCCCTGCATCAGCGGGAGACGTACGCCGAAGGGGCCCAGACCCACGGCCTGCAGGATCGTCGCGATGCCGGCGACCAGGAGGTCGGCCATGATCAGGTGCACGATGTCGCCCCGCTCGAGCTGGCCGGCACCGACCATCGCGCCACCGACGATCAGCGGCACGGCCACCGCACCGGCGTACATCGCCAGCACGTGCTGGAGGCCGAGCGGCACCAGCTGTGCCAGCGGCGGTACGTCGTCGACCGGATGCCCGCCCTTCCTGCCGGCCCGGAACGTGTCGATGAGGGACATGCCGCCTCCTTGCGCTGCCGGCACCCGTCACCGGCTCGTGGGGACGATCAGGATGCCTGCCATCGATTTCGAGTTCCCGTCGACCGGATTGCACAGATGTTTCAAGGCTGGAACAGACGTTTCATTGCTCGTTGTCCGGACTGCGGCGGCGATTCCGAGCAGGCCCGGCCACGGCCTACCCTTGAGCCATGAAGGCGCTGCTCCTGGAGAACATCCATCCCGTCGCTGTCGAGAACCTCGAGAAGGCCGGCTTCGAGGTCGAGCTGCGGAGCAAGTCCCTCTCCGAGGACGAGCTGGTCGAGGCCCTGCCGGGGGTGACGCTGCTCGGCATCCGCTCCAACACCCACATCACCCCGCGGGTGCTGGACGCCGCACCCGACCTCAAGGCGATCGGGTGCTTCTGCATCGGCACCAACCAGGTCGACCTGGTCGCCGCCGCCGAGCGCGGCGTCGCCGTCTTCAACGCCCCCTACTCCAACACCCGCTCGGTCGTCGAGCTGGTCATCGGCTACATCATCTCCCTGGCGCGACGGCTGCCGGAGAAGACCGAGAAGATGCACGCCGGCATCTGGGACAAGTCCGCGAAGGGCTCCCACGAGGTCCGCGGCCGCACGCTCGGCATCATCGGCTACGGCAATATCGGCACCCAGCTGTCCAACGTCGCCGAGGCCCTGGGCTTCTACGTCATCTTCTACGACATCGCCGACCGGCTGGCCCACGGCAACGCGCGCCGGATGAAGTCCCTCGACGCGCTCCTGGAGGAGGCCGACGTGGTCTCCATCCACATCGACGGGCGCCCGGGCAACCTGGGCATGTTCGGCGAGGAGCAGTTCGCGAAGATGAAGCCGCGCTCGCTGTTCATCAACGCCGCGCGCGGCTTCCTGGTCGACAACGACGCGCTGCGCAAGCACATCGAGTCGGGCCACATCGCCGGCGCCGCGCTCGACGTCTTCCCGATCGAGCCCAAGGCCCAGGGCGACGCCTTCGAGAGCCCGCTGCAGGGTCTCGACAACGTCATCCTGACCCCGCACGTCGGCGGTTCGACGCAGGAGGCGCAGGAGGAGATCGGCTGGTTCGTCTCCGGCAAGCTGCGCGACTTCATCCAGGCCGGGTCGACCGCGCTGAGCGTCAACCTGCCCGCCGTCCAGCCGCCGCCGCTGGGTGAGGGCGCGCGCCTCGCGCTGCTCCACGACAGCGTCCCGGGCGTGCTCGCCGAGCTCAACAACCTGCTCGCCTCCGAGGGCGTCAACGTGACCGGTCAATACCTGGCCACCGCCGGCGAGACCGGCTTCGTGGTCACGGACGCGACCAGCGTGCCGCCGACGACCTTGGAGAAGATCGCGGGCAACCCGCACACCCGGTGGGTGCGCGTCTACCACGCCTGACGCTAGCGTTCTGGTCCATGGACCTCCCCCGACATTGGCCGCTGCCCGACGCGACCGACCTTCTCGGTGACGTTCTGGCAGCGTACGACGAGCCGACCCGCCGCTACCACGACCGCCGGCACCTCACCGAGGTGCTGGAGCGGATCGAGGAGCTGCGGGAGGAGGGGGAGCGCTTCGACGCGCTGACGGTCGTCCTGGCGGCCTTCTTCCACGACTCCGTCTACGACGGGGAGCGCGACGCCGAGGAGCGTTCTGCCGCGTGGGCCGAGGACGCGTTGAGCGCCCACCTGGACGCCGACGTGGTGGCCGAGGTCGCCCGCCTGGTGCGGCTGACCGAGACCCACGACCCAGCCCCCGACGACCACGGCGGCCGGGTGCTCTCCGACGCCGACCTGGCGATCCTGGCGGCGCCGGCGGAGCGGTACGCGGAGTACGTCGCGACCGTCCGCGAGGAGTACCAGCACCTCTCCGACGAGGAGTTCCGCGCCGGCCGCGCCCAGGTCCTGGAGCGGCTGCTGGAGAAGGAGTCGCTCTTCTCCACCCCCTTCGCGAGGATCAGCTGGGAGGCCGCCGCGCGGGCCAACATCTCGGCCGAGATGGAGACCCTGAACACATACCTGTCACCTGACCGATAACAATTCGTAACAGACGGCTCACCGGTGACAGAATCTGGCGGTGAGCTTCCAGACGTACGCCGACCTGTGGCGGATTCCTGACGTTCGCCGCATCCTCGTGCTGGGTCTGTTCCTGCGGATCCCGATGCCGGCGTCCTCTGTCATCGTGACCCTGCACGTGGTCGGCCCGCTGGACCGCTCCTACGCCGAGGCCGGCCTGGTCTCGACCGTCCTCGCGATCGCGATGGCGATCTCCGGGCCCTGGCTCGGCCGGCTCCTCGACCGCCTCGGCCTGCGGCGTACGCTCCTGCTGCCGCTGGCCGTCCTCCCGATCACCTGGTCGATCGCGCCCTGGGTCGGCTACCTTCCGCTGATCGGGCTGATCGCCGTCGCCGGTCTGTTCACCGTGCCGTCCTGGTCGATCGTGCGCCAGGTCGTGCTCCGTTCGGTCGAGCCCACGCAACGCACCGCGGCGCTGAGCGCCGACGCGATCATGACCGAGCTGGCCTTCATGGCCGGGCCGGTGGTCGGCGTGCTCAGCGCCAGCTACCTCGGCACCTCCTGGGCGATGCTGGTGATCCAGTGGCTCGGGATCGCGGCAGCCATCACCCTCTGGCTCCTCAACCCGATGATCACCGAGGGAGAGCCGACCGTACCGAGCGACGCGGTCCCCAGTGACTCCGGTGCTCCGAGGCGTCGGTTCGCACTTCCGTCGTGGGTGAACCCGGGCGTCGTACTCCTCCTGGCCGGCACCTTCACCGCCTCGCTCATCCTGATCGCCGAGGACCTCGGCACCGTGGCCGCGATGCGCGACTTCGACCGCACCGCCCTCCTCGGGCTCGTGATGGCGATCTGGGCGCTCGGCTCCCTGCTGGGCGCGCTCGTCTACGGCGCCCTCAACCGCCATCCCCCAGCCGCGGTCATGCTGGTGCTGCTGGGCGCGACGACTGTCCTCACCGCGTTCGCCTGGGGCCCGATCTCGTTCGCCGCCCTGCTCCTGCTCAGCGGCTTCTTCTGCGCCCCGACCCTCACCGCCGCACTCGAGGCGATCACCAGCCGGGTCCCCTCGACCGTACGCGGCGAGGTGATGGGCTGGCACGGCTCCGCCATCACCCTGGGCAGTGCCCTCGGCGCCCCGACCGCCGGGTTCGCCATCGACCTGATCGGCTGGGAGGGCGGCTTCGTCCTCGGCGGCGGCCTCGGCCTGCTCATCGCGGCGGCCATCTGGCTCGCCGTCCGGCGGATGTCCACCCCCGCCGAGGCGTCGCTCCCGCCGGGCGAGAGGTCGCCGGCGTCGGCCGAGTAGTCACCGCGGTGCCACCTCCGCGCTTCGCGCGGTTACTCCCTCGCTCGGCGCGAGCGGACGAGCAAGCTCGCCGCTCGACCTCGCTCCGGTCGTCTC
>NZ_JZDQ02000031.1 GCF_000960475.2 Nocardioides luteus | reverse complement strand
GGCCGACGTACGTGACGCCTCGGCCGACGCGGGTGAGGCCTGGGCTAGCGGGGTTTGCGGCGGCGTAGGCCCGCGGCCAGGAGAGCGGAGACCAGGGCGCGGGAGGTGACCTCGACGGCACCGGCGGCGACCATGTCGTCGTAGGCCTCGGCAGGGACGTCGTAGTGGTCCCGGTCGAAGCCGCGGGCAGGGATCCCCATCCGGCTCGCGAAGGCGTGCAGCTCCTCGTAGGAGGTGTCGCTGGCCAGGTGCGACCACATCCGGCCGCGACTGGGTACGTTCGGCGGGTCGATGAGGATCACGGGCCATTCTTACCGTGTCGACCCTCGGACGCCACGCTCGAGCCACCTCCTTGACCGGTCGGCAAGAATGGTCGTGATGAACACGACAGTGCTGTTCGAGGCTCGGGCGAGGGTGCTCCATGACCTCGATGCGCGCGGGCTCGCCGGCGCCGCCGCCGTCTCCGCCCTCGAGGACGCGATGACCGAGCGCGGCTGGTGGGTCGAGCAGTGGCCGGAGGGCAAGGCGTACGTCGCGGGCCTGGTCGCCCAGGACGTGCAGGACGTGCTCTTCGACGAGAGCTCCGAGCGCTGGCCGGTGTGCACCATCTGTCCGCCCGAGTCCCCGGTGCACTCGCTCCACATCACCCCCGACCTGGGCGGACCGGACCCGATCTGGGTCTGCGAGGAGAGCGGCGACGTGGTCGCACCGCTCGGCGACCTCTGAGCCGGAGCTCAGCAGAGGTCAGGACGGACCGAGCTGCAGGTGCAGCGCATAGCGGTCGGCACGGTAGACCGAGCGGCACACCTCGACGTAGCGGTCCCCGGCGACCGACTTCCGCTGACGGCGGAGCACCGGCACGCCGACCGAGAGACCGAGGAGGGTGGCCTCCTCGATGTTGGCCACATCGGCACGGAACGTGTCGTCGACCCACGACGGCCGCATCTGCCGGCTGGCCAGCTCGGCGTAGAGGCTGGTCGGTGCGGTGCGGTCCAGCAGACCGGGGACGATCGCCTCGTCGAGATAGACGTCCTCGATGCAGATCGGCACCCCGTCACCGCGGCGCAGTCGCCGCCAGTGGACCACGGCCGCGCCTTCCGTGATGCCGAGCGCACGGGCGATGGTCGGCCCGGCCTTCTCCCGACCGAGGAGCAGCGTCTCGGAGGAGGCCTGCATCCCGCGGCGAGCCATCTCCTCGCTGAACCCGAGCACCGGGCTGGCCGCCCGCGGCGGGCGCGCCACGAAGGTCCCCCGGCCGGGGATCCGGACCAGCAGACCGTCGGCGACGAGCGCGTCGAGCGCCTGCCGCACGGTCGCCCGGGCGACGCTGAACTTCTGCACCAGCTCGCGCTCGGAGGGCGCCGAGGCTCCCGGGCTCTCGCCGACGACCAGCTCCCGGACGTACTCCCGGATCTGGACGTGCTTGAGCGTCCGCTCACCCTCGACCGACCGGACCATGAGCTGAGCGTAGGTCTACGTCTCGCGTACGTCCCGGATTTCGTCAAGTTGTGACATTGCAACGAGATGAGGCAGGCGAAGTGCAACGAAACATCCATGGCCAGATTTCGCTAGAACACATGTTCGATCGAGAGGTATGCTGCCAGGGTGGACTTCCAGGGAACACTCTTCGCACCCACGGACGACGAGACCACCGAGACGACCTACGAGCGGATCCATCTGGACCGCGGCGCCTGGATGGACATCTCCCGAGCCTGGCTGCCTGATCCCGACGACGTCTTCGCGGCACTGGTCAGCGACGTCCCGTGGCGCGAGGAGCGCCGGCAGATGTACGACCGCGTCGTCGACGTACCCCGGCTCCTGCACACCTACGGCCAGGGCGACCCGCTCCCCCACCCGCGGCTCGCCGAGGCCCGGGGCCGCCTGACCGCCCACTACCTGCCCGAGCTGGGCGAGCCGTTCGTGACCGCCGGTTGCTGCTACTACCGCAACGGCCACGACTCGGTCGCCTGGCACGGCGACAGGATCGGCCGGGGCCGCACCGACGACACGATGGTCGCGATCGTCTCCGTCGGCGACCCCCGCCGCCTCGCCCTCCGCCCCCACGGAGGGGGCAAGGGCATGAGCATCGAGATGGGCCACGGCGACCTCGTCGTCATGGGCGGCTCCTGCCAGCGCACCTGGGAGCACGCCATCCCCAAGGTCTCCTCCGCCGGCCCCCGGATCTCGGTCCAGTTCCGGCCCCGCAACGTCTTCTGAGACTCGCTCAGCGAGCTGCGACACCGTCCAGGAGATTGGTGACCAGCGCCGTGGCGAACTCGCGGGTGACGGGCTCGTCGGGGATGAGCAGCCGGTGGTAGACCGATCCCCAGAGCTGGTCGACGAGGACGCGTACGTCGACATCGGTGCGGAGCTGGCCGGCCTCCTGCGCGCGGGTGAGGCGCTCCACGGCCAGGCGACGACGCTCGGCGGAGTAGAGCGCTCGGTAGGAGGCCGCGAGCTCGGGGTCGGTCTGCGCCTCGCCGATCAGCTGGAGCAGCGCCGATCCGCCGGCCGTCTCCGTCATCAGCGCGACGAAGGCATGCAGCTGGCTGAGGAGATCGGCCCGGATGTCGCCGGTGTCGGGGAACGCCAGGGTGTTTTCGACGGCGTGGAAGTAGCCGTCCAGGGCGAGGGCGCCCCGAGACGGCCACCACTTGTAGAGCGTGGTCTTGCTGACGCCCGCAACCCGGGCGACCCGATCGAAGGTGAGGTCAGCGATGCCCTCGGCGAGGAGCAGCTCGCCGGTCGTGCTGAGGATGTCGGCCCGGACCTCGTCGGCGGGCCGACGCCCTCGTCCCCGGCGTGGCGGAACGTCCTCGGCGGTCATGATCCGCCCCCTTCTGATGTCGATCGGTGAGCCAGTGTATGAGGAGTCATCACTCGATCCGGAGTTCAGCGATCAGCCCGTCGCGGAGCTCGAAGGTCATCGGCCCTGTGCCGTTGTAGCCGTTGCCGCTGACCCGCAACGTGACCACCCAGGCTTCCCCGGTGTCCGCGGGCGTCCAGTCGATGACGTCGAAGTGTGCCTGCACGCCGATGTTGTCGGTCTCGTTCCAGGCACGTACGCCGTCGCGGCCACGGAATCTCCGGCCCCAGTCGACGATGAGCGCGTCCTGGGTGAATGCTGCAGCGAAGGCCTCGGAGTCCCCGCGGTTGGTCGCCTCGACGAAGGTCTCGATCGATCTCGGGAGGTTGTTCATGTCTGCTCCATGGAAAGTGGGTCGGTGGTGAGGTGCGGTCGGCAGCGGGATGGCGCTGCCGACCGCACCCGGTTCACCGAGCAATGGTCAGAAGGTCGGCGAGGTCGACACGGGTGAGGAACTCGCGGCGGACACGATCGGCCACGTCAGACACCTCCTCCGAGCCGTCGTTCGCCGGGTCGATGTGGACCCGGAACGGACGCTCACCGGCTGGAAGAGACACGATCCGAGCGATCTCGTCGGAGACCATCGACGCGTCCGCGTCGGCCGGAGCCAGCGCGGCGAGCTTCTCGGCCACCTGGCCCATGAGCCCGGCATAGCGCGTCTCGTACGCGGCCTCGACCGCGGCGTCGGCCGGCCGGCCGGAGTGTGCGAAGTGGTTCGTGCCGCTGGTGAACGAGCCGGGCACGACGATCGACGTCTCCACGCCCCAGCGGGCCAGCTCGCCGGCGTAGGAGACCGCGAGGGAGTCCATGCCCGCCTTGGCGGCAAAGTAGGGGGCCAGATAGGGCGGCGTGCCGCCCTTCACCGAGGAGCTGGACACCCACACCACCAGGCCGGCGCCCCGTGCCCGCATGCCGGGCAGCACGGCCCGGTTCACCCGCTGGGTCGAGAGCACGTTGACGTCGTACAGCTCGGCCAGCTGCTCGGGCGTGAACGCCTCGGTCGGGCCGACGACCATGTGCCCCGCGTTGTGGATGAGGACGTCGATGCGGCCGTTGTCGGCCTCGATCCGGGCGATGGCCGCATCCACCGAGTCCTGGGAGTTGACGTCGAGCTCGATCGCACGGAGATCGACCCCGTGCTCGGTCGAGTAGTCGGCCGCAGCCCGGACCGCCGGGGCGTTGCGGCCCCCGGTCTCGCGCATCCCGGCGTAGACGGTCTGCCCGGTCCGCGCCAGGGCGCGGGCGGTGAGGGCGCCGAAGCCGCTCGAGGCTCCGGTGATGACGACGATCTGATTCATGGCGATGTCCTTCCTGCTGTTCGTCGACCGGCTCAGACCATGCCGCCGTTGGCGTACACGACCTGGCCGTTGATCCACCGGCACGGGCCCGCGAGGAAGGCGACGACCTCGGCGATGTCGTCGGGCGTACCGAGGCGGTGCAGCGGGTTCATGTTGGCCATCCGCTCGATGGTCTCCTCGTCCTTGCCGTCCAGGAACAGCGGCGTGGCGACCGGGCCGGGCGCGACCGCGTTGACGGTGATGTCGCGACCCGCGAGCTCCTTGGCCAGGACCATGGTGAGCGCGTCGACAGCGCCCTTGGACGCGGTGTAGGCGGCGTACCCCGGCAGCGCGACCTTCTTGACCGAGGTCGAGAAGTTGATGACGGCACCGCCGTCGCGGACCTGGTTCGCAGCGAGCTGCGAGACGACGAAGGTGCCGCGGATGTTGGTGCGGTGCATCCGGTCGAGGACGTCCAGGTCCAGCGACGCGATCGGGCTCAGGGCCATGATGCCGGCGGTGTTGACGACGACGTCGATGCCACCGAAGGCCTCGCTGGTGGCCTTGAAGGCCTCGGCCATCGCGACCTCGTCGGCGACGTCGCCGCCGACCGCGATCGCCTGGCCGCCGGCCGCGGCGATCTCCGCGACGAGCTTCTCGGCCCGCTCCGCATTGCCGGCGTAGTGGACGGCGACCGCGAAGCCGTCGCGGGCCAGCCGCTCGACCACAGCGGCGCCGATGCCGCCCGAGCCGCCGGTGACGAGTGCGACACGGGTGTTGTTGGTGGTGGTCATGGTGATCTCCTTCAGGAGTTGATGTGAACGATGCGTCCATATAACCACAGATATGAACGCTCTGTCCACATATGTGGTTCACGTCATCCTCCGAAGGCCCGTCACGGTGCACGGAACCGGCTTTGGAGTGGGCCCCAGATGCGTTCCGTAGGCTGGTAGGAAAGGATGGGACCGACAGCCGATGCCCCTGGAGCCGCCTTGACCACCACCGCACCCACCCTCGCCCCGCCGTCCGCCGAGGAGATCGCCCGGGCGAAGGAGATCGTCGGGCGGGTCAGCACCGCCTTCAGCAGCCGTGTGGTCGGCCAGGAGCGGCTCAGGACAGCGCTGTTGATCGCGCTTCTCTCCGAGGGTCACGTGCTGCTGGAGAGCGTGCCGGGGCTGGCCAAGACGCTGGCCGCGAGCACGCTGAGCCAGACGGTCAAGGCCCAGTTCTCCCGGATCCAGTGCACCCCCGACCTGCTGCCGAGCGACATCATCGGCACCCAGGTCTACGACCAGCGCAACCACGAGTTCGAGACCCAGCTCGGCCCGGTGCACGCCAACTTCGTGCTGCTCGACGAGATCAACCGATCCTCCGCCAAGACCCAGAGCGCCATGCTCGAGGCGATGCAGGAGCGCCAGACGTCGATCGCCGGGCACATCCACCCGCTGCCGCGCCCGTTCATGGTGCTCGCCACGCAGAACCCGATCGAGGAGGAGGGCACCTACGTCCTCCCCCACGCCCAGATGGACCGGTTCCTCCTTAAGGAGATCGTCAACTACCCCAGCGAGGGCGAGGAGCTCGTCGTCCTGGAGCGCATCGAGGCCGGCACGCTCGGCCCCGACCACGAGGAGACCCGCCCGGTCGCCGACCCCGACGACGTGATCTGGCTCCAGGAGCTGACCAAGCGCGTCTACGTCGACCCGGCGATCAAGCGCTACATCGTCGCCCTCGTCCAGGCCACCCGCAACGCCCGCCAACTGCTCGGGCCGGAGACCGGCTCCTACGTCGAGATCGGCGCCTCCCCGCGCGCCTCGATCGCGTTCCTGCAGGCCTCCCGTGCGGCGGCGCTGCTGCTCGGCCGCTCCTACGTCACCCCCGAGGACGTGCGCGAGCTGCGCCACAGCATCCTGCGCCACCGGCTCCACCTCAGCTTCGAGGCGCTGGCCGAGAAGGTCCAGCCCGAGATGCTGGTCGATGCGCTGGTCCGTGCCGTCCCCAGCCCCTGATCCCTCCTGAGCACATGGCGACGTACCTTCCCCGGATCCGCACGCGGCTGATGATCCATGCCCACCGCAAGGTGGTCGGGCTGCTCGACGGGGAGTACGCCAGCCTCCAGACAGGGCGCAGCATGGACTTCCACGACCTGCGGGAGTACGTCCCCGGCGACGACGTGAAGGACATCGACTGGAAGGCGACGGCACGGTCCCGGAGCCTGCTGGTCAAGCGGTTCACCGCCGAGCGCCAGCATCTGGTGCTGCTGGCGATCTCCACGGGCCGGAGCATGGCGGCCCAGGCCACCGGCACCACGACCAAGCGCGACCTGGCGATCTTCACCGCCGGCCTGGTCGGCTGGCTGGGCGTACGCCACGGCGACAAGGTCGCGGTCGCCTACGGCGACTCGGAGACCCAGAAGCTCACCAAGCCCGCCGACACCGAGGTGGCGCTCGAGCGGGCGCTGGGGCAGGCCCACGACGCGATCACCCCCGATGCCGCCGAGGCCGACATCGTCGCGGTCCTGCGTCACATCGCCACCAACGTACGCCGCCGGGCGATCCTGCTCGTCGTCACCGACGAGCACGCGGTCAGCGACGAGATGGCCGCGGTCCTGCGTCGCCTCACCGTCCAGCACGAGGTCCTGGTCGCCGGCATCGACGACCTCGACCCGACCACCGCGGTGGCCGGCGGTGCGCCGACCGTCGACATCGACACCGTCTCCGCCCTGCCGGGCTGGCTCAGCGGCGACGCGGTCCTCCAGGCGCAGTACGCCGAGCTGGCCGCCGCCGAGGAGCAGGGCCTGCGCGGCACCCTGGACCGCCTGGGCATCGCCTACCAGCGGGTCCGCGACGACACCACCGCCATCGGCGCGGTCTTCCACCTCCTGGAGAGGCACCGTCATGCGCGCCGGTAGCGTCCCCGAGGAGTTCCAGCAGCCGATCGCCCACTCGGGCTGGTGGCTGGTGCTCGCGCTCGCGTTCCTCGCCGCGATGGCGCTCTACTACCTCGCGGTCATCCTGCTGACCCGCAAGCGCCGCGAGGTCGTCGAGGTCGAGACCCCCTGGGTGCCGGAGCCCCGTGACCTGCGTGCCGAGCACCTGGCCGAGATCGACCGGATCGAGCGGTCCGTGCACCGCGGTGACGTACCGGCTCGGGTCGGCCACCAGCACCTGAGCCGCACCGTGCGCGACTACGTCGCCGAGGTCAGCCAGATCCCGGCGGACAAGATGGTCCTCGCCGACCTGAAGGCGACCGTACGCAGCGATCCGCGCACCCGCCCGCTGGCGATGGCCGTCGAGGTGATGTATCCGCCCGCCTTCGCCTCCGAGGAGGAGGGGCAGGCGTCCGACCGCTTCCCGGAGGCGCTGAGCCGGGCTCGCCAGGTGGTGACGACATGGACCTGAGATGGCCCGTCCTCGGGATGATCGTGCTGGTCGTGACGGTCGTCGCCGTCGCCGCGATCGTCGTCCTCGCCGCCCGGGTGCACCGCCGCCCGGTCGATGCCGTGCTCGTCGCCCACACCGAGCGGCTCAAGCGGCTCCCCCGGTTCCGTGAGCTCGCGAACCAGCAGCGCTGGCTCTCCTGGTGGCAGACCGCGGGGATCGCGCTCGCCGTGATCGGCTGCATCTGGCTGATCGCCCGCCCGCAGACCACCGACATCACCCAGAACCGCTACTCCACCCGCGACATCGTGCTCTGCCTGGACGCCTCGACCTCGATGTTCGACGAGGACACCCAGGTCACCCAGGCCTACTCCCAGCTCGTCGCCGGCCTCAACGGCGAGCGGGTCAGCCTGGTCCTGTGGAGCGACGCCGCGGTCACCGTCTTCCCGCTCACCGACGACTACGGCTGGGTGCAGGACGAGCTCGCCAGGGCCGGCCGGGCCTTCGCCCTCGGCGACCAGGAGTACGTCGCCGGCACCTACCTGGGCAAGGAACGCGCCTCCCTGATCAGCGACGGGATCGTCTCCTGCGTCAAGCGCTTCGACCTGTCCAACTCCGAGCGCGGCCGGGCGGTCATCGTCGCCTCCGACAACGACCCGCAGGGCGGCCCGCCGGTCTACACGCTGCCCGAGGCCACCGAGTTCGCCAAGAAGCGCGACGTCCAGCTCTTCGGCATCGGCTCCGCCGACCTCAGCTTCCAGGAGGACAAGCGAGCCACCTTCGACAAGGCGATGACCGACACCGGCGGCACCTTCTCGCTGCTCGGTGACGACGGCTCGATCGAGTCCATCCTGGCCGGCATCGACCGGCTCTCCGCCGACGAGGTCGTCGAGCCGCCGAAATACCAGATCCGCGACGCCCCCGGCTGGCCGATCTTCGTGATCGTCGTGGGCGTTCTGATGCTGATCGCCGGCTGGGTCTACGCCCTGGTCCGCTCCGGGCGACTGTCGTTCGGTCCGGGGTCTCGCCCGGCGCCGCCGCCGGCGGCCCCGTGGTCCGAGCAGGTCCGGGCACCGAGCGAGGTGGGCCGATGAGCGAGCGCAAGCGAGCGAACGATCAGGTCATCATGCCGCCGCGTCCGTATTCTTTCCGCTCTGCGACGGAGGCGGCGGCATGAGCGCCTTGGGATGGCAGATCCTCACGCTCGTACGCCGCGTGCTGATCGTCCTGCTCACCGTCGTCGTCCTCGTGCGGCCGACCTGGGGCGCGGCACCGACGGAGATGCGTACGGCCGATCTCGACGTCCTCGTCGTGGTCGACCGGACGCGGTCGATGGTCGCCGAGGACGGACCCAAGGGCGAGGCCCGGATGACGCAGCTCAAGCGGGACCTCAAGGCGCTCTCGGCGGCGCTGCCGTCGGTCCGGTTCGGGGCGATCACCTTCGGTGGCGAGGTGGTCCGCACCGAGATGCCGTTCACCTACGACACCACCGCCTTCAACGCCTGGGTCGACGGGCTCTACGCCGAACGGGCCTTCGACGGCTCCGGCTCGATGGTGGATGCTCCGCGCGAGGAGATGATCGCGGCCCTGGAGCGCGACCAGGAGCGCTTCCCCGAGCGGCGCCGGATCGTGGTCTTCGCCTCCGACGGCGAGAACACCCGCGAGGGCGTCGACCAGCAGTCGTTCGCCGAGATCGACGACCTCTCGGCCGGCGGCGTCGTGCTCGGCTACGGCAGCGAGGAGGGCGGCCGGATGCCCTGGGACGACGAGCGTCCCCAGGACGGCTACCTCAAGGACGGCGAAGGACAGGACGCCCGCTCCCGGATCGACCTCGCCAACCTGCGCGAGATCGCAGGTCAGATGGGTCTTCAGACGATCCACCGCACGACGAAGGAGACCAAGGAGCTCGCCACCGAGGCCTCCACCTGGGACTCCGAGATGCTCACCGAGAAGACCTCCGCCGGCGGCGAGGTGTCGCGCGCCTGGATCTTCGGCTTCCCCCTGCTGGCACTCTTGCTGTGGGAGCTGTGGGGCCATCGCCGCCGCGGGCACGAGGCCGAGGAGGTGCTGTCGTGACCCTCACCGAGACACCCGTCGAGGCCATCGACCGCCCGGTACGCAGCCCTCGCGAGATGGTGCGTCGCGCGCTGCTGCTGGCCGGGATCGTGCCGGTGGTGATCGGGCTCGCCTTCCTGGTGAAGGTGATCCTGATGGACCACCATGACCGCGCCGGCCGGGACGCCTGGGACGTACGCGACGCCGCGTCCGCGATGGAGCACTACTCCGCCAACCGCAACCTCAACATCCTGCAGCCCTGGATCGCCCACTTCGACGCCGGCAACGCCGCCTTCCTGCTCGGCGAGAACGCCCGCGCGGTCGCCTACTACGGCGAGGCGCTGGAGCGGGTGCCCGAGGACCACGAGTGCACCGTACGCATCAACATGTCGCTCACCCAGGAGGCGATCGGCGACCGCGCCCGCGACGCCGGCGACCAGCAGGGCGCGAAGGCCGCCTACGAGGAGGCGCTGGCCACCCTGGAGGAGGGCAACTGCCCCACCGACGCCGGCCAGGGCCCCAAGCAGTCCCAGCAGGGCGAGTCCGTCGAGGAGCGCCTGAAGGAGAAGCTGACCCCGAAGACCCGGATCAAGCCCAACGAGCAGGAGGACCCTCCCGACCAGCCGCAGAACCAGGGCGAGAAGGAGGACAAGCTCGACAAGCGCAACGGCGACGGCGAGAGCTACCGCCGCGACGACGCCGACCTCGACGACTACGGCGGGTTCAGCGACGAGCCCCAGTGGTGACCCTTTACCAGGCGCTAGGACTGATGGCGACTTCCCCAGGGAAATCCCGCCTTCCACAGATCGCAACGCGCAGACTCGCATTGCTCTTCATTTCATTGATCAGCCAGACGGGCGTTCGCCGATGCATTGGCCAATAGAACTCTTTGATCCCCCGCGAGCCACTCCCGACAAATGTGACGAGAAGCAGCAAAGCTAACCTCGTGCGACATCTTCTGTCGGGCTCAATCATCTATCCGCTGCCAGGATGGTCGCCATGCTGGTGATTCCGATCGAGGCAAGCCCGCGTGGCTCGAAGCGACAACCCGTTCGTCGGCCGCTTACCGGCCAAGGAGTGAATGAGTCCGCGTGCCCTGAAGACACAGGGTCTACTACTCGGCATACAGATCCAGGTATATAGACCTGAGAGTGCCGTCGGCACCGTACTTCCCCCAATATGAATATGTGTTTGTCTCTGCGGCAACAAAGCACACGCCGTCTATAACTTCAGACGCATGATCTGTCCATGAAGTCACCCGACTCCACAGCCTCTCGGCGTTCGCCGGGTCACCTTCGAGCCGCTGAAGCCGCCCAACATCTTCACCGGCAAGTATCGCCAGACAACCCGTGTCGATTGAAAGACGTCGATCACGGCCGTCGCTGTCTAGGATCTTCCTCCAATCATCAGGACCCGAGTCGTCTCCAATCAGTACCCCTATCGTAAGAGTCGACCTGTTGCCATCACCTCCTGCATGCGCCACGACCACGACCACTGTTAATGCCCCGGATGCGGCGAGGGAAAAGGAGTCAACGTCATCTAGATCAATAAGTTCGCCGATGTCTTTGAACGCGACGTCCCCGCCTTCGGTCGGAACCGAACCGGGATACTCTCGATCGACTGTCCACCCTTCCAAATCGGGCAGAACTGTTGCCCCGAGCGCAATACTTGGATGCATTGTCGAACGACCCCTTCCGCGAATAGAACTGGCCAGCACGAACAATATGTCAGTGCGCCCCGGGAGACCTCGGCCGAGTCGGGCCATTACAAGGGGCGTATCTCACTTTGCGCCCTGCGTCAGGATCTCGCAACGATCGCACCGGCTGGGCAGATCCCGGCCTTAATTCGCATGATCAGCCGCGCCGCATGACTCAGCGCATGAGCGTCTGCGAGGGGAGCTCCTGGAACTGCGCCCGGTACGCCTGGGAGAACCGGCCGAGGTGGAAGAAGCCCCACCGGGCGGCGATGGCGGTGACCGAGGTGGCGGTGGCGTCGGCCGCGAGCAGGTCGGAGTGGGCGCGGTCGAGGCGGGTGCGTCGCCAGTACTCCAGCGGGGTGGTGTCGAGGTCGCGCTGGAACGCCTCCTGCAGCGTGCGGGTGGAGACGCCGACCTGCTGAGCCAGGTCGGCGACCTTCCAGGGGCGCTCGGGGTGCGCCTCGAGGAGGTCCACGGCCATGCGTACGGCACGGGAGATCGTGGGAGATGAGCTCTCGGTGACGAGGGTCAGAGACGTGTTGGCCTGGATCGTCAGCAGGCCCCCGATGAGCGCCTGCTCGTAGGGCGCGGCGACCAGCGGAGAGCTCATCAAGGAGCCACCGGCCTCGACGTTGTCGTAGGCCAGCCGCACCATCTTCAGCCAGTCGCGCACCTCGGGGCGGGCGAGGTCGAGGGTGGGGTCGAAGACCACCGGGCCGGAGCCGCCGATGCCGGCGGCCGCCTCCTCGACGGCGCTGCGCCGGATGTAGACCTGCAGCTTCTCGCAGCCGTCGGACCAGAGCATGTCGACCGGCTCGGTCGGTGAGCCGATCGAGGCGCGGGTGCGGTCGGCGAGGACGACGTGCTCCCCCACCTTGACCTTGGCGCTGCCGGCCAGCGGCAGCTGGATCAGGTAGAAGTCGTCGAAGGTGCCCGGGGTGATCCGCACCTCGTCGCCGTAGCGCATGTAGTTGAGCATCACGTCCTCGCCCAGAGGCGCGGCGTTGTGCACCATGTCGAGCTGCGAGCCAGCCTTCGTCAGGGCCAGGTAGTGGGCGCAGAAACGTTCCGCCACGGCTTCGCGAGCCTGGTCCACGTCGGTGGTGGCGACAACGGTGTGGCGGCTCAGCAGGGGACGGGGCAAGGCAGGCTCCTGGACCGTGGCTCGATTGACCGAAGAGCGTAGCGGAGCCGGCGCCGTGTCGACGCGAACACGGCGCAATCACTGTCTAAGGTCCCGGCCGGCGGGGTAGTCCGGTAGCGAGCTGCCCATATACCGGCGAGTAATAGGCAGTTCGCTACCGGACTACCCCGACAACCACCCGAAACGAGATGCCGGTCCCACCCTGACACCGGCATCTCGCCGGACTAGCTCTTCGTCGCTGCCAGCTTCGCCACGAGCCTGGGGGTGACGGAGGCGTACGCCTTCGGGTTGATCGGCAGCAGCCACTGCACGGCCTTGGTCAGCCTGCCGACGTCGAGCCCGACGTCCCCGAGGACCTCGTCGATGTTGTGCATCGAGAACGGGATGATGTTGGTGCCGCGGGCGTGGTGGCCGTCGGTGCGCTCCCTCATCCAGGCGAGCCGCGCCGTCACATGAGCCTCCATCTCCTCCGTCGACGGGACCTCGTGGCCGCCACCGAGGTGGGAGCCGATCCAGACGGCGCTCATCTCGGCCGAGAGGGGCGAGAAGAACGAGGAGTTGTAGCCGGCGAAGGTCAGGTCCTTCACGGTCAGCGGGAGGATCTGGCGGTAGAGCTGGTAGTCGCCGTTGTCGTCGGTGAGCTGGTCCTGGATCTCCTCGGAGAAGAACGGGAGCTCCTGCTTGAAGCCGGTCGCAGTCACCACCACGTCGGCAGGCACCGCGCGGCCGTTGGCGAGCTCGGCGTACGGCTTGCCGTCCTTGGTCACGAAGGCGGCGATCTCGGTGTCGCGCTCGACAGCGATGTCGCCGGCCTCGACGCCCTCGAAGAAGCCCTCGGTCGCCAGCGAGACGGTCGAACGGGCGATGTCGGTGAACTGGCCCTTCGGGATCAGCCCGAGCTTCTTCAGCTTGAGCTGGCTGGTGGTGACCGACTCGACGCTGCCGACCATCGAGCCCGCCATCTTCGAGCCGCCCGCGTGCAGGAGCTTCTCCGGTCCGCGCACGGTCTGGTAGGGGAACAGCCCCTCCCCCATCCGGGTCAGCAGCAGCACCTTGTAGTTGAGGACACCCTTGATCTTGCGGGGCATCTTCCACAGCAGCTGGCGCGCGACCACGGTGGTCGAGGCCGCCTCCTTGGCGATCTCGACGGCCACGTCGCAGGCCGACTTGCCGTAGCCGACGACCACGACGTCCTTGCCCTTGACGGTCTCCAGGTCGTGCAGCTCGCTCGCGGCGAGGATCGTGCCGCCGGCGGCCTTCAGCTCGTCGACCCCGTCGTACACAGGGGCGAACGGCTCCGAGAAGACGCCGCTGGCCACGGTCAGATGGTCGTAGTGCTCGGTCGTCTCGCCGTCAGCCCCCGCCACGGAGATGTCCCAGCCGCCCCCTCCAGCCGGCTGGGCGCTCCGCACCTCGGTGGAGAGCCTGATCATCGGGGCGAGCTCGAACTTCTCGACGTACATCTCGAGGTAGCTCTGCACCTGCTCGCCGCTGAGCCACTCGGGGAACACCTTGGGCATCCTCAGGTCCGAGAGCGTGTAGGAGTCCTTGTTGTTCTGCGTCGTCAGGCCCGGGTAACGACGGGTCCGGCTCCAGACGCCGCCGACATCCGGGGCCTTCTCGTAGACGGTGACCTCATGACCGAGCTCGGTGAGCACCTTGGCCGACGCAATTCCTGCGAACCCGGCACCGATGACCGCGATCTTCACTTTTCTGTTTCCTCTCGCAGCGGGGTCTGCGTAAGCAAAACGCTAGAGAGGTCGAACAGCGCTCCGCTATCCACGTTGCGCGAGAGGTATCCGGTTTGCGCGACGGATTGCCGCGCACACCGGTCTCAGCCCCGCAGGAGCTTGTAGACGATCACCACCGCCGCGATCACGGCCACCCCGATGGCGATCTTCTTGCCGTAGTTCTTGATCAGCACCGGCAGGACCGTGGCGCCCAGGTCGATGGCCTCGGCCTGCTTGGGCGCCGCGTGCTTCGGCGCCTGCGGCGCCGCCGCTGCGGCTGTCGACGGGGCAGGCGCCGATGGTTCCGAGGTCACGTCGCCCACAGGCTCCGCCGCAACCGGTTCCTGCGGGGTCTCCGGGGCGGCAGCCGGGGCCGACTTGGACTCCAGGCACGCGACGAACTGACCGAGCAGCTTGTCGGAGACGTCCTGCATGACCCCGCGGCCGAACTGGGCGGGCTTGCCGGTGACGGCGAGGTCGGTGACGATCTCGACCTTCGTGCCGGTGCCCTCCGGGGCCATCGTCAGGGTCGCGTTGGCACCGGCGGTGCCGTTGCCCCGCTTGTCGCGCCCCTTGGCCTCGACGACCAGCCGGCGGGCGGCCTCGTCCTTCTCGACGAAGGTCCCGGAGCCGGCGTAGACCATGGCGATCGGGCCGAGCTTGACCTTCACCGTGCCGGTGAAGGTGTCGCCCTCGGCCGAGGTGACCTGGGCTCCCGGGAAGCATTCGGCGAGCGAGCCGATGTCCAGGAAGCTGTCCCAGGTCTCCTCGACCGAGGTCGGAACCGTGAACTGGTGCGTCAGATCCACGCCTCAGCCTCCGAGCGCCTTGGTGATGGCCCGTCGGGTGAGCACCGTGACCAGGTGGCGCCGGTAGTCGGCGTCGCCGTTGAGGTCGGAGGGCGGCTCGGCGCCGTCCGCGGCCAGGGCCGCAGCGTTGCGTACGACCTCCTCGGTGGCCTGCTGGCCGATCAGCGCCTGCTCGACGCCAGCGGCACGCAGCGGGGTCGCGCCCATGTTGGTGAGACCGATCGCAGCGCCCTCGATCACGCCGCCGGAGACCTTGAGGGTCGCGCCGACCGCGCAGATCGGCCACTGGTGGGCGACCCGGACGAACTTCTCGTAGTGGGCCAACCATCCGGTGTGCTTCGGGATGCGTACGCCGACGAGCAGCTCGTCCTCGGAGACCGCCGTCTCGAAGAGTCCCTGGAAGAACTCCGATCCCGGGACCACCCGCTCCCCGGCCGGCCCGGCGATGACGAACTCGGCGTCCAGGGCCAGGGCCGGGGCTCCGAGATCGCCCGCCGGGTCGGCGTGGGCGAGCGCGCCACCGAAGGTGCCGCGGTGGCGTACCTGCTCGTCGGCGACCGTCGCCGTGGCACGAGCGACCAGGGCCGCGTGCTCGGCGACCAGAGGATCGGTCGCGACGTCGCAGTGGCGCGTCATGGCGCCGACGAGGATCGAGTCGCCCTCGTCTCGCACGCCCTTGAGGGAGTCGATGCGACCGAGGTCGATGACCCACTCGGGGGCGTTGAGGCGCATCCTCAGCACCGGCAGCAGGCTCTGTCCGCCGGCGATGATCTTGGCCTCGTCGCCATACTGCGCGAGGGCGGCCAGTGCCTCCTCGACCGTGGTCGGGGCGACGTAGTCGAACGATGCGGGAATCACTGGACGTCTCCTTCCGTGCGGTCGACGTTCCCGGACATGCCCGTCGACTGATCGAAGTGCGCGGCGGCCGCACCGGTGGTCTCGCCACCGGCCGAGCCTTCGTTGATGGCCCGCCACACCCGTTCCGGTGTGCAGGGCATGGTCACGTCGTGCACGCCCAGCGGGCGCAGCGCGTCGACGACGGCGTTGACCACGGCCGGGGTGGAGGCGATCGTGCCGGCCTCACCGACGCCCTTGGTGCCGAGCGTGTTGGTCGTCGCCGGCGAGGTGGTGTGGTCGATCTCGAAGCTGATCGTGTCGGCGGCCGTCGGGAGCAGGTAGTCGACGAAGGACCCGGCGACCAGCGTGCCGGCTTCGTCGTAGACGGCGTCCTCCCACAGCGCCTGGGCGATGCCCTGGACGAGTCCACCGTGCACCTGACCTGCGACGATGAGCGGGTTGATGATGTTGCCGATGTCGTCGCAGCAGACGTACTTCCGCATCTTCACCTGCCCCGTCTCGGTGTCGACCTCCATCGCGCACAGGTGGGTGCCGTGCGGGAAGTTGAAGTTCTCCGGGTCGAAGGTGGCCTCCGAGTCGAGGTTGGCCTCGACCCCGTCGGGCAGGTTGTGGGCGGCGAAGACCGCCGTGGACAGCTCGCCGATGGACATGCCCTGGTCGGTGCCGCGCACCGTCCACCTGCCACCGGTGAACTCCAGGTCGTCGACGCTCGCCTCGAGCAGGTGGGCCGCGATCGGCTTGGCCTTCTCGAGCACCTTGTCGGCGGCCCGGACGAGCGCCTCGCCACCCACGACCAGGCTTCTGGAGCCGTAGGTGTCATAGCCCTTGGCCGCGATCTGGGTGTCGCCGTGGAGCACCTCGACGTCCTCGAAAGGTACGCCGAGACGGTCCGCCACGATCTGGCTGAACGCGGTCTCGTGGCCCTGCCCGTGAGCGCTGGCCCCGGTGATGACCTCGACCTTGCCGGTCGGCGTGAGCCGCACCTGGGCGTGCTCCCAGCCACCGGCGCCGTAGTCGAGGCTGCCGAGCACCCGGGACGGAGCCAGGCCGCACATCTCGGTGAAGGTCGAGATGCCGATGCCGAGCTGGACGGGGTCGTTGTTGGCGCGCCGCTCGGCCTGCTCGCGACGGAGCTCGTCGTAGCCGAACAGCTCCTTCGCCTTGGCGGTCGCGGCCTCGTAGTTGCCGGAGTCGTAGGTCAGACCGGCGATGGTCGTGAAGGGGAACTCCTCGTGCTTGATCCAGTTCTTCTCCCGGATCGCGAGCGGGTCGACCCCGACCTCGGCGGCCAGCTCGTCCATCAGCCGCTCGATGGCGTACGTCGCCTCCGGCCGCCCCGCGCCGCGGTAGGCGTCGGTCCAGGTGGTGTTGGTGAACACCGTCTGGCAGTTGAACTGGTAGGCCGGGAACTTGTAGATCGCGTTGAACATGAACGCGCCGAGCACCGGGACACCGCCGCCGACGATGGCGACGTAGGCGCCCAGGTTGGCGTCGAGCTCGACCTTGAGCCCGGTGACCTGACCGTCCTTGGTGGCCGAGAGGGTCAGCTTCTGGATCTGGTCCCGCCCGTGGTGAGCGGAAAGCAGCGACTCCGAGCGGGTCTCGGTGTACTTCACCGGCTTGCCGAGCCGTCGGGCCAGCGCGAAGACGATCATCTCCTCGGGCGTCTGCTGGAGCTTGCCGCCGAAGCCACCGCCGACGTCGGGGGCGATCACCCGGATCTTCGACTCGGGCACCCCGGTGGTCGCGGCGAACGCGAACCGCAGGATGTGCGGGATCTGGGTGGCGCTCCAGACGGTGATCTGCTCGCCGGTCGGGTCGCACACGACGCTGCGCGGCTCCATGAAGGCCGGGATCAGGCGCTGCTGGCGGTAGGTCCGCTCGAGGACGATCCCGTCGGTGCGGGCCGCCGAGATCGCCTCGTCGACGCTGCCGCCGGTGCCGGCCTGCGCGCTGTCGAAGACCCACAGCGCGGACTTGTTGGTGCCGAGGTCGGGGTGGGCGAGCACCTCGTCCTTGACCGCCTCCTCGAGGGAGACGACCGCGGGAAGCTCCTCGTAGTCGACCTCGACCATCTCGGCGGCGTCCCGGGCGGCGGCCGCGGAGCGGGCGGCCACGACCGCGACGATCTCACCGGCGAAGGCGACCCGGTCGGAGGCGATCGGCGGGTGGGCCGGCGTCTTCTGGTCGGGCGTGATCGGCCAGGCGTTGATGCAGACGCCGAGCGTCTCGTCGAAGTCCTTGGCGGCCAGCACGGTCACCACGCCCTCGGACTCCTCCGCGGCGCTGGTGTCGATGCCCGTGATGCGGGCGTGAGCGAAGGGGCTGCGCACCATCGCCAGGTGCAGCATCCCGGGCAGGTTGATGTTGTCGGTCCAGCGAGTCCGACCGGTGATCAGGCGCGCGTCCTCCTTGCGGCGCCGGTCACGGCCGATCTCGTTGGTCTGCTCCGGACGAGCCTCGACGGCAGTCACAGCGCGTCCACCTCCTCGGTCGCGCCGCGCGGGCTGGCGGCGGTGGCGAGGTGGCCGCTGGCGTACTGCACCGCGCGGACGATGTTGTGGTAGCCCGTGCAGCGGCACAGGTTCCCCTCGATGCCCTCACGGATCTCGTCCTCGCTGGGCTGCGGGTTGCGCTTGAGCAGGTCGACGGACTGCATGATCATGCCGGGCGTACAGAACCCGCACTGCAGGCCATGACACTCGCGGAACGCCTCCTGGACGGGGTGGAGGTCGCCCTCGACCGTGTCGGCGAGGCCCTCGATCGTGGTCACCTCGCACCCGTCGGCCTGCACCGCGAGCACGTTGCACGACTTCACCGAGTCGCCGTCGAGATGGACCGTGCAGGCTCCGCAGTTGCTGGTGTCGCAACCGATCACCGTGCCGGTCTTGCCGAGTCCTTCGCGCAGATACTGCACGAGCAGTGTCCGCGGTTCGACGTCGTCGGTGACCTTCATACCGTCGACGCGCATGCTGATCCGGGCCATGTTGTCTCCCTGCCAGACGTCACTGTGTGGGCCAGATCACAGTAGGACGCGCAGGGTTGGGCCCCGGTTGGCTGGCGCTGCCGGTTACCTCTTCTTGGTCAGTGGCTGGCGGCCAAACGTGCCCTGAGCAGGGGCAACGCAGGGTGGGCGCTCCCGCCGAGGCGGCGCAGACAGACGTCGACGACCTCGGTGTCATAGGGAGCCAGCTCGCTGTAGCGCAGCACCGCGTCCGGCTGCGGGTCGGCGATCAGCGCCTCGCGCAGGGCGACCGCGACGTACTCGGCCATCTCGGCCAGCGCCGGGCTGTTGGTGCCGGGCAGGAGATCACCGCCGTACGACTCCACCGCAGCAGCCACCCGGCCGTGCCGGATCAGGGTGAGGACCTGGTCGACATCGGTCGCGACCGGCATCAGCAGGCGGTAGGGCCTGGACGCGACCTGGCCGCCGAGGGCGTGGCGCAGATGGGAGACCTCGGCCTTCAGCGTCGAGAAGGTGACCGCCTGGTCGCCGTAGACCATCGCGTGCAGCCGCTCCAGCGAGAGACCTTCGGGGTGGAGCGCGAGCAGGGCGAGGATCTCGGTCTGGCGGCGGTTGAGCAGCAGCCGCTGCCCGTCGAGCCAGGTCTCCGCGGTGCCGAGCAGCGTCAGCAGCAGGCCGGGCTGCTCGATCGCGTCGTCCTCCCGCGGGGTCGGGATCTTCGGCAGCGCCCCCTCGATGAGGCGGGCCATCACCCGGGCGGTGGCCATCCCGATCGGGTGGGTGCGGTCCCAGGTCGTGGAGAGGTCGAGGACGCCGAGGTGCGTGCCGGTGACCGGGTCGTGGAGCGGCGCCGCCCAGCAGACCCAGTTGTGCACGACTTCCGCGTAGTGCTCGGGGCCGAAGACCATCGAGGGCGAGTTGGTGCGGTTGGCGAGGTCGAGCGCGTTGGTGCCGGCGCTCTGGTCGTCCCAGCGGCCGCCCGGCACGAAGTTGACCGACTCCGCCTTGTGGCGCATCACCCGGCCGCCGTACGTCCACAGCACCCGCGTGTCCGGGTCGGTGACCGCGATGACCAGGTCACCGTCGTCGGCGGTGCACCGCAGCTCCTCCTCGACCCGCTCGACGGCCACCTGGAGCGGCGATCCCCGCCACATCTCCCGGGTCTCGTCCTCGTCGGCCAGCGGCGCCTCACGTACGTCAGGCTTGATGGCCGTCGCCGAACGCGTCCAGCTCGACAGGATCTCCGGCCGGACGAAGTCCTCGGCCGCGTCGCCGCTCTCCACGAAGGCGGTCCAGGCCCGCGCCGCGCTGATGCGGCGCTCCTGAAGATCGCTACGAACCATCACTCCCCCTTCGGAGTCCGGCCCTTGAGGCTCGGTCCTGCCAAGGTAGCACCCTGTGACGTGCCTCACGATCCCCTCAGTGGTACCTGATGGGCGTCAGCGGTATTCCACGTCCTGATGGATCCGGCCGTGGGTCACGGCGAGGCGCTCACCGGAGCCGCCCCAGCGGCCGGCGATGATCTCGGCGGCGATGGAGATGGCGGTCTCCTCCGGCGTACGGGCGCCGAGGTCGAGGCCGATCGGGCTGCTCAGGCGGGCGATCTCCTCCTCGGTGAGACCTGCTTCCCGAAGACGCGCGAGGCGGTCGTCGTGGGTGCGGCGCGAGCCCATCGCGCCGACGTAGGCGATGTCGGGGAGGCGGAGGGCGACCTCGAGGAGAGGTACGTCGAACTTCGGGTCGTGGGTGAGGACGGTGATCACGGTGCGCTGGTCGATGCGGCCGGCCTCGACCTCCTGGGTCAGGAAACGGTGGGGCCAGTCGACGACGACCTCGTCGGCCGAGGGGAAGCGGGAGTTGGTGGCGAAGACCGGGCGGGCGTCGCAGACGGTGACGTGGTAGCCGAGGAAGGCGCCGACGCGGGCCACCGCGGCGGCGAAGTCGATGGCGCCGAAGACGAGCATCCGGGGCTTGGGCGCGAAGGACCAGACGAAGACCCGCATGCCCTCGCCGCGGCGCTCGCCGTCGATGCCGTAGCTCAGCGTCTGGTTGGTGCCGTGGGCCAGGAGCCCGAGGGCGTCGTCGTGGACGGCGTCGTCCATGCGGGAGCTCCCCAGGGAGCCCTTGACCCCTTCGGGGCGGATGAGGACGCGGCGCCCGAGGATCTCGGGGTCGGGGTGCTCGATGACGGTCGCCAGGGCGACCGGGCTGCCGCTGCGTACGTCCTCGGCGAGCTCGCCGAGCTCGGGGAAGGTCTCCTTCGACACCTTCTCGACGAAGACGTCGAGGATGCCGCCGCAGGTCAGGCCCACCGCGAACGCGTCGTCGTCGGAGACGCCGTAGCGGTTGAGCTCCGGGACGCCGGAGGCGGCGACCTCACGGGCGACCTCGTAGACGGCGCCCTCGACACAGCCTCCGGAGACCGAGCCGACCGCGGCGTCGTCGGGGCCGACGAGCATCGAGGCCCCCGGCGGCCTGGGTGCCGACTGGAACGTCGCCACCACGGTGGCCACCGCCACGGTCTCGCCTGCGTCCCACCACTTCATCAGATCGTCGAGCACGTCACGCACGAGCGATCACCTCCACCAGATCTTCGTACGTCGCCAGGGAATGTCCGGCGACGAAGTCGTCCACGTGCGGAAGCACCGCGACGATGCCTCGCTGCAGCGGCTCATATCCAACCTTGCCACGGTGTGGGTTGACCCACACCACGCGATGGGCGAGGCGGTGCAGCCTCGCCGTCTGCTCCTCGAGGAGCGCGGGGTCGCCGCGCTCCCAGCCGTCGCTCGCGATGACCACCACCGCGCCTCGGGCCAGTCCTTGATATCTCTGCAGGAAGGCCTGCAGGTTGTCGCCCAGCCGGGTCCCACCCGACCAGTCGGGCACCGTCTCGCCGGCGGCGACGAGCGCGCGGTCGGGATCGCGGTGGCGCAGCGCGCGGGTGACGTTCGTCAGGCGGGTGCCCATGGTGAAGACCGTGTTGGCCGGGCTCGTCGAGCTCACCCGGTGGGCGACCCGCAGCAGCACGTCGGCGTAGGAGCTCATCGACCCGGACACGTCGATCAGCCACACGACGCGGCGCGGCCGCTCGCCGCGCCTGCGGTAGTGGATCCCGGCCGGCTCGCCGAGGTGGCGCAGGCTGGCCCGAAGGGTGCGGTGGGCGTCGACTCGCCCGCGCCGCCACTGATCCTGTCGCGGCGTCCTCCGCCGCGGCCCTCGGGGCCGGAGCCGGGCGATCAGCGCGGCCACCCGCTCCTGCTCGGCCGGGTCGAGGTCGGCGACGTCGCGGTGGCGCAGGGTCTCGAGCTCGCTGGCCTGCGCCCGGATGACGTCGCCTTCACCCTCCGCCGTGCCGTCGCCGTCGTGCGGCTCGGTCTCGGGAAGGCTGGAGGTGACCGAGACCGTACGCGGCGGCCCCTGCGGCCCCGGCAGCGCGGCCGTCGACCCGAACCAGGCCTCGAAGACCTGGTCGTAGCGGCGCAGGTCGTCCGGGCCGGCGCACAGCGTCGCCCGGCCGGCCGTGTAGGTAGCGGCCGGGTCGCCGGCGCCGACGATCGCGGTCGCCTGCAGGAAGCCGTGGGCGCGGTCCTGGGTCACCTGCACCCCGGCGGCTCGGAGGGCTCGGGTGAAGCCGAGGAAGATCGCCGTTGGAATACCCGGTTCACCGGGTATTCCTGCACTTCTCTGGCGTTGCATTGCCTGAGAAGTGCCAGTTTTGCCAGAGAAGTCGCTCACGCCAGCAGCCGATCCAGTGCGGCCCGGACGCGGTCGGCGTCCTCGCGGTGCTTGACGAGCGCGCCGAGCGTGGCCGCGGCGTTCTCCAGGTCCAGCTCGGCCGCGCCGAGATGGTGCAGGGCGCGGGCCCAGTCGAGGGTCTCGGCGACGCCCGGCGGCTTGAGCAGGGCGTTCGCGCCCTCCGCGCTGCGCAGCTGCTGGACCACCGTGACCACCTGGCGGGCGAGCTCGTCGGCGACCTCGGGGGCTCGGCTGCGTACGATCTCGATCTCGCGGTCCAGGCCCGGGTGGTCGATCCAGTGGTAGAGGCAGCGGCGCTTGAGGGCGTCGTGGAGCTCGCGGGTGCGGTTGGAGGTGAGCACGACGATCGGCGGGACCGCGGCTGCCACCGTCCCGAACTCCGGGATCGTGACCCGATAGGTGGACAGCACCTCCAGCAGGAACGCCTCGAACTCATCGTCGGCCCGGTCGATCTCGTCGACGAGCAGCACCGACGGGGACTGCCGCAGCGCGGCCAGCACCGGACGAGCCAGCAGGAACCGCTCGTCGTAGAGCGACTTCTCGGCCTCCTCCACCTCGGCCGCGGTGCCGGCGGCCTCGAGGGCGCGCAGGTGCAGGATCTGGCGGGCGAAGTCCCAGTCGTAGAGCGCCTGGGTGGCGTCGATCCCCTCGTAGCACTGCAGCCGTACGAGCGGCAGGTCGAGCGCCTCGGCGATCGCCTCCGCGAGCGCGGTCTTCCCGGTCCCGGGCTCCCCCTCGAGCAGCAGCGGCCGCTGCATCTTCAGCCCGAGGAACGTCACCGTCGCCAGCTCCGGGTCGGCGAGGTATCCGGTCGCCGCCAGGCGGTCGGCGATCTCCCGGGGCGTCAGGTCCATGACCTGAGCCTAGAACGCGAAGCGTTGGCTCAGGGTTGGACGACCTCGAACGAGGGTAGGCGCGAGTCGCCGCTCACCGGCGGTCGACGTCGTTGCCTCCGGCGAGGTCGCCGCACTCCACCAGGCGTACGTCGTGGGTCTTCAGATAACCGCGAGCCCCCTGGTCGCCGACGGCTGCCTCGATGACGCCGGTCCAGTGGTCGCGCCCGATCAGCACCGGATGGCCGGGAACCCCGTGGTACGCAGCCCGCGCGAGTCCGGCGGCCGACGCCGTCGACACCACCCGCGCCACCACATCGGCTCCGACGTCCGGCAGGTCGACCAGATGGACGACAGCAGCCTCGACGTCCGGCCCGAGGGCCTCCAGGCCGACCCGCAGCGAGGCGCCCATCCCCTCGTCCCAGTCCTCGGCGACGACGACCCGCTGATCGGCGGGAAGCAGCGCCCGGGCCGCGTCGGCGGACGCGCCGAGCACGACGGTCACGTCGTCACAGCCGCCCTCGCGCAGCACTGTGACCGAGCGGACCAGCCAGTCGTCGACGAGCGCCTTCGGCGTGCCCATCCGCCGGCCCGCACCGGCGGCGAGGAGGAGCCCGGCGATCACTTGAACGCAGCGGTGTAGAGCTTCTGCAGCTTCGGGGTCTTCGCGTCGCTGTAGCCGCAGCCGATGACCTCGGCGTCGCCCTGGGCCGCGACCAGGTAGTTCTTGCCCTTCTCGAACTCGGGCATCGGGATCGTGCTCGGCGGCGGCAGGGTGATCCGGACGGTGTCGGTGCCGCCGAAGCCGTCGGCGTACATCCACGTCTTCACCCGCAGAACGGCCTCGGTCTCGGTCACGCTCTCGGCGGTGCCCTCGAAGGCCAGCGCGGCGTTCTGGGAGAGCCACTTGGAGGTCGGCGGGATGCAGCGGGCGGCGTCCGCGACCACGGTCAGCTCGGTCGACCCCGCGCCTCCGGCCGGAGCCGAGGGCGACGGGACCGGCGCGGTCTCGGTGACCGTCGCGGACGGCGATGCGGGCTTGGCATCGGGATCGTCGGCGGTGTCGTCGGAGCCGAGCATGCCGAAGGAGGCGATGACGGCGACGAGCACGACCGCGGCGGCGATGGCGGCCGCGACCCAACGCCACGGTGACCGCGGCGGCTGCATCCCGGTCTTTGGCCCGACATCGATGCTCATGCCCACATCATGCCTCAACGCTGGGTGCCATCCGTGGACCCGGTTGACACACGCAGGCGGGGCCCTGGCTTCGAAGAGCCATGACCCCGCCCGCCGCTGCAGAACTTCACCCGGACACTTCCTTGGGCTTCAAGCCCCCCAGATCCAGACGCTGCCCCGCAGTCGGCCACTGTGTGGAGCACCCATGTTGCGTTACCCGGCTGTTGTCGAGACAGTGTCGAAAGTCCCCAAAAAGATGGGACCGCTGGGCCCCTCCCGATCACCGAAATACGAAGAGGGCCTCTCCCGAAGGAGAGGCCCTCTTGGTAGAGCTGGCGAGACGGGCTCAGAAGCCCATGCCGCCCATGTCACCCATGCCACCGGTCGGGTCGCCAGCGGCGGCCTTCTCCGGCTTGTCGGCCACGACGGCCTCGGTGGTGAGGAACAGCGCGGCGATCGACGCGGCGTTCTGCAGCGCCGAGCGGGTCACCTTGGCGGGGTCGATGATGCCGGCCTGGAGCAGGTCGACGTACTCGCCCGTGGCCGCGTTGAGGCCGTGGCCCTGCGGGAGGCCGGCGACCTTCTCCGCCACGACGCCGCCCTCGAGGCCGGCGTTGATGGCGATCTGCTTTAGCGGCGCCGAGATGGCGGCCTTGACGATCGAGGCACCGGTGGCCTCGTCGCCCTCGAGCTCGAGCTTCTCGAACGCGGTGGTCGCGGCCTGGATCAGCGCGACACCACCACCGGCGAGGATGCCCTCCTCGACAGCGGCCTTCGCGTTGCGGACGGCGTCCTCGATACGGTGCTTGCGCTCCTTGAGCTCGACCTCGGTGGCCGCGCCGACCTTGATGACGGCCACGCCGCCGGCCAGCTTGGCGAGGCGCTCCTGCAGCTTCTCGCGGTCGTAGTCGGAGTCCGACTTCTCGATCTCGGCGCGGATCTGGTTGACCCGGCCCTCGATCTGACCCTGGTCGCCCGAACCCTCGACGATGGTGGTCTCGTCCTTGGTGATGACGACCTTGCGGGCCTGGCCGAGCAGCTCGATGCCGGCGGTCTCCAGGGAGAGGCCGACCTCCTCGGAGATGACCTGGCCACCGGTGAGGATGGCGATGTCCTGCAGCATGGCCTTGCGGCGGTCACCGAAGCCCGGAGCCTTGACGGCGACGGACTTGAAGGTGCCCTTGATCTTGTTGACGACCAGCGTGGAGAGAGCCTCGCCGTCGACGTCCTCGGCCAGGATGACCAGCGGCTTGCCGGTCTGCATGACCTTCTCCAGGACCGGGATCAGGTCCTTGACGCTGGAGATCTTCGAGTTGACGATCAGGATGTACGGGTCGTCGAGGACGGTCTCCATACGCTCCGGGTCGGTCACGAAGTAGGCCGAGATGTAGCCCTTGTCGAAGCGCATACCCTCGGTCAGCTCGAGGTCGAGCCCGAAGGTGTTCGACTCCTCGACGGTGATGACGCCTTCCTTGCCGACCTTGTCCATCGCCTCGGCGATGATCTCGCCGACGGTGGTGTCAGCAGCGGAGATCGAGGCGGTAGCAGCGATCTGCTCCTTGGTCTCGATGTCCTTGGCCTGGGCGAGCAGCTGCTCGGAGACGGCGTCGACGGCCGCCTCGATGCCACGCTTCAGGCCGGCCGGGTTGGCACCCGCGGCGACGTTGCGCAGGCCCTCGCGGACCAGCGCCTGGGCGAGAACGGTCGCGGTCGTCGTGCCGTCACCGGCGACGTCGTCGGTCTTCTTCGCGACCTCCTTGACCAGCTCGGCACCGATCTTCTCGTAGGGGTCCTCGAGCTCGATCTCCTTGGCGATGGACACACCATCGTTGGTGATCGTGGGGGCGCCCCACTTCTTCTCGAGAACGACGTTGCGGCCCTTGGGACCGAGGGTGACCTTGACGGCGTCGGCGAGGGTGTTGAGACCCTTCTCCAGACCCCGACGGGCCTCCTCGTTGAAAGCGATGAGCTTCGGCATTGCTCCTGCGATCCTTCACTTGGGAAGTTCGTTGGATCCGGTCCGATGGGTTGCCCGCGACGGACGACGCCACTCCCGGCAGAACCCTTCCCTGCCGCTCGCAGACGCCTCAACGTCACCGGTCCGGTTGTTGTCACTCTCATGGTAAGAGTGCCAGCCTCATGTTTAGCACTCGACCCCTGCGAGTGCAAGAAAATCCCGGATGGCGGCGGGTCAGAGGCGCTTCGTGAGCTCGGCGAACTCGAGGTCGTCGCGCAGCGGCACACCGAAGCGCTCGTCGCCGTAGGGGAACGGCTCGAAGCGTCCCGTACGCCCGAACCCCCGCCGCTCGTAGAACGCGATCAGATCCTCGCGCTGGCGGATCACGGTCATCCGGATCTCCTCGGCGCCCCACTCACGCGCGATCCGCTCGGCCTCGGCGATCACGGTCTTGCCGACACCGGCGCCCTGCAGGCTCGGCGAGACCGAGAACATGCCGAAGTAGGCGTACGCCTCGCGCTTCTGGAGCTGGCAGCAGGCGACGATCTCGCCTGCCCGTTCGGCGACCAGGAGCCGGGAACCCGGGGCAGTGATCACCTCGCGTACGCCCTCGGGGTCCGTCCGCTGGCCGGCCAGCAGGTCGGCCTCGGTGGTCCAGCCGGCACGGGAGGCGTCACCGCGGTAGGCCGACTCGATCAGGGCCACCAGCGTGTCCACATCGGAGAAGGTGGCGTCACGGAAGGTCAGCTCAGGCACGACGCCCAAGATACGGCAGCGCGACAATCCGGCGAGGTGTCGATTTGGCCCTGTCCCGCCCGTCATCCCCGATGACAGACTCACACCGAGGCACACGAAGGGATCAAGACGATGACCAGATACATGGTGCTGCTGCCGACCAACGAGGCCTTCTGGGCCGAGTCGACACCCGAGGAGAAGGCGGCCGGCTACGAAGTGCACGGCAAGTTCGCCAAGCTGCTCGCCGAGCGTGGCCACAAGGTGACCGGGGGCGCCGAGCTCCACCACTCCAGCAAGGCCAAGACGCTGCGCAAGGAGGGCGACGGGGTGGTGATCACCGACGGCCCGTACGCCGAGACCGTCGAGCACGTGACCGGCTTCTACACGATCGAGACCGACGACGTCGACGACATGCTCGAGTGCTGCAAGGTGCTCGCCGAGCTGGAGACGGCCCTCGAGGTCCGCGAGATCGTCGAGCACGGGGAGATGTGATGAGGTTTCTCCTTCTTCTCGGCGGTCCCGACCACCACGCCCGCTGGGCCGCCCTCTCCGAGGAGCAGAAGCAGACCGCGTACGCCGACTTCAGTGCCTTCGCGAAGGCGGTCGCCGAGCGGGGCGAGCTGATCGACGGCGACGCCCTGCAGCCCGACACCACCTCGCGCACCATCCGCGAGGACGGCAGCGTCACCGACGGCCCGTTCGCGGAGTCGGTCGAGCAGCTCGGCGGCTATTACGTGATCGACGTGCCCTCGATCGACGACGCCGTCGCCCTGGCGAAGCTGCTGCCGAAGCACTTCGCCGTGGAGATCCGGCCGACGCAGGGAGTGCAGATCCGATGACCCGCTACTACCTGCTCATCCCCAACGTCGAGGCCGAGTGGCAGGCGAAGACGGACGCGGAGAAGGACGCGCTGTTCGCCGTGCACGAGAAGTTCGCGGCGCTGCTCGCCGAGCGCGGCCACACCGTTCTGAAGGGTTACGGCGCCGCGCTCGCCGTGCCCTCGACGGCCGTGACCGTGCGCTCCTCCGGGATCACCGACGGGCCCTACACCGAGTCGGCCGAGCACCTGGCCGGGCTCTACGTCGTGGAGTCCGAGGACCGCGACGACCTGGCCGAGTGCTGCCGGCTGCTCGCCACGGTCGAGTCGGCGATCGAGATCCGCGCGAAGGACTAGCCGGGCGATGCTGGAGACGCTGCTGCGCGACGAGTGGGGCCGGCTGCTGGCCCTGCTCGTCGCGCAGTTCCGCCGTCTCGACCTGGCCGAGGACGGTCTGGCCGACGCCTTCGAGGCCGCCGCCCGGCGGTGGCCGACCGACGGCGAGCCGGACAACGGACCCGCCTGGCTGCTGACGACCGCCCGCCGGCGGATCGTGGACCGGATGCGCTCCGAGGAGGTGCTGGCCCGCAAGATGCCGCTGCTCGCGGTCGACGCCGCGCTCACCCAGGAGGCGCAGCAGGTGATGGCCACCGTGCCGGCCGGGGCCGGCGGCGAGGCGGTCACCGACGAGCGGCTCCGCCTGGTGCTGCTCTGCGCCCACCCGACGCTCTCGCGCGAGGCGGCCGCGGCGCTCACCCTCCGGCTGGTCCTCGGTGTCTCGACCGAGGACATCGGGCGGCTGTTCCTGCAGTCGAAGGCGACGATGGCGGCGCGGCTGACCCGGGCGCGGAAGCGGCTCGCCGGCGCCTCCTTCGAGGTGCCCACGGACCTCGCCGACCTGCGGCAACGGGTCGGCATCGTCGCCGAGGTCGCCTACCTCGCGTTCACGGCGGGCTACGCCCCCGGCACCGGGCCCGATGTCGTACGGAGCGACCTGGCCGGCGAGGCGATCCGGCTGGTCCGCGTGCTGCGGACGGTGCTCCCGGCCCCGGACCCGGAGGTCGACGCCCTGCTCGCCCTGATGCTCCTCCAGCACTCCCGCCGGGCGGCCCGGATCGGGCCGGACGGCGGTCTGGTCCTGCTGCCCGACCAGGACCGCACCGCCTGGAGTCTCGAGGAGATCACCGAGGCGCTCGCGATCCTCACCCCGCTCGCCCACGCCGCACCGGCGCCCTACCTGCTCCAGGCCCTGATCGCCGCGGAGCACGCGGTCGCTCCCACCTCGGAGGCGACCGCCTGGGACCGCATCGTCGAGCGCTACGACGAGCTGCTCGCGCTCCGCGACACCCCGGTCGTACGTCTCAACCGGGCCGTCGCGGTGGCCGAGGACTCCGGTGCCGAGGCCGGGCTGAAGGCGCTGGAGTCGGTCGCGCTCCCGGGACACCGGCTGCCTGCCGTACGGGCACAGCTGCTGGAGCGGGCGGGGCGTCGCCGCGAGGCGATCGAGGCCTACGCGGAGGCCATCGCGCTCTGCGCGCACGGGCCCGAGCGGGCCGATCTCGACCGGCGACGGGACGCCCTGGAAGATGTGAGAGCCAATCACTAGACGAGAACACGTTCTAGTTGTCACACTCGGTGGCGTGACCCCGATCACTCTCCCCGACATCCTCGAGGCGATGGCCGACGCCGTCCCCGACCGCACCGCCGTGTTCACGATGGAGCACGCCTACAGCTTCGCCGAGATCGACGAGCGGGCGTCCCGGCTGGCCAACCACCTCATCGGGCAGGGCATCCGGCCGGGCGACCACGTCGCCGTCCACTCCCGCAACCGGATCGAGTGGGTCGACGCCTTCTACGGGTGCATGAAGGCGCGCGCGGTGCCGATCAACATCAACCACAAGTACCTCCGCGACGAGCTCGACCACCTCTACCGCAACTCCGACTCCGTCGCGGCGATCATCGGTCCGGAGCACGTCGAGGCGGTCGCCGCGCTCGGCCTGGGGATCCCGACGCTGGTGCTGGGCGAGGAGTACGACGCCGCGGTCGCCGCCGCGTCCAAGGAGCGTCCCGACATCGAGCGCAGCCCCGACGACCGCTACGTCATCTACACCGGTGGCACCACCGGGATGCCGAAGGGCGTGGTGTGGCGCCAGGAGGACATCATCCGTGCCGCGATGAACGCGAGCCGGTTCGGAGCGCCCTTCGACACCGTCGAGCAGCTCGCCGAGGAGGCCGCCGCGCAGGAGACGCCGATGGTGCTGCTGGCCTGCGGCCCGATGATGCACGGCGGCAGCCAGTGGATCATGGGCAACGGCCATGTCGCCGGCTGCACGGTCTCGCTCTACACCGAGCCGACCTGGTCGGCCGAGACGATCCTCGACCTCGTCCAGGCCGCCGGGGTCAACTCGCTCACCTTCCTCGGCGACGCGATGGGCCGCCCGGTCGCCGAGGCGATCCTGCGCGAGCCGGAGCGCTGGGACCTGAGCAGCCTGTTCGCGGTCTCCAACGGCGCCGCGCCGATCTCGGCCGGCGTGCGGGCGCAGCTGCAGGCGGCGCTGCCCGGCCGCTACCTGCTCGACACCTACGGCGCCTCCGAGTCCGGGGCGACCGGCATGCACGTCGACGAGGGCAAGGAGGGCGCGCAGGCGGCGCCGAAGTTCCAGGTCGGGATGGACGTACAGGTCTTCGACGCCGACCTGAAGCCGTGCGCGGCCGGCGAGACCGGGATGCTGGCGCGGACCGGCTCGATCCCGCTGGGCTACTACAACGACCCGGTCAAGACCGCGGCGACGTTCAAGGAGGTCGACGGGCAGCGCTGGTCGATCCCGGGCGACTTCGCGCGGCGGGAAGAGGACGGCTCGATCACCGTCCTGGGCCGCGGCTCGGGCTGCATCAACACCGGCGGCGAGAAGGTCTTCCCCGAGGAGGTCGAGGCCGTTCTGCTGCGTCACGCCGACGTCTTCGACACCGCGGTCGTCGGCACCCCGCACGAGCGCTGGGGCCAGCAGGTGACCGCTCTCGTGCAGCTCCGCGAAGGCGCCACGACCTCGGACGACGCGCTCCGGGAGCACTGCCGCAGCCTCATCTCGGCCTACAAGGTGCCCAAGGACATCCTGCTCGTGGAGCGAGTCCCTCGCACGCCGGTGAGCAAGGTGGACTATCGTGCGAGCGCTACGGTCGCTGCCGAGCTGCTCGAGGCGCGTAGGTGACGACCGGCTGATCCGCACGTACGGTTCGGTGCCGTACGGCCCTACCCCTGGAAAGCCTACGTCTCTGTGTCCGCCGTGATCCCCCTCACACTGCCCGACATCCTGGAAGCGATGGCCGATGCGATCCCCGACCGCACGGCAGTCGTCACCACCGACCGCGCCTACACGTACGCCGAGATCGACGAGCGTGCCACGCGCCTGGCCAACCACCTGCTGAGCGTCGGCCTCGAGCCGGGCGCGCAGGTCGCCGTCCACGCGACCAACCGGATCGAGTGGGTCGACGCCCTCTACGGGTGCCTCAAGGCCCGCACGATCCCGATCAACATCAACCACGCCTACCGCCGCGACGAGCTCGCCCGGACGTACGCCGCCACCGACTGCGTCGCGGCCATCGTCTCGCCCGAGTTCACCGATGACCTCGACGAGCTCGACCTGAAGCTGGACCAGCGGGTCGTCCTGGGTCCGGACTACGACGCCAAGGTCGCCGCGGCGTCCAAGGAGCGGCCGACGGTGGGGCGTACGCCCGGCGACTGGCACATCATCTTCACCACCGGCACCACGGGCACCCCGAAGGGCGCCGTCTGGCGCCAGGAGGACCTGATCTGGGCCGCCCTCAACACGGTCCGCCGCAACGCACCGATCCCGTCGGTCGAGGGGCTCGCCGCCGAAGCGGCCGCCCGCGACTCGGGCGTCGTCCTGCTCGCCGGCGGGCCGCTGCTGCACGGCCAGAGCCAGCTGCTGCTCCTGCGGGCGCTGGTCGCCGGCGGCACCGCGGTGCTCGACACCTCCGAGTCGTTCTCGGCCGAGGCGTTCCTCGACCTCGCCGAGAAGTCCGGCGCCACCGCGATCACCCTCCTCGGCGACGCCCAGGCGCGGCCGGTGGCCGCCGCGCGCCTCGTCGGCAAGAAGCGCTGGCCGCTGCACTCGCTCGCCGGCGTCTCCAACACCGCGGCCCCGCTCTCCGACGGCGTCCTCTCCGTGCTCCGCAACGCCTTCGCCCGCCGGGTCATCGTCGACTCCTACGGCACCCTGGAGACCGGCGTCACCGGCTCCCGGGCCGACGACGGCTCGGCGCTCGTCCCTGGCGAGGCGCGGTTCATGGTGGGACCCGAGGTGGAGGTCTTCACCCCCGACCTCACCCCCGCGGCCCCCGGCGTCGAGGGCCTGCTGGCCCGCTCCGGCCCGGCCGCACTCGGCTACTACAAGGACAACGCCCGCTCGGCCACCGCGATCAAGCTGATCGACAACCGCCGCTGGACCTTCCCCGGCGACCTCGCCCGTCGCGAGGAGGACGGCTCGATCACGCTGCTCGGCCGCGCCGCGACGCTGGTGCGCACCGGTGACCTCGAGATCCACCCGGAGACCATCGAGGGCGTGCTCCTCGCCCACGACGACGTCGTCGACGCCGCCGTCTTCGGCATGCCGCACCCGCGCTGGGGCCAGCAGGTCGCGGCGCTGGTGCAGCTCGCTCCCTCGTCCGAGATCACCGCCGCCGACCTGCGCAAGCACGCCCGATCGGTGCTCGGGGACTCTCACGAGCCCAAGCTCGTCCTGCTGGTCGAGTCGGTGCCGCGTACGCCTGCGGGGACCGTCGACTACCGAGCTGCCACCGGCCTCACCGCCGACCTGCTCAGCACCGGCGGCAAGACGCCGGACGAGGCGGACGACAAGTAGCCCAGTCGGCGCAACTGTCCCACCCCCAGACGCCGAGTCGGCGCAACTGTCCCGGCCGTGCGGGACAGACGCGCCGACTCGGCGTCGTTTTCCGGGACAGACGCGCCGGGTCGGCGTCAGGGCCGGCTGTGCCGGGCCGGGTCGTCGGGGGCCGGCGGGGCTTCCGCCTCGGGCGGGAGCTCGGGAAGGTGGTGTCCGAACGGGACCTGCTGGACCTGCCCGAGGGCGGCCAGGACGGAGGGCAGCATCGCCTTGGCGGTGCGCTTGTAGCCCATGGCACTGGGGTGGAAGTGGTCGATCGCGAACATCTCGTCGGGGTTCGTGATGAAGAACGGGCCGACCACGTCGGAGAGCGAGACGACGTGGGCGCCCCTGGCCAGCGCGGTCTCGCGCTGGCCGTCGGCCAGCTGCTTGGCGATCCTGCGGCCGAGGGAGCGCAGCGGCTGCGGCAGCGGCCGGACCGCGCCGACGTCCGGGCAGGTCCCGACGACGACCTCGGCACCACGCTCGCGCAGCGCGTCGATGACTTCCCCGAGCACGCGGGTGGAGTCCTTCTGCGGCACCCGGTGGGTGACGTCGTTGCCGCCCACGATGACCACGGCGACGTCGGGCCGGTAGCCCTTCGGCAGCGACTCGAGCTGCGCAGGGACCATCGAGGTCTCGGCCCCGACCACGGCAGCCGTACGCAGCCGCACCGGTCGCTGCAGCGCCTTGGCCGTGCCCTTGGCCAGCCGGGCGCCGAGGGTGCCGCCCCTGGTCTCCGCGCCCAGCCCGGCGGCGATCGAGTCACCGAGGACGAGCAGCTCGACCGGCGTACCTCCGTAGGTCTTCTTGTAGACCTTGTCGGCGTCGATCGCCTCCTCGCCGAGAGGCTTGCCGATCACGTCGCGGGCGTGCGCTGCCTGTCTCTTCAGCAACGTCACGAACCCGGCACCGGCCGCCGCTCCCACCACGCCGATCGCACCGGCGACCCCGGCGGTGGCGGCGACCATCCCGAGCCACCTGGCCTCTTCACTCGTCTTCGCGCTGCTCACATCCCTTATCTGTAGCGCACGAGGGTGAACGCGAAGCCAACCTACGCCTGGGAGAGCCCGGCCTCCTCGAAGGAGTCGTAGTTGGGGGCGATGGTGGCGCGGGGGCCGACGATGCCGCTGACCGCGTCGAGGGTCTTGAGGCCGTGGCCGGTGTTGATGATCACCGTCTCCAGGCTCGGGTCCAGGACGCCGGTCTCGACGAGCTTCTTGGTGACCGCCAGGGTGGTGCCGCCGGCGGTCTCGGTGAAGATGCCCTCGGTACGCGCCAGCAGCACGATCGCGGCGCGGATCTCGTCGTCGGTGACCTCCTCGACGGCGCCGCCGGAGGAGCGGGTGGCGTCGAGGACGTAGATGCCGTCGGCCGGGTTGCCGATGGCGAGCGACTTGGCGATGGTGTCGGGCTTGACCGGGCGGATGGCGTCGACACCGGCCTTGAACGCGGTCGCGACCGGGTTGCAGCCGGTGGCCTGGGCACCGAAGATCCGGTAGGGCTTCTCCTCGACCAGACCGAGCTTGATCAGCTCCTTGAAGGCCTTGTCGACCTTGGTCAGCTGGGATCCGGAGGCCACCGGGATGACGATCTGGTCGGGCAGGCGCCAGCCGAGCTGCTCGGCGATCTCGAAGCCGAGGGTCTTGGAGCCCTCGGCGTAGAAGGGACGTACGTTGACGTTCACGAACGCCCAGCCGTCCTCTTCCGCGGCGATCTCCTGGGCGAGCTTGTTGACGTCGTCGTAGTTGCCGTCCACGGCGATCAGGTTGTCGGTGAAGACGGCCGAGTTGACCTGCTTGGGCTGCTCGAGGTTGCTCGGGATGAAGACCGCGGTCGGGATCCCGGCGCGGGCACCGGCGGCGGCCACGGCGTTGGCGAGGTTGCCGGTCGAGGGGCAGGCGAAGACCTTGGCGTCGAGCTCGCGGGCGGCGCTCAGGGCGCAGGCGACGACGCGGTCCTTGAAGGAGTTGGTCGGGTTGGTCGAGTCGTCCTTCACCCAGATCTTCTCGATGCCGAGCTCCTTGGCGAGGTTCTTCGCGTCCAGGAGCCGGGTGAAGCCGGGCTCGGTGTTGGGGCTCTGCTCGATGTCGTCGGGCACCGGCAGCAGCGCCTTGTAGCGCCAGATGTTGCGGGGTCCGGCCTCGATCTCCTCGCGGGTCACGGCCGGGAAGTCATAGGCCACCTCCAGTGGCCCGAAACACTCCGGACAGGCGTAGTGCGGACCGAGGTCGATCTGGTTGCCACACTCGCGGCACGACAGGGCCGAGGCGTTGCCGAAAGCGCCCTCGCGCAGGCCCTTCGTCTCCGTGGTCGCAGCGCTCATGAGAAACCTCCTCCTCATCTTCCCCGATCACGTCTCTCGCGCCGGGCCGGAATTAGCACCTGCTCCGCGCCCTGCCCGTGGTCGGGAGGAGGCTCGCGGTCGGTTGCCGGGACTTCACTGGGCCGTTCCCTCAGTCCCTCTCGATGAGCAGTAGCGATCGTACGGCAGGTATCCGGCACCCCACATACCCGGGTTCCACTCCGTGGACCGAGCGTCCATCATGCGGACACGCGAGTGCGGTGGGCGGCTCGCAGCTCGCGCACCACCGCCCTGACGGCCGGCCCGGCGTCGGGCGTCGTCACATAGCCGATCGTGCGGGTGGGCCGGTCCGGACCGAGATCGGTCACGGCCAGGCCGGCCGGCAGGGACGACAGAGACAGCTCCGGCATCACCGCCATGCCGAGACCGCGCGCGACCAGGGAGAGCACCGTCCCGTCGTCCTCGGCACGGACCGTCGCCGTCGGAAGCCAGTCCTGCAAGGCCCACCACTCACGCGTGTACGAACCACAGTTCTCGGCCCAGTCGACCAACGGGAGCGTCCGTGGTTCCGGGTGTCCGGCGGGGTGCACCAGTGCGTACGTCTCTTCCAGCAGCGGTCGCGCGACCAGCCCGGGAGGCGGGTCGCTGCCCAGGGTCGCCAGCGCCAGGTCGGCACGGCCGGCCGCGACCTCGCCCGCGGTGCCCGCACCGATGTCCGCGACCACCGTCACGCTCGGTTCGACCTCCGGATATCTGACGCGCAGCCGGGCCAGCACGGGCGGCAGCAGCTGCACGGCGATGCTGCGGAAGGCGGCGATCCGCACGGGCCCCGCCACCCGGTCCGCCGTCTCGGCCGAGGCCCGGGCGTCGGCGGCCAGAGCCTCGAGCGCATGCAGCGCCCGGCGCGCGTGCCCGAGCACGCGCTCCCCCGCAGGCGTCGCTCGTGCCCCGGCACGGTCCCGCTCGAAGAGCGCCACCCCCAGGCGCCGCTCGGTCGCGGCGACCGCACGTGACACGGCCGACTGGGTCAGCCCCAGCCTCGTCCCAGCGGCTGTGAAGCCGCCCGTCTCCGCGACGGCGAGGAGGATCCGCAGCTCGCGCGGTGCCAGGTCGGTCATCTCTCGCGCCTCCGGTCCGTCCATGCGTACGACTCATGGAAGCCGCATCCGGATGACTCCAACGCTCTGCTCCGGGGCGGCATTCCAGATCTACCTTTCCCGACATGAGCGCTGTCACCGTGCACCAGGTCTCCCGGCCCCTTGGCTTTCCGAGCGTCGACGACTTCCGATTCGTGAGATCTCGCGTGCCCGAGGCCACACCGGGTACGGCCCTGGTCGAGAACCTCTTGTGGTCCGTCGACCCCTACCACCGCGAGATGATGGACGGCCTCTTCGAGCTCGGGGCGCCGCTCGAAGGGCGCACGGTCGGGCGGGTGGTGGCCTCCCGCGACCCCGGACTCGTCGAGGGCGAGGTGGTGCTCCATCGTCAGGGCTGGCGCACCCATGCGGTCGTCCGCCCGGAGGAGGTGCGACGCCTGCCGGCCTTCGACGGGGTGCCACTCTCCGCCTTCCTCGGGCACCTGGGCGGCACCGGCCTGACCGCGTACGTCGGGCTGACCCGGATCGCCCGGATACAGCCGGGCGAGGACCTGTACGTCTCGGGCGCCGCGGGCGGCGTGGGCACCTCGACCGCTCGCTTCGCGAAGCTGCTCGGAGCCGGCCGGCTGGTCGGGGCCACCGGCAGCCCGGACAAGGCGGTTCACCTCACCTCGCAGGTCGGCTACGACGTCGCCTTCGACTACCACGACGGACCGGTCGAGGAGCTGCTCGCGCAGGCAGCCCCCGACGGGATCGACGTCTTCGTCGACAACGTCGGCGGCCCGCATCTCGCAGCGGCTGTCGCCGCGCTGCGCGACTTCGGGAGGGTGGTGCGGATCGGGACGATCGCGCAGTACAACGCCGGCCGCCCCGTCCCGTCGCTCATCGACGACTCCGTGGTCGTGGAGAAGAGCCTCCGCATCGAGGGCTTCCTGGTGAAGGACCACGGGAGTGTGCAGGAGGAGCTCTACGACTTCGCCGTGCCGCACATCCAGTCCGGACGGCTGGCGCTCGACGAGACGGTCGTGGACGGCTTCGAGCACATCCTCGACGCGTTTCTCGGCATGCTTCGCGGGGAGAACACTGGAAAGATCGTCGTCCGCGCCACCTGACCTCAGCCAACGTGGTCAGCGGGCGCGGTCGTCAGCGGGCGCGGAGGCGGCGCAGCATCCGGGCGTCGTCGAAGCCCACCGCCCGGGCAGCCGACTCCATCGTGGTCCCGGCGGCGAGCAGGTGGTCGGCCCGCTCACGGCGGAGCGCCTGCTGATAGCGGAGCGGGGTGAGCCCGGTCGCGCGTACGAAGGCGCGGGTCAGGGTGCGCTCGCTCACGCCCGCACCCTCGGCCAGGCCGGAGAGCGGGAGCGGCTCGGCGAACCGGGCGTCGATGACGTCCTGTACATGGTGGACGGTGTCGTCGAGATGGTTCCGGTGGCGCAGCAGGACGCTCTCCTGCGGCTGGTCGCCGTTGCGGCGCGCGTAGACGACCATGTCGCGCGCCACCCGGGCCGCGAGCGCGGGCCCGTGGCGCATCGCGAGCAGGTGCAGGCTCAGGTCGATGCCGCTGGCGATGCCGGCCGACGTCACGATCCGGTCATCGCTGGTGAAGAGCACGTCCCGCACCACCCGCGCCTTCGGATAGCGCCTGGCCAGCGCGTCCTGGAGATCGTGATGGGTGGTGCAGAGACGACCGTCGAGGAGTCCCGCCTGGCCGAGGGCGTCGGCGCCGGCACAGACGCTCGCCACCTCACCCCCGGCCGCATGATGGGCACGTAGCCGCTCGGCGGTCCCGGGGGTGAGTCGAGGGCCGGCGACGAGGTCGTACGCCGCCTTCCAGCCCGGGACGAGGAGCAGATCGCCGGGATCGAGATCGGGCCACTCCCCGCCGGCTGCCAGGGGCAGGCCCTGGGCCGAGAGCACCTCCCCCGGCTCGGCGCCCGCGATGTAGGTGAGGTCGTAGGGATGGCCCAGGTTGCCCGCGGTGTGGAAGGCCTGTGCCGGCCCGGCGAGGTCGAGCAGATGTACGCCGGGCAGCAGCACGAAGACGACCTTGCTCACGCCGCAGATGTTGCCACAGCCTCCAGCTCGGCGATGGTGGCGATCTCGGCGAACCTGCCGCTGAGCACGAGTTTCGTACGCTCGACGATCTCCTCCGCCGACAGCCCACCCAGCGGCTCGGTGGAGACCGCGTCGGCGACGTAGGTGACCCGGTAGCCGAGGTCGGAGCCGATCCGGGCGGTGGTCTCGACGCACTGCTCGGCGCGGATCCCGCACACCACGAGCTCGGTCACCCCGTGCTCGGTCAGCACCTGCTGCAGGTTCGTCGTGGTGAAGGCGTTGTGCGAGGTCTTGCGCACCTCGACATCACCGTCCTGCGGGCCACTGAGGCCGTCGAGGTAGCGCACATGACCCGAGGTCGGGTCGAAGGCGCCGCCGCTACCGGGCTCGGTGTGCAGCACCCAGACGACGAGGTCGCCGGTGGCACGCGCAAGGGTCACCAACCGGTCGGCGCGCTCGGCGATGTCGGGGTGGAGGGTCTGTCCCCACGTGGGCAGCTGGCGGAAGGATTCCTGGATGTCGATGACGAGAAGGGCTCGGTTGCTCATGACTCCAGTGTGCGAGCTGCCCGCTCGATGCACGAGGCATCAAGCGGGCAGCATGCGGAACGATCCGGTCAGGCAGCGGCCACCGAGCTCTTCGTGGTGGCGTTGCCGGTCGCGGCGGCCAGGGCGCCGCGTACGACATCCCTGACATCGCTCACCAGGTTGATCTTCAGCGCCTGCTTCACGTCCTCCGGCACCTCGTCCAGGTCGGGCTCGTTGCGCTGGGGCACGAAGACCTCGGTGAGACCGGCCCGCTGGGCGGCGAGCAGCTTCTGCTTGAGGCCGCCGATGGGCAGCACCCGGCCGGAGAGGGAGACCTCACCGGTCATCCCGACCTCGCTGCGCACCGGGCGACCGGTCGCGAGCGAGGTGAGCGCGGTGACCATCGTGATGCCGGCGCTCGGACCGTCTTTCGGCACCGCACCCGCAGGCACGTGGACGTGGAGCGAGCGGTCGAGCACCGCCGGGTCGACACCCAGCTCAGCGGCGTGCGAGCGGACGAAGGAGAGCGCGATCTGCGCGGACTCCTTCATCACGTCGCCGAGCTGGCCGGTGATGTTCAGCCCGGTCTGCCCGTCGGCCGCCGACGCCTCGATGAAGAGGACGTCCCCACCCAGCCCCGTGACGGCCAGTCCGGTGGCGACACCGGGGACCGACGTACGCTCCGCCGACTCCGGCGTGAACCGGGGCCGTCCGACCAGGTCCTTGAGGTTGTCCAGGTCGACCTCGACGTGCTCCGTGCCTGTCGCCAGCCTCGTCGCGGCCTTGCGCAGCGCCTTGGCGAGGAGCCGCTCGAGCTGGCGTACGCCCGCCTCGCGGGTGTAGTTCGCAGCCAGCTCACGCAGAGCGTCGTCGGAGACCGTGACCTCCGCAGGCGTCACCGCGGCGCGCTCGAGCTGCCGGGGCAGCAGGAAGTCGCGGGCGATGGCGACCTTGTCGTCCTCGGTGTAGCCGTCGATCGTGACCAGCTCCATCCGGTCCAGCAGCGCGCTCGGGATCTGCTCCACGACGTTGGCCGTGGCGATGAAGAGCACGTCGGAGAGATCCAGGTCGAGCTCGAGGTAGTGGTCGCGGAAGGTGTGGTTCTGCGCCGGGTCGAGCACCTCGAGCAGGGCCGCGGCCGGGTCACCGCGGTAGTCGGAGCCGACCTTGTCGACCTCGTCGAGGAGGACGACCGGGTTCATCGAGCCGGCCTCCTTGATGGCCCGCACGATCCGGCCCGGGAGCGCGCCGACGTAGGTGCGCCGGTGACCGCGGATCTCGGCCTCGTCGCGGACACCGCCCAGCGCGACCCGGACGAACTTCCGTCCGAGCGAGCGGGCGACCGACTCACCGAGCGAGGTCTTGCCGACCCCCGGAGGACCGGCGAGCAGCACCACGGCACCTGAGCCGCGGCCACCGATGACCTGCAGGCCACGCTCGGCCCGCCGGGCCCTGACCGCCAGGTACTCGACGATCCGGTCCTTGACCTCCTCGAGGCCGTGGTGGTCGGCGTCGAGCACCTCACGGGCGGCGGTCACGTCGGTGGAGTCCTCGGTGACCACGCCCCAGGGCAGCTCCAGGACCGTGTCGAGCCAGGTGCGGATCCACGCGGTCTCGGGGTTCTGCTCGGAACCACGCTCGAGCTTGTCGACCTCGCGCAGCGCGGCCTCGCGTACGGCCTCGGGGAGGTCGGCGGCCTCGACACGGGCCCGGTAGTCGTCGGAGCCCTCGGGCTCGCCCTCGCCGAGCTCCTTGCGGATCGCGGCGAGCTGCTGGCGCAGCAGGAACTCCCGCTGCGTCTTCTCCATGCCCTCGCGGACGTCCTCGGCGATCTTGTCGCTGACCTCGGACTCGGCGATGTGGTCCTTGGCCCAGGCGATCACCTTCTCGAGCCGCTCCTCGACGTCCGGCGTCTCCAGCAGCTCGCGCTTGGCCTCGTCGTCGAGGTAGGGCGCGTAGCCGGCCGTGTCGGCGATCTCGGACGGCTCGGTGAGCCGGTTGACCTGGTCGATGACCGGCCAGGCCTCGCGACGCTGGAGCACGGCGACGACGAGCCGCTTGTACTCCTCGGCCAGCTCCTTCGCGTGCTCCGTGGTCGTCTCGGTGGCGGGCTCGACCTCGACCCACAGCGCAGCACCGGGTCCGGTCACGCCGGAGCCGATCTTCGCGCGGCCGACGGCCCTCAGCACCGCCGCGGGCTCACCGCCGCGGAACCGGCCGACGCGCTCGATCGTGGCCACAGCGCCGTACGTCGCGTACCGGTCCCCCAGCCGCGGCGCCACCAGCAGCCGGCTCTCCGAGCCTGCCCGGGCGGCGTCGATCGCAGCCTGCGCGGCCTCGTCGAGCTCGATGGGCACGACCATCCCCGGCAGGACCACGGCATCCGAGACGAACAGCACAGGAAGCTTGTCCATGCGGACCCTCCTAGAAAAGTTGAGTGATACTGGCTCAACTTCTGGGAGCAACCGGATGTTCCCTCCGGTTATCGTGTTCGCTGTGAGCGGACGGCGCCTGGTGTAACACGCTGTTACACCGACTATCCGGTCGTTCAGATAGGGCGAGTAGTCCTACGAACGACGTGTTACACCCCCGCTCAGCCCGCTCAGCCCGCAGCAGCCTCGTCCGTCAGCCGCCGCAGCAGCCCCAGCACACCGTCGGGCCCGGCGACCTCGATGTCGGCCAGCCCGGCGAGCGGACCCCGGTCGGCGCCGGCGTGGGAGTAGACCAGGAGGGTCGGCGACCCGGTGGTCTTTCCCCAGGCCTTGACGGCCTCGAACGCCTCGATGTCACCCAGGTCGTCACCGCCGAAGAGGATCGCGCCGGGCGAGACCTCCGCGATCAGCGTCTCGATCGCAAGACCTTTGTGCATGCCGGGGGCGCGCACCTCGATGACCTGCTTGCCGGGCTCGATCATCAGCCCGTGCTCGGCGGCCAGCTCGGTCAGCGGCGGGAGCAGGCGCGCGGTGAGCTCGTCGGGGTCGGGGAACCGGCGGGTGTGGACGCCGACGGCCAGGCCCTTCTCCTCGATGTAGGCCTCGCTCGCCCCATGCTCGGCGAGCACGTCGGGCAGGGCCGCCTCGAAGGCGGCCAGGCCCTCGGGCGGCGGCGGGCCGACGACGACACGATCCGAGCCGCTCCAGCGCTGGTTGCCGTACTGCCCGAAGACATACAGCTCCTTGCCCAGCTCCGCGAGCGCGTCGGCGATCGCCGCCAGCCCGCCGAGCTCGACGACCTGTCCCGCCGGGCGGCCGGTGACGATGGCGATCGCCTTCACCCGGGCCGCGAGTGCGATCAGTGCCGAGGCCGCGTCCGGATGGATCCGGGCCGAGGCCGGATCCTCGACGATCGGCGAGAGCGTCCCGTCGAAGTCGAGACCCACGAGGGCCTCGGCGGCGACAGCCGCGACCGCGGCGTACTTCTGCTCTCCGGCAGTCTCATCCGGCTGGAGTTCGGCCATGCCTCAACTCTGGCATGACGGCCACGGCGGGGCCGATCGGGAGGTGCGAGCGTGCGACAGATCACACACGGTCGGAAACGGCCGGGACGGCTCAGAGAGCCCCGGTCAGGATCACCGTCAGCCGGTCGCCCTTCATCGAGCCCTCGATCGACAGATGGGTACGTTTGATGCCGAGGTCGTCGGCCAGCTGCTGACCCTCGCGCTTCATCCCGCTCGGGTAGTAGACGGTGTTCTCCGGGACGGAACCCATCCAGTTGTCCTCACCGACGACGTTCCAGCCGACCGTGGTGGCCTTCGCCGCCACGTCACCGGCGAGGCCGACGACGTTCGACTGGTTGTAGACCTCGACGCTGACCTTGGCCCGGTCGACGGGCGAGGGTGCGGCCTTGGCCGGCTTCTTCTCCTCGGCCTTGGCGGCCTTCGGCGACGCGGACGCCGAGGACGACGGGGTGCCGCCGGCCTGCGCGATCTTCTCGTCCCCGCCGTCTCCGTCACCGCCGGTGAACCAGAAGACGAGCACGGCGAGAACGACAGCCACCACGCTCAGCGCGATGACAGGTGTGGGGAGCGCGACGCCACGCTCACCCTTCGAAGGACGTACGCAGCCGGTCATTCAGACCTCGAAGCCCAGCCGTCTCGCCGAGCGCTGACGCTGACGGGCCGCGCGGAGCCGTCGCAGGCGGCGTACCAGCAGCGGGTCGGCCTCGAGGGCCTCCGGCTTGTCGATCAGCGCGTTGAGCACCTGGTAGTAACGGGTGGCGGACATGTTGAACGCCTCGCGCACGGCAGCTTCCTTGGCCCCGGCGTACTTCCACCACTGGCGCTCGAAGTCAAGGATCTGCTTGTCGCGCTCGCTGAGGCTGGAGGGGTCCTCGCCTGGGCCTGTGACCTGCACGTTGACAGCGCTCATTCCTCGTCCCCCGGTGTCGTCAGCATCTGACCACAGACTAACCCGCCGAACTACACGGCTGTGGTTCACCCTCCGGCGTGTTACTCGACAGGTATTCGGGCCGAACCCGGGAAATGGCGAGTGGAACGACAGCGCACCGAACCCTGATCCGGTCCGTTACAGTCGGAGATGTGCAGGCTGACCTGGTAATCGTGGCCAATCGGCTCCCCGTCGATCGAGTGGAGATGCCGGACGGCACGAAGGCGTGGCGCCGCTCCCCAGGGGGCCTGGTCAGTGCCCTCGAACCGGTCCTGCGGGCCAACGACGGCGTCTGGATCGGCTGGCCCGGCGGCACCGACGAGGAGCTCGAGCCGTTCGAGGACGACGGCCTCCATCTGCTGCCGATGACGATGAGCGCCCAGGACATCGAGGAGCACTACGAGGGCTTCTCCAACGGCACCCTGTGGCCGCTCTACCACGACGTCGTCGCCAAGCCGGAGTTCCACCGGGAATGGTGGGACGGCTATCAGCGCGTCAACAAGAGGTTCGCCGAGAAGTGCGCCGAGGTCGCCGCCAAGAGCGCCACCGTCTGGGTGCAGGACTACCAGCTCCAGCTGGTCCCGCAGATGCTGCGCGAGCTCCGCCCCGACCTGCGCATCGGCTTCTACCTGCACATCCCGTTCCCGCCGGCCGAGCTCTTCCAGCAGGTCCCCTGGCGCCGGCAGCTCCTCGAGGGCCTCCTCGGCGCCGACCTGGTCGGCTTCCAGCTCCCCCAGGCGGCGCAGAACTTCGTCCGTCTGGTGCGCCAGCGCGTCGGCCACAAGACCCACCGCGACCTGGTCTATCTCCCCGACGGACGCACCGTGCACGCGGCCGCGTTCCCGATCTCGATCGACTTCATCGGCTTCGACGAGATGGCCCACGACGAGAGCGTCAACCAGCGCGCCAAGGAGATCCGCCAGCAGCTCGGCGACCCGAAGAAGATCATGCTCGGCGTCGACCGGCTCGACTACACCAAGGGCATCTACGCCAGGCTGCGCGCCTTCGGCGAGCTGCTGCGCGACACCAAGCTCGACGTCGAGGACGTCATCTTCGTCCAGGTCGCGGTGCCGTCCCGCGAGCGCGTCGAGCAGTACCGCAAGCTCCGCGACGACATCGACCGCCTCGTCGGCCGACTCAACGGCGACCTCGGCCGCATCGGCCGCCCGGCGATCTCCTACCTCCACACGTCGCTCCCCCGCGCCGAGATGGCCGCGCTCTACCGTGCCGCCGACATCATGGTCGTCACCCCCTACCGCGACGGGATGAACCTGGTCGCCAAGGAGTACGTCGCCTGCCGCTACGAGGACGACGGCGCGCTCGTGCTCTCCGAGTTCGCCGGCGCCGCCGAGGAGCTGCGTCAGGCCTGGCTCGTGAACCCCTACGACATCAACGGGATGAAGGCCGCGCTGCTCGAGGCCTACGAGGCCGAGCCCAAGGAGCTCACCCGCCGGATGAGGGCGATGCGCAAGCAGGTCGCTGCCAGGGACGTACGCCACTGGGCCGACACCTTCCTCGAGGAGCTCGCCGCGGTGCCGGGCAACCACAACAAGAGCGTCCTTCCGCCCAACAGCCACTAACCGCGAAGCACCGACCCTGCTCAGGTGGCTAGAGTCGACGCGTGACCACCAACTCTGACCCGATCAGGTGGGGAATTCTCGGCACCGGCCGGATCGCCCACTCCCTCGCCACCGATCTGATGCTCGTCCCCGACGGTCAACTCGTGGCCGTCGGCTCACGGAGCACGGAGTCCGCAGAGACGTTCGCGAAGGAGTACGCCGCCACCAGCCCGGTCCGCGCGCACGGCTCCTACGAGGAGCTGGCCGCCGACGAGGACGTCGACGTCGTCTACATCGCCTCCCCCCACTCCCACCACCTCGAGCACGCCACCCTCGTGCTGGAGGCCGGCAAGCACGTGCTGTGCGAGAAGGCGCTGACGCTCAACGCCGCCGACTCCCAGACCATGGTCGACCTGGCCACCTCCAAGAACCTGTTCCTCATGGAGGCCATGTGGATGGCCACCAACCCGATCATCCGGCGCCTCGTCGCCGACGTGAGGTCGGGCCGCTTCGGGCACCCCCGCCACGTACACGCCGAGCTCGGCTTCGTCGCCGACCCCGAGCGGCACCAGCGCCTCCTCGACCCCGCTCTCGGCGCCAGCGCGCTGCTCGACATGGGCATCTACCCGCTCACCTTCGCCCACCTGCTCTTCGGCGAGGCCCGGTCGCTGACCGCTCAGGCCAACATCGGCACGGGCGCCGACGGCGGCACCTTCGACCTCGATCTGGTGATGACCGGGAAGTACGCCGGCAACGAGCTCTCCACCATGGTCTCCTCGGTCACCTCCTACTCCTCCCGCGCGGCCGCCATCGCCACCGACCAGGGCCGGATCGAGCTGACCGACTTCCACCACCCGTCCTCGGCGGTCTTCAAGCCCGCCAACGGCGACGAGCCCGTCGAGATCGTCGGCGACGAGCCCGTCATCGGCGCCGGCTACGGCAACGAGATCGCCGAGGTCCAGCGGTGCCTGCGCGAGGGCCTCCTGGAGTCCCCGCTCGTCCCCCACTCCCAGACCCTCAGCCTGATGCGCCAGATGGACATGATCCGCGAGTCCATCGGCGCCCGCTACGCCGGCGAGTGAGCCCCCTCGGCGAGACGTCAGCTGCGTCGGCCGAGTGGGCACCTGGGTGCCCACTCGGCCGACGCGAGTGACGGCTCGACCGACGTACGTGACGCCTCGGCGCTCAGGCGGTGGTCGGCTTCTCGTTGAACGTGCGGTGCGGGTGCACGACGTCGAGGAGCTGGCTGGTCACCTCGGGGCCGAGGGCACCCCAGTGGTCCTTGTAGCCGTAGACGCCGGCGAGGGTGCGTGACTCGTAGTCGCCGTTCATGACCTCGATGTCGTGCGGCGTGATCAGGCCCGGGTGGGCGACGCCGACGGCGGCGGAGACCTTCATCAGCTCCCGGCGCAGGGTCCTGAGATAGCTGGCGCAGCGGTCGCCCTTGTCCATCGGGTCGAGGCCACCGGAGAGCCACTTGTTCTGGGTCGCGACGCCGGTGGGGCAGGTGTCCTCGTGGCACTTCTGTGCCTGGATGCAGCCGATCGACATCATCGCCTCGCGGCCGACGTTGACCATGTCGGCGCCGAGCGCGAAGGCGACGGCGGCGTTCTCCGGCAGACCGAGCTTGGCCGATCCGATGAAGGTGACCGCGTCGGTCAGGCCGAGCTCGGCGAAGGTGCCGTAGACGCGCGAGAAGCCGATCCGGTAGGGCATCGCGACCGCGTCGGAGAAGATCAGCGGCGCCGCGCCGGTGCCGCCCTCGCTGCCGTCGACGGTGATGAAGTCGACGCCCCGCTCCCCCGACCGCATCGTGCCGGCGAGCTCCTGCCAGAACTCCATCTCGCCGACCGCCGACTTGATGCCGACCGGCAGCCCGGTCTCGGCGGCGATCATCTCGACGAAGTCGAGCATCGAGTCGACGTCGTGGAAGGCCGAGTGCCGGGAGGGGGACGCGCAGTCCTTGCCGACCTCGATGCCACGGATCTCGGCGATCTCCGGGGTCACCTTGGCGGCCGGCAGCAGCCCGCCGAGCCCCGGCTTCGCACCCTGGGAGAGCTTGATCTCGATCGCCTTGACCGGCGCGGTGGCGACCCGCTCCTTCAGCCGGTCGATCGAGAAGGTGCCGTCGGCGTTCCGGCACCCGAAGTACGCCGTGCCGATCTGCATCACCAGATCCGCACCACCCTCGAGGTGGTAGGAGGAGATGCCGCCCTCGCCGCTGTTGTGCATCGCTCCGGCCCGCTTGGCACCCCGGTTGAGCGCCGTGATCGCCGGACCGGACAACGACCCGAACGACATCGCCGAGATGTTGACGACCGACGCCGGCCGGAACGCCTTCGCGCGCCCGCGCGGACCGCCGAGCACCTTCGCCGACGGCAGCTCGGCGGCCGGGTCGTGGTCGTCGGGCAGGGCATCGGCGAACGTACGGTGCTTGATGTGGATGTGGCCCTGCGCATGCTCGATGTCGTTGTCGGTGCCGAAGCCGAAGTAGTTGTTCTGCCCCTTGGCCGAGGCATAGACCCAACGCCGCTGGTCGCGGCTGAAGGGCCGCTCCTCGTCGTTGTCGGCCACGATGTACTGCCGCAGCTCCGGTCCGATCTTCTCCATCAGGTAGCGCGCATGCCCGATCACCGGGAAGTTCCGCAGGATCGCGTGCTTGCGCTGGGTCAGGTCGCGAGCGGCGACCACGCCGGCGGCGACCGCCGCTCCCCCGAGGAGGGTCGTCATCTTCATGTGAGTCTTCCTACCGGCCCGCCACGGCGTTGTAAACGTCCGTGGCGGTGTCGGCAGGCGTCGCTCAGGCGAACTCGGGAACGACCTGAGACTCGAAGAGCTCGATCGAGGAGCGGTCGTAGGCGGCGTCGCCGAAGTAGGTGATGGCGTACGTCATCCCCAGCTCCTCCATCGCCTTGAGCTTCTCCACGATCTGCTCGGGCGTGCCGGTCAGCCCCTGGCTGCCGCTGCGGCGGGCGTGCTCCGCGCCGGCGGCCTCGCCGAGCGACTTGGTGAGGTGGTCGGCGTACCAGTCGATCCTGTCCTGGACGTCCTTCTCGGTCTCGCCGATGAAGACGTTGTAGTTGGCGGAGCGGGTGATCTCGCCGAAGTCGCGGCCGAGGTTGTCGCAGTGGCCGCGCAGGATCTCCGACTTCGCCTGGAACGTCTCGGCATCGCCGGCGAAGTTGGTGTAGTCGGCGTACTGAGCGGCGATCTTCAGGGTCACCTTCTCGCCACCACCCGCGATCCACAGCGGAATCCCGGAGCGACCCTTCTGGATCGGCAGCGGCTGACAGATGGCGCCGTCGACCTGGTAGTACTTCCCGTCGAGCGACGAGACGCCCGTGGTCCAGGCCTGCTGGAAGATCTGGACGCCTTCGCGGAGCATCCCGAGCCGGTCACGGGCCTCCGGGAAGCCGTAGCCATAGGCCCGCCACTCGTGCTCGTACCAGCCCGCGCCGATGCCCATCTCGATCCGGCCGCCGCTGATGTGGTCGGCGGTCGCGGCGACCTTCGCCAGGTAGGCCGGGTTGCGGTAGGACATGCAGGAGCACATCTGGCCGAGGCGCACCCGCGACGTCACCGCGCCGAGGCCGGCCATCAGGCTCCAGGCCTCGTGGGTCGCCTGGTCCGAGGGCTCCGGGGTGGTGTGGAAGTGGTCGTAGACCCAGACCGACTCCCAGCTCCCTGCGTCGGCGTGGAGCGCCAGATCCTTCATCGTGGTCCACTGGTCGGCCGGGTCGATGCCGACGAGGTCAAAGCGCCATCCCTGCGGGATGAAGAGTCCGAACTTCATACACCACAACCTATCCAGGGTCCCTGGGCGTGGCGAACGATATGTTGAGGGAATGAGCGCACTCGCCGGACTCGTGGACAAGGGCCTGATGGCTGCCGACTGGGCCGAGGCGCTGGCGCCGGCCGAGCCGCAGATCGAGCAGATGGGCCGTTTCCTGCGCGACGAGCTGGCGGCCAGGCGCCCCTATCTCCCCGACGGCGACCGGATCTTCAACGCCTTCCGGCGCCCGCTGCGCGACGTACGCGTCCTGATCGTCGGCCAGGATCCCTACCCGACCATCGGGCATCCGATCGGGCTCAGCTTCGCGGTCGAGAAGGACGTACGTCCGCTGCCCGCGTCGCTGCGGAACATCTACGCCGAGCTGGCCACCGACCTCGACCTGAAGATGCCCGAGCACGGCGACCTCTCGACCTGGGCCGACCGCGGGGTGATGCTGCTCAACACCTCGCTGACGGTGCGGCCCGGCGCGCCCGCGTCACACTCGAAGAAGGGCTGGGAGGAGGTGACCGGGCGGGCGATCGACGTCCTCGGCCGCCGCGGCGGACCGCTGGTCGCCATCCTGTGGGGCCGGCACGCGCAGAACCTCGAGCCGCGGCTCAACGGGGTGCCCGCGATCAAGTCGGTCCACCCCTCGCCGCTCTCCGCGCGCCGCGGGTTCTTCGGATCCCGGCCGTTCTCCCGCGCCAACGCCCTCCTGGTGGAACAGGGCGGTTCCCCGATCGACTGGTCCCTGCCTGAATAGGGCACTGTCGGATTAGGATCGGCGCCATCGGCCCATCGGCGCGGTGAACGGGGGTCACGTGGGCGAGAACATCACCGGTCCGACGCTGTCGGTCTCACGCCGGCTCACGATCGCCGGCACCGTCGTCGTGCTCCTGCTCGTCGCCTGGGCGGCCGTGCTCGGCGGCCGGGTCCTGCTGGACCGGGCCGGTCCGCCGGAGTACCCCGCCACGGGGGTACGCGACTGGGCGACCTTCGCCGACCACCTCGTCCTGGGCACGGCGGGTCCTGACGACACGGATCGGCTCGAGGTCACCACGGTCCTGTGGAGCCGGCAGGGAGCCCACCCGATCGGGCGCCGGATCTCGATCGACGCCGACCTGACCGAGGGCGAGGCGTACGCGGTGCCGGTTGCCTGGCTCGAGGACGACGGCGGACACTGGGTCGCGCTGGCGCCGGACGCGGTGCTGCCCCTCGACGGCGGGCGGATCACCGGGGGCGGTGGCACCTGGGCGGCCGACCACGCCGGGGAGTCGCCGCGAGCCCTCGCGACCGAGCTCTACGAGACCGGACCCCACCCCGCCGCGGTCCCCTACCTCTACGGGAGCCTCGAGCAACGACTCGCCGCTGTGGAGCGGTAGGTAGGATTTCGCCCGTGAGCCAGGATTCCCCCACGCCGGCCAAACGCGCCAACTGGCTTCGGGCCGGCGTTTGGTCACTCGGATTCGTCGCCATGCTGTGGGTGCTCGAGGCCACCGACTACGTCAGCGGCCACCAGCTCGACTCGCTCGGCATCCAGCCACGCACCGACGCCGGCCTGCTCGGGATCGTCTTCGCCCCGGTGCTCCACTTCGGCTGGGCCCACCTCTACGGCAACACCCTGCCCGCGCTCGTCCTCAGCTTCCTGGTGCTCGCCTCGGGCGTCGGCCGCGGGATCGTCGCGACGCTGATCATCTGGGTGGTCGGGGGTGTCGGCGTCTGGCTGATGTCGCCCCCGGGCAGCATCACCGCCGGCACCTCGATGCTGATCTTCGGCTGGCTGGTCTACCTGATCATGCGCGGCCTGTTCAGCCACCGCATCGGCCAGATCGTCATCGGCGTACTCATCTTCCTGGCCTACGGCAGCCTGCTCCTCGGCGTACTCCCCGGGCAGACCGGGGTCTCCTGGCAGGGCCACCTCTTCGGAGCGATCGGCGGCGCACTGGCGGCCTGGATGCTCAACGACCCGCCCAAGAAGCAGGCCTCGAACAAGGCCCAGAAGAAGGCCGCCTGAGCCGACTGTTGGAGACTGGTTCCATGCAGATCCTCTCCATCCAGTCGCACGTGGCCTTCGGCTACGTCGGCAACTCGGCGGCCGTCTTCCCGATCCAGCGCCTCGGTCACGAGGTCTGGCCGGTGCTCACGGTCAACTTCTCCAACCACACCGGCTACGGCGAGTGGCGTGGACCGGTCGTGGCCGCCGACCAGGTCGCCGAGGTCATCGAGGGGATCTCCGAGCGCGACGGTCTCTCCACCGTCTCCGCGGTGCTGTCCGGCTACCAGGGCGACCCGGCGGTCGGCGCGATCATCCTGGACTCCGTACGCCGCGTGAAGGCGCTCAACCCGCGGGCCCTCTACTGCTGCGACCCGGTGATGGGCGACGTCGGGCGCGGGATGTTCGTGCGCGAGGGCATCCCGGAGTTCATGCGCGACGAGGTCGTGCCCGCCGCCGACGTGATCACGCCCAACCACTTCGAGCTCAACTTCCTGGCCGGTCTCGAGTCCACCGACACCCTGCAGGAGGTGCTCGCCGCGGTCGACATCGTCCGCGAGTCCGGCCCGTCGAACGTGCTCGTGACCTCGGTGATCACCAAGGACCCCACCCACCTCGACCTGGTCGCGGTCTCCGACGAGGGCGCCTGGTCGGTCACCACTCCGCTGCTCCCGATCTCGCCCAACGGCGGCGGCGACGTCACCGCCGCGGTCTACCTCTCCCACCTGCTCTCGACCGGCTCCACCCCGGCCGCCCTCGGCCGCACCGCCAACACCCTCTTCGCCATCCTCGACCGGACGCTGAAGTCGGGTCGCCGCGAGCTCGAGCTCGTCGCCTCCCAGGACGACATCGCCAACCCGCCGACGACGTACGAGGTCACCCAGCTCCGCTGAGGCAAGTAGTGGATGGAGCCGGTGACAGGAGTCGAACCCGCGACATTTCGCTTACAAGGCGAACGCTCTACCAACTGAGCTACACCGGCATGCCGTACGTCTCCGCGACGGCGGGACAATCGTAGCCAGTCACCGCCGGTTGTGCGCAGCCGACGCCCCTACCCCGGCGCACGGAGATGGGCGAAGTTGGTGGTGCGCCGGAGGGCGAAGCCGAGGGAGCGGTAGAGCCGGATGGCGTTCTCGTTGGTGCCGCTGGCATGCAGGAGGGCGCGCTCGCCGCGCTGGTTGATGCCGTACGTCACCGCCCGGACCAGCCGGCCGGCGAGCCCCTGCCCACGGAAGTCGGCGTCGGTGCAGACCGCGCTGATCTCGGTCCAGCCGCGGGGATGGTTGCGCTCGCCGGCCATCGCGACGAGACGACCGCCGGCGCGGATGCCGAGATAGGTGCCCATCTCGATCGTGCGCGGCTCGAAGGGTCCGGGCTTGGTGCGCGCGACCAGGTCGAGGATCTCCGGGACGTCGTCCGCTCCCAACACAGCGACGTCGGCGTCGGGCACGGCGACGACCCCGGCATCGATCATCTGCACCCCCTCGCCACCGCCGAGGACCTCCCATCCGGCAGGCGGGCGCACCGGCCGCGGCGAGGTGAAGAAGCAGGTCCCGCCCGGCCCGAGGAGGCCTGCGAGATCCGCCCACGCCTGCGGTGAGTCCTCGGCGATGCCGGCGAACGCGGCCACCTCCGGGTCGTAACGGGCAGCCAGCCCGCAGATCTCCCCCAGATGCCGGTTCGGCCCGAGGAGGGACTCCCAGACGATGTTGTCCAGAACGGAGCTCGTCTCAGCAATCGGTCGCGCGTCAGTGGTCACGCACGGCATCCTATTCTCTAGCAACTCGCTAGACATTATGTGTTTTGTCTGGCGGTCCCCCAGAGACCCGAGGAAGCCATGACCACCACCGCCACGCCGGCCACGACCGAGGCCGACCCACCAGCACCACCAGAGGATCCGCTGGCCACCAGGAGAGTCGCGCCGCGTCGCCGCTACGGCCGCTGGGTCGTCACCGCGATCGTTCTCGCCCTCACCGTCGAGGCGGTCCGCGCGCTCGCGGCCAACCCGGCCTACCAGTGGGACCGGATCTCCTACTACTTCACGCTCGACGTGGTCCTCGACGCACTGCTGGTCACCCTCGAGGTGACCGCGGTCAGCGCGGTCGTGGGCTTCGTCGGCGGCGTGATCCTGGCCCTGGGCCGGCTGTCGGGCAACCCGCTGGTCAACGCCCTGAGCTGGTTCTACATCTGGTTCTTCCGGTCGCTGCCTCTCGTCGTACTCCTCATCATCATCTTCAACGCCTCCCTCTTCTTCCCGCGGATCGGGATCAACATCCCGTTCGGGCCGAGCCTGGTCTCCTATGACGTCGACGGCCTGCTGGTGCCGTTCGTGGCCGCCGTCGTCGGACTCAGCCTCAACGAGGCCGCCTTCGCCGCCGAGATCATCCGCGGCGGGCTGCTCTCCGTCGACCACGGCCAGATCGAAGCCGCCAACGCGCTCGGCCTCTCCCCGTGGCGACGCCTGCGCCAGGTGGTGCTCCCCCAGGCCCTGCGCAGCATCGTCCCGGGCTACGTCAACCAGCTGATCGGCCTGGTCAAGGCGTCCTCGCTGGTCTACTACGTCTCCCTGGTCGACCTCTTCGGCATCGTCTACCAGCTCGAGAGCACCCATGTGAGCGACAAGGTGGCCATCCTGCTGGTCGGCACCGCCTGGTACCTCCTCCTCGCCGCCGTCCTCTCCGTCCTCCAGCACTACGTCGAGCGTCACTACTCCCGCGGCTGGGAGGTCCGCCGATGACCACCACCGAGAAGACCACCGAGAAGATCACCGAAGGCGTACGCGTCCGCAACGCGCACAAGGCCTTCGGCCCGCACCCGGTCCTCAAGGGGATCGACCTCGATCTGGCTCCGGGGACGGTGACCGTCGTCATCGGACCGTCCGGGTCGGGCAAGTCCACGCTGCTGCGTACGCTCAACCACCTCGAGACCCTGGATCTGGGCTATGTCTCGGTGGCCGGTGAGCTGATCGGCGTACGCGAGCACGACGGCCGCCTCCACGAGCTGAGCCCGCGGCAGGTGCGCCGACAGCGCGCCCGGATCGGGTTCGTCGCGCAGAGCTTCAACCTCTTCCCTCACCTCACCGTCGCCGCCAACGTCGCCGAACCGCTGCTCGCGCACAAGGTCGCCGGCTGGGACGCGGCCTACACGAAGGCGTACGACCTGCTCGACCGCGTCGGGCTGAAGCACCGCTGCACCGACTACCCCCGCCAGCTCTCCGGCGGCCAGCAGCAGCGGGTCGCGATCGCCCGCGCGCTCGCGCTCGAGCCCGACCTGCTGCTCTTCGACGAGCCCACCTCCGCCCTCGACCCCGAGCTGGTCGGCGAGGTGCTCGCCGTCATCAAGGAGCTCGCCCGGAGCGGGAGGACGCTGGTCGTCGTCTCCCACGAGATCGGCTTCGCACGTGACGTCGCCGACCACGTCGTGTTCATCGACGGCGGCGTCGTGGTCGAGCAGGGGCCGCCGGCCCAGGTGCTCGACCACCCTCAGAACGCTCGCACCCGCGAGTTCCTCGGCAAGGTCCGCTAACCCCACCACCTAGGAGATCAGCCATGTCCGACGACACCAAGACCGAACCTGACAGCAAGACGGAACCCGACACCACGACCCACACCACCGCGGAGAAGCCCGCGACACCCGAGATCCCGCCACGTCGCCGGACGCCGTTGATCGTCGCCGCCGTCGCGGTGGTGGCGGTGATCGCGATCGTCGCCGCGTTCCTCATCACCCGCGGCTCCGACGACGAGAGCGGGACGGAGTCCGGTGGCGGCACGACCAGCGTACGCATCGGCGAGGTCGCCGGGGACGCCGCGAAGCCGACCACGATCGAGGTCCCGGTCGTCGAGGAGATCCGGAAGAAGGTGCCGCAGGAGATCCTCGACCGCGGCACCCTCAAGATCGGCCAGGGTGCGCTGCCGGCCGGGTTCCCGCCGCTGGCCTTCGTCGGCACCGACAACAAGACGCTCACCGGCACCGAGCCGGACCTCGGCCGGCTCATCGCGGCCGTGCTCGGACTGAAGCCGGAGCTCGACAACGCCACCTGGGAGAACCTCTTCGTCGGGCTCGACGCCGGCACCAGCGACGTCGCCATCTCGAACGTGACCGACACCGAGGAGCGCAAGCAGAAGTACGACTTCGCCTCCTACCGCCAGGACAACCTCGGCTTCGCCACCGTGGGCTCCTCGACCTGGGAGTTCGGCGGCGACTACCGCACCCTGGACGGCCTCCAGGTCGCGGTCGGCTCGGGCACCAACCAGGAGAAGATCCTGCTCGAGTGGCAGGCCAAGCTGAAGGCCGAGGGCAAGAAGCTGGACGTGAAGTACTTCCCCGACAACTCCGCGACCTGGACCGCCCTGGAGTCGGGTCAGATCGACGCCTACTTCGGGCCCAACCCGGGCATCGCCTACCAGATCGCCGGGACCGGTGACACGTTCCGCAACGCCGGCACGTTCTCCGGCGCGGGCGCGTCGCTGCAGGGCCTGATCGCCGCGACCACCAAGAAGGACAGCGGGCTGGTCGAGGCGCTGGCCGACGCGATCAACTACCTGATCGAGCACGGTCAGTACGCGACCTGGCTGAAGACCTACGGCCTGTCGAACGAGGCCGTGGAGAAGTCCGAGATCAACCCGCCGGGCCTGCCGCTGGAGAACCAGTGACCCGCTGAGGGCCACGTGGCCCGGCTCACCGGTCGGCACCCTCCAACGGGACGTACTCGTGGGCGGTGAGGGCGCCGTTGGTCTCCAGCTCGACGGACTGGATACCGACGGGCTGCCCGTCGGCGTAGGTGATCAGGCTGACCTCGGCGGTGCGGCGGATCTTCCCCATGGCGAAGGCGTACGCCGCACCGCCGGTGGTGCCGTTGGTGTAGGTCCAGCCGACCTGACCGTTCTCGCCGGTCACGTCGCGCGGGCCCAGGTGCACGTGCCGGTGGCCGCCGACGACGAGCGTCGCACAGCCCCGGCGCAGGGTCTCGCGGCCGAGGGAGGGGTCGTGGACGAGCAGGGTGGCGACCGGCTTCCCGTCGTCCATCGAGGCGCAGGCGATGTCGGCCAGCTTCGAACCGGCCTCCTCGAAGCTGACGCCCTTCTCGTCGATCCAGTTGCCGAGGCCGCTGGTGCGCGGGTCGGGGACCCCGAGGAGCGTCGAGCCTCCGGGCCCGTCGACGACCTCGCCGTCGAGCATGGTCCAGCCCTTGTCGGCCAGGTATCGACCGACCGTCGGCCCGTGGTCGTGGTTGCCGGTGACCGCCCACTTGTCCAGGCCGTCGCTGGCGTCGGTGAGCGAGTCGAGGGAGAAGGTCTCCCAGTCGGACCCGGTCGAGGTGTCGTCGCCGGCGTCGAGGATGCCGGTCGCGCCGCCCTCGTCGGCGATCGCGCGCACCACCGAGTCCATGCCGACGTTGTCGTGGCGGTCGGAGACGACGACCGCCACGGTCTCGTCCTCGGCCGGCTCCCGCAGCGCCAGGTCGGGCACCTTGTCGACCACCTTCTCGTAGAAGGTCCGGCTGGAGTTGTAGGTGTCGACCGCGCTGGCCACGAGCCTGCGGGTCTGGATGGCGTAGGCGTCGCCGCGTACCTCCACGTCGGCCAGCTCGTCGGGCACGGGGATCTCCGTGCCGAGGAAGCGGGCCAACGGGGTCCAGTCGCCGGCGACCGGCTCGGACCTCTTGTCCGCGGCCGGCGCTCCGGACGCTCCCCAGGGCTGCCAGACGGCGACCGCGAGCACCGCCACCGTGACCGCACCGACGCCCGCGGTGGTGAGACCGTGCCGCGTACGGGCTGCTTCGGCCACGCGTCGGCGCAGGTCGGCGCGGCGCTGGGCGCCGGGCAGCCACCACAGCAGGACGCCCCCGGCGACGATCGCCAAGGAGATCGCGGCACCGCGGATCACGGCCGCGACGAGCATCGACTCGACCTGCTCCACCACGACGGCGCGCTGGCCGTCGGGCGCCGAGCCGAGGACGGCGTAGCGCTCGAAGAGCTCGTCCATCGACCTCAGCTCTGTCTTCCCGAGGGTGACGTCGACACCGATCGGGCCCTCGACGTCCAGGCGTACGTCGGGCAGCACCGGTCCGGTGTGGATGATCGCCTTGCCCGACAGCGTCGGGCGCAGGACCGAGTCGTGACCGGCCAGCACGACCGGGCGTTCGCTGGACAGGAAGAGCAACGCGCTCGACCCGACGGTGAGCACGAGCCACAGCACTCCTAGCCCCGCCCAGACGGCGAGGCCACGAAGCAGAGTGCGGCGAGAAGTCAGCGGCGGGCCTCCGCGACCGCGTAGAGCACCACCGACGCAGCGACGCCGGCGTTGAGGGACTCTACGGAGTTGGCCATCGGGATCGACACTATCTGGTCGCAGGTCTCCTGGACCAAGCGCGACAGGCCGCCGCCCTCGGCGCCGACCACGATCACCAGCGGACCGTCGGCCAGGCCGTCGGGGGCGCCCAGCTCGGGCAGCGTGATGTCGCCCTCCATGTCGAGCCCGATGACCATGCAGCCGGCGTCCTGGTAGGCCTTCAGCTGCCGGGTCAGGTTGACCGTCTGAGCGACCGGGATCCGGGCGGCGGCACCGGCCGAGGTCTTCCAGGCGGCGGCGGTCATGCCTGCGGCACGCCGCTCCGGGATCACCACGCCGTGAGCGCCGAAGGCGGCCGCGGAGCGGACGATCGCGCCGAGGTTGCGCGGGTCGGTGACCTGGTCGAGCGCCACGATCAGCGCCTTCTCCCCGATCTCGGCCGCACGGTCGATCAGGTCGTCGGCGTGCGCGTACTCGTAGGCGGGGATCCGGGCGGCCAGACCCTGGTGGCCGTTGAAGCCGGTCAGCCGGTCGAGCTCGACCTTGGTCACCTCGAGCAGCGAGATACCCTTCTCGGAGGCGAGCATGAACGCCTCGCGCAGCCGCCCGTCACGCTCGGCACCCTCGGCGACGTAGATCCCGTTGACCGGTACGTCCTCACGCAGTGCCTCGACCACGGAGTTGCGGCCGATGATCCACTCGGCGTCGCCGGCCGCGCGCTTGCGCGGACCCTTGTTGGCCCGCTGCTCGGCGGCCTGGGCCGCCTTGTGGGCCTTGTGGTAGGGCCGGTCCTTCGCCTTCGGCGTCGGTCCCTTGCCCTCGAGCCCACGGCGACGGTTGCCACCCGAGCCCGTCGTGGCGCCCTTCTTGCGTCCCTTCGCGATCGCTCCGCGACGCTGGGAGTTGCCTGCCATCAGTTAACGCTCCATTTCGGACCCTCAGGGGTGTCCTCGATCTCGATCCCGGCGTCCTTGAGCCGGTCTCGCAAGGAATCGGCGCGGGCCCAGTCCTTGGCGGCGCGCGCCTCGGCACGCTCGTCCAGGACCCCGCGGACCAGTACGTCCAGCGCACCGGTCAGCTTCTCGTCGTCACCGCTCCGCGGACCCCATGACGGGTCCGCAGGGTCGAGACCGAGGATGTCCAGCATCGCGCGGACGCTCGCGGCGACGCCGCGCAGCGCGGGGCTGTCGCCCTCGGCGAGCAGCTTGTTGCCCTCGCGCACGACCTCGTGCAGGGCCGCCACCGCGGCCGGGGTGCCGAGGTCGTCGTCCATCGCGTTGACGAAGTCGGCGCACGCGACACCGTCGGCCGGGATCTCCCCGATCACCGACGCCGCCCGCTCCAGGAAGCCCTCGATCCGCTGGAACGCCAGCGCCGCCTCGTCCAAGGCGGAGAAGGAGAACTCGACGTGGGACCGGTAGTGGGCCGCGACCAGGTAGTAGCGCAGCTCGATGCCGCGTACCTTCTTCAGGACCTCGGGGATGACCAGCGAGTTGCCCAGCGACTTCGACATCTTCTCGCCGGAGGTGGTGATCCAGGCGTTGTGCAGCCAGTAGCTGGCGAAGGGCCGGCCGGCGGCGCGGGACTGCGCCTGCTCGTTCTCGTGATGGGGGAAGCGCAGGTCGAGGCCACCGCCGTGGAAGTCGAAGGCCGGACCGAGGTATTTCCCGGCCATCGCCGAGCACTCGATGTGCCATCCGGGGCGTCCCAGCCCCCAGGGCGAGGGCCAGGAGGCGGTCTCCGGCTCGGAGACCTTCCGCCCCTTCCACAGCGCGAAGTCGCGCGGGTCGCGCTTGCCCCGCGGGTCGGCGTCGGCGGCGGCCTCCATGTCGTCGACCTTCTGGCCCGACAGCTCGCCGTAGGAGGGCCAGGAGCGCACGTCGAAGTAGACGTCGGCCGTGCCGTCCTCGGCGGCGTAGGCGTGGCCCTTCGCGATCAGCTCCTCGATCAAGGCGATGATCTCGGGGATGTGACCGGTGGCCAGCGGCTCGTAGGTCGGCGGGGCGACGTTGAGCGAGGCGTACGCGGCGTCGAGCTCGCGGTGCATGTCGTAGGCGAGGTTGTACCAGGGACGGCCCTGGTCGGCGGACTTCGCCAGGATCTTGTCGTCGATGTCGGTCACGTTGCGGATGAACGTGGTCTCGTAGCCCGACGCCCGCAGCCACCGCTGCAGCACGTCGAAGTTCACCCCGCTGCGCACGTGCCCGACGTGCGGCTCGCTCTGCACGGTCAGGCCACAGACATAGAGCGACGCCTTGCCGGGCTGCAAGGGGGTGAAGTCACGTACTTCACGGGTCGCCGAGTCGTAGAGCCTGAGTGCCATGCCCCAAGTCTAGGGACGTACGGGTGTTCCCTACTTATCGCGACGCACGATGAGCGCGGTTGCGATCGCGGCGACGCCCTCGCCGCGGCCGGTGAGCCCGAGGCCGTCGGAGGTCGTCGCGGTGACCGTGACAGGGGCGCCCGCCGCCGCGGAGAGCGCCTGGTTGGCCTCGTCGCGCCGCGGACCGATCTTGGGCCGGTTGCCGATCACCTGGACCGCGACGTTGCCGATCTCGAAGCCGGCCTCCCGGACCCTTCGCGCCGCCTCGGCCAGCAGCACCACCCCGGCCGCGCCGGCCCACTCGGGCTCGGAGGTGCCGAAGTTCGACCCCAGGTCACCGAGACCCGCGGCGGAGAAGAGCGCGTCGCAGCAGGCATGGGCGGCGACGTCCCCGTCGGAGTGGCCGGCCAGGCCCTGCGACTCGTCGGGGAAGGCGAGGCCCGCCACGTGCATCGGGACACCGTCGGCGAGGCTGTGTACGTCGGTCCCGATGCCGACCAGAGGAAGCTGCACGCCCGCAGTCTCCCAGATGGGACTCAGGCCATCTTGCGGTGGCCGACGTGGATGAGCCCGTCGACGACCCGGACCTCGTAGGCCGGGATGCTCACGTGGGGGTCGTCCAGGCACTGCCCGGTACGTAGGTCGAACCCGTGCCGGTGCGCCGGCGAGGCCACGAACGGGACCCCGTCGCGGACCCCGACGATGCCTTTGGCGATCACCGACGCCTTGGCGAACGGATCGTGGTTGCCCAAGGCGTAGACCACGTCGTCGGGCATCCGGAAGATGGCGATGGCCTGGCCGTGGACCAGTGCTGTGGCGCCGCGCTTCACCTCGAGCGCGTCGACCGGGCAGACGGACTGCCATTCTCCCTGGTCGTCCCGGTGGGCACTGGCACTCATGCCGGCGCCTCCGTAGGAAAGGGCCAAGAGTACGGATCCGCCGGCCTGAGGCCTATGGTCGCTCGCTGGCGCTCGCTCATGACGTCGCCGGCCCGAGCCGCTTCGTCGACATTCGTCGGGTCCTCCCTTCGGTGGATCTTGAACGCTATGGGGCGTCGTGGTCACCTCCTGTTTCACTCTGTTACGGGTGCGTAAACACCGTCGCCCGGCCCATCGGCCGACGCCTGGCGCCGGGGCGGATAGCCTCCTGGTGTGCCTGCCGCTCTCGTACTCCTGGCCGCCGGATCCGGCACCCGTGTCGGGGCCGCCACCAACAAGGTGCTGCTCCCCCTCGACGGCTCCGACGATCCGGCCTCCTCCGCCCTCGGCCTCTCCCTCCGGACCGCCCTCGAGGTGCCCGACGTGGCCCGCGTCGTCCTCGTCGTACGCAGCGGCGACGAGGAGGCGGTCGCGGCGGTCGCGCAGCCCCAGCTCGGCGAGCGCGAGGTCGCGATGGTCGCCGGCGGCGACACCCGCCACGCCTCCGAGCAGGCCGCGCTCGGTGTGCTCCGGGCCGACATCGAGGCGGGCGGGATCGACGTGGTCGCGATCCACGACACCGCCCGGCCGCTGGCCGCTCCCGAGCTCTTCGCCGCGGTCATCGGGGTCGCCCGCGAGCACGGCGGGGCCATTCCCGCCGCGCCGCTCACCCACCTCTCGACGCGTGACCTGCAGCCGGTGGCCGGCGCTCTCGTCGGCGTACAGACTCCGCAGGCGTTCCGGGCTGCCGACCTGCTCTCCGCCTACGCCCGGGCCGCGGCCGACGGCTTCGACGGCACCGACACCGGCGCGACGCTGGAGCGCTACGCGTCCGGCGTACGCATCGTCGCGGTCCCCAGCACGCCGCTGAACCTCAAGGTGACCTTCGCCGACGACCTCGGCGCGGTCACTGCGCTGCTGCGCTGAGCGACTCCAGCAGGCGTACGTCATCCGCCGACGCCACCCGGCGACCGACCGACGGCGCCTCGACCGAGACGACCGGGAACCGGCGGGCCAGCGCACCCGCGATGTCGGCGAAGTCGCCGGAGGGCCAGGCGTCCAGGGCGGCGACGACGGCCGGAGGCAGGACGATCGGCGAGGCGACCGAGACCAGCGTGGACCGGTCGACGGTCGCGCCCAGCACCGGCACCCCGTCCTCGACGGTGAGGTTCTTGACCGTGTCCGTGACCGGGCGTACGCCGACGACGACCGCGTCGCGGGCGAGCGCGGTCGAGACGCAGTGGGCGATGAAGGCCGGCGGGGTCATCGGGCACAGCGCGTCGTGCAGGACCAGCGGCTCCTCGGCCGCGACGATCCCCTCCCAGGAGGTGGTGAAGTCGACCGGCGTCACTCCGGACTCCCCGAGGGACCAGGTGGCCGCGGCGACCAGCGCCTCACCGTGGATCAACGCGAACGGCAGCGATCCTCGGCCGTCCTCGGCGACGATCCCGAGAGCCGGGGGAACCTCGGCGGTCTCGTCGATCTCGTCATAGTCGGCGTAGGGGTCCTCCATGGACGTCACCGTATCCGCCCCGGAACGCGAAACAGGCCCCGGGATGACCCGGAGCCTGTAACGCAGACCGAAACCAGCTTCAGCTGGCCAGCACCTCATCGAGGAGGACTTCAGCCTTGTCTTCGTTGGTGTGCTCGCACAGCGCGAGCTCCGAGACGAGGATCTGGCGTGCCTTGGCGAGCATGCGCTTCTCCCCGGCGGAGAGACCACGGTCACGCTCACGACGCCACAGGTCACGCACGACCTCGGCGACCTTCATGACATCGCCGCTGTGCAGCTTCTCCAGATTTGCCTTGTAACGACGCGACCAGTTGGTCGGCTCTTCGACGTGCTCCGCACGAAGCACCTCGAAGACTCGATCAAGCCCGTCCTTGTCTACGACGTCCCGAACTCCGACGAGCTCGAGATTGTTGGCCGGAACACGCACCACGAGGTCCTGCTGAGCGATGATGCGGAGGACCAGATACTGCCGCTCCTCGCCCTTGATGGTGCGCATCTCGATGTCTTCGATGACGGCCGCGCCATGGTTCGGGTATACGACGGTCTCGCCGACGGTGAAAGTCATATTTTTAGGTACCCCTTCCTAGGACCATAAGTCTACCACGGATCTTAGAATTCGGATTCCGTGTTTCTGCAGGTCAGGGCATCAATCTGGGGTTGACAGATTGACAAGTTGTGTGGTTCCGCGCGCGCAGGCCGGTGAAGAGTGGCAGCATGGCTGATTTCGAAACGGGGCCGAAATCTCGTCGTAGCCAGCCTGTTGTCCTGCGCGGCTCGGCCGAGTGCCCGATACTGCCGCCATGGCGAATGCATCGCAGAGCGCCCCCAAGACCATCTTCACCGTGTCGTCGCACGCCCAGGATCAGGACCCGGAAGAGACGCAGCCCAGCGTGTCGGCCGTTCCTGATGCCTCGGCGGGCAGAGAGAGCGTCATGGACAAGATCGGCAACTGGGCCCCGTTCCTCCTCATCCGCTCCGCCCACCCCCGTCAGGCGGTGCTCACCGCCATCGGCCTCTCGGTGGCCGCCGTGCTCGCCGGGCTGACCACACGCGAGGTCACGCTGATCGCGGTCACCGTGCTCGTCGGCCAGGCCGTCCTCGGCTGGCACAACGACCTCGTCGACCAGGTCGTCGACCGCCGTCACGAGCGTGAGGGCAAGCCGATCTCCGACGGCCGCCTCGAACCGGGCGGCGTCTGGTTCGTGCTGTGCTGCGGCGTACTGCTGGTCATCCCGCTCTCGGTGACCTCGGGCACCGTCGCCGGGCTGTTCTACCTGGGCTCGCTGGTGATCGGGATGCTCGCCAACGTACTGCTGCGCAAGGGCCTCTTCTCCTGGGTCCTGTGGGCGGCCGCCTTCGCCTGCTACCCCGGATACCTCTCGTACGCCGGCTGGGCCGGTGAGTCCGCGGGCGGGCCGCCCGAGTGGGCGATGGTCGCGCTCGCCGCGGCGCTCGGCGTCGGCGTGCACTTCCTGACCGCGCTGTGGGGCCTGGTCGCCGACAACCAGGACAGCTGGACGTACCTGCCGCTCAAGGCCGGACTGAAGCTGGGAGCCGGCAAGCTCCTCCTCGTCACGCTGGTCTACATCGCCGTCGTGATCGGCGCGATGCTGTACGTCGGCAGCGTCGTCGGACTGCGCGCATGACCGGTGCGGGACCGGTGCCTGACCTGCGAGCCTGACCCTTTTCCGATATCGCCGGATCGGGCGGATAGAGTGTCGCGCGTGACGACCAAGGTTATGCAGAAGAGGCTCGCAATGGTGGGCGCCCTCGTGGCCCTCGGTGTGCCCGCGCTGAGCGCCTGCAACAGCTTCGACTACGCGACCGACCGGCCCAACGAGATCAGCCACGGCGGCACGACGCTCGACGGTGCCATCCGGATCAACGCGGCTCGCATCGTGACCGCTCAGGAAGGCTCCGGCGTCCTGGTCGGCACCTTCTCGCTCGACCCGGCGATCAACCCGGCTGTCCACGGCAAGGAGATGCCGTCGGTCACCTCGATCGCCACGGCGGCCGATGCCACCGAGACGGTCACGCCGGAGTCGTTCACCCCGATCGAGCTGCCCACCGTCGGCATCATCAACCTGGCCGACCCGGCCAACGGTGGCATCGCGGTCACCGGCGACTTCAAGCCGGGCGACAGCATCCCGATGACCTTCACCTTCTCCGAGGGCGAGGAGAAGACGATCTCCGTCCCGGTGGTCACCCAGTGCGGTCCGTACGCCGACGTCGTCGCCGCCGCCGGCGAGACCGAGAAGCCCGGCAAGAAGGGCAAGAACGCGGAGACCCAGGCGTCCGAGGGCGCCGAGGGGGCCACCGGCGAGGAGGCCTCGACGCTTCCGGCCGACACCGCCTCCGAGGGCGAGCAGGCCACCGAGACCGAGGCGCACGCCGAGTCCGCGGGCTCCGTCTCCGAGGACCCCTACTCGTGCGAGTTCCCCGCGGCCGCCCTGCCCGGCGCCGAGGAAGAGCACTGATGACCTACAAGCTCGTCCTCCTGCGCCACGGCGAGAGCAAGTGGAACGCGCTCAACCTGTCCACCGGCTGGGTCGACGTCGACCTGACCGACAAGGGCCGGGCCGAGGCTGTCAACGGCGGCAAGCTGCTCACCGAGGCCGGGATCCTTCCCGACCTGGTCCACACCAGCCTGCTGCGCCGCGCGATCAACACCGCCAACATCGCCCTCGACACCGCCGATCGCCACTGGATCCCGGTGCGGCGCGACTGGCGCCTCAACGAGCGCCACTACGGCGCGCTGCAGGGCAAGAACAAGTCCGAGACGCTGAAGAAGTTCGGCGAGGAGCAGTTCCAGCTGTGGCGTCGTTCCTATGACGTCCCGCCCCCGCCGATCGAGGCCGACTCCGAGTTCTCCCAGGCCGGCGACCCGCGCTACGCCGACATCGAGGTGCCCGCCACCGAGTGCCTCAAGGACGTCGTCGCCCGGATGATCCCCTACTGGGAGTCGGCGATCGTGCCCGACCTCCAGACCGGCAAGACCGTTCTGGTCACCGCTCACGGCAACAGCCTGCGTGCGCTGGTCAAGCACCTCGACAACATCTCCGACACCGAGATCGCCAAGCTCAACATCCCGACGGCCCAGCCGCTGGTCTACGAGCTCGACGAGTCGCTGAAGCCGACCGTTCCCGGCGGCACCTACCTCGACCCCGAGGCTGCGGCCGCCGCGGCCGAGGCTGTCGCCAACCAGGGCAAGCAGTAGGTACTTGACGGGCACTTCGTGGGCTTGACGGGTGTTTCAGTGCCCGTCAAGCCCAGGGATACCCGGTCGACCGGGTATCCCTGGCCGGCTCAGGAGTCGGCGGGGACCTCGCCGGTCACCACGAAGACGACCCGGTTGGCCACCGTGACCGCGTGGTCGGCGATGCGCTCGTAGTAGCGACCCAGGAGGGCCACGTCGACGGCGGGCTCGACGCCGTGGGTCCAGTCCTGACCCAGGAGCTCGGCGAACGACTTGCGCCGCAGCCGGTCCATCTCGTCGTCGTCGGCGACCAGGTCCTGGGCCGCGGCGACATCGCGGTCGCGCAGGATCTGGCAGGTGCGCTCGACCATCTGCTCGGCCACCTCCGCCATCCTGGCGATGGTCGGCTGAGCCAGCTCGGGAACAGCCTTGTTCGGCGTACGCAGCCGGGCGATCTTGGCGACGTGGACGGAGAGGTCGCCCATCCGCTCGAGGTCGGAGATCATCCGCAGCGCGGCGACGACGACACGGAGGTCGCCGGCCACCGGGGACTGCAGGCCGAGCAGCTCGAGGGCGTTCTCCTCGATGCGCTCGCGGGCGTCGTCGATCTCGGCATCCTTGTCGATCACCTGCTCGGCGAGGTCGTTGCGGGCCTCGAGAAGAGCGGTGGTGGCGTCCCGTACTGCCACGCTCACCAGCTCACAGACACTGGTGAGATCGGTGAAGATGGCATCGAGATCGTCATGGAAAGCAGCACGCATGAACCTGATCCTAGACACCCGACATGTACGGATCTCCATCCCGAGTGAACCGATGGTGAACGTTCGGCGCGGAGACGTCCAGAGGCGAAGTTTGGGTGTTTGATGGGCTTACCCTGATCGTGTGGACTCGACGACGCAGGCCTTTCTTGCTGCGCTCCTCGGCGCGGTCGTCGCCGGAGCGGCGGTCCTTGCGTGGGCGATGAGCGAGCGTTCCCGGCACCGGATTCCCGAGGTCGAGCCGCCCAAGGTTCCCTCCGAGGTCGCCGCCGTCCTCTCGGTCCTGCGCAGCAGCGCGGTCGTCGTGGACGAGGACGACACCGTGCTCAAGGCCAGCGCCCCGGCGTACGCCCTGGGCCTGGTGCGCGGCACCTCGCTGGTCTCGCCGGAGCTCACCGAGCTCGTCCACGGCGTGCGTCGTGACGGTCAGATCCGCGAGACCGAGCTGGTGATCTCGCGCGCCAACGGGGCCTCGCGGCACGTCACCGCCCGGGTCGCCCCGCTCGGCACGCGCCTGGCCCTCGCCCTGGTCGAGGACCGCACCCGGGAGCGCCGCGTCGAGGCCGTACGCCGCGACTTCGTCGCCAACGTCAGCCACGAGCTCAAGACTCCGGTCGGCGCGATCAGGGTCCTGGCCGATGCGGTCACCGAGGCCTCCGACGACCCCGAGGCCGTACGCCGCTTCTCGCACCGGATGATCACCGAGTCCGAGCGCCTGACCGAGCTCGTCCAGCAGATCATCGAGCTCTCCCGGCTCCAGGGCGACGAGCCCCTGGAGGCACCGGTGGCCGTCGACGTCGACAAGGTCATCGCGGCTGCCATCGACAGCTCGACCGTCGACGCCAGCGCCAAGGGCATCAACGTGGTCAGCGCCGGCACCGCCGGGCTGCACGTCTTCGGCAACGACGAGCAGGTCTCGACCGCGGTCACCAACCTGGTCTCCAACGCCGTGGCGTACTCCGACCCCGGCTCGACCGTGACCGTCTCGACCCGCGCGACCGACGGCTCCGTGGAGATCTCGGTGGTCGACCAGGGCATCGGCATCCCGTCCACGGAGATCGACCGGATCTTCGAACGCTTCTACCGCGTCGACCCGGCGCGCCACCGCTCCACCGGTGGCACCGGGCTCGGCCTCTCGATCGTCAAGCACGTCGCTGCCACGCACGGTGGCGAGGTCAAGGTCTGGTCGCAAGAGGGTCAGGGTTCCACCTTCACCCTCACGCTGCCCCAGCACCTACCAACTGCCGGGCAGTCCGGCACAAGCAAGGAGGAACGCCCGTGACCCGGGTACTCGTCGTCGAAGATGAAGCCAGCTACAGCGAGGCGCTGTCCTACATGCTCCGCAAGGAGGGCTTCGAGGTCGCCGTCGCCGAGGACGGCACCGACGCTCTGAAGGAATTCGACCGCAACGGCGCGGACATCGTGCTGCTCGACCTGATGCTCCCCGGTCTCTCCGGCACCGAGGTGTGCCGGCAGATCCGGGCCACCTCGTCCGTCCCGGTCATCATGGTGACCGCCAAGGACGACGAGGTCGACAAGGTCGTCGGGCTCGAGCTCGGCGCCGACGACTACGTCACCAAGCCCTACTCCCCGCGCGAGCTCGTCGCCCGGATCCGCGCCGTCCTCCGGCGCGGCACCGAGCCCGACACCGCCCCCGCCACCCTCGAGGCCGGACCCGTCCGGATGGACGTCGAGCGCCACGTCGTGACCGTCGACGGCAACGAGCAGCGCCTCCCGCTCAAAGAGTTCGAGCTCCTCGAGATGTTCCTGCGCAACCCCGGCCGGGTCCTGACCCGCGGCCAGCTCATCGACCGCGTCTGGGGCTCCGACTACGTCGGCGACACCAAGACCCTCGACGTACACGTCAAGCGCCTGCGCGCCAAGCTCGAGCCGGACCCGTCCGAGCCGAAGTTCCTGGTCACCGTGCGAGGGCTGGGCTACAAGCTCGATCTGTAACCGGCCATCTGCCGCCCGGATCCGTTCGTGACACGCCGAACCCTCGGCGTGTCACGGTGCTTTTCGAGGCGATGGTGGCCGCCGAAGGGTAGCCCGTTCGGGCCATGTCCCGGTCCGCATCCGGTGCTTAGGATTCCTCTGCCTGCCCGCAGCCCGCGGCGCCTAACGGAAAGTACGTCGTGTTGCGTCGCCTGCCGCTCCTGATCGCTCTCGTGGTCGCCGTCCTCCTGCCGGTCGGCACCACCGCCTCGCCCGCGAACGCAGCCTGCAGCAGCCCGCAGCTCTCGAAGATCACCGTGGCACGGAGCACCGTCACGGCGGGTCGGTCGACCACGGCGACAGTGACGCTCTCGTGTGTGCCCCGCACCCGAAAGCTGGTAGCGGTGAAGGCGACGTCGGGGATCGTCGTACCGTCCTCGGTCTATGTCAGGAGCGGGCATCGCACCCGGACTTTCACGGTGGGCACCCGACTCACCGCGATCACGACCCGCGGCTCGGTGAGTGCGACGTACAACGGTCGCACGGTTGCTACCGCCCTCACCCGCAGGTACGCGTACTGCGCGAGTCCGCCGCTGAGCAGCCTGACCGTCAGCCCCACCACGATCGTCAGCGGAAGCGCGACCAAGGCCGTTGCCCGGCTCGCCTGCCGCTCGACCAAGTCGATCCGCCTGGTCGTCTCGACGACCGAAGGGACGATCGCACACAGCTCCGGAGACATCTGGATCCTCAGGGACCGGCCGAGCGCCACCTTCCTGGTGACGGCGCGGGCGCGCACCAACCGGCTCAACGCGACGGTGAAGGTTCGCAAGGCCGGATCGACTCGGTGGCTGTCGGACAGCTTCGTCGCGACGGCGAACCCCGAGCTGTGCATGCCGTCCTCACGGGCGACGTCCAGCGTGATCTATGCCGGCACGAAGCCGACCACGGTCACGCTCAAGCAGCCGTGCGCGCTCGACATCTCGCGCTACGTCTATCTGGGCAGCAGCAACTCGCACGTCAAGGTGCCGAGCCGGGTTCTCGTTCCTGCAGGCAAGGCGAGCCTCGGCGTTCCGGTGACCGTTGCCGATGGCACCAGCGTCGACACCCCGGGCAATCTCATCGAGTCGCTTCTGAGCGTTGGCCCCGACCTGGGAGGGTGGGCGCACAACTTCGAGTTGTCGGTGCACCCGGGGCTCGAGTCGACCGCCTTGAGCACGTGGATGGATGACAACGGAACACGGAACGTAGGTGCGCGGGTCAAGCTGGGACTGGCAGCGGTCGCGGACACCGTGGTTCGGCTGGAGTCGAGCGATCCGCTGCTCCCGCTCCCCTCGAGCCTGACAGTCGCCAAGGGCGACAGTTTCGCGCAGACCACCCAGACCATCACCGCGCCTCCCGAGGACACCGAGGTACGCGTCACCGCGACCTTCGGGAGCCAGCAGCGAACCGACACCGTCCTCATCCAGCGGAACTTCCGGCCCGGGGACCCGATCGCACTGAGCAAGCAGACCTTCTACGGCGGTGGACGGGCAGCGTCCTTTATCGACATCGGGCGCCCTGCCGGCCCCGACGGCGTGACAGTCACCGCGTCCTCGGACTCGTCGCTGCTCACGTTCGAACCGGCCGTGTTCCAACCCGGCCAGACCGCCGGCGGACTCGTCTTCGACATCGCGGAGGTCACCGAGACCACGCCGGTCACGCTCCACCTGACCACGTCGGAACACACCTACGACGTCCCGATCGTCCTGCAGCCCGGGCTGGCGGCCATCACGCTGCCGGACAGGGCCACCAGCGACGTACCCTTCACCGGCACGGTCACGCTGACCGGAGTTTCCGCCGTCGACACGCCGGTTCCCCTCATCTCGGAAGCCAGCTCGTTCAAGGTGCCCAGCGAGGTGATCATCCCCGCAGGAGAGACCAGCGCGACCTTCCAGGGAGTCGTGCACCTGTCGAGCACCAGCAGCGGTGTCGTCACACAGCTCGATGCCTACCTCGGACGGCTCTACACCTCCAACGACATGGTGGTCTCCCACGCGCCGTAGTCGTCCTGTACCGCTGATTCAGGCCGAAGTCATCCGCGTCTCCGCCACGGGGTTCCGCGGCACCACCAGCGACATCAGTGCGGCGGCAGCGCAGAGCGCGCCGGCGGCGTACCAGACCAGGTCGTAGGAGCCGGTGACGTCGCGGACGACGCCGCCGACCCAGGCGACCAGGCCGGCGCCGACCTGGTGGGAGGCGAGGACCCAGCCGAAGACGATCGGGGCGTCCTCGGGCCAGACCTCGCGGCACAGCGCGAGGGTGGGCGGCACGGTGGCGACCCAGTCGAGGCCGTAGAAGACGATGAAGAAGACCATCGGGATGTGCACCTCGGGCGCCAGCAGCATCGGCAGGAAGATCAGCGAGATGCCGCGGAGCGAGTAGTAGACGCCGAGCAGGACGACCGGGTTGAACCGGTCGGTGAGCCAGCCGGAGAAGATCGTCCCGGCGACGTCGAAGATGCCGATCACGGCGAGCAGCGAGGCGGCCGCGACGGTGGCCATCCCGTGGTCGTGCGCGGCGGGTACGAAGTGGGTCCTGATCAGCCCGTTCGTGGTGATCCCGCAGATCGCGAAGGCGCCGGCGAGGAGCCAAAAGGCCTTCGTACGCATCGCCGTCCCGAGCACACGCACGGTCCGTAGCGCGGCGCCGGTCGCGGGCGCGGGCCGCGGCACGATCTGGGAGGCGCCGTAGGGGGCCAGGCCGACGTCGACCGGGTAGTCGCGGAGCAGGAGCAGCACGAACGGGATGACCGCGGCGGCGACCAGGGCGATGGTGACCGAGGCGGCTCGCCAGCCGAACTCCCCGATCAGGATCGCCAGCACCGGCAGGAAGATGAGCTGCCCCGAGGCGCCGCCGGCGGTCAGCAGACCGCTGACCAGACCCTGGCGCCTGACGAACCAGCGCGTGGTGATGGTGGCACCGAAGGCGAGCGCCATGCACCCGCTGCCACCGCCGACCAAGACACCCCAGCCGAGGACGAACTGCCACGACTCGCTCATCCAGATGGTGCCGAGCGAGCCGAGAGTGATCATGGTGAGCGCGACGGCGACCACCGGACGGATCCCGAAGCGGTCCATCAGGGCGGCGGCGAACGGCGCGGTCAGGCCGTAGAGCGCGAGCTGCAGCGTGATCCCGGCCCCGATCGTGCCCCGCGACCAGCCGAACTCCTCGTGCAGCGGACCGACCAGCAGGCCCGGGGCGGCGGTGAAGGCGGCGGCTCCGACGATGGTCACGAAGGCGATGGCGGCCACCCACCAGGCGGGGTGGATACGCGGGCGGCGCGCGGAGATGCGGCCGGCAGGCGGCGGGGTCGTCGTCTGGGCGTTGTCCTGAGCCTGTCGAAGGGTCATGAGGGTGATCCTTCCGTGTGCGCGCCGCTCCCGACAGTGGCCTGATTGACATCTATCGATAAGATCCAGCCATGGGTGACGTACGAGGTCCTTCTCCTCACCGGGTCGTGGTGCTGATCCAGGACGGGTTCATCCCGTTCGAGGCCGGCATCCCCCACCGGATCTTCGGCAAGGCCCGCGACAGCCAGGACCGGCCGCTGTACGAGGTCGTCACCTGCACCACCGACGGCCCCGGACCGGTGCAGTCCGACTCGGACATCGTCGTGCTCGCGCCGCACGGGCCCGAGGCGCTGGCGACCGCGGACACGGTGGTGATCCCGAAGTTCGGCCGCGACTACCCGACCGTGTCCGACGGGGTCCCGACGGCACCGCTGAAGGAAGCCCTCGACATGATCCGGCCCGGCACCCGGATCATGTCGATCTGCACCGGCGCTTTCGCGCTCGCCGCCGCGGGCCTCCTCGACGGCCGCCCGGCGACGACCCACTGGGCGCACACCGACGACTTCCGGACACTGTTTCCGCAGGTCAAGCTGGACCCTGACGTACTCTTCGTCGACGACGGCGACATCCTCACCTCCGCCGGCGTGGCCTCCGGCGTCGACCTCTGCCTGCACGTCGTACGCCGCGACCACGGCGCCGCGGTCGCCAACCGCGTCGCCCGGGCAACGGTCGTACCTCCCCATCGCGACGGCGGCCAGGCGCAGTTCATCCGGCACCACGCACCTGTCCCGGGCGACACCGGCATCTCGGCCGCGACCGCCTGGGCGCTCGACCATCTCGACCAGCCCCTCACCCTGGAGACGATGGCGGCCCAGGTCTCGATGTCGGTGCGTACCTTCACGAGGCGGTTCCGCGACGAGACCGGCGACTCCCCGGGCCGCTGGCTGCAGCGTCAGCGCATCGAGCTCGCCCGCACGCTCCTGGAGACCACCGACCTCTCGATGGATCAGGTCGCCGCCCGCTGCGGCCTCAGCACCGCCCAGTCGCTCCGCCTCCACTTCCACGCCGCCCTCGGCGTCACCCCCACCGCGTACCGACGAACCTTCCGCGGCTGACCACTCAGCAGCGTCACCCCTCGGCCGAAGCGTCACCCCCGTCGGCCGAAGCGTCACCCCGGTCGGCCGAATGGGCAGCGATTGACGTCTCGGGCGACGCGGGTGACGTCTCGGGCGACGCGGGTGACGCCTCGGCGGGAGCGGGATGGCGGGATGTCGAACATCGATGACCGTTATCCGCTCGCCCGGATGCGTATTGGTCTTTAGCCTTTTACCGTGACGACGACGATCGGCTCCACCCCCACACCCGCACCGACACCCGCACCCGCGACGACGACACCGCTCTGGAAGCCACTGGTGGCCTGCGGGATCACGCTGGTGCTGTGGGCGTCGGCGTTCGTGGGGATCCGCCATCTCGGCGACTCGGTGCCGCCGGGGAGCCTGTCGCTGGGACGCCTGGAGGTGATGGTGGCGGCGCTGGGTGTCTACCTCGCGATCAAGGGCGGGTTCCGGCTGCCGACGCGGCGGGAGTGGCCGCTGGTCGCGCTGGGCGGTGCGTCGTGGCTGGGGATCTACAACCTGGCGCTCAACGAGTCCGAGCGCCGGATCGATGCGGCCACGGCCGCGCTGATCGTGCAGGTCGGACCGATCGTGGTGGCGCTGCTGGCGGGGCTCGTGCTCAAGGAGCGGATCCACAGGTGGATCCTGATCGGCACCGGCGTCGGGTTCGCGGGTGTGGTCGTCATCGGCCGCGCCTCGGCCAACGGTGACACCGGCGACTGGATCGGCGTCGCGCTCTCGGTCGTCGCGGCGCTCACCTTCGCGGTCGGCGTGCTCACCCAGAAGAAGCTGCTGCCGACGATGAGCGCGCTGCTGCTGACGTTCTGGTACGCCACGGTCGGCCTCGTCGTCTGCCTGCCCTGGGCCGGCGAGCTGGCCACGACCATCCCCGACATCAGCGCGACCAACCTCGGCTGGATCGTCTACCTGGGCCTCTTCCCGAGCGCCCTGGCGTTCGTGACCTGGGCTTACGCGCTCTCCCACTCCGACGCGGGCAAGTTCGCGCAGACCACGTTCCTGGTCCCGTTCATCACCGCGCTGATGGCCTGGCTGCTGCTCGACGAGGTGCCGCCCGCGCTCGCTTTCCTCGGTGGCGCGATGTGCATCGCGGGTGTGCTGATCACCCGCCGCCAGCCGCGTTAGTCCTTCGCCTCGTCCTCGCCGGCCTCGAGCCAACCCCGGAACGCCTCGAGGTTGGCGGTGGACTCACCACGCAGCTTGCGCCACTCCCACTCCTTGCGGATCGAGGAGGCGAAGCCGAGCTCGAGGATGGTGTTGAAGGACTCGTCCGCGTACGTCAGGACCGAGCCGAGCAGCCGGTCGAGCTCGTCGCTCGAGACCATCGCCAGCGGCAGCCGGCCGTCGAGGTAGATGTCGCCGAGCCGGTCGATCCCGAACGCCACCCCGTAGAGCCGCAGGTTGCGCTCGAGCAGCCAGCGGTAGACGGTCTCGAAGTTCTCGTCGGGGCGGCGGCAGACGAAGGCATGCACGCCCAGTGCGTGCTGCCCCAGGTCGAGCCGGACCGGCGTCTGCAGCTTGCGCTCCCCCGGCAACGAGAACGAGAAGACCAGGTCGCCCGACGGCAGCGACGCCTCGTCCCAGGTCAGATCGTTGGACTTCAGCCAGCCGCGTACGACGTCTTCGCGTTCATCCTGCGCACCACTCACGCTGTCAGCTCCTCACGCATCAGCATCTTGGCCTCTTCGTAGACCTCGAGCGTATTGCGTGCGGTGAGATCCCAGGAGAAGTCCTGGGCGTGTTCGCGGGCGCCGTCGGCCAGGGCGGACCAGCGCGAGTGGGACGAGATGGCGTTGGTGAGCGCGTCGGCCCACTGGGCCGGGTCGTGCCCGTCGACCAGGAGCCCGCTGCGGCCGTGGTGCACCGCGGTGGTCAGACCGCCGACCGCGGCCGCGACGACCGGGGTGCCGCAGGCCTGGGCCTCGACGGCGACCAGGCCGAAGGACTCGTTGTAGGAGGGGACGGCGACGACGGAGGCGGCGGAGTACCAGAGCGCGAGCTCGTCCTGGCGCACCGGCGGGACGAACCGGACGACGTCGGATATGCCCAGCTCGTGCGCGAGATCCGCGAGCCCGGTCGGGTGCTCCAGACCGGAGCCGGAGGGACCACCGACGATCGGCACCACCAGCGACCGGCGCAGCGAGGGGTCGCGGGCGAGCATGACCGCTGCGGCGCGCAGCAAGACGTCCGGCGCCTTCAGCGGCTGGATGCGACCGGCGAAGAGGAGCACGTGGGCGCGAGCCGGGAGCCCGAGCGCGGCCCGCGCCGCGGCCCGCCCGCGCGGACGGAAGACCCGCAGGTCGACCCCGGGATGCACGACGGCGACACGACCGGGCTCGGCGTCGTACATGTTGATCAGCTGCTTGGCCTCGAGGTCGGTGTTGGCGATCAGCATGTCGGCGGCGTCGACGACCTGCTCCTCGCCGATCACGCGCGCCTCGGGCTCGGGGCTGTCACCCTCGGCCAGCGCCTCGTTCTTGACCTTGGCCATCGTGTGCATGGAGTGGACCAGCGGCACGCCCCAGCGGTCGCGGGAGAGCGCCCCGACCTGGCCGGAGAGCCAGTAGTGGGAGTGCACGGCGTCGAAGTAGCCCGGCGGGTTGGACGCCTCGGCGCGGAGCACCTCACGCGCGAACGTGCACAGCTGCCCGGGAAGGTCACCCTTGGCCAGCCCCTCGAACGGACCGGCGTGGACGTGGTGGACCGCCACCCCGTCGTACGCCTCGACGACCTGCGGCAGGCGCGACGAGGTCGCGCGCGTGAAGATGTCGACCGCGATGCCCTGGGTGGCCAGCCGCCGGGAGAGCTCGAGGACGTAGACGTTCATGCCGCCGGCGTCGCCGGTGCCGGGCTGGTCGAGCGGAGAGGTGTGCAGACTCACCATCGCCACGCGGTGGATCATGCCTGCCCCTTTGCTCGTCGAGTTCCAATCCAGGTTCTCAACACGCTGATGCCGCTCGTCATTCCCGCCGGCGCGAAGATCTTCGATCGTGGGACCCGGTGCCGAATGTCGAGCGGCCCACGAGAGAATGGCTCCGTGGCTCTCAAGAACACTGTCTCCAAGAACGCTGTCGTCACCGGCGCCTCGAGCGGGATCGGCGCCGCCACCGCTCGCCAGCTCGCCAAGGAGGGCTACCACGTCTTCCTCGCCGCCCGCCGGGCCGACCGGATCGAGGCCCTGGCAGCGGAGATCGGCGGCACCGCGATCGCGACCGACGTCACCTCCGACGACTCCGTCGCCGCGCTCGCCGAAGCGGTGGGCGACCGTCTCGACCTGCTGGTCAACAACGCCGGCGGCGCCTTCGGCGTGGACAAGGTCGCCGACGCCGACCTGGCCAAGTGGCAGGCGATGTTCGAGGTCAACGTGGTCGGCCTGACCCGCGTGACCAAGGCGCTGCTGCCCGCCCTGATCGCCTCCGGAGCCGGCGCGATCATCAACGTCGGCTCGATCGCCGGCCGGCGCGCCTACGAGGGCGGCGCGGGCTACAACGCGGCCAAGTTCGGCACCCGGGCGGTCACCGAGGCACTGCGCCTGGAGATCGTCGACCAGCCGGTGCGGATCATGGAGATCGCCCCGGGCATGGTGCAGACCGAGGAGTTCTCGCTCGTACGTCTCGGCGGCGACAAGGCCGCGGCCGACGCGGTCTACCAGGGTGTCGCGGACCCGCTGGTGGCCGAGGACATCGCCGACGCGATCGTCTGGATGGCCACCCGCCCGGCTCACGTCAACATCGACGAGCTGGTCATCAAGCCGCGCGCCCAGGCCGCCCCGCACAAGGTGCACCGCGAAGGCTGACGGGCCCCGATCCGGGCCCTGACCTGGTCTAGTCCACATCCCGGGGACGCCGAGGATTCAGTACGCAGCAGCCGACGGTGTCACACTCGAACAGTGCAGACGATCGGACTCATCGGCGGCATGAGCTGGGAAAGCACAGCCGCTTACTACGAGGGACTCAACAAGGGCGTCCAGGAGCGGCTCGGCGGTCTCCACTCCGCCAAGATCGTGCTGGCCTCCGTCGACCTGGCCGAGCTGACGGCGCTGCAGGAGAAGGAGGCCTGGGACCAGGTCGCCGAGATCCTGGTCGCCTCCGCGAAGAGCGTGGTCGCCGGCGGCGCCGACCTGATCCTGATGTGCACCACCACGTTCCACAAGGTCTACGACGAGGTGGCGGCCGCCGTCGACGTACCGGTGCTGCACCTGGCCGACGTGCTCGCCGCGAAGGCCAAGGAGCTCGGCATCACCAAGGCCGGCTTCCTCGCCACCCGCTACACCGTGGAGAACGACTTCTTCGCGCAGCGGATCTCCGACCACGGCGTCGACGTCAACCTGCCCGACACCCTCCACATCGAGATGCTCGACTCGATCATCTACGAGGAGCTCGTCCACCGGAACGTCGTGCCGGGCTCACGCAAGCGCGTCCTCGAGGTCGTCCACGAGCTGTGGGACGCCGGCTCCGACGGCGTCATCCTCGGTGCCTCCGAGCTCAGCCTCCTGGTGCGGCCCAGCGACGTCGACGTACCCATCCTCGACGCCATCACCGTGCACGTCGAGGCCGCGCTCAACCACGCCCTGCCCGCTTAGCAGCTACTTCTCCAGCAGCTCGTCGGCGAGGGCGTGCAGGTCGGGGGTCAGGTCGCCCTCGTGCACGACGACGCTCCGGCCGTCGACCTCGAACTCGTAGATGTAACGGTCGGCACCCTTCGGCTTCGACGGTGCCCCGCCCCCGGCGAGCAGGTTGCGCACGGTGGCCACCCCGGCGGCCGAGGGCGCCAGCTCGGCGACCCCCTCCTTCGTACGTCCCAGGAAACCGCCGCTGCGACGCACCCTCACCACGGTCGGCGCCTCACCGTCGGTGGCGGGGGCCTCTGACGCCGGGGTGACGCCGACCTCGGACCAGGCGGTGGTGACCGCCTCGGCATGCTCGCCGGCCGCCGCGATCGTGGCCGCGGCGAAGCCGGCGAAGTCGGTGTCGGTGGTGACGGCGCTGCCGGTGAGCGCCGCGTACCAGATCTTGCCGGCGCCGTCCCACGAGCTGCCGCCGATCGCCTTGGCGGCGAGGGCGAAGGCGCGGTTGGGGATGCCGGAGTTGATGTGGACGCCACCGTTGTCGTCGGTGCCGTCGTAGATGTCGTCCATGTGCGCCGGCTGCGGGTCCTTGCCCAGCTCGGGGTCGTCGTAGGCGGTCCCGGGCTCGAGCATGTTCCGCAGCCCGACGCCCTGGACCGACTCGGTGAAGAGGCCCTGGCCGATGATCCAGTCGGCCTCCTCGGCGCTCTGACCGAGAAGCCGCTGCTTGAGACAGGAGCCGAACACGTCCGACATCGACTCGTTGAGCGCACCGGGCTGTCCCTGGTAGACGAGGCCGGCGGTGTGCTCGGTGACCGCGTGGGAGAGCTCGTGGCCGATCACGTCGACGGCCTTGGTGAAGCGCTGGAAGATCTTGCCGTCGCCGTCCCCGAAGACCAGCTGGGTGCCGTCCCAGAAGGCGTTGGCGTAGTCGCGGTCGTAGTGGACGGTCATCACGACCTCGGCGCCCCGGCCGTCATAGGAGTCGCGGCCGTAGACCTCCTCGAAGAGGGCCAGCGAGCCGGTGATGCCGGTCGCGGCCTCGTCGACGCTCTCGTCACCCGACTCGGGCTCACCCGCGGCGCGCACCTTCTCACCGGGGAGGTCGGTGCCGTTGCCGGCCGTGTAGACGGTCCAGTCCCCCACCTCCGCAGCCGTGCCGCCGGCTTCGGGGGCGGGCACCTGGGCGAGAACCCTGGCCAGGTGCTCTTCCCGTGCGGCACGGAAACCGTTGTCCTGGTCGAGACGACCGGGGTCGAGCCGCTGCATCAGGTAGGGGGGCACGATGTGGCAGACGTGTTTCCGAGAAGTCATGGGTTCAGCCAAGCGTCATCTCCGGATGCGGGTCAAGGAGGTCGCGGCGGATAAGATCAGTCGTCCCGTCCCGCGCCAGAAATCGAGCCGCTTCGCACATGTCCGAGACCCTCAAGGCCAATCTCCGCAACGTCGCCATCGTTGCGCACGTCGACCACGGCAAGACCACGCTGGTCGACGCCATGCTGAAGCAGGCCGGTGCCTTCTCCGAGCACGCCATGGAGTCGGTCGAGGACCGCGTCATGGACTCCGGTGACCTGGAGCGCGAGAAGGGCATCACCATCCTCGCGAAGAACACCGCCATCCACTACACCGGGCCGTCCGCGCCCGAGGGGATGACGATCAACATCATCGACACCCCCGGCCACGCCGACTTCGGTGGTGAGGTCGAGCGCGGCCTGTCGATGGTCGACGGCATCGTGCTGCTGGTGGACGCCTCCGAGGGCCCGCTCCCGCAGACCCGGTTCGTGCTGCGCAAGGCGCTCAACGCCGACATGCCGGTCGTGCTGGTGGTCAACAAGGTCGACCGCCCCGACGCCCGCATCGAGGAGGTCGTCGACGAGACGTACGAGCTCTTCATGGACCTGCTCGACGACTCCCACAGCCAGGACGCCCTCGACTTCCCGGTGATCTACGCCTCCGGCAAGGCCGGCGTGGCGAGCCTCGAGCAGCCGGAGAACGGCACCCTGCCCGACTCCAAGGACCTCGAGCCGCTCTTCTCCACGATCCTGGACACCATCCCGGCCCCGACCTACGTCGCCGGCGCGCCGCTGCAGGCCCACGTCACCAACCTCGACGCCTCCCCGTTCCTGGGCCGCCTCGCGCTGGTCCGCATCCACCAGGGCACCCTGAAGAAGGGTCAGAACGTCGCCTGGATGAAGCGTGACGGCGAGACGAAGAACGTACGCATCACCGAGCTGCTCATCACCGAGGGTCTCGAGCGCAAGCCCGGCGAGGAGGCCGGCCCCGGCGACATCGTCGCCGTCGCGGGCATCCCCGAGATCATGATCGGTGAGACGCTGGCCGACCCGGAGAACCCGGTCGCGCTGCCGCTGATCCACGTCGACGACCCGGCCATCTCGATGACCATCGGCACCAACACCTCCCCGCTCGTGGGCAAGGTCAAGGGCGCCAAGGTGACCGCCCGCATGGTCAAGGACCGCCTCGACCAGGAGCTGATCGGCAACGTGTCGCTGCGCGTGCTGCCGACCGACCGTCCCGACGCCTGGGAGGTGCAGGGCCGCGGTGAGCTGGCGCTCGCGATCCTGGTCGAGCAGATGCGTCGCGAGGGCTACGAGCTGACCGTCGGCAAGCCGCAGGTGGTCACCCGTGAGGTCGACGGCAAGCTCCACGAGCCGTTCGAGCGCCTCACCATCGACGCCCCCGAGGAGTTCCTCGGCACGATCACCGAGCTGCTCGCCAACCGCAAGGGCCGCATGGAGGGCATGACCAACCACGGCACCGGCTGGGTCCGGATGGAGTTCGTCGTCCCCTCCCGTGGCCTGATCGGCTTCCGCACCGACTTCCTCACCGAGACCCGCGGCACCGGTATCGCCCACCACATCTCCGAGGGCTACTTCCCGTGGGCCGGCGAGATCCGCTCGCGCAACAACGGCTCGCTGGTCGCCGACCGCGCCGGTGCTGCCTCGGCCTACGCGATGACCTCGCTCCAGGAGCGCGGCGTCCTCTTCGTCGAGCCCACCACCGAGGTCTACGAGGGCATGATCGTCGGCGAGAACTCGCGCCAGGACGACATGGACGTCAACATCACCAAGGAGAAGCAGCAGACCAACATCCGGTCCGCCACCTCCGACAACTTCGAGAAGCTGATCCCGCCGAAGAAGCTCTCCCTCGAGCAGTGCCTGGAGTTCTGCCGCGAGGACGAGTGCGTCGAGATCACCCCGGAGCAGATCCGCATCCGCAAGGTCATCCTCGACCAGAACGAGCGCGCCAAGATTGCTTCGCGGGCTCGTAAGGCCAACAAGTAACCACGGCTCGTACGACGGCCGCCGACCCTCCCAGGGAGTCGGCGGCCGCTGTGCATCCACACCACCCGTAGTCGTCGCCTACGGCAGTCGGCCTGACCTTGTGATCGATTCACAAGGTCGCGCCAACTGGCGTAGGCCATCCGAACCAACTGTTTCGGGGCACGGTGTTCATGGGCACGGTGTTCGCGGGCACGGTGTTCACGAGAAGAGCCCACGCCTCGCACCTTGGACAGGAACACCTATGACCCTCGCCACCACTGCCTCGCTCGTCAGCACGGCCTATGCGGAAGGCCGCGGTGTCGCCGCCTTCAACGCGATCAACCTGGAGACCGTCGAGGCGATCGCGGCCGGCGCCGAGACCGCGAACCGGCCGGTCATCGTGCAGATCAGCGAGAACGCGGTGCGCTACCACGGTGGCCTGGCCCCGCTGGCCCAGGCCGCGATCGCGGTCGCGTCGAACGCCGCGATGCCGATCTCGCTCCACCTGGACCACGCGACCGACGAGCGCCTGGTCGCGATCGCGGTCGACCTCGGCTTCTCGTCGGTGATGTACGACGCCTCCCAGCTGTCCTACGAGGAGAACCTCGCCCGCACCGCTGCCGTCGTCCGCCGCTGCCACGACCGCGGCGCCCACGTCGAGGCCGAGCTGGGCGAGGTCGGCGGCAAGAACGGCGTCCACGCACCCGGCGTACGCACCGACCCGGAGGAAGCCGCCGCCTTCGTCGCCGGCACCGGCGTCGACGCCCTCGCCGTCGCGGTCGGCTCGAGCCACAAGATGACCACCCGCGACGCGGCCCTGGACGAGGCGCTGATCGCGCAGCTCCGGCGCACGGTCCCGGTGCCCCTCGTCCTCCACGGCTCGTCCGGCGTGAGCGACGCAGGCCTGAGGTCGGCCATCACCGCCGGGATGACGAAGATCAACGTCGCGACCCAGCTCAACAAGGCCTTCACCGCCGCGGTCCGCGAGACCCTCGGTGCCGATCCCGCGCTGGTCGACCAGCGGCGCTACCTCGGCCCCGGCCGAGACGCCATGGCCACCGAGGCCGCCCGCCTGCTCACCCTCATCACCACCTGACCCCTCGTCGAGTCGGCTCGTTCTGACGAGCCGACT
>NZ_JZDQ02000030.1 GCF_000960475.2 Nocardioides luteus | reverse complement strand
TCTGAGGTAGCGGCCACCACGCCCCAGCGCGGCGAGCGGTCGGCTGACGGGTTCAGGCGCCGAACAGCAGGTAGAGACCCATATAGGTGTAGAGCACCATCGCGACGAGTAGCGGCAGCTGGCCAGCGACCTGGTGACGGCGTGGGAGAATCTCCAGGGAACGGTCGTGAGCTGCGATGACGCCCAAGACGTGCCCGGTCACGATGGAGACCACCTTGGTCGTGGCCAGGAAGGTCGCATGCTGGGAGAACCAGTAGTTGACCTCCCAGCCGCCGGTCCCGAACAGATTCGCCCCGGTTCCGATGGGGTCGCTGATCTGAATCAGAGTCTGTGAGCCGACCTGTACGAAGAAGCTCAGGTAGTGCGCCACCATGTAGCCGACGACGATCGGGACGATGGAGTGAGCGAGCTGACGCGGGACCTGCCAGCGATCGACGCTCTCCTCGACCCTTGTTGCCATCGACGCCGCCATGAAGACGACCCCGACGACGGTGACCGCCGTCAGGAGCCCGGCCGTTCCCAACACGGTCTGGTCGATGCCGCTGGACTGGACGAACCGGATCCAGGTCACGCTCTCGCGCCAGCTGTCGTATGCGGTGCTTGCAAGGAGGACGGCGACCGTGGCCACCAGTCCTGCTTCGCCTGGCACACGGGCAAGGTGGCGCAGCGGACTGATCCAGACGAGGTCGCCTTCGTCGTTGTGGGCCCACGGTGAGAGGTGGGCCAGAAGGGTGGAGTAGACCTCGAACGGGTCGGCCCGCTCGAGCCATCGTTCGCCGAAGATCGCACCGCCGAGCAACATCGCCGCGAGGTAGCACGCGAACCAGGCGCGAACCGAGCCCAGGTAGTTCGCTTGGGGTGAGACGAGCTCGAGCCAGACGAAGGCGAACAGACCTATCGCTGCGGGCCAGTACCCCAGCTGGGCGGGATACCGGCGGATGCCTTCGCCAGGTGGTCGCCCCGCGACCTTCGCGAGGAACAAGTGGAGAGTGCGGGCCGGGCTGACAGCACGGTAGAAGCGGCCGAACAGCAGCGAAGCCGGGACGATGCCGACCCAGAGCCAGACGTAGACCACGCCAAAGGTGGGGTTGTTCAGCAGGTCCGGCCCGAACAGCGCGGGCCAGAGCATGAAGCAGAAGAACGTCATCCCGAGTGTGCGGATGGTCAGGGTCCAGCCGCGACTGTCCAGGAATGCTGCGAGAGCCACGTGGACGGTTCGTTCGCCGCCGGTCGTTGCGAACCGAGGCGTACGCCACGCCAGCAGCAGAACGAGGAAGGACAGCGCGAGGGCGGCGGTACCGCCCGCGATCGCCAAGGGGGCAGGAATGGGCAGGTCGGCGCCGCCGCCCAGGCCATGCATGGGCAGGATCAGGGGGAACAAGTCAGCGCACCTCGATGAGGGCGACGACGGCGCTGGTGTCGTGGTCCTCGACCTCGACGGTGCCGGGCGTGTTCACGACGATCTCGCTCTTCGTGGTTCCCTCGGCGAATTCGACAAACTGCTCAGACGCGGCGTGGACGTGCAGCTCGCCGGCTCGATCGGAGTCGATCTCGACGAGAAGCTTCTCCCCGGTGCCGAGGTCGATCTCCTCCGCATTGGGCGACACCTCGTCCCCGTCGATCGTGACCGTGAGAACCGGACCGAGGTCGGTCGGCTCGGTTGTGGGGGTGACCGGAGCTGCAGGCGATGTGGCAACCGAGGGGGTCACAGAGGATTTTGCGTCAGCCCGCCCGGCCGGTGGGGCGGTGTCCTCGCCGGCACCTGCGCACGCGGCGAGCGCGAGGACGAGTGTGAACGTCGCAGCGATGGTGGTGCTGAATCGCCCGAGAGGGCGTTGGTGCGTAGGCATGGGTACCTCTCGTGTGAGTCGTGTCTGAAAGGCGCCCACGCGTGCCACGACAGTGGTGCTGTGCGCCGGCCGGTTCCTAACCGGGGAGGGCCGAGCCGGGGAGGGCGGCGAGCGCCACGACGGTGGTCGCGGCCAAGACCGTGGCGACCTCCTGCAGCCGCCGGCGAGCGGGCTTGTCTCGTCGGCGGTCGCCCTTGTCGTGGTCGGATCTACGCCGCCGCTCCCGGTACAGGAGCGCCACCCCCGTGCCGACGACCACCACCGCCAGCGCGCCGTACGCGATCGGCCGCCAGCCGTCGGTCGTGCTCGCCGTGAGCAGGAGCAGCAACACACCGGCCACCGGCATGATCCGGGCGAGCAGCCGTGTGGCGGGCGCCGTCCGTCCTCCGGATCGACGCAGGACCGTCCACTGCATCACCGCGGCCCCGACGCCGACCGCAGCAGCGAGCAGGAGTGCGATGCCCTCGGCCACGCTGACCGGCCCTGGTCCTGCCGGTGCCTGGGGGCGGGCGAAGACCCAGGTCGCCGCCAACGCCGAGGCGGCGCCGAGCACTGTCAGCGCGGAGGTCCAGCGCTCGGCCGAGGTCCGGGCGGGCTCGCTTCGCAGGAGCTGCCAGAAGCCGAGTGTGAGCGGCACCAGGATGAGCAGCCTGGCCAGGAGCGCCGCCCCGATGTCCGACTTGACCGTCCCGGCGAGGAGCGCCGGGTCGAACGCGTCACCGAGCGAGGTCCGGGCGGCGTAGCCGCCGAACGAGAGCAGGGACACGAGCGTCGCCAGCACCAAGGTGGCCCACGTGTAGCGGAGCAGACGGCGCGATCCCCGGCGGCGGGCACCCTGGGGCCAGGCGACCACGAGCGCGAACACGGTCCCGACACCGAGCACCAGGGCGGCTGTCGCGAGGGTTCCCGCAATCGTGTACACCGTGACGATGACCGGGTCACGGTCGACGACGAGCCCCGGGACCGCGGTGAGCCTCGCCGAGGAGAACACCGAGAAGTTCGACGACCCGACCATCGGTTCGAGGGTGCTGGAAGGCACAGACCAGACGACCGTGTAGATCCCCTCGTAGCGGGTCTTCGGCATCGGCACGGCGATCGTGTCGTCGGCCCCCGCTGGGTTGTACGGCCGGGTCGACACGATGCGCTCGCCTGCGGGATCGGTCATCTGGACCGTCGCGAGCTCCGCGGGGACCGGCCGGTCGAACGTGATCCGGACCTCGTCGGGGGACTTGACCGTCTCGCCGTCGCCCGGGCTCAACGAGACCAGCACCGGGTCGCCGGACGGCGACGGCAGCACCGTGAGCAACACTCCCCAGCAGACTGCGACCAACACAATCAGCCCGATCACGCGCCGACGGAACCCGGGGCGGGGTGGGGTTGTGACAGTCCGTGGGCGAATCTCCTGCGCAGTCATCGGCAAGCCTCTCGCATGATTAGAAGTCTTGGGAACTGGTCGGGCCCAGCGACATCCCGGCCTGATGTCGTCGGGATGCTGGGCCCAGGTGGGGATGGGTCCGGGGCTGGGCAGCGTTGCCCAGCCCCGGACCGTCGGTGGTGTCAGATGGTGATCAGCAGGCCGACTCGTCGATCGGGTTGATCTGCTCGCAGGTCAGGCCCTTTCGCCAGGCCTCCGGGATCTCCTGTGACCAGCCGTTGTAGACCAGCGGGATGGCCAGGACGCCCTGTCCACCCACACCGGGGTGGGCAACGAGCTCGTCGTCCATCTTGGTGTCCGCCGTCGGCCCCAGCGTCAGCTGGCCAGCGACGGCGGCATCCGAGATGTCGCCGTCGTTGTTCGGGTCGATGTCGATGACCTGGGTGGCGTTGGAGAACTTGTTGGAGACGTAGGCGTAGTAGCCGCCACCCTTCTTGGCGCCGAAGTTGGCGCCGTGGCAACCGGCGTTGCACGGCAGGTCCTTGATCAACTTGTTCGTCTTCGGGTCGATCACGTTGACCGTCTGGGACAGGGTGTTCACCGCCAGCAGCGCCTTACCGTCCGGGCTCACCGGGAGCTGGATGGTCAGTCCGCCCCACGACTTGCCCGCCTCGGGACCGGTCTGCGGGTCGTAGTTCTGCCACAGATCGATCGTGGAGTTCTTGGCCACACTGCCATCGGGGGTCGCACACGCGTCCTCCTCCAGCGACACGCACGACACGCTCATGCCCAGGAAGTTGGACAGGTACGCCTTCTTCGAGTCCGGCGTCATCGACGTGGCGATCGGGAAGGCACCGACGGGCTCGTGCCTGACCTTCCCCGTGTCGAGGTCGGCGATGACGGCCTCCGAGGTCATCGTGTTCGGCGCGACGACGGTCTTGCCGTCATGGCTGGTCCAGTGCGCGTGCGGGTGCGGAGTCATGCCGCTGTCCGGGTCGGCGTGGATGCGCTGAACGACCTTCGTGGCACCCGGCGCCGCCTCGACGATGTCCGTCCCGGCGTTGATGCCGATCGTCAGGTTGTCGTTGCCCGGACGGGTCATCACGTGCGCCGGGTTGGGGCCGACCTCGAGGCTCCGTACGAACTTGCCGGTCGCCCGGTCGAACACGTCGGTCTCGCTGTCGAACCACTCGTTGCCGTACACGTACTTGTAGTTCTTGTCCGTCCACATGTTGTGGACGTTGTTCATGTTGATCTCGGGGGCTGCGATCTTCCGATCGATCGTCCAGTCCTCGGCGTTGATCTTCGTGATGGAGCCGTGCTTCTTCTTCCCTGCGTAGTCCTCCATCTGAGTGGCGATCCAGACCTCACCAACACCAGGGGTGGTCGGCTTCTTCGTCGCGGCCAGCTTCTTCGGGTACCCGAACTTCTGGTCGAAGTACGCGTCCAGGTTCGGGATCAGCACCGGCTTGCCGTCTGCGTCGTACTGCAGGATCGGGGCAGGCGGCTGGACCGGGTTCCAGGCGACGTCCTTGGTGGAGCTGAACTCCTGCCAGTTGTTCGGGTTGGTGATCGTGAAGAAGGCGTTCACCAGCCGCTGGATGATGTCGGCGTTCGACGGAACGGCCTCGGGCTTGCCGTTGACCACCAGCTTCTCGCCGAAGTCGAGACCCAACGTGAGCGGGTCGTCGACCACGACCGCGCCGAGCATGTAGGGCGCGACCGAGTCGGTGAAGGCGTACAGCCCCGGCTCGGTGAGCTGAATCGTCTTCTTGCCGTAGAAGGCGCCCTTGGCATCCATGTACGGGAACTCGTCCGCCCCCTCCGGGGCGATCAGCCCGATCGGGTTGCGGATTCCCTGAGACTTGGCCGGGTCCACGTTGAACGTGACGGAGACCGGGGGGCCGTCGACTGCGAATTCCTGGAGGGAGTCCAAGACACCCATCAGGTCCACGCCGACGGGCAGCGAGGCCAGGTCGACCGGCTCGTCCGCCGGCATGTCGGCGACGGTCGCCTTGAGCTCGCCGATCAGATCCTTGGCCTCGGCGGCCTTGGAGGCCGCCTCGGGCGAGGACTTCGCGATGCCCTGCACGGTGGCCAGGGTCGAGTTGAGAGCCAGCGGGTCGGTCGGGGCACTCGTCCCGCCAGCGGTGCTGAGGCCGCCGACAAGGTTCTCCACCAGCGAGGCGTCAGTCGGCAGCACCGGGCCACCGACGGAGGGCAAGCCGCCAGCAGCGCTGACCCGGGGGAGCACGGCGACCGCGAGGGACTTGCTGCCGAAGAGGTCGAGACCGGCGTCGAACCATCCTCCGTTCTCGTCGGTGATGTCGAAGGTGATGGGGAGCGGGCCCACCCCGATCGGCTGCTGGCCGACCGCCGGCATCGTGGCCAGGCTCGCCGCCGTGATCGCCGAGGCCGCTGCCACGGCCACTGCGCCGAGCCGGCGTCGTCGCTTCCTGGACCCCAAGAAGCCTTGGGGAGCTAATTCAGACATAGAGAATGCCTCTCTTTTTAGCGCATTGATTTCGGGGCTCCAAGGTGAAGATATGGGGATTCCGAGGAGTGCAATCCACTACATCCTGCGCTCATTAAGGCCCCAGAACCCTGCGGGAAATCTACTCGTTAATGGGACCTCACAACCTCACGAGGGCATTAAGAATCGGGTAGCGACGAGGAAAAACGGGCGGGTTCCGTTCCTGATAATACCCCCGGTGGTTTCACGTCGATAATACCCCGGGGTGTTTATGCGGGGGCCTCTAATACGCGCGTGGAAGTAGCCGCCGAAAAGGCAAAGTCGGATGCCGGTTGGGTCTTTTTACTGTTGCGTTACGTTGCAGCGACGAATCGGACATACCTGGTCGGCCTACTGGCTATCCGGTCCCACATGGATTCTCGAAACCCTGAAATGCCCAAAACATACCTCTGAAACATCCACAACCAATTGGGTGCGAGGAGGGAAAAGTTAAAAGGAGAGGACATGCCCAGTCTTACCTGCGTTTACCAAGGCGGCTCCAGAAGGAAGGTCCGGCATGACCACGATCCCCACTGAACCCTCACCGCCCCGCGCAGGTGTCGGCACGCGCGATCGAAAGCGTTCCGGCACCGTGTTGTGGTTGCTCGCTCGACGCGTGCACTTCATGGCGGGTCTTCTGGTCGCGCCGTTCCTCGCGGTGTTGGCGTTGACCGGCCTGGCCTATGCGTTCGCTCCCCAGATCAACGATGTGCTGTACGGCGACAAGCTGTATGTGGAGGCGGAGACAGGAAGCCCGCGTCCGCTGTCGGAGCAGGTCGCGGCCGCGCTCGCCGTCCATCCGGACGCACACGTCACCTCGGTCATTCCGGCAGAGGACGCCGACCGAACCACCCAGGTGGTGCTCGGGGGCATCGAAGGCCTGAAACAGACCGGGAGCGACTTCTCCTCGGAGTCGCTGACCGTGTACGTCGATCCGTACACGGCTGGCGTCAACGGCGAGCTGGTCACCGTGGCCAACCGACCACCCGCGCAGGTGTGGCTGCGCGAGTTCCACGGCAACCTGCACCTGGGCGACCTCGGGCGGCTCTATTCCGAGTTCGTTGCCAGCTGGCTGCCCTTCATCGTGCTCGGTGGCCTGGTCCTGTGGCTCGGCAAACGCGCCCGTGGCCGATCCCTACGGGCCGTGCTGGTTCCGTCCCTCACCGCGAAGGGACGTGCACGCCATCGGTCCTGGCACGGGGCCCTGGGTCTCTGGCTGGCGGTCGGGCTGCTCGGCATCAGCATCACCGGCCTGACCTGGTCGAACTATGCCGGCGGCCGCGTCGACGCCGCGATCACCGCCCTGAACGGCAAGACCCCTTCGCTTTCCGCGCCGGAGGTGACGCCGGTGGGCGGTGCTGAGCCGATCAGCTTCGACCGTGTGGTTGAGGTGGCCAGGTCGGAAGGCCTGCAGGGTGAACTCACTCTCCTCCCGCCGTACGCCGCCGACGGGCCCTTCACCGTCAAGGAGTCGTCCGACGGTCTGCCGATCCGCAAGACCTCCGTCGTCATCGATCCCTACACCGAGCAGATCACTGCCCGCCAGGGCTGGGAGGACTACCCGCTGATGGCCAAGCTCACCAGCATCGGTGTCGATGCCCACAGCGGCACCCTGTTCGGTCTGGCCAATCAGCTTGCACTGGCCCTGCTGGCCTTGGGATCGCTCGCGCTCCTGGGGCTGGGATATCGGATGTGGTGGCAGCGCCGGCCCACGCGGCCCGGGCGTTCCTCCCCGGCGCCGGTGTGGCGCAACCTGTCGGTGCCGATGCTGGTTGTGGTGTTTCTTGCGGCGGGTGCCCTGGGCTGGGCGATGCCGGTCTTCGGGGTCACCCTCGTCGCCTTCGTCGTCCTCGACGGCACCGTGAATACGGTGCGTCGCCGTGCCCGCGCGAGCTCTGCCTGACGCGTCCTGCCGCCCGCTCCGCACGCCACGCCCGACGAAGCAGGAGCGCCGCCGAAGGCCGTCAACTTCGGCGGCGCGTCACCCTGCCTTGGCAAGAGGCCGCTGAGTGTCAGAGGGGACGCGCGAGCGCCGTGGCCAGAGAGACCGCGATCGCCATCACGGCGAGCTCGAGCCCGGCCCACACGGTGAGCGGTGTGGGCTGCTGGCGCGCCACGCGGTCGACGACGGCCGCACGGATGTACGCCCCGGTGCAGCCCAGCAGGCCCATGCAGGCGAGCTTGCCCATGACCAGCCAGCCGGCACCGGTCTGTGTCAATGCGCCGACTGCCTCCCCGAGGGACGGCGTCACGTCGCCGGTCAGCCGGGCCGCAGCCAACAACAGGCCGCTGACCCCCACCAGCGCGAAACTCACCTCGGCGACCCGCGAGAACCGGGGAAGAACGACAGCAAGCGCGTGGCGGTCGGCGGCGACGATCAGAGAGGTGATCGCCAGGCCGCCCACCCAGAGTGCCGCTCCGCTCACGTGGAGGGCGCTGGCCGTCATCAGCAGCAACGGCGGCTCACCCTGCGAAGGATGCCCGCTCATCGACACTGCCGTCAGGCCCGAGAGCGCGATCAGGAAGCCCACGTCCGGCGGCAGCGACGGCCGCCGCAAGCGGGCAACCGAGTAGGCGGTCAACGCTCCCGCCGACCCAGCGCTGATCAGCAGTGCGAGACCTAGGCTGACGTTTCCGCCGTAACCGAGCACGCCGCCGACCGGCACCCGTAGTTGGCGGAGCGAGATCTCCGCCGCGTTGAACCAGAGACCCAGCAGCGCCGCGACCGTCCAGACTGCTGCGGTCCACACCGCCGCCGTTGACGTACGTCGGGCCAGGGCAGGAGCGCGGTCGCGACCAGCCTCGCCCAGAAGCACCTGCACCAGCACGGAGCCCACGGCCCCGATCGCGCACACGTTCGCGATCCAGCGGAGCAGCGGGATCCCGGTGCGCACCACCACCGACGGCTCGGGAATGCCGACGACCGGCTGCGGAAACGTGACCAGGATCCCGAAGGCAAGCGCGACAAGGCTCGCGCAGACAAGCGCCGAGACCTGCAGGAGCCGGATACGGTCGTTCATCGCGCATCCGTTCGGCGGACGGTCCAGCGACCGACAGCCCCGACACACACCGCGACTGCGGCCAGCAGCGCGATCCACAGCCACGTGGGCATCGCTGCCAGACCACGCGGCTGGTCCACGTCGAACGCCGTCATCGCGGTGGCAGCGGACGCAGCGGACGTGCTGTACGTGGTCGACGCGGTGGACGCGGTGGACGCCGACGGCCGGATGTTGATCGGCACTGACCCTGTGATCGGGTGACCGTCCGCTCCGAGCACCCGGTAGTCGATCTGGTAGCGGCCCGGAGGCCCCACGTCACTCATCGAGGCGGTCAGGGTGTTCCCGGTGATGCGAGCACGACCACATGCCCAATGGCTGCTCTTCGGTCCGGTCACCACGATGCCGTTTGCGCCAGGGAACGCTTGGACCGGCTGGTCGAAAGTGAGCACTACCTCCGTCGGGCCGGCGGCGAGCGCTGCGCCGGCACGTGGAAAACTCTCGACCAAGTGCGCGTGCGCGGATGCCGGCGCCGCTGTGAACAGTGTGGGGGTCAAGAACGAGAGCGCGAAGATCGTCACTGCGAACGCCATGGCGAGGCGCTGCGATCCGCATGCTGAAGAATTCGACATTGCTTTCACCTAAGCGAGTTTCGAGAGTCATCGAACTGGGGGTGGTCCGTGGCTCAGCCGGCACCGGGTCCGCGCATGAGAGCGCAGGACCCTGTGTCGTGTGTGCCTTCAATGGCCTCAGTGCCCGGTGGCGAGGATGAATGGGATGGTGATGGCGGCAATGCTGGGGGCGATCACCTGCTGCATGGCGAATACCCATTCTGTGTTCGCGAACGGCGCACGGCAATGTGTATGTGGCTAGCTCAGAAACCTGGCACATATAGTTGATCTCAGACCGGTTCCGGAGCAGTTACGTATGCGCATGTCCCCTGTAACTAAGAAAAGCGTCGAGTGAAGTGTTCTTAACGCTGGCGTTGGGGGAATTGGGGTGGCTGTGACGCGTCCGTAACACCTTGTTGTCGTTCAACACTTTTCACCGTTGGTGTGAGCGCGTTGTGAGGTGAGAATGCACTCGTGCTGGGGAGATCGACTTCTCGATGAAACACTTTGCCGACGCGCCTCGGGCGGTGAAGGAGCCTCCGGCACCCCGGCGAGTGCCCACATATCCACCACTCCGACCGAGACGGCGGCGGTGCTCACATCGTGCTGGTCGTGAGGGTGTCGCACAGCTGCGGCGGCTCCCCCACCACGAAGGTCGACATCCACCAGAGGTGCGGCTCAGCGGACCAGGTCGTTGATGCACCGGCTCCAGGCCACCTGGTCAAGCCGATTCACGCCGTTCACCGTGCACAGCGTGATCGCCTGTGTCAGCGTCACGACTTGCTCGACAGGTTCGCTGACAGGGGCTGGAAGTGGCTCAGTGACCTTCTCTAGAGTCCCCTCGTCCTGTCCCTGGTTCGGCGGCGAAGCGGGAGCCTCCTCCGAAGCAGGTGACTCGGGCTCGTCTTCCGTGCTTGCCTGACCACCACGAACCGGGTCCGGAGCGGAGCTCGGGCGACCAGTGGCGCCGTCGTCCCCCCGCGGGGGGCGCCTTGCTTTCGGCGCCCCGTTCTCGCCGACGGCAGCCTCGTCAGCCCGCCGATAGGAGGCGGACATGGCGGTCGCCGGCGCGATCTCGTCGGGAACGGCGTCGTAGTCACCCTTCAGGTACGCCGTTCGAGTCCGCAGCACCTGGTCGGCGTAGGACGTCGACCGGTTGTAGCGGAGGACCGCTTCGCGGCGGCCGGCCTCGCTACCGAGATCATCGGGACCTGAGCACAGGTACACCGCTGCCGCCAGCGCGGCGTCGTTGATGTTCTGCGGGTCCCGCTGCCCGTCGCCATCGGCGTCCACGCCGACGGTCGACCATGTGGCGGGAACGAACTGCATCGGACCGACAGCACGATCCCAGGTCTTGTCTCGGTCGTACTGCCCAGCGTCGGTGTCTTCGATCGTCTGGGTGTCATTCGTACCGTCAAGAGCGACGCCATAGATGCCTGGACGGGAGACGCCGTCGGCACCCAGGGTGCTACCGCCGAAGCGGCCGTGGTCCGACTCCACGTAACCCACGGCCCCGAGCAGCTGCCAGTCGATGTTGCACGTCTCGTCGGCAGCGTTGATGACGGTCTCGGCACGCTGGTACGCGGCAAGCGCAGCGCTCGGGATTCCACGTGCCGAAGCTGCCGACGCACCCTGCGCAGCACGCTTCTGCGGCACGCCGGCCCCGACGACAGCGGGTCGGGAGTAGCTCGCCGGTGCCTGCGGCGCCGCCGCCGGCACCGAGAGACGGCTGGACGGCCCGGTGCCCTCTCCGTTTGCGCTGGCTAGCGCGTGTGGGCTCATCAGGTGCGCGGTGCAAACCAACGACAGGACGAGCAGATCGACATGCGCGACAACGCGCCGCTTCGCGCTCGACGTCGGCATCCCGGCATCATCCGTGGCAAGCATGGCATCTCCTCAGGCTCTACAGTTGATGTCGAATCGAGGCCCATCCGTCCACTCAGTGGTCCGTCGCCCAGAACCCCTCCGCCGATGCACGATCTGCCAGAGCAGGACCGCTCCGGATACCACGATGGTCAGGACCGACAGCGCGGCGACCTCACCGGGATCACTGATCCGCATGCCCGCGGCGTACCCCGGAATCGCGGCGACGGCACCGGCCAAGGCCGCTGCCACGGCAGCATCGCGACGGTCCACGGTTCCTGAGAAGCCCACGGCGGCGTCCCTTCGAGGTGCGATGGCGAAGGATCGCGCCGTTGCGACCGGAGAAAGAGATGGGTCTACCAGATGGGGGCCACATCCGTCGGGGCTCTGACACGAGCTGGGCAACGGGGGACGCCGGACCTCTTGACTGTCAATACTCGCGAGCCCGATCGCGCCTACAACCACGTCGGCGTAAACATGCAGGACGCCTAGGTCTCACGACCTCACAGCACGGTCGTCACGATCCTCGCCATCTCCGAGCACACAGGCCCGGCCACATCACACGGGACGGCGCCGATCTCCCTGCCACGCGACTTCCGCGACACCGGCACCTGGCGGCGATCGAAGGATCCGCGGTAGGGGTAGAAGGCAGCTTGGTGCTCGCCGTCGTCCTGCACAACGTCGCCGGCCTCGACCTCGGGTACGCCGTCGGGCGCCTGTGCGGCCTTCCGGTCTCGAGCCGGCGCGCCATCAGCATCGAGGTCGGCATGCAGAACTCCGGCCTCGCCGCCGCACTCCGCGTTGCCGGCCGCCATCTTCTCGGTCTGGCACAACGTGTCCGGGTCGACGCTGGCGAGTTATTGGTCGCGGCGTCCCATCGAGAGCGCTGACGTCGAGTCCCCGGCCGCGGTCCACCCGTGACTCCGGAGATCACCGTTCACCGGCGTCCCGCATCGGCGCCTTGACGGGCAGCGACAACGAGCCCGGCCGCCCATCCAGGAGAACGCCCACGATCCGGTGGCGTGATGGTCCCGGTGTCATGCCCGCTGGCGGCGAGCAGCCACGAGATCAGCGAGTTCGAGTTCCACATCTCTCCGGTGCGAAGCTCGTCCCGACCCCAGGTGGCCGTGGGAAACGACGGCACGAGCTCGAGTAGCCGCTTCGTCCTCGCCGAGTCGGTCTCCACCGGGACCGGACCCCCGACGACGGCGGCGGCGGCGTCCGGGATGACTCCGTCGCGCCAGCAACGGACCTCGTACCGGAAGGCACGGGAGCGCCCCAGGACGCGCAGGCCGACCGGTCCCTCCGACACCGTGCCCTGAGCAGCACCAGAGCTCCACACCGGTGCCATCTCGATCACGTAGCGTGCTCCGCCCCGGAGGACCTCCAGCGCTGAGTGGTAGAGGTCGCACCGGTCACGTCGCTCGACGAGCGCGACCAGGGCCTCGTAGGCGCGGCCGTTGACGCGGACGCAGTGTGTGTTGTCGCCGGCCCCCAAGGGCAGCCAGTACAGATCGATGCGCGGTTCGGGCTCCACCTCTCCACGCTGAGGCTCTCGACCGGCGGCGGCGAGGGCCCTTGTTCCCTGCCCGAGGATCCGTTGGGCCGTTCGTCGTGCCGGTCGGGTCAGTTCTTGGGGTTCCGGTTGGCGGTGGGAAGGCGCCAGGGCCGAGCCGGGGTCCGGTGGCCGCGCCTGGAGCGGATCGGCGCCGCGCCGGACGCGTGCCGGCTCTCGGCGACCTTCTCGGCGAAGTAGACGGTGCCGGCGAACCGGTCGACGAGCGACGCGGCGTCGATGGGGGCATCGGAGCTCTTGGCGTGGTCGTCGATCGATGCCTGCAGGATCTGCTCGATCGCGGCGGCGTCGTAGTGGCTGCTGAACTCATCGGCAGGGCGAGCGGTGGCGCTGTTCGGTGCCGGCTGCCGGTCTCGGGTGACCTCGGTGTCCATCGTGACTACTCCTTGCGCGTGTGGGGGAAGGCTCAGGGATGAAGGCGGGACGCGAGCGCTCTGATGCGGCGCTCGAGCTCGTCGTACGCGGTGTCGAAGGCCTCGGCGCCGTTGCCGACCGGGTCGGGGATCGACCAGTGCAGCTCCCCAGGGACCTTCGGCGCCTCATGGGCGCGGTCACACACGGTGACCACGAGATCGTCAGGATCAAGTACGTCCTCGACCCGCCGCGGCTCGACGATGGGGAGGTCCAGCTCGCGGCGGGTCGCGACGTCGATCGTTCCCGGGTTGATCCGGTCGGCGGGATGGGTGCCGGCCGAAGCTGCCGGGATCGGGCTGACCTGGCGCCACAGAGCGGCGGCCAGGTGCGAGCGTGCGGTGTTGCCCGTGCACACGAACAGGACTCGCTTGGGCACCGGACGGGGGGATCCGGTGCCCAAGCTCTCGAACGTGTCCTGTTCGAGATGGAGATACGTACGTCTCCCGTCGCCCTCGGAACTGTGACGGGACACGACGCCTGCGCTCACCAGCGTCTGGACGTGGTGGGCAAACAGGTTCGACGGGACAGCCAGCATCCCGGCGATCTCTGTGGGGGAGGCATCACTTGTCTGGAGGATGTCAACAATCCGAAGTCGCACCGGATCGCCGAGCGCTGCATGCACTGTGGCTCGACGTTCCAGTTCGTCTTGTTGCTCAACGTCCATTGAGTCAATGATTACTGAGCGATTGGCGGCGAGTCAAGGGATCCGAGGGAAATAACGATCAAATGACCGATTTCACGTCGTCCGCGGATCGACGCTGCGACAGCGACTCAGATCGCGCAGAACCGTCCGGGATGCACACGAGACGACAGGCGAAGGGACCGCCGTGCGAAATGAAGAAAACCCGGGCCGTTCAGCAACGAATTGCCTACTGAGACCGGGTTTTCACCTGGTGGAGCTGAGGGGATTCGAACCCCTGGCCTTCTCATTGCGAACGAGACGCGCTACCAACTGCGCCACAGCCCCAAGCGATGAGAAACGTTAGCACCTCGTCGCGGGTGTTACCCAATCAGGAGGGCTTCAGGAGCCCGTGGCGCGGCCACGCGCCTCTTCGGCGGCCGAAGCCGCGGCACGCTCGGCCTCCTCGGCCTGGCGGACCAGCTCCGAGTCGGCGGCGTTGCGCCCCGAGCTCCACACGCCGGTGGCGTCCAGGTCGATGGTGCGCACGGTGCGGCGCGGCGCCGCCTCCTTGGAGACGTACGTCGGCAGCGGGGTCTCCACCGGCTTCCAGGAGCCCGCGGGGAGCTGCTCACCGGTGTCGTCGTGCTCGACGACGGCGACCAGATCGCCGGTGTCCTGGTCGATGTCGAAGGTGACCCGGGGCGGGGCGACGGGCTCCGGCTCGGGGATGTCCTCGGGGAACGGGATCCGTGCCCAGACCTCGCGCTGGTGGCGCACGCTGATCCGGCAGGTGACCAGCCAGGCGACAACGAGCCCGGCCGGGATCGCGATCCAGACCGGGCCGAAGACACCGAAGCCGGCAAGTGCGCCGACCACAGCCAAGCCTAGGACCAGAACTCCCAGGACGATCGAACGGCGTTTGGCCGCGGCGCGAGCCGCCCGGCGGCGTACGGCCATCGGGACGGGTCGTGGAGCACGTCCCTGGTCGCCCTCAGCCGCGACTTCGGACTTCTTCGACGACTTCTCGGTCACCAGGTCGGTGGAGTCCTTGCCGGTGGCCTCTCGTCGTGCGAGGATCCGACGGGACTTGGAGATGGCGGCGCCGGCCCGGCTCTTCGTCCCGTCCTCGGCCGTCGCTGTCTGTTCGAGCGCTTTGGGCACCAAGTACACCGCCCACGCCACGGCGAGGGCGACGAAGATGAGTGCGCTCGGGTCCACGTCAAGAAGCGTAGGAGCCATTACCAGCCCGTAGGCGGACGTGCAGTGGTGTGTCGCGTGTGACTTGTGTGATTTCAGAAGGACACGCCGACGTCAATGCCTCATTCAGGTGACAAACCCAGTCTGGCCAGCATTCCTTGGTGACATTCCTCGACCGTTATCGCGAAGATTCGGTGATCCCGCCAGGCACCGTCGATGTGCAGGAACCGGGGCGCATATCCGATCTCGTTGATCCCCAGCTTCTCCACGACACGCAGCGAGTTGGAGTTCTCCGGACGGATGCAGATCTCGACCCGGTGCAGCCGCGCGGTAGTGAAGCAGTGGTCGATGACCAGCGCCACCGCCAGCGGCATCACGCCGCGGCCGGCGAAGCCCTGGTCGATCCAGTAGCCGATCGAGGCGAACTGCGCCGAGCCGCGCACGATGTTGTTGACCGTCACCTGACCAGCGAAGACACCGTCGACGTCGATCGCGAACGGATAGGTCACCCCGCGCTTGGCCTGACGCCGAAGACGACGTACGAGGCTGGCGAAGGTCGTCGGCCGGGCGGTCGAACCCGGGGGCACGGTCGCGTCCCACTGGTGGAGCCAAGCCGCCGAACGACGGCGCGCGTCGGTCCAGGCCTTGGCGTCGGTGCGGTCGAGAGGGCGTACGGTCACCGCGCCGTGGGACAGGACGGCGGGCCAGCCGGGATCGGTCATCGATGGTCCTCAGTGATCACTGCCGACCGACTGCTCCACGGCGTGGGGCAGCACCGGACGCAGTACGTCGATCGCATCCTTCACGCCACCCCGGGACCCGGGAAGGTTCACCACCACGCACGCTCCGATCTGACCGGCCAGACCGCGGGACAGTAGCGCCGTCGGGATCCCCTTCGCCACTCCGGCCGCCCGGATGCCCTCGGCGATGCCCGGGATCTCGCGGTCGAGCAGCGGCCGGGTGACCTCGGGGGTGCGGTCGGTGGGCGTCAGCCCCGTGCCTCCGGTGGTGAGGACGACCCGCGCTCCCTCCGCCGCCGCGCGGGCGATCACCTCGCCGACCGGGTCGCCGTCGCGTACGACCTCGGGAGGGCCGACCACGAAACCGAGCTCTTCCAGGAAGGCGACCAGGAGCGGTCCGGTGGTGTCCTCGTAGACACCCGCCGAGGCGCGGTTGGAGGCGACGACGACGGTCGCTTTCAGACTCATCGGGTGAAGTCTCCCGACTTCCCGCCGGTCTTCGTCTCGACCCGGACATCGGTGATGACCGCTCGCTTGTCGACCGCCTTGATCATGTCGACCACGGTGAGGCCGGCGACGGCGACCGCGGTCAGCGCCTCCATCTCGACACCGGTGCGATCGGTGGTCTTCACGGTCGCGGTGATCTCGACGGCGTCGTCGGCGACGCTCAGCTCGACCTTGACGCCCGAGACCGCCAGCGGGTGGCACAGCGGGATCAGGTCGGGCGTCTTCTTCGCGCCCATGATCCCGGCGATGCGGGCTACGGCGAGTGCATCACCCTTGGGTACGCCCTCGCCGCGGAGCAGCTCGATGACCTCGGCAGAGACCAGCACCCGCCCGGACGCGGTCGCGGTGCGGGTGGTGACCGCCTTCTCGGAGACGTCGACCATCCGGGCCGCGCCGGTCTCGTCGACGTGGGTGAGTCGGTCGGCCATCAGAACTCCACGTCCAGCTCGATCACGTCCACCTCGGCGTCCTTGTCCAGCGCTGTCGTGTCCGGCGGGATGACGATCAGGCAGTTCGCGCCGGCCAGGTCGCCGATCAGGTGGGACCCCGGCCCGCCGATGGGCGAGACGCCGGCGCGGGAGCCGTCGTACCAGCCGCGGAGATACTGCTCCTTGCCCTTCGGGGAGCGCACCGGGTGGGTGAGGGCGGCGCGGCGTACGGGGCGGGCCTCGGGGGTCATGCCCATCAGCCGGCGCAGCGCGGGGAGCACGAAGAGCTCGAAGGAGACGAACGAGGAGACCGGGTTGCCCGGCAGGCACAAGACGGGCACCCGCTCCTCCCCGATCCGGCCGAAGCCCTGGGGCTTGCCGGGCTGCATGTTCACGGGGCCGAACCAGACACCCTCCGGCGTCAGTGCCTCCTTGACCACGTCGTAGTCGCCCATCGAGACGCCGCCGGAGGTGACCACCAGGTCGGCGCGGACGAGCTGGTCGGAGAGCGCGGTCATGAAGGCACGCGGCTCGTCGGGGACGATCCCGACGCGGTAGGCGATCGCGCCGGCCCGGCGGGCGGCGGCGGCCAGGAGGAAGGAGTTGCCGTCGTAGATCGAGTCGTGACCCAGGGTCTCACCGGGCTCGCGCAGCTCGGTGCCGGTCGAGAGCACCACGACCCGGGGCCGCGGACGCACCGCCACCTGGGCACGCCCGACGGAGGCGATCAGGCCCAGATGGCGCGGGCCGAGGACGGTGCCCGCGGGGATGAGCAGGTCGCCCTTGGCGACGTCCTCACCGGCGTAGCGGACGTGCTGAGCCTCCTCGGGCGTCTTCCGGATCTCGACCTCGGCGACACCCCGGTCGGTCCATTCGTACGGCACCACCGTGTCGGCCCCCGCCGGCAACGGCGCGCCCGTCATGATCTTCGCCGCCGCACCCGGCGGCAGCGCCAGCAGCGAAGCCTGTCCGGCGCCGATCTCGCCGAGCACGGGCAGCCGTACCGGCGTCTCGGCCGAGGCCGTCGTGACATCGGCGTAGCGGACCGCGTAGCCGTCCATCGAGGAGTTGTCGAAGCCCGGTAGGGCGACCTCGGCATGGATGTCCTCGGCCACCGCCAGCCCGAGACAGTCCATCAAGGGCTGCGGGTAGGCCGGCATCGGCTCGAGCTCGGCCAGGATTCGCTGGCGGTATTCGGCGGGGGTCACCCCGCCAACACTAGTCGGACAGGACGGTGGCGGGCGCGACGCGTTCGGCGTTGGCGCCGTCGAGCTCGACCGCGCCGATGACCTGCACGCCCTTGCCGAAGGTCCAGTCGCCGTTGACGGTCAGCGAGGACGCCTTCCGCAGCGACGGGGCGCCCTCGGGGAAGCGCTCGTCGAAGTTGGCGACGTACTTGTAGTAGTCGCCGTCCAGGTCGATGAACGGCACCTCGTCGGCGATCTGGTCGAGCACGAAGTCCTCGCCGATGTCGTAGACGTCGGAGCGCAGGACCAGCAGGTCGTTGGTCGTCTTGACCGGCACGAACCGGTCGCGGCCGACCTCGATCAGCTGGGAGCCCTCGAAGACCTCGATCGCGGCACCCATGGCGGTCTCGATCTGGACGACCTTCGGGGTCTTCGGGTCGGAGGGGTCGACGGTCTTCTCGTTGCGGATCAGCGGCAGACCGAGGATGCCGTCGCGCTCGTCGAGGACCTTCTTGAGCGCCTTGAGGTCGAACCAGATGTTGTTGGTCGAGCAGTACTTGTGGCGGCTCAGGTCCTGCAGCGCCACCTTGTCCTCGTCGCGGGTCTGCGCGGTCTCACGCAGGATGAGACGACCGTCGGACTTGCGGCGCGCGAAGTGACCGCCCTTGCGGTCGCTCGGGGTGCGGCGTACGGCCTCGATCGCGAAGGGCGCTCCGCTCTTCGCGAACCAGCCGGCGACCTTCTCGTCGGGGACGGCGCCGAGGTTGTCGGAGTTGGAGACGAAGACGCGCTCGTAGCCCTGCTCGATGAGCAGGTCGAGGAGCCCGGTGTCGAGCAGGGCGGTGTAGATGTCGCCGTGTCCGGGCGGGCACCACTCGAGCTCGGGGTCCTTGGGCCACTCGACCGGGGTCAGGTCGTCGACGAGCAGACGCGGCTCGCGGTTCTGCAGGAACTCCAGCGGCAGACCCTCGACCGGCAGGTCCTGGTAGCGCTCGAGCGCGGCCAGGCTGTCCTCGGAGGTGCGGAAGGAGTTCATCAGCAGCAGCGGGAGACGTACGTCGTACTTCTTCCGCATGTGCAGGATCTGGCGGGCGATCACGTCCAGGAAGCTGAGGCCCTTGCGCACGCACAGCAGCGACTTGGCGCGGTCCATGCCCATCGAGGTGCCGAGGCCGCCGTTGAGCTTGATCACCGCGGTGGTCGAGATGGCGGCGTGCGCCTCTTCGTCGCTGACCACGGCATCGCTGATCGACGGGATGTCGACCGGCTCGATCGTGTCCTCCGGGATCATCCCGGTCTCCCCGTGCTCGAGCTGGCGGTAGTAATGTGCGAATGTCTGCACCGCGACGTCTTCCACGCCGGCGTCGCGCATCTTCGCCATTGCCTTGGCCAAACCTGGGCTACCCATAAAGGAAAGCCTAGGCTGTCGTTGTGTCGGGTTCACACACCCCTCCGGGTTCTGAAGGTCCAGCCCCCGCTGACTTCGTGGGGCGCAAGACTGCCTTACGTGACCAGCTGCTGACTACCCGGGGGCGCATCGGGCTCCCCCGGCTCGGCTCGCTCGCCCGCTCCCTTGCGCAGGTGGTCACCGATATTCCAGACGTCCGCAGCGCCGCCACGGTTGCGCTCTACGTCTCGATCGGCAGCGAACCGGGCACAGGACCTCTTATCGACGAGCTGGACGCGGCCGGGAAACGCATCCTCCTTCCCTGCCTGCTGCCGGACAACGACCTGGACTGGGCCGTCTACGACGGAGAGCTGGTCCGGGCGCCCCGGGGGCTGCTGGAGCCCGGCGGGGAGCGTCTGGGGGTCTCGGCGATCGCCGGCGCGGACGTCGTGCTCGTCCCCGGGCTGGCCGTCGACTCACAGGGCCATCGGATGGGCCGGGGCGGTGGCTCCTACGACCGCATCCTGGCGCGGGTGCCGGCCGGAACCTTTACCTGCGCGCTTCTCTATCCGTGGGAGATCGGGGTTCCCGTGCCGGTGGAGGAGCACGACCGGGCTGTCGGAGCGGCCGCGAGCGCGGAGGGAATGCAGCGCTTCTCCTAGGCGTTCGCTAATATTGGCAGTCGCACCCGCCGAGTGCCAGATTCTGTTCTAGGAGAAACGTGCCCACCTATCAGTACGCCTGCACCGAGTGCGGCCACGCCTTCGACCAGTTCCAGAGCTTCAGCGACGCCTCGCTGACCGAGTGCCCCGAATGCGGCGGCAAGCTGCGCAAGGTCTTCAGCGCCGCCGGCGTCGTCTTCAAGGGCTCCGGCTTCTACCGCACCGACTCCCGCTCCGGTTCGTCCTCGTCGACGTCGTCCACGTCCTCGACGTCGTCCTCGAGCACCTCCTCGCCGGCGCCCGCGGCCTCCGGCTCCTCGGACTGAGACCGCCCGCAACTACGGGTTATCCACAGGGTAATCCACATCCTCAGCGGGGCTGTGGATAGCGAGATGCGGGAAACGCGAGGGCGACCTAGCGTGCCCGCATGTTCACTCGAATCACGTCCTTCACCCGCCGCGCACGCCGCGGCATCCTCGCCCACCGACGCCTGCTCGCGTTCCTGCTGACCGCCTCCGCGGTCGCGATCGGGATCTCGGCCACCCGGCCGGACCCACCTGACACCACGACGATGGCGGTCGCGTCCCGAGATCTGCCGGTCGGCACCGTGCTCACCGCTGCCGACCTGACCGACGTCGAGACCGATCCCGACAGCATCCCCGCCGACCTCGCCGACGCACCGCTCGGTGAGCGGCTCGCGGCTCCGCTGCGGCGGGGCGAGCCGGTCACCGACGTACGTCTCGTGGGGCCGGAGCTGACCGAGGGACACCCCGGCCTGGTGGCCGTGCCGGTCCGGCTCCCCGACGCCGAGATGGCCGGCCTGCTCCACGTCGGCGACACCGTGGACCTCTACGCCACCGACCCCGCCACCGCCGAGACCGCCCAGGTCACCACCGACACGCTGATCCTCAGCCTCCCTCAGGCCACCGAGCCGAACCGGGATGATTCTTCCGCACAAGGAAAGACCGAAGGGTTTGGCGTCACGAACATTTCGGCGGGGCGTCTGGTCATCGTCGGAGTCGCCGCGAGCAGCGTCGAGGACGTCACGTCCGCAGGGGTGAGTGGCTACCTCACCTTCGCGTACTGACCATCATCGCGCCGCATCCTGGGTCTCCTTCACCTCACACAATCAGCAACAGGAGAAACGCAAGACATGGACGGTTTCAAGAAGTTCCTGCTCCAGGGCGACCTGATCAAACTCGCGGTCGCCTTCATCATGGGCGGCGCGTTCGCCACGGTCGTGACCGCGACGGTTGACATCATCATGGACCTGCTCGGCAAGATCGGCGGCACGCCCGACTTCTCGAACTACGAGCCGGGCGGCATCAGCCTCGGCGCATGGCTGACTGCTGTGATCGCGTTCCTCATCTTGGCCACGGTCGTCTACTTCCTCATCGTGAAGCCCTACACCCACGCCAAGGAGCGCTTCTTCCCGGACCCCGACCCGGGCGAGACCGAGATCGACATCCTCAAGCAGATCCGCGACAGCCTCAGCGCCCGCTGACGTACGTCGCACCAGAACGGATTGCCTCGGGCTCCGCTTCGGAAGGTGCCGTCTCACCCACCGTGGTGAGGCGGCACCTGCGATTTCAGCCATCGATCCGACGCCGATTCCCCCGACTCCCCCGACTCCCCCGACGGCTCCCGCTCGTCCCGGGTCGTCTTGGGGAGCTCGTCACCGAAGATCCGCGCCAGCCGCTGCTTGCGCTTCCACTCCGGCTCCTTGGACTCCTCCGGCTCTGGAACCTCAGGCGAGGTGTCCTCGGCCATCAGCACAGCCCCGCTCGCTCGCGTGCCGCCTTTGCCTCTTCGGCGATCTGGGCGAGCTCCTCCTCGGAAGCGCCGCTGCTGGCACCGTCCGAGCCGGTGTCCGCCGATTCACCGGAATCGGCCTCGTCAGTGGACGTCGACCCAGCGGTCTCACCATCGGTTGCGCCGTCGGTCGGGCCGCTGTCGGAGGCTGCGTCGCCCGAGCCCTTGCTCTTCTTACCGGCAGCCTGCCCGGCGTCCAGCGCACCGGCAGCGATCTTCTTGGTCAGCGGCTTGTCGTTGGCGATGGCCTTGAAGACGTTCCTGGCCTTCTCCTCGTCGAGCACAACCGTGGCCTCGGGATTCTCAGGGTCGGGCAACGTCGGGATGGTGAGGAACTTGATGTTCTCCATCCCGATGCTCTGGAACCCGGAGCCGATCTTCGCCATGGTGTCGAGGTTGTCCTTGAGGCCCTCGTCCATCGTCAGGCCCTTGGTCGCGGCGTTCAGGAAGCCGAGCACCTTCGTCGGACTGGACAGCGTGTCGCCGGAGAGCAGCTTGGCCGCCATCGACCCGATGAACGCCTGCTGCCTCTTGGACCGGTCGAGGTCCCCGCCATCACCGAGGCCGTGCCGCAGACGCACGTAGTTGAGCGCCTGTTTGCCTGTGAGTGTCTGCTTGCCGGCGTCGAAATGAGCGCCGGTGTACTTGTCGTCGACCTCTTGCGGAAGACAGACGTCCACGCCGTCGATGGCGTCGACCATGCCCTTGAAGCTGGCGAAGTCGACCACCACGAGATGGTTGACGGTGATGTCGCACTTCTCACCGCACAGGTCGCTGGCGACAGACTCGAGCTGGGTGACCGTGCAGGTCGGGCCACCAGCCGAATAGGCAGCGTTCCACCGCACGTAATCGGCCGGCGCGGTCTTTCCGTCCTTGGTCTTGCACGAGGGCCGGTCCACCATCGTGTCGCGGGGAATGGAGACGCCGTAGGCGAACTTCCGGTTGGCGGAGAGGTGCAGGAGGATGTTGGTGTCCGACCCGCCACCGCTGGCGCCGTCGACGCCACAGCCCTTGCAGTCGCGGCTGTCCGAGCCCATCACCAAGATGTTGATCGGCTCCTTCGGACCGATATCCGCCGCCTTCTCCCCGAGGCTGACCGTGTCGATGTTGCCGGTCAGCGATCGGTAGGTGTAGACGGTGAACAGCCCGACGAGCAGCGCCAGCACGAGCAGCGTCGAGCTCAGAACCTGCCACACGCTGATCCGCGGCCTGTCGCGCTCCTCGCCCGGATAGGGGGCGTACGGCTCGTCATAGCCACCCTCAGGCGGATAGTCGTCGTAGGGCTCGTCGTCATAACCCGAGGCGTACGCAGCGCCGTGCCGCCCCGCGGGCGGATATGCCTCGTGACGAGCCTCGTGCAGCTCGTCGCGCGAGGTGGTGCGCGCCCGAGGCCTCTCGGCCGGGCGAGGCGGTGCGGTGACCGCGGCGGGGTCGTTCCAGTCGAACTCCCGGGCTGCTGAGGGCGCGAGCTGCTGGTCGGGGATCTTGGCCGCCGGAGGAGCCGGCTGAGGGTCCTGGCGATACCACTCCGGCGCCGGTGCGACCGCTGTCTCCTCGACGGACGGGGCGGCAGCCGGGGGCGGAGGTACGTGACGCGCGGGGCGCGGTGTCTCGCGCACCAGCGGGGCCACCGCCGTCACATCCGGATCGTTCCATTCCTGCGGGGCAGGTGTCGGCGACGAACCGGTGCTCCCCCGGCCCATCGCCTGATAGCGCTCGGCGCGGGTCGGCTCACGCCGCACCGGCGCGGCGCGCAGCGGATCGACGACGGGAGGCTCCGGGCGAGTCGTCTCCTGACGGACCGGACGCGCGGCCCGACGGCCACCGCCCGACGATCCCGGCCCGGGTCCCGGGGGCGGTGGTGACACGAACTCGGACTGCGGTCGCGCGGCCCGCCGGCCACCGCCCGGCTCCACCGACGGCTGGTCGGTCGGTACGTCAGCTGCCCTGGCCCCACGCCCGGATCGAGTCCCCCCGGACTCGTTGTTCGCGGGCTCGTCGGCCCCGTACATCCACTCGAATCCAGACACACCCGAGCCAGAATCCGCACCCCCACGTCGGGGAGGCAGGGAGGGGTCAGGCATATGTCACCGTCACTCGTCGCTTGTCTTCGGGGGGATTCGGGTTGAGTCGACGGTGACTCAACCTACGCGAGGGCCCCAAGTTTGGCCCCTGACCGCATCGAACCCCAAACCGTAGTATCACCCGTCACCATGGCAAGATATCCGCGAACGCCCCAGTAGCTCAGTGGATAGAGCAGCCGCCTCCTAAGCGAAAGGTCGCAAGTTCGACTCTTGCCTGGGGCACCAAGAACCACCCTGCGCCGGCCCGGACGGGTCGCGCCACGCCGTCGGCAGGCCCTCAGTGCAGCGAGTCGTCCGGCGCCCCCGCCCGCCAGTCGTAGAACGGAACCTCGAGTCCCGCGCGCGTCGGAGCGCACAGGAACGGCCCCGCGCTCACCTCGTCACCGACGTCGAAGGGGAGCAGGCGTACGAGCTGCCAGCTCGCGTCCTCCCTGCGTGCCCTGATCGTGAGCGCGTCACCCGCCCAGCTGACCCGGAAGGTCACCCGAGCGCCGCCCCACGCGGGAGCGGACGAGGCCGACCAGTCCGATCGGCCGTCCGTCACGACGGCCCCGATCTGGGGTACGCCGTCGGCGAACTCGATCCCGGCCTTGACCCAGCGCTCGTCCGAGGCACGGACGAAGATCCCGGCCTGGTCGAACTGCTGGGAGAACGGGGTGCCGAACTCGACCTCCATCGCCGAGCCCGGCGCGAACGGAGCAAGGAGCGCGTGCTCGGTGTCGTGCACGAAGCTGTAGGAGGTGTGCAGCCAGGCGTCGCTGCCCTCGACCGCCGTCGTGTACAGGACACCCTCGGGCGAGACGCGGGTGGCTGCGGGCTCATGCGTCCAGCGGCCCGCCGACCAGTCGATGTGGTTCATGGGAGGCGAGCGGCTGTCTAGGAGAACAGCTTCTGCAGCCGAGCGACACCCTCGACGAGGTCGTCGTCACCCAGAGCGTAGGAGAGCCGCAGGTAGCCCGGGGTCCCGAAGGCTTCGCCCGGGACGACCGCGACCTCGGCATTGTCGAGGATGTAGCCCGCCAGGTCGGCCGAGGTGTCGATGACCGTGCCGTCGTACTCCTTGCCGAGCAGACCCTTGACCGACGGGTAGGCATAGAACGCGCCTTCGGGGGTCGGGCAGTAGACACCCTCGATCTCGTTGAGCATCGCGACGATCGTCTGCCGGCGCCGGTCGAAGGCGGCCTTCATCTCCTCGACGGCGGTCAGGTCGCCGGTCAGCGCCGCGATCGCCGCGCGCTGGGCGACGTTGGAGACGTTGGAGGTCGCATGGCTCTGCAGGTTGGTGGCGGCCTTGACCAGATCGGTGGGACCGACCAGCCAGCCGACCCGCCAGCCGGTCATCGCGTACGTCTTGGCGACCCCGTTCACGATGACGCAGTGGTCCTGGAGCGCAGGACAGAGGACGGGCAGGGAGCCGGTCGAGACGCCGTCGTAGAGCAGGTGCTCGTAGATCTCGTCGGTCAGCACCCACAGCTGGTGCTCCTCGACCCACTCGCCGATGGCCCGGATCTCGTCGGCGGTGTAGACCGCACCGGTCGGGTTCGACGGGGAGACGAAGAGGAGCACCTTGGTGCGCTCGGTGCGGGCCGCCTCGAGCTGCTCGACCGTGACCTTGTAGTCCTGGGTCTCGTCGGCCACCACCTCGACGGCGACACCGCCGGCGAGCTGGATCGACTCGGGATAGGTGGTCCAGTAGGGCGCCGGCACGATCACCTCGTCGCCCGGGTCGAGCATCGTGGCGAAGGCCGCGTAGATGGCCTGCTTGCCGCCGTTGGTCACCAGCACCTGCGCCGGCGTGATCTCCAGCCCCGAGTCGCGCAGGGTCTTGTCGACGATCGCCTGCTTGAGCTCCGGCAGCCCGCCCGCAGGCGTGTAGCGGTGGTTCTTCGGGTCGCGCGCGGCCTCGACGGCCGCCTCGACGACGTAGTCCGGGGTCGGGAAGTCGGGTTCGCCGGCACCGAAGCCGATGACCGGCCGCCCCTCCGCCTTGAGCGCCTTGGCCTTGGCGTCGACCTTGAGGGTGGCGGACTCGGCGATGGCGCCGATTCGGGCGGAGACGCGACGGTCACGAGGCGAAGTCATGGCGCTGATCCTAGAGCTCCCTCGGAGACCGACCGCTGCCGCGACGGCGTCCTCACCAAAGCAAAGTTCTCCTCGCCCCCTTGACTCATATGAGGTCCGTCACACATCCTGGATGGGAACGTTCCCGCTAACGTTCCCATCCACATCCAGACACGAGGAGTCCCGCTCATGAACCTCGACCTTCGCGGTCTCACCCCCGCCCCCGTCACACCCTTCACCCGCGATCTCGAGGTCGACTACGACGCCCTCGCCGCGCTCACCCGTTGGTACGCCTCGATCCCCGGCATCACCGGCCTCGTCTACCTGGGCCACGCCGGAGAAGGCACCTACCTCACCCCCGAGGAGCAGGTGCGGGTCATCGAGGTCGCCGTGGAGAACGCCGGAGACGTCCCGGTGATCGCCGGCATCACCGGCGAGGGCGACAAGGTCGCCGGGCTCGAGGCCAAGCGCGCCATGGAGGCCGGCGCTCGTGCGGGCCTCCTCTATCCCTCGCACGGCTGGCTCCGCTTCGGGTTCCAGAAGGGCGCCCCTCAGGAGCGCTACCGCATCGTGCACGAGGAGTCCGGGCTCCCGCTGATCCTGTTCCAGTACCCCGACGCGACCAAGGCGAGCTACGACCTGGCGACGCAGCTCGAGATCGGGGCCCAGCCCGGCGTCTTCGCCACGAAGAACGGGGTACGCAACATGCGCCGCTGGGACACCGAGATCCCGGTCCTCCGCCAGGAGCTCCCCGACCTGCAGATCCTGAGCTGCCACGACGAGTACCTGTTGCACACCATCTTCGACGTCGACGGTCTGCTCGTCGGCTACGGCGGCATCGCCCCCGAGCTGCTGATCGAGTTCATCGCAGCCGGCAAGGCCAAGGACTATCCCGAGGCCCGCCGCATCCACGACGCCCTGCTGCCGGTGACCAAGAACGTCTACCACCGCGGATCCCACATGGAAGGAACCGTCGCGCTCAAGCTCGCCCTCGTCGAGCGCGGCAAGCTCGAGCACGCCGCCGTACGTCCGCCGCTGCTGCCGCTGGCGCCCGAGGCCCAGGGCGAGATCTCGCTCGCGCTCAAGCAGGCCGGGATCATCTGAGACCGAGCTCGAGCACGGGCTCCCGCACCACCGGCCGGCCCGACGCGATCCGCGCGGGCCGGCACCCCCCACCACATCGACGGCGATCCACCTCGCCGCCCCGCGCTCCGCATCCGGTCATCTCCGGCAGAGGCTTCTCGCGGAGCACCATCGACGGCATCATGGCGACTGTCACGGTCGGCTGCCGTCCCCCGCCCGACGCCAGTGCGTCGTGAGCGTTCTTCCGCACGGACCCGATGGCGTCGGGGACGTGCCGAGACGAGAGGACCCTCCCATGTCCCACCCCACTGCCGTACCAGCCGCCGTTTCATCCGAGGCCGTCGATGCCTCGCGCCACCCGGCCTCCCCGCCCCGCAAGCGGGGCGTCCTCCAGATGCTCAAGCTGATGGGCCCCGCCTTCATCGTCGGCGCGTGGCAGTTCGGCCCGGGCAATCTCGTCTCCGCCGTCCAGGCCGGGAGTCTCTACACCTACGACCTGATCTGGGTCATCGTGCTCTCCACGGTGCTCATGCTCGTCTTCGCGGACATGAGCGTCCGCATCGGCATCTCCTCACGCGGTTCCGTCGTGACGACCATCAAGGAGACGCTCGGAAAGCCCACCGGCGTCGCAGCCGGACTCGGGGTCTTCGGCATCACCCTGTGCTTCTCCGTCGGCAACGCCGTGGGCACCGGCCTCGGCCTCTCGCTCGTGCTCGGCGGCAACCCGGTGATCTGGACCATCGCGTGCAGCGTCCTCGTCGTCGCGATCCTCTTCACCCGCAGCGCCTACAAGGTGATCGAGAAGCTGGTGCTCGCCATCGTCGCGCTGATGGCGGCCGCCTTCATCGTCACGGCCATCGTCACGAAACCGGACTGGATGGGAGTCGCCGAAGGTGCCGTCGTTCCCACCGTGCCACACGGTGTCGGACTCCTCATCGTCGCCCTGGTCGGCACGAACTTCTCCCTCAACGCCGCCTTCTACGCCGGGTACGCCAGCCGTGAACGTGGCCTTCGGCCCGCGGACTACCGGGACACGACGTTCGCCGACACGATCCCCGGGATCCTCGCTCCCGGCCTGATGACCGCACTCGTGATCGCCGCGGCCGCGGCGACGCTCGCCGGCCAGGGCGGACCGGCAGGAGCCACGATCGAGCAGTTCTCCGCGGTCCTCGAGCCCGTCGCCGGGGAGATCGGCCGGACCATCTTCGCCCTCGGCTTCTTCGGCGCCGCCCTCTCCGCCATGATCGCGAACGCCACCGCGGGCGGCACGCTTCTCGCCGACGGCCTGGGCCTCGGAAACCAGATCGCCTCCAGCAGAGTCCGGATCGGGATCGTCGGCGTGCTCACCTTCGGCGCGAGCGTCACCATCCTCGCGTCGGGCACGTCGCCGGTGCAGCTGATCATCGTCGCGCAGGCGATGACCGTCCTCATCGCCCCGCTGCTCGGCGTCCTGCTGGTGATCCTCGCGAACAACCGGCGCCTGATGGGCGCCCTGCGCAACCACTGGTGGCAGAACGTGCTCGCCGCGGTCGGGCTCGTCACCATCATCGCCATGTGCTACCAGCTCATCGACACCGTCACCACCATGCTCGCCACCTTGTGACCCATGGCGGACGTACGGCCCGACCGGCATCTGCTGCCGGCCGGGCCGTCCTGCTCCGCAGGCTCACACCGCCGATGCGGTTATGCTCGCGCCGACGGCGAGGAGGGGGCACACATGACCGAGACAGCAGGCCCGGCACGGTCCGCGCGTGCGACGATCCGGGACGTCGCCCGCGAGGCCGGCGTCAGCACCTCGACCGTCTCGCGGGTGCTGGACGAACGGCTGCCGCCCTCCCGCAGCGAGACCGCCGAACGCGTACGCGAGGTGGCGGCCCGTCTGGGTTACCGCAAGGACTCCCGTGCCTCCGCCCTGCGCCGCCAGCAGAGCGGCACCATCGGCGTGCTCGTCCCCCGTCTGTCCGACACGGTCATGGCCATCCTCTTCGAGAGCATCGCGGCCGCCGCGGCCGAGCGGCAGATGTTCGCCATCGTGGCCACGACGGCCGACGACCCGGGCTCGGAGCGGTCGGCGGTCGAGAGCCTGCTGGACCAGCATGTCGACGGCCTCGTACTCACCACCGCCCGCCCGGACGACGTGGTGATCCCGGACCTCCGTGAGCGCGGCATCCCCCTGGTCCTCGCCCTGCGGCACGACGGCGTGACATCGGCCGTCGTCGGCGACGACGAGCTCGGCGGTTATCTCGCCACCCGCCACCTCCTGGATCTGGGCCACCGCGAGATCGCGCTGGTCGCCGGGCCGCCGTACGCATCGAGCGCCGTCGGACGAGTCGCCGGGTTCACGCGGGCGATGACGGAAGCGGGCATCGACGACATCGACCGTCTCATCCACCCCTCGACCTTCGGGATGGAGTCCGGGGAGGAGGTCGGCCGTCACATCCTGTCGACCTCGCCTCGCCCCACCGCCGTGTTCGCCGTCAACGACAACACCGCCGTCGGTGTCCTGGCGGCAGCGCGGGCAGCCGGGCTGAGCGTCCCGGACCAGCTCTCCGTCGTGGGCTACAACGACATCCCTCTGGCGGCTCGGCTGCCGGTCCCCCTCACGACCGTCCACGTGCCCTTCGACCAGATCGCCGCGCGCGCCGTCGCTGCGCTCGCTCGCCTGATCGCCTCGCCGGACGAGGCGCCACCTGGCACCACGACGACGCTGATGCCCTCGCTGATACCGCGCGCGTCCACCGCGCCCCCGCCGGGCGCCCGCGCCCCGCGCTAGGACGCGTCGACGACCTCGAACCGGATCCCGGCGGCCTGGAGGCGGGCGAGCAGCGCATCGCCCATGGCCACCGCGGTGGTCACCGACCCGGATGTCTCGGGAAGGGTGTCGAAGGCGAGGCACAGCGCCGACTCGGCGAGCATCTTCGAGGTCTCGGTGTAGCCGGGGTCGCCTCCGGACACCCTGGTGTGGATCGTGCGGCCGCCGGTCTCGGCGACGAAGTCGACCGTGAACCACGACTTCTCGCGCCGGCGCTCGGAGGGTCCGGTGCCCTGCTTGACCCGCTCACCGAGCTTCGCCCGCAACGGCGGCACCTGCATCGCGAGGGCGAGGCCCCCGGCCCCGAGCGCGCCGCCGACGGCGTAGCGCAAGGTCTTGGTCCCGGCGAAGTGCGAGTAGGTGAACGCGGGGCCGTAGGCCTCCAGGTCCCGCCCGGAACGGGCGACGATGAACGGGTCGATGGTCGGCAGCGGCAGCAGCCAGTAGCCGAGCTCGCGATCACGGCCCAGGGAAGGCTTCGCCGGTCGAGACGTACGTCCCTCCGGCCGCCCCTCGAGCGCCCGGCGCTCGCGCGACGCGGCTGCCATCTCCCGAGGCCGCGACATCTGCCCCAGCGCCGAGTGGAAGGTGCCGCCGGAGAAGGACGCGTTGGAGCGGACGACGCCCTTCATGGTCAGCGGGCCGGTGATCTCGCCGCCGGCGGCGAGCTCGCGCACGGTGTAATAGGCGCCGAGGTCGTGCGGGATCGAGTCGAACCCGCAGGCGTGCACGATCCGGGCGCCGTTGGCACGGGCGACGGCGTCGTACTTCACGAACATGGTGTCGACGAACTCGGGTTCGCCGGTCAGGTCGACGTAGTCGGTGCCGGCCTCCGCACACGCCTTGACCAGCGGCTCGCCGAACTCCAGGTAGGGCCCGACCGTGGTGATCACGACGCGAGCACGAGCCGCCAGCGCGGCCAGCGAGGCGGCGTCGTGGACGTCGGCCTGGATGAGCTCGACCTCGGCGGCGTCGAGCCCGTCACGGACCGCCTCGAGACGCGACAGGGAGCGACCCGCGAGCGCCCACCGCAGCCCGTCGGGCGCGTTCGCGGCGAGATACTCGGCGACCAGACCGCCGGTGAACCCGGTCGCACCGAACAGGACGATGTCGAGATCGCGAGAAGTCGTCATACCCGCTACCTTTCCAGAAGCAACGAAATCCGAGACGGCACGGGTCTCTGAGTGATCAAATGTTGCATCAATAGGGATACTCTTAAGCGGTTTCTTTCGGCACGAGCCCCAACCACGAGATGAGTGAGACGAGCCTGTGGGTGACGCGGTGATCAGCGTTCTGCTGGCCGACGGTCACGACGTCGTGCGTGTCGGCGTGCGTACGGTGCTGCAGCCCGAGCCCGACATCGAGGTGGTCGGTGAGGCCCGCACCGCCGCCGAGGCACGGCCGCTGATCGCGACGCTGCGCCCTGACGTACTCATCCTGGACGCTCACCTGCCCGACTCCTCCGGGGTCGCGCTGTGCCGCGAGGCGCTCGCGATCAAGAGCGACATCCGCTGCATGATCCTGGCCACCGACGCCGACGACGAGGTGATGAGCCAGGCGATCATGGCCGGAGCAGCCGGCTATGTGCTCAAACAGATCGAGGCGACGAGCCTGGTCTCGGGCGTACGCCTGGTGGCCAGCGGCCACACCCTCTTCGACCCCGAGGCGGCCGCCAAGGTGGTGCACAACGTCGAGGAGCGCCGGCGGATGCACGAGGTGGTCGCCGAACTGACCCCGCAGCAGCGGCGGATCCTGGTGCTGCTCGCCGAGGGCATCTCCAACCGGCAGATCGCCGATCGCCTGGTGCTGGCGGAGAAGACCGTGAAGAACCACATCACCGGTCTGCTCGCCAAGCTCGGCGTCAGCCACCGCACCCAGGCGGCCCTGATGGCGAGCCAGCTGCTCGAGGACGGCGTCGTGCCGCGGCCGGCGCCGCCGGCCGACGACACCCGGCAGGTCAAGGGCCCGGGCCCGAACGGCGGGCCGGTGCCCCCGCATCCTCGCGGCCCGGCCCCTTCCCGCGCATCCAACCGATCCCGGTAGCCGCTCCGCCGATCCGAGTACCGTGGTTCGCATGTGCCGCAACATCCGCCCGCTCCACAACTTCGAGCCGCCTGCCACCGACGACGAGGTCTCCGCTGCCGCCCTGCAGTTCGTACGCAAGGTGAGCGGCACGACCAAGCCCTCCGCCGCCAACCAGGAGGCCTTCGACCACGCCGTCGCCGAGATCGCCCACATCACCCGGCATCTCCTCGACGACCTGGTCACCAACGCCCCCAAGAAGAACCGTGAGGTCGAGGCCGCGAAGCGCAGGGCTCGCGCCGAGGCGAGGTACGCCTGATGACCCTCGCCCCCGGGGCGACAACGCAAGAGACGTACGCAGCAGCCCTGGCCCTCCTTCAGGACCGGCGCCTCGTGGTGCTGACCGGGGCCGGCGTCTCGACCGACTCGGGCATCCCCGACTACCGCAGCCCCGGCAGCCCCTCACGGCAGCCGATGACCTTTCAGCAGTTCATCTCGGGTCCGCAGGAACGGCAGCGCTACTGGGCACGCAGCCACCTCGGCTGGCGACGGATGGGCAGCGCGGTGCCGAACGCCGGTCACCGGGCGCTGGCGGCGATCGATCCGGAGCTGCTGATCACCCAGAACGTCGACGGTCTGCACGAGCAGGCCGCGCCCGAGCTGGCCAGGAGCGGCCGGATCGTGACGCTGCACGGCCGCGTCGCCGACGTGATCTGCCTGTCCTGCCGCACGGTGAGTCCCCGCCGCGACCTCCAGGTGCGGATGGAGGCGCTCAACGCGGGCTGGGCCGAGGCGCATGCGGATGTGGAGACCCGTCCCGACGGTGACGTCGCGCTCGAGGAGACGCAGGACTTCGTGGTCCCCGACTGCGAGATCTGCGGCGGCATCCTCAAGCCCGACGTCGTCTTCTTCGGGGAGAACGTGCCCAAGGACCGGGTCGCCCGGTGCATGGCGGCGGTCGACGCCCTCGCCGAGGAAGGTTCCGAGCTCCGCGGCGAGCGGCACGAGGGGAAGGGCGTGCTGCTCGTCGCGGGCTCGAGTCTGGCGGTGATGAGTGGCTACCGGTTCGTGCGCCGGGCGGCGAAGGCCGGGATCCCGGTCGTCATCGTGAACCGGGGTGCCACCAGGGGCGATGGGGAGGCGACGTACAAGCTGGAGGTCGGCACCAGCGAGTTCCTCACCGCGCTGTCCTCACGCAGAGCGTGACTGGATCGGTAGGTCGGCCATCCGGCCGGCGGCCTCGTCGACCGACAGTCTGGCCCCGATGAAGAAGTGGTAGACCGGACCTTCGTCGATCAGCAGCACCTTCGCGCTGTGGAAGTCCCCACCGAGGTCGGTGAGCACGATCTCCTCGCCACGCTCGAGGTGACGGGTCAGGCCGGTGTCGGTGTGGTGGACGGCGACCGGGCGGAACGTCTCATCCAGCTCGCGACCGCGAGCGGGCAGATGAACGACCTCCATAGAGCTCTCCCCTCCGGAGACCCCCGCAAGTCTCGACATGACAACTGCTGAAGCCCATGTCCGTGAACTGGCCTTCAGCAGGTCCCGCACATCAAACATAAGCATCTAAGACCTAATCGGTCCAGAGTCGTGTGCCAGATTCTGCCGACGTCGAGAGAATTTCACCCACGGTTACAAAAGTGGGCGCGTCGTTGCCACATCGAAGCCGACTCGTGGAGCCGACGGGCGGTGAATCTGCGGGTCAGAGGGCCTTCACGAAGATATGGTCCGCGGCCTCGGGGATGATCTCGGCGGTCTCTCCACCGGAGCCGAGCAGGACTCCGTCGGCGGTCGCCTTGATGGCGACGGTCTGGTCCGGGATCGCCCCGACCCGGCGCAGGGCGCTCATCAGCGACTCGTCCTTCTGCATCTCCTCGGAGATGCGTCGGACCAGGACGGTGGCGCGCTCGGAGCCCGCCGCGGCGGTGAGCGACTGGACGCCGGCCATGAAGTCCTCGTCGGCCGGCTTGCCACCGAGCTCGTCGAGGCCGGGGATCGGGTTGCCGTAGGGCGACTCGGTCGGGTCGCCGAGCAGGTCGAGCAGTCGCTTCTCGACGGTGTCCGACATGACGTGCTCCCAGCGGCACGCCTCTTCGTGGACGAGCTCCCAGTCGAGACCGATGACGTCGGTGAGCAGTCGCTCCGCGAGCCGGTGCTTACGCATCACCCGGGTGGCCAGGCGAAGGCCCTCGTCGGTGAGCTGCAGGTGACGGTCACCCTCGACCGTGAGCAGACCGTCGCGCTCCATCCGGGCCACGGTCTGGGAGACCGTCGGACCCGACTGGTGCAGGCGCTCCGCGATGCGGGCGCGCAGCGGAACGATTCCCTCTTCGACCAGCTCATAGATGGTGCGGAGGTACATCTCGGTGGTGTCGATGAGGTCGCTCACGGGGTAATCCTACATCCTTGAATCAGTCAAAAAAACCGAACCCAGCAGGGTGTGTCCCGGACGACGTCGGCCTGCAGGAGAGATCATCACGGTGATCCCCTAGGTGCCCTAGCGCTCGAGGGCTTCGTTGTATCTCGAAAGCATAGCGCTGAGCCGGTCTATGTCGTCGGGACTCCAGCTGGACAGCCGGTCGCTGAAACGTACGCGACGCTCCCGGGCCACCCGGTCGAGCCGTTCGCGCGCCTCGGCGGTCAGCGAGACCAGGCTGGCCCGCCCGTCCTCAGGATCAGGATGGCGCTCGAGCAGACCGAGGTCGACGATCGTCTGCACCATCCGGCTGACCGCACCCTTGTCGATGCCGAGCGCGTCGACGAGGGCGGAGGCGCGCAGCGGGCCGTGCTCCGCGACCCAGGTCAGCATCATGTAGCCGCCCGGCGGCAGGTCGGGGTGGACCATCCGGCCGCGGTCGCGCATCGCCCGCTTCGCCCGCCGCATGAGCACGCCGACCTCGGCCTCGAGCCGGATCAGCGACTCCACCCGCGGGGCATCGATCTCGTCGCCCACAGCGGGCTCGTCAGTCATCTCCGAACAGCTCCCTCGGCTTCGGGCTCGGCCTCGGGGAGGGCCTGGGTCTCGGGGAGATCCTCCACGCTCGTCCGGAGCGGGACCTCCTTGATACCCACGATAGCGACCAGTGCGATCAGCGCACACGGGATGGCCACCAGGAAGAGGTCGGCGGTCGCGACGGCGAAGGCGTGCTCGTAGAGAGCCTGGATCGCGCTCGGCATGCTCGACGGGTCGGCGAGCCCGTCGCTCTTCAGGCTCTGCAGCTCTTCGGGCGTCACCTTTCCGCTGGCCACGAGCTTCGGGATGCCGTCGGTGATGACGTCCTCGACGCGGTGGGAGAGGACGGCACCGAGCGCTGCGATGCCCATCGAGCCACCCATCGACCGGAAGAAGGCGACGACGGAGGAGCCCGCGCCCATGTCCTTGGTGTCGAGGTTGTTCTGCACCGCGAGCACGAGGTTCTGGTTGGTGGCACCGACGCCGAGGCCGAGGACCGCCATGTAGACCCCGACCAGGGCGAGGTCGGTGTGCTCGTCGATGGTGCTGAGCAGGTAGAGCCCGATCGGCAGCATGATGCCGCCGAAGAGCAGGTAGCGCTTCCAGCGACCGGTGGAGCTGATCAGGCGGCCGGTGACCATGCCGGCGCCGGAGAGCCCGAGCACCATGCAGATCGACATCAGGCCGGCGTGGGTCGGCGTCATGCCACGGGCGGTCTGGAAGTACTGCTGCAGGTAGACCGTCGCGCCGAACATGCCGGCACCGACGAAGAACGAGGCCAGCGTGGAGAGGACCATCGTGCGGTCCCGGAAGAGCCGCAGCGGGATGATCGGCTCCTTGGCGAACCTGCCCTCGACCAGGATCGCGAGGGCGAGCACGACGAGGCTGCCGGCGACCAGGGCGTACGAGGTCAGCGAGGTCCACGCGAAGGAGTCGCCGCCCAGGGTGACCCAGATCAGCAGGGTCGAGACACCGCCGACCAGCAGGAACGCACCGAGGTAGTCGATGCTGACCTCGCGGCGTACGTGCGGGAGGTGGAGCGTCTTCTGGAGCAGGACGAACGCGACCACCGCGAACGGCACGCCGATGTAGAAGACGCCGGGCCAGCCCAGCGGGGAGTCGACGATCACGCCACCGATGAGCGGACCGATGACCGTGGCCAGCGCGAAGACCGCGCCGATGTAGCCGGAGTAGCGGCCGCGCTCGCGCGGGGAGACGATCATCGCGATGATCACCTGGATCAGCGCGATGATGCCGCCCATGCCGAGACCGGCGATGACGCGGCCGGTGATGATCACCGGCATCGACGGGGCCAGGCCACAGATCGCCGAGCCGACGATGAACAGGCCGAGCGCGGCCTGGACCAGGACCTTCTTGTTGTAGAGGTCGGCGAGCTTGCCCCAGATCGGCGTGGTCGCGGTCATCGCCAGCATGCTGGAGACGACGATCCAGGTGTAGCCGCCCTGGGTGCCGTCGAGGTCGGTGACGATCCGCGGCAGCGCGTTGGCGACCGACGTGCTGGACAGCATGGCGACGAAGAGCGCCATCAGCAGGCCCGAGAGGACCTCCATGATCTGGCGGTGGGTCATCTCCGGCGCGGCGACCGCCTGCGAGGACTGCGTGGACTCTGACAAGTGGGACTCGGCTCTCTCACAAGAATTGGTTGAACATCGGCAACCAATGTACGCCGGGTTAGTTGCTAAACGCAACTTGTCGTCGCTCGTGGTCCACGAAAACGGGGCGACCCGCAGGCGGGCCAGGTGGCCGACCCGGTGGATGAGTCCGGTACGCCTGCGGGTCGGGTGGCTGCTGGTGAATTGCCAGCTCCCCATCCGTGGTTGGAGGGCTGCTAGCGAGCAGCCACCTCACGCATCCAATCGTTCTTCATCTGATCGGATCACCTCCTTTCCCGTGTGCCTCAACGGTAGGCGCCGAGGCCGGCCGGGTTCAAAGGGTTTATTTCACGCCGTGGCCGGCTCCTCCTCCACGATCGCGTGGCTGAACTGCGACTGGTAGAGCTCGGCGTACGCCCCGCCGGCCTCGAGCAGCTCGGCGTGGTTGCCCTGCTCGACGATCGCGCCGTCGCGCATGACCAGGATCAGGTCGGCGTCGCGGATCGTGGAGAGCCGGTGGGCGATCACGAAGGACGTACGGTCCGAGCGCAGCGCCGCCATGGCGTGCTGCAGGAGCAGCTCGGTGCGGGTGTCGACCGAGGAGGTCGCCTCGTCGAGGATCAGCAGCGACGGCTCGGCCAGGAAGGCGCGCGCGATCGTGACCAGCTGCCGCTCGCCCGCCGAGAGGTTGCCGCCCTGGTCGGTGATCAGGGTGTCGTAGCCGTCGGGCAGCGAGTGCACGAACCTGTCGACGTACGTCGCCCGGGCCGCCTCGAGGAGCTCCTCCTCGGTCGCGTCGGGTCGGCCGTAGCGGATGTTGTCGCGGATCGTGCCCTCGAAGAGCCAGGTGTCCTGGAGCACCATGCCGGTGCGTTCGCGCAGGTCGGAGCGGGGGATCGAGGCGATGTCGACGCCGTCGAGGGTGATCCGGCCGGCGTCGAGCTCGTAGAACCTCATGATCAGGTTGACCAGCGTCGTCTTGCCGGCCCCGGTGGGACCGACGATCGCGACCGTCTGGCCCGGACGGGCCACCAGGGAGAGATCCTGGATGAGCGGCTTCTCCTGGTCGTAGGAGAACGAGACGTGCTCGAAGCGGACCTCGCCTGCACCGTCGGACCCCATCCGCGGGGCACCGGCGTCGACCGACTCCTCCTCGGCGTCGAGGAGCTCGAAGACACGCTCGGCCGAGGCGACGCCCGACTGGAGCAGGTTCATCATCGAGGCGAGGGTGGTGATGGGCTGGGTGAACTGTCGCGAGTACTGGATGAAGGCCTGCAGCTCACCGAGGCTCAGGGCACCGCTGGCGACGCGGAGGGACCCGACCACGCAGACCACCACGAACATCAGGTTGCCGACGAACATCATCAGCGGCATCAGGATCCCGCTGATGAACTGGGCCTTGAAGGCGGCGGTGAAGAGCTTGTCGTTCTCCTCCGCGAAGGTCTTCTCGACCTCCTCCTGGCGGCCGAAGACCTTGACCAGGTCGTGGCCGGAGAAGGTCTCCTCGATGTGGCCGTTGAGCTTGCCGGTGTGGCGCCACTGGGACACGAACTGACCCTGCGACCGCTTCATCACCGCACCGGTCACCACCAGCGAGACCGGCACCGCGAGCAGCGCGATCAACGCCAGCACCGGGCTGATCCAGAACATCATGAACAACACCGTGACCAGGGTGAACAGCGCGGTCAGCACCTGACTGAAGGTCTGCTGCAGCGTCTGGCTGATGTTGTCGATGTCGTTGGTGACCCGGCTGAGCAGCTCGCCGCGCGGCTGCTTGTCGAAGTAGGACAGCGGGACGCTGTGGACCTTCTTCTCGACGTCCTCGCGCAGCCCCTTCACGGTGCCCTGGACGACCGAGTTGAGGATCCAGCCCTGCACGAAGGAGAGCATCGAGGCGACGAGATAGACGGCGAGCACGACCATCAGCGCGTTGCGCAGCGCGTCGAAGTCGACGCCGTGGCCGGGGTTGACGTAGTCCATCCCGGCGAGCATGTCGGAGAGCTTGTCGTCGCCCCGTGCCCGCAGACCCTCGACCGCCTGCTCCTGGGTGACCCCGGCCGGCAGCTGCCGGGAGAAGATGCCGCCGAAGATGATGTTGGTCGCCTTGCCGAGCAGCCACGGACCCAGCGACATCAGCGTGACGCTGACCGCGGCCAGGCCGATGGTGGCGAAGGCATGGATCTTGTAGGGCGCCATCCTTGCCAGGAGGCGTTTCGCCGAGGGGACGAAGTTCATCGCCTTGTCCCCCACCGCGCCGCCGGCGCCCATCGGGCCTGGGCCGCCCTGGGGACGTACGATCCGCTCGGTCTTCTTCATCTGGCCGTTCTGGCCGGCCTTCTGGTCGGGCTTCTGGTCGCTCATGCCGCGGCCTCCTCTGCGCTGAGCTGGGAGGAGACGATCTCCTGGTACGTGGCGTTGACGGCGAGCAGCTCGTCGTGGGTGCCCTCGCCGACGATGGCGCCGTCCTCGAGCACGATGATCTTGTCGGCGTCGCGGATGGTCGAGACGCGCTGGGCGACCACGATGACCGTGGCGTCGCGGGTCTCGGGGGCCAGCGCGGCGCGGAGCCTTGCGTCGGTGGCGACGTCGAGCGCGGAGAAGGAGTCGTCGAAGAGATAGATGTCGGGTCTCCTCACCAGTGCCCGGGCGATCGCCAGGCGCTGGCGTTGGCCGCCGGAGACGTTGGTGCCGCCCTGGTCGATCTCGGCGTCGAGGCCGGTGCCTCCCTCGGGGGCCATCCGCTCCACGAAGTCGCGTGCCTGGGCGACCTCGAGCGCGTGCCAGAGCTCCTCGTCGGTGGCGTCCGGCTTGCCGTGGAGCAGGTTGGAGCGAACCGTGCCGGTGAACAGGAAGGCCTTCTGCGGCACCAGCCCGAGCCCGCCGCGCAGGGTGGCCGGGTCGAGGTCGCGTACGTCGATCCCACCCACCCGGACGACACCGGCCGTCGCGTCGAAGAGCCGCGGGATGAGTCCCAGAAGGGTCGTCTTGCCGGCGCCGGTGGAGCCGATGATCGCGACGGTCTGCCCGGGGCGGGCCTCGAAGGTGACGTCGTGGAGGACGGGATGGTCCGCGCCGGGGTAGGTGAAGCCGGCCCCGGTCAGGTCGACGTGCCCGCGCCGGGAGATCTCGGTGACGCCGGCCGCCGGCGGGGTCACCGACGTCTCGGTGTCGAGGACCTCGGCGATCCGATCGGCGCAGACGGCCGCGCGGGGCACCTGCATGAGCATGAACGTGCCCATCATGATCGACATCAGGATCTGCATCAGGTACTGCAGGAAGGCGGTCAGCGGACCGACCTGCATCACCCCGTCGTCGACCCGGATGCCGCCGAACCAGATCACCGCGACGCTGGCGACGTTGATGACCAGCATCATCAGCGGGAACATCGTCGACATCCATCGCCCGGCCCGCAGGGCGACGTCGGTGAGCTCGTCGTTGGCCTGCGCGAAGCGCTCGGTCTCCTGACGCTCGCGCACGAAGGCGCGGATCACCCGGATGCCGGTGATCTGCTCGCGCAGGATGCGGTTGACCGCGTCGATGCGCTCCTGCACCTTGCGGAAGTTGGGGACCATGCCGCGCACGACCACGGCCATGGAGAGGAGCAGCACGGGGATGACGACCGCGAGCAGCCAGGAGAGTCCGGCGTCCTCCCGAATGGCCATCACGACGCCGCCGACCATCATCATCGGCACCATCACCGCGAGGGTGCAGGTGAGCACGGCGAGCATCTGGACCTGCTGGACGTCGTTCGTGGTCCGCGTGATCAGCGACGGGGCACCGAAGCGGCCGACCTCGCGAGCGCTGAAGGAGCCGACCTTCGCGAAGATCGCCGCCCGCAGGTCACGGCCGAAGCTCATCGAGCTGCGCGCGGCGAAGTAGACGCTGACGATCGAGCACAGGATCTGCACCAGCGCCACGCCGAGCATGATCGTGCCGATCCGCATGATGTAGCCCGTGTCGCCCTCGGCCACGCCGTTGTCGATGATGTCGGCGTTCAGGCTGGGCAGCAGCATGAAGGCCGACGTCGAGAAGAGCTGCAGGATCGCGATGACGACCAGGAATCTCTTGTACGGGAGCAGGTAGTCCCGCAACAGCCTGAGAAGCATTCAGTCATTTCCTCTGGTCAGGATGCCGCCGAGCAGTACGTCGATGACGTCCTCACTGCTCAGCGGCTGGTCGGTTCGGTTCAGGCCGGGGAGCCAGGCCCCGGTCGTGAGGCTGCGCAGCACCAGCGCGGCCTTGCGCGGCGGCAGCCGCAGCTCGTTCACGTGCGGCTCGAAGACGAGCCTGGTCAGGTTGTCGACGAGGGCCTTGTTGGCCTCGATGAGGAAGGTCGGCGGACCGGGCGGATGACGTACGCCTTCGGGGTGCGGCTCCTCCATCAGGGCCGAGCGCACGGCCATCATGACGAGGACACCGCGCTGCGAGGACGCGGCGAGCAGGTCGATGACGGCACGGAGCTTGTCCTCGATGTCGGCCTTCCCCTCCACCACCTCGGCCATGGACTCGCCTGCCCGGGTGGGGTCGAAGACGTTCTCGGCCACGGCCCGGTAGAGCTCCCGCTTGTCGCGGAAGTGTCGGAAGATCGTGCCCTCGGCGACTCCGGCCGCCTCGGCGATCGCCCGCGTGGTGGCAGCCGTGCCGTGCTCGATCAGCAGCGTCTCGGTCACCGCGATGATCGCTGCGCGCCGGTCAGCTGCGGGAATCGGCTTGGCCCGCGTACGTCGTTCGTCCACGTCGACGAGGATAAATGAGTGAGCACTCACTCACAACCCAATTATTGGGTGGATGCTGCCTCCAAACCCTGTTCGTACGGATGCGGACTAGGGCATGCTGGGGCGCTATGTCGGGCCGACAAGGGCCACGACAGCGGTGGTCCCGGCAATCCCGACCACCGAATCCGGAATGGAGACAGCATGCGTAGGTTGTTGACAGGCGCGACCGCGGTCGCGCTGGGGGTCACCGGCGCCCTCGTCATGGCGAACTCAGGAACCGCCACCTCCCACAAGGAGGTCCGCTATGTCGTGGCATATGCCGAGGGATCCTCGGCCGCCAGCGCCCGTGCCGCGGTGAAGGCCGCCGGGGGCGAGATCGTCTCGGAGAACAGTGCTATCGGTGTCGCCACGGTCTCCGCGGGCGAGGACTTCGCCGAGGCGGCCAACGCCTCGAGCGCCCTCGTCGGCGCGGCCCAGGACAGGATCGTGGGCGCCAACACGCCTGAAGCGGCCGGCAAGGCCCGCAAGCAGGACGTGTCGAACGTCGAGACCGAGTTCCGCGACGCCAAGGGCAGCGCGCCCAAGGCCCCGAAGCCCAAGGACTCCTCGGAGCCGCTCTCCGGTCTGCAGTGGGACATGAAGCAGATCGACTCCGCGGCGGCCAACAAGACCGAGCGCGGCAAGGGTGTCCGCGTCGGCATCCTGGACACCGGTGTCGACGGGACGCACCCCGACATCGCGCCCAACTTCGACGCCGAGCTGAGCCGCAACTTCACCACCGACATCCCGGTCGACGCCAACGGCGACACGGTCGACGGTCCGTGCGAGGACGAGCCCGACGCCTCCTGCGAGGACGCCGCCAACGTGGACGAGAACGGTCACGGCACCCACGTCGCCTCGACCATCGCCTCGCCGGTCAACGGCATCGGCATCTCCGGTGTCGCGCCGGAGGCCGACATCGTCAACCTGCGCGCCGGCCAGGACTCCGGCTACTTCTTCCTGCAGCCGTCCGTCGACGCGCTGACCTACGCGGGCCGCAACGGCATCGACGTGGTCAATATGAGCTACTACGTCGACCCGTGGCTGTTCAACTGCACCAACCACCCCGCCGACTCCCCCGAGGACCAGGCCGAGCAGATCACGATCATCACCGCGATGCAGCGCGCCCTCGACTACGCCCGCGCCCACGGCGTGACCCTGGTCGCGGCCGCCGGCAACCAGGCGATCGACTACACCAAGCCGCAGACCGACGCGACCAGCCCCGACTACGCCAGCGAGCCCGGCGAGGCCGCGTACGTCCGTGACCTGCTCGACCCCGAGTCGTGCGTCTCGATGCCCACCGAGGGCAACGGCGTCATCGCGGTGAGCTCCACCGGCCAGAGCGAGCGCAAGGCCTACTACTCCAGCTACGGCAACGGCTTCGTCGACGTCGCCGCACCCGGCGGGGACGTCTACGACAACCCGGCGGGCACGCGCGACCTCACCGGGGCCATCCTGGCCGCCTACCCCTACAACATGGCGGTGGAGGAAGGTGCGGTCGACCCGGCGACCGGCGAGGTGATCGCTCCCTGGGCCGTCGCGGACTGCTCCAGCGGCACCTGCTCCTACTACCAGTACCTGCAGGGCACCTCGATGGCCTCCCCGCACGCTGCCGGTGTTGCCGCGCTGATCGTCGGTGAGTACGGCAGCCGTGACTGGTCCGGCAAGACCCTCTCGCCCAAGAAGGTCGAGAAGGTGCTGCTCAAGTCGGCCACCGACAAGGCCTGCCCGGTCCCGGCGGACTACACCTACGTACGCCACCTGCCCAACGGCAACACGGCGACCTCGACCCACACGTGTGAGGGTGGCGAGGGGCCGAACGGCTTCTACGGCAGCGGCATCGTCAACGCGAAGGCAGCGGTGACGCGCTGATCCCGGTGCAGGGATACCCGGTTAACCGGGTATCCCTGCACTTCTCGGGCATTGCAACACCTGAGAAGTGCAGGTTTCCCCGGTGAACCGGGGAAACCTACTCCTCGCGGATGACCGCGACCTGACCCGCACGAACCACATGCGGCCCTCCGTCGTTGCCGGAGAGCAGATCCGTGCCCCGGACGGGGACGATGACCGCCTCGTGGGTGTGGTTGATGACGAAGACGTACGTCCCCTGCTCACCGACCCGCCGGATCGCCTCGACACCCTCGGGAAGCCCACCGACGACCGGCTTGGTCGTGGTGAAGACCTGGGTGGCCAGGGTGTCGAGGGCCTCGGGGGTGAGCTCGGTGCCGACGTACCAGGCGGTGCCCCTGCCGACGCGGCGCCGGGTGACGGCGGGGTCGCCGGCGCAGTCGCCGGTGGCGTACGCAGCGACGACATCGGCCCCGACGGCACGGCCGCGCTCGCTCCAGATCGTGCCGGAGCCGTAGGAGGTCAGCGGGATCTCGTCGCCCTCGGGCAGCGGGCAGAACTCCTCGATCCGCACCCCGAGGAGGTCGGAGAGCCCGCCCGGGTAGCCGCCCAGCCGGATGTGGTCGTGCTCGTCGACGATGCCGGAGAAGTAGGTCGCGACGAGGGTGCCGCCGGCCTCGACGAAGGCGGTGAACCGGGCGACGGCCTCGTCGGAGAGCAGGTACTGCACCGGCAGCACCACCACCTCGTAGCCGTCGAGCGGGTCGGTGACGCCGATGATGTCGACGCCGAGGTTGCGTGCCCAGCAGGCTTTGTGCCAGGCCCGCGCGGTCGCCATCGGGTCGACGTCGACCGACGGGTGCGAGTCGAAGGTCGCCGCCCACCACGACTCCCAGTCGAAGCAGATCGCGACGCCGGCCTGCGCCACCTTCGTGCCACTGACCTCGGCGATCGCGGAGAGATCCGCCCCGAGGCGTACGACGTCTCGCCACAGCCGGCTCTCGGTGCCGGCGTGCGGGACCATCGCGGAGTGGAACTTCTCCGCACCACCGCGCGAGGCACGCCACTGGAAGAACAGGGCGCCGTCCGCGCCGCGCGCGACGTGCTGGAAGGAGTTGCGGCGCATCTCGCCGGTGGTCTTGGCGATGTTGCGCGGCTGCCAGTTGACCGCGGAGGTGGAGTGCTCCATCAGCAGCCACGGCTCGCCATGGGCCAGCGAGCGGGTCAGGTCGGCGGTCATCGCGAGCTGCTGGGTGCGGTCCTCGTCGTCGGCGATGAGGTAGTGGTCGTTGGAGACCAGGTCCTCGACGTCGACCCAGCTGCGGTAGTCGAGCGACTTGCGGAACCCCATGAAGTTGGTGGTCAGCGGCTTGTCGGAGTGCGCCCGCACCGCCGCCGCCTCGACCCGGAAGATCTCGCGGATCTCGTCGGAGCAGAACCGCCACCAGTCGAGCTGCTGGCCGGGGTTGGCGAAGTTGCCGTAGGAGACCTGACGCGGCGGACCGATCTGCTCCCAGCTGGTGTAGCGCTGGCTCCAGAAGGCCGTCGCCCACGCCTCGTTCAGCTTCTCGATCGCGCCGTAGCGGTCCGCCAGCCAGCGCCGGAAAGCCACCGCGCTGGCGTCGCAGAAGCAGTGGTCGTTGTGGCAGCCGTACTCGTTGTTGACGTGCCACATCACCACCGCCGGGTGCTCGTCGTAGCGCTTGACCAGCTCGGTGATCAGGGTCGTGGCGGCGTCGCGGTAGGCGGTCGAGGAGGGACAGTACGCCTGGCGCGCGCCGAACGCGCGCCGGTTGCCGACCTGGTCGACGAGCGTGGCCTCCGGGTGGCGCTCGAGGAACCACGGCGGCGGGCTCGCGGTCGCGGTCGCCAGGTCCACGGCGATCCCGCCCGCGTGCAGCTTGTCGAGCACCCGGTCGAGCCAGCCGAAGTCGTGGTCCCCCGGCGTCGGCTCCAGCAGCGCCCAGGAGAAGATCCCCACGCTGACCAGGTTGACCCCGGCCTCCTGCATGAGGCGTACGTCCTCGTCCCAGACCTCCTCCGGCCACTGCTCCGGGTTGTAGTCGGCGCCGTAGGCGATCCGTCCGCCCAGCGCCCGGGTGACCTGCTCCATCCCCATCAGGGAGCCAGCCTCTCCGTCCGCCAGCTGTCGCCCTCGCGCCGGTAGACGAGCCGGTCGTGCATCCGGCCCGGACGTCCCTGCCAGAACTCCACCGTCTCCGGCTCGACCCGGTAGCCGCCCCACTCCTCCGGCACCGGGACCGGCCGGCCCTCGAACTCCGCCTCGACCTTCGCGTACGCCTCCTCCAGCTCCTCGCGGCCGGCGACGACCCGGCTCTGGTGGGAGGCATGGGCGCCGAGCTGGGAGCCGCGCGGACGCTGGGAGAAGTAGGCCTCGACGGCTTCGGCGGAGAGCACGTGAGCGACGCCGTCGACGCGTACCTGCCGCTCCAGCGGGTGCCACGGGAAGAGCACCGCGCAGCGCGGGTTGGTCGCGAGGTCGGAGCCCTTGCGGGACGCGGTGTTGGTGAAGAAGGTGAAGCCCTCGATCGAGAACCCCTTCAGCAGCACGGTGCGCGACGAGGGCGCGCCGTCCGCCGAGACGGTCGAGACCACCATCGCGTTGGGCTCGACGATGCCCGCGTCACGGGCCTCGGCGTACCACTTCTCGAACTGCTCGAACGGGTCTGCCGCGAGGTCGTCCTCGGTCAGACCGCTGCGGGTGTAAGACTCGCGCGCGGCCGCCAGCTCAGCTGAGAGATCCATGGTCTCAACCTACGGCCTGGAGGAGTCACCGGCGGCGGCAGACTCGGCCCGTACGGCCTCAGCCCATGAAGCCCTTGACCTGGGTGCCCGACTCGTCGAGCTTGTCGCCCAGCTGCTCCAGAGCCGATCCGACCTTCGCCAGCAGCGCTGCGATCGTCTCGAGCGAGCCGGAGAGGTCGTCGAGCGCCGAACCGGCGCCGCCGATCTCCTTCGCCGCGCTCGCGATCGACTTGGCCGGACCGTCGGCCATCGGCACCCGGCCGAGCCCCTCGGCGACGTCGGCGAGCCGGTCGACGCCCTTGGAGATCGCGGCCGAGATGCCACCCAGGGAGGTGGCGACGTCGCCCAGTGCGTCCTTGACGCCGCCGGCGCCGTCCCCGACCAGCACGGCACCGGCCTCACGGGCGCGCCCACCGGCCGCCTCGAGCCCCTCGCCGAAGGAGTCGAACAGCTGCGGCAGCCGCTCGAGGGCCGCCAGTACGTCCTTGTTCTCCGTGATCAGCTTGATCACCTTGTCGATGTCCTTGGCGTTGAGACCACCGACGAGCTTCCCCAGGTCCATGGTGGGGACACTAGTGCCGGACCCCCTATCACGACCGCGCCCCACGCCCGAGTCGAAGCCAGGATGCGGCACAATGCCCATGACAACAGAGGAATGGAGAAGGCAGTGAGCCAGGTACAGCACGGTCTCGAGGGCGTCGTGGCCTTCGAGACCGAGATCGCAGAGCCCGACAAAGAGGGTTCGGCCCTTCGCTACCGCGGGGTCGACATCGAGGACATCGTCGGGCGGGTGCCCTTCGAGAACGTCTGGGGTCTGCTGATCGACGGCTCCTACGGCCCGGGCCTGCCGCCCGCCGAGGCCTACAACCTGCCGGTGCACACCGGTGACGTGCGCGTCGACGTGCAGGCCGCCATCCCCATGCTCGCCCCGGCCTTCGGGTTCGGGCAGACCTACGACATCTCCGACGAGCAGGCCCGCGAGGACCTCGCCCGCGTGGCCGTCATGGTCCTGTCGTACGCCGGTCAGTCGGCGCGCTCCATCCACCTCCCGGTGGTGCCGCAGCGCGAGGTCGACAAGGGCAACACCCTGGCCGAGAAGTTCCTGATCCGCTGGCGGGGCGAGGCCGACCCCGCCCACGCGCACGCCATCGACGCCTACTGGTCCTCGGCCGCCGAGCACGGCATGAACGCCTCCACCTTCACCGCCCGGGTGATCACCTCCACCGGGGCCGACGTCGCCGCGGCCTTCTCCGGCGCGATCGGCGCGATGAGCGGCCCGCTGCACGGTGGTGCGCCCTCGCGCGTGCTCGGCATGATCGAGGACGTCGAGAAGAGCGGCGACGCCGCCTCCTACGTGAAGGGTCTGCTCGACTCCGGCGAGCGGCTGATGGGCTTCGGTCACCGCGTCTACCGTGCCGAGGACCCGCGTGCGCGGGTGCTGCGCCGCACCGCCCGCGAGCTGAACGCGCCACGCTACGAGGTCGCCGAGGCGCTCGAGAAGGCGGCGCTCGAGGAGCTTCGTGCTCGCCGCCCCGACCGGGTCCTGGAGACCAACGTCGAGTTCTGGGCCGCGATCGTCCTCGACTTCGCCGAGATCCCGGCCAACATGTTCACCTCGATGTTCACCTGCGCCCGCACCGGTGGCTGGTCCGCCCACATCCTGGAGCAGAAGAAGACCGGCCGGCTGATCCGGCCCTCCGCCATCTACACCGGACCCGCCCCCCGACCTGCCGACGCGGTCGAGGGCTGGAACCCCGACTGGGGCAAGTAGACCCCGACCGCTTCAAGGACCCGACCGGCTGGAGCCGGTCGGTTCCTGTGCTTCGGGGGTTCAGCTGTCGAGGCGCTTGGCCATGCACACCACGAGCTCGTCGTCCTTGTAGTAGCCGAACGGCTCGACGTCGACGTAGCCCTTGGCGGCGTAGAGCCCGATCGCCTCGTGCTGGAGGCCGCCGGTGGTGAGGACCATCGCCTCGAAGCCGGCCTCGCGGGCCGAGGCCTCGACGTGGGCGAGCATGCGCTTGGCGAGTCCCTGGCCCTGGGCTTCGGGGACGACGTACATCCGCTTGATCTCGGCGGTCACCTCGGTCCCGAGGGCGGGCTCGCCGGAGCGCCGCCAGGCTCCGGAGGCGACCGGGACGTCGTCGAGGTAGGCCAGGAAGTAGGCGCCCACGGGCGCCTCGAACATTTCGGGCACCGTCGGGTCGTGGTCGGGATCGCCGTAGCGCTCGACGTAGAACTCCTGGACCCGGTCGACCAGCTTCTGCGCATCCGGGTGGTCGTAGGCGACCCGGCGAATCTCAACAGACACGTCGGTATTCTGGCCGACGCCCGGCTCTTGCGAGAATGGGTTTATGACGCTGCAGATCCCCGCCGACCTCCTGCCCGCCGACGGACGTTTCGGGTCCGGGCCGTCCAAGGTGCCCGCGGGACGCCTGGAGGCGCTTGCCGCGACCGGGGTGTCGTTGATGGGCACCTCCCACCGGCAGCAGCCGGTGAAGGATCTCGTCCGCCGCGTCCAGTCCGGCCTGGCCGACCTGTTCTCGCTGCCGGAGGGCTACGAGGTCGTCCTCGGCAACGGCGGCTCGGTGGCGTTCTTCGACCTGGTGACCTACGCCCTGGTGCGGGAGCGCAGCCAGCACGCCGTCTTCGGGGCGTTCGGCAAGAAGTTCCTCTCCGCGGCCAAGGCGGCTCCGTGGCTGGCCGACCCGTCGGTGATCTCGGCCGAGCCGGGTGGCCTGGCGGTGCCCGCGCAGAAGGACGACGTCGATGTTTACGCCTGGACACATAACGAGACCTCGACGGGCGTGATGGCTCCGGTCGTACGTCCCGCCGGCGCCGGCGCCCACCAGCTCACGATCGTCGACGCGACCTCGGCCGCCGGCGGCCTGCCGCTCGAGGTGACCGAGAGCGACGTCTACTACTTCGCGCCGCAGAAGTCCTTCGCCTCCGACGGCGGCCTGTGGCTGGCGCTGCTCTCCCCCGCCGCGATCGCACGGGCCGAGGAGATCGCGGCGAGCGGCCGGCACATTCCCTCGTTCTTCTCGCTGACCGAGGCGATCAAGCAGTCCCGCAGCGCGCAGACCGTCAACACCCCGTCGGTCGCGACGCTCTTCCTGATGGCCGAGCAGCTCGACTGGATGAACTCCTCCGGCGGGCTGGACGCGATGGTCGACCGCACCACCGCCTCCTCCGACGTGCTCTACGCGTGGGCCGAGAAGGCGTCGTACGTGCGTCCGTTCGTCGAGGCCCCCACCCACCGCTCCCTCGTCGTCGGCACCGTCGAGCTCGACGCCGGCATCGACAAGGATCTCCTTCGGTCGGTGCTGGCGGAGAACGGCGTCGTCGACCTCGACGCCTACCGCGGCATCGGCACCAACCAGCTCCGAGTCGCGATGTACCCCTCCGTCGACTCCGCCGACATCGAGGCCCTCACCGCCTGCATCGACTGGGTCGTCGATCGCCTCTGATCCGCCGACCCGGCTCGTTCTGACGCAATCCGGTGCCGAGTCGGCTCGTTCTGACGAGCCGACTCGGCCGGGATTTCGGTCAGGACGAGCCGACTCGGCGTCAGGTGCGCTTGCGGAAGATGAAGTACGCGGCGACGGCGAGCACCACCAGCGCGACCGGCCCGAGCGAACCGCCGGCGTCCGAGTCGCCGTCCTCGCCGCTGTCCGTGCTCTCGGCTTCATCCCCGCCCACCGGCTCAGGCCCATCGGTTGGGGTCGGATCAGCCGTCGGCGACGGCCCCTCGCCGAGGACGTCACTCACCAGCGCCGGGTCGACGCGGATCACCTCGGCCCGGATGCCCTCGCTGGTGACGACGACCTCGCCCTCGGCGGTGACGCCGATGGCCTCGCCCTGCTCCTGGTCGGGGGTCCGGAAGGAGCCCACCCGGTCCATCGAGGGCCAGTCGTAGATCGTGGCGGAGTAGTAGCCGCGTACGACCACATGCTTGCCGTCGGGGAAGAAGGCGCCGTCGGTGGCCATCGGGATGACCGGGGCGACCTCCTTCAACCGGTTGGGGCCGTCGGGGTCGAGACGCTTCGGGACGGCGTAGAGCCGGCCGCCGCCCCAGTCCTTCGTGGCGACGAAGACCCGTCCGTCGGGGTGGGCCAGCAGGGACTCGGCGTTGTGCGGACCGTCGGGATAGACCAGCTCGTAGACGGTCGGCGAGACCGTGCGCTCCCCCCGCCCGACCGGCATCTTCGCGATCCGGATCGAGTCCCAGACGCTGTTGTTGTCGCCGATGTCGCCGACCCAGACGTGGTGACGGCCCGCGGGCGCGAGCCCCTCGACGTCGACCGGGTCCGCCGCCCAGTGGGTCACGCCGACCGTGTCGCCGCTGGAGTCGACCGTGAAGACACGTCCGCTGTCGCCGGAGTCGTTGGTGGTGGCGTACAGGCCCTTGCCGAGCGGCGTCAGAGCGCTGGCCTCGCTGATCGTCGGGTCGGAGAAGGAGAAGAGCACGTCGTCGCCGGCGGCGTGCGCGGGCACGGACGAGATCAGCACCAGCCCGAGCGCGCCCGCAGCGGCGACGACCGCCTTCATCGCCCCGAGAGCAGCTCGCCCAGCTTCGGACGTACGCCCCACTCGGCCACCAGCTCGTCGTACTCCTTCTTCACCGAGCCGCCCTTGACCGGCGATCCGGTGCGGATCGCGCGGAGCATGGTGTTGCGCGGGGTGTGCTGGCTCTCGACGAACTGCACGACCTCGACGCGGTAGCCCGACAGCCGCAGCAGGCTCGCCCGAAGGGCGTCGGTGAGCGTGTCGGCGAAACGCTCGCGGAGGATGCCGTGACGGGTGAGCATCGCGTAGGGCGCGGGCGTCGGCGCCTTACGGAGCTGAGCGGCGATGTCGTGGTGACAGCACGGCGCGGCCAGCACCAGGGGCGCCTCCCACTCGATCGCGCGGGCGAGGGCGTCGTCGGTGGCCGTGTCGCAGGCATGCAGGGCGAGGACCACGTCGGGTTGCTGGTCGAGCTGCACGTCGTCGATCGTCCCGGCCACGAACTCGGCGTTCACTCCGAGCTCGGCGGCGATCTTCGAGTTGTGCTCGCGCGACTGCTCCTTGACGTCGACGCCGGTGACGACGACGGGCAGCTCGCGGACCTCGGTGAGGTAGCGCTGGGCGGCGAAGGTCAGATAGCCGTTGCCGGCACCGAGGTCGATGATCCGCAGGGGTTCCTCGGCGGTCGGCCGACGGACCTTGCCGGACTTCATCGCGTCGGTCAGGGCGGCGTCGAGCTGGCGCAGGAACTCCTCGACCTGGCGGTACTTCGCCTGGCGCGACGGCTTCAGCTTCCCGTCCTTGTCCGAGAGGCCGAGGACCCGGAAGACCGGGTCCGACTCCGGCAGCAGCCGCTCTTTTGCCTGGTCATGGCCACGTTCGACCTCGACCGGCGCGGTCAGCTCGGTGGTCGAGACGAGGGCGGTCGTCGGCGTCTTCGCCTGGATCTGGGTCTGCTCGGTCGCGGTCGTGACGATCCAGTTGGCGAACGGTTCGTCGAGAAGATCGTCCAGTGACGAACTATCTCCTACGGGATGGTTCGCGGTGAACGCCTGGGTCGCGTCGTACGTCGTGATCTGCAGGTGTCGCCCGGCCTTGAGGTCGACGTAGCGGATCTCGGCACGTCGCCACTTCGGCGTGGTGCCGCGCTGCTTGCCCGACGCGACCGCCTTGACCAGCTGGTCGGGATCGAGGATCAGCGATCGCATCCGGTTCAGCGCCCGCAGCAGCGGCTCGGACTCCCTGCTCAATTCAGCACCCCGGCGATGACGACGACCAGCAGAAGGGCGACCAGCGCGCCGGGAATGATCATTCGGCGGTAACGCGGGTTCACCGCTTCAGTCTAGGCGCGGGGCGGGCATCAACACCCATCCCCGATCCCGGCCACCCGTCAGACCCGCGACGCGAACAGCTCGGCGAGATGCATGGTCGGCACCGAGGCGAGGTCGTCGAGCTGGACGCGGCACGACATCCCGTCGGCGAGGACGACGGCGTCGGGATGCGACCGGACAGCAGGAAGGAGATGGGTCTCCGCGACCGCGACCGACACCTCGTAGTGCCCCTCCTCGACGCCGAAGTTTCCGGCCAGGCCGCAGCAGCCCGAGACCTTGGTGACCGTCGCCCCGGCCTGCTTCAGGAGCGCCTCGTCGGCGGTCCAGCCGAGCACGGCGTGCTGGTGGCAGTGCGGCTGCGCGACGACCTCGACGCCGGTCAGGTCCGGCAGGGTCACCCGGCCCTCGCCCACCAGGCGGGTGACCAGCTCGGCGAAGGTGAGCATGCCGTCGCGTACGACCTCGGCCTCGGGGAGCGCGGAGAGCTCCACCGAGTCCGACCGCAGCGTCGCGGTGCACGACGGCTCGAGCCCGACGACCGGGACGCCGGAGGAGACATAGGGCGCCAGCGTACGGACCGTCTTCCCCATGATCTTGCGAGCGTCATCGAGCTGACCGGTGGTGATCCAGGTGAGGCCGCAGCAGGCCTTGTCGCCGATGACGCGCACGTTCAGCCCCTGCGACTCGAGCCACCTGATCGCGCCATGACCCGACTGGGCGAAGAAGTGGTCGGTGAAGGAGTCGGCCCAGATCCAGACGTCCGGGGTCTCGGCCCCGAGGCGGGCGACCGGCGCCGACCGCTTCAGCGTCTTCGGCGCGAACGCCGGGATCGAGCGCCGCTGGTCGATGCCGGCGGTCTTCTTGGCGATCTTCGCCAACGGGCGCACCTTCAGCGACGCGTTGGCCATCTGGGTGAACGGCGCCGCGAGCCGGGCCCACTTCGGCAGCTGCCCGAGAAGAGCGTGCGAGCGCGGCCGCCGCTCCCCGAGGACGTCGTGCTTCTGGTAGAGCGCCTCGGACTTGTACGTCGCCATGTCGATGCCCGTGGGGCAGTCGGACGCACACCCCTTGCAGGCCAGGCACAGGTCGAGCGCCTCGCCCACCGCGGGGTCGCCGAGGCCGTCGACGAGCGACCCGTCGAGCGCCTCCTGCAGCACCCGGGCGCGCCCGCGGGTCGCGTCCTTCTCCTCGCGGGTGGCGAGGTAGGAGGGGCACATCACCCCGATGGTCTTCGGGGCCACACACTTGCCGACGCCGGTGCAGCGGTGCACGGCGGCACCCAGGTCACCGGAGTCGTGGATCAGCCGCAGCCCGGTCCGGGGAAGCGCCCGGGGCCGCACCGGCCGCAGGTCGTCGGTGATCGACGCCGGCCGCACGATGTTGCCCGGGTTGAGCAGGTCGGACGGGTCACAGATGCCCTTGACCTGCTCGAAGAGATCGATGGAGGTCTCGTCGTACATGATCGGCAGCAGCTCCGAGCGCACCCGCCCGTCGCCGTGCTCGCCCGACAGCGAGCCGCCGTAGGTCACCAGCTGCGTGGCGCACGCGGTCATGAATTCGCGGAAGACCTGAGCCGACTCCGGCGAGTCCGGCGCAAAGGGAAAGTCGATGCGGCAGTGGATGCAGCCGTCGCCGAAGTGGCCGTAGGGATAGCCGTGCAGACCGAAGTCCGACAGGATCCCCTCGAAGTCCCGCAGCCAGGCACCAAGGTGCTCGGGCGGCACCGCGGCGTCCTCCCAGCCCGAGTGGGCCGGCGTCGGCAGCGACACCCCGGCCAGGCCGGCGCCGTCCTCGCGGATCCGCCACAGCGCGGCAGCCTCGAGGGGATCGACCACCACCCGCGACTCCAGCGCACCCGACTCCGCGGCAAGGCGTTTCACCAGGTCAGGCGCGTCCTGACCGGCGACCTCGACCATCAGCCAGCCGGCGCCCTTGGGCAGGTCGGGCACCGCGCGGCCCTTGGCGCGCACCAGATCGGCGATCCGGGCATCCATCCCCTCGCACGCGATCAGCCGCCCCGGCGCCACCCGCAGAAGGCCCGGCACCGCGTCGGCCGCCTCGGCCATGGTCGGGTAGCCGAGCACGAGCAGCAGCCGTCCGGGCGTGTCCTCGACGAGCCGAACGGTCGTCTCCAGGATGGTCGCCAAGGTGCCCTCGGTCCCGGCCAGGAACCGGTCCACCCGGCCGCCCTTCTCCGGCAGCAGGTGCTCGAGCGAGTAGCCCGAGACCTGGCGCCCGAAGCGGCCGAACTCGGTGCGCACGTGCCCGAGGTTGGCGCCCACGAGCGCCTGGAGCCGCTCGGCCGTCTCCCCGGAGGAGACGCCGTCGGCATAGCTCGCCTGCTCGCCGTTGCCGAAGAGCACCGTCAGCGCCTCGATGTTGTCGACGGTGCGGCCATAGCCCAGCGCACGGTTGCCGCAGGCGTTGTTGCCGATCATCCCGCCGATCGTGCAGCGGGTGTGGGTGGACGGGTCCGGCCCGAAGCGCAGCCCGTACGGAGCGGCGGCCCGCTGCAGGTCGGCGTGCACGACGCCGGGGTCGATCCGCGCGGTCCGCGCCTCCGGGTCGATCTCGTAGATGGTCCGCAGGTCTCGGGTGTCCACGACGATCCCGGAGCCGACCGCGTTGCCGGCGATGGAAGTGCCCGCGCCCCGCATGGTCACCGGAACCCCGACGGATCGAGCCACCGAGTGCACGCCGATCAGCTCGTCGCGGGACTGGGGTCGCACGACGACGGACGGCACGACCCGGTAGAGGCTCGCGTCGCTGGAGTAGAGCGCCCGGGCCAGCGGCGAGTCGTCGACCCGGCTGATCCCCTGGTTGCGCAGCTCATTCACCAGATCCGAGGCAGTCGCATTCACCCGCTCATTGTCACAGACCCCCGCGCGGTCGCCGGCCAGCGCCCACCGACGACGACCACAACTCGAACCCGTCTCATGGAGCGATATCGGACTCTCATATAATGGGACGACCCGCGAGAGGCGGGAACTTACAGACCTCGGAGAGAGACCATGTCCGCCACCCCCGCACCGGCCAACCCGCGTTCGCGCGTGCTCGTCGCCAGTCTCATCGGGACGACGATCGAGTTCTACGACTTCTACGCGTACGCGACCGCAGCCGTCCTCGTCTTCCCCGCCCTCTTCTTCCCGGCCGGTGACCCGACCACCGCGCTCCTGGCGAGCTTCGCCGTCTTCGGCGCGGCGATGGTCGCCCGCCCGGTGGGCGCGGTCTTCTTCGGACACCTCGGCGACCGTCTCGGCCGCAAGACGACCCTGGTGATCTCGCTGCTCACCATGGGCATCGCGACGTTCCTGATCGGTGCGCTCCCGACGTACGAGACCGTCGGCTGGGTCGCCACCGCGCTGCTCGTGCTGATGCGCCTGGCCCAGGGCTTCGCGCTCGGTGGTGAGTGGAGCGGTGCCGCGCTGGTCGCGACCGAGAACGCACCGGAGGGCAAGCGCGCGATCTTCGGTACGTTCCCGCAGCTCGGCGCGCCCCTGGGCTTCATCCTCTCCAACGGCCTGTTCCTGACCATCGCCGCGCTGCTCTCCGCGGAGGGCGCCGACCCGACCAAGCCGTCCGACGCGTTCCTGGCGTGGGGCTGGCGGGTGCCGTTCCTCTTCTCCGCGGTCATGGTGATCGTCGGCCTGTGGGTCCGGCTGCGGCTGGTCGAGAGCGAGGTGTTCACCAAGAGCCAGGACGCCGGCCTGGTCCGCAAGGTCCCGCTGGCCTCGGTCGTCCGCAACCAGGGCAAGCAGCTGATCCTCGGCACCTTCTTCATGCTGGCGACCTACGTCCTCTTCTACCTGATGACCGCGTTCTCGCTGTCGTTCGGCACCGCTGCCAAGGACCTGCCGGTGCCCGGCCTGGGCTACGGCTACACGACCTTCGTCCTGATGCTCATCTTCGGCGTGATCTTCTTCGGCATCTTCACCATGGTCTCCGGGCCGTTGGCCGAGCGCTTCGGCCGCCGCCGGCTGCTCATCGGGGTCACCCTCGGGATCATCGCCTTCGGTCTGGCCTGGGTGCCGCTGGTCGACGCCGGCACCCCCGGCGTACTCCTCTGGCTCGTCCTCGGCTTCTCCCTGATGGGCCTCACCTTCGGGCCGATGGGCGCGCTGCTGCCCGAGCTGTTCCCGACCAGCGTGCGCTACACCGGCTCCGGCATCTCCTACAACGTCGCCTCGATCCTCGGCGCCGCGGTCGCGCCGTTCATCGCGGTCGCGCTGTGGAAGGAGGCCGACGGTTCGCCCGTACTGGTCGGCGTCTACCTCTCCGTCATGGCCGGCATCACCCTGATCTCGCTGGTGATCGGCAAGGAGACCAAGGACGTGGCCCTCGAGGAGACCACCGAGAAGGCCACGGTCTGACCGTCTAACGTGGCGAGGGTGACCGTCAGGATCCTCTCCGCCACCGACGTACGCAGCATCTTCACGCCGCAGCTCGCGCTGGAGTCCCAGCGCGAGGCGTTCACCCGACTGGGAGCCGGGGAGGCCGTCCAGCCTCCCCGGCTCCTCGTTCCGGGACCGGACTCGTCGGTCTCGTTCTGCTACTCCTCCCGGCTCGCTCCCGACGCCCCCGCGGTGAGCAAGTTCGGCAGCGTCAACCCGGCCAACGCCGCCCGTGGCCGCGGCGCCGTGCACTCGGTCATCACCGTCCTCGACGCCGAGACCGGCGAGCCTCGCGCGATCATCAACGGTGACAGCGTCACCGGCCTACGCACCGCTGCCGCGACCAGCCTCGCCATGCAGCAGCTCGCTCCCGGTGCCCGGAGAATCCTCGTCGTCGGCACCGGCGCCCAGGCCCGCGCGCACCTGGACGCTTTCGCGGTGAGCCATCCCGACGCCGAGCTCCAGATCTACGGCCGGGACCATGCTGCGGCCACCGAGATCGCCGGGTCGCACGGCGCCGTCGCGATGACCGACCTGGAACAGGCCGTACGCGACGCCGACATCGTCGTCCTCTGCACCTCGTCCCTCACCCCGGTCATCGAGGACGCCTGGGTCACCGACGGCACCACGGTGGCCAGCGTCGGCTCCTTCGCACCCGACCGCGTCGAGCTGCCGCCGTCGCTGCTGACACGCTCCACGGTCGTGGTCGACTACCGTCCGTCCGCGCTCACCGACTCCGGCCCAGTCGTCGAAGCCGTCGCCTCCGGCTCGGTCGACCCGGACCGGATCACCGACCTCGGCTCGCTCCTGACCGGCGCCACCCTCGACCGCAGCCCAACCCCGACGGACGTCAACGTCTACCTGTCCGTAGGCGTCGGTGTCCAAGACGCCGCAGCAGCAGCCATGATCCTGACCGCCGCCGAGGCCCAAGACGCCGGCACCCAAGCCGACCTAGGGTAACCCGCCCCGAACAGTCGAAATCTGACGCCGAGACGTCAGTTCTTGGCCTTGAGTAGTCGATTTCTGCCCGCGAGAGGTCGTCCTTGGACGCACTATCTCGGTGCCAGAAATCGACGTTTCACCACCAGAAATCGACCTCTCGGCGTCAGATTTCGACTACTCGGCGTCAGATTCTGACTTCTCAGCGGCTAGCGCGGCCTCCACCACATCGAGGAGGGGGAGGGTTTCCAACTCGGGGCGGGTCACCCAGCGTACGGCGTCGGTGGTGCCACCCACCTCGACCACCCGCGGCTCCGCGCCGTCGGGAACGGTCGCGGCGAAGATGAGATGGACGCCGTGGAACTCCTCGTGACGGCCACTGGGAGCGGTGCCGGTGATGTTCACGTCGTGCACGTCGATCAGGGCGCCGACCTCGCAGGTCAGGCCGCACTCCTCGACCACCTCGCGCACCAGCGCATCCCGCGGCTGCTCCCCGAAGTCGACCCCGCCGCCGGGCAGCGTCCACGAGCCCGAGTGGTAGCCGAGCGGCGAGATCCGGGTGAGCAGGATCGCGTCGTCGGCGGCACGGGTGATGAACGCGTACGCAGCCAACCGCTGCATCCGCGCCGGCTTGTGCACCTCGAGGGCGTCGGTGACCAGCGGGGACGTCGGGATCTCGCCGCTCACCACCGCGGCGAGAGGCAGCCAGGCCGCCTCAGCCGTCGACCCGTCGACCTCCATCGTCTGCGGCTCGGGAGCGTCGTGAGGCACCCAGCCGTCGTAGACGATCCGGATCGCGTGGGAGTTGACCCGTCGGCCCAGCCGCCAGGCCTTGGCCTGATGGACGGAGTAGACCCGTGCCTCGACACCGACCTCGACCGGCACGCCGGCCTCCTCGTAGACCTCACGCACGACCGCGTCACGCGGGTCCTCGCCGTGGTCGATCCCGCCGCCGGGCAGCGTCCACCGCTCCTCCGGCGTGACCTTCTCCGAGAGCCGGCTGAGCAGGATCTCCGGCTCGGCGCCCGCGCCGGCCCTGATGATGACGGCGTACGCCCCCACCCGCTGCACCATCGGAAGCTTGCGTCGCCGCCCACCGCGGCCCCGATTCCGCGTCGCCATCAGCTGAACGGGGGTCGGGAGTCGAGAGCGAGCGAGCGGCGACCGGCCCAGCGCCACACCTTGGCGGCGCGGTCACGGTCCTCCTCGGTGACGAGGTTGCCCATCCACCGCAGAGCCAGCGTCATCAGCCAGTCGGAGCGCATCCCCGCAGGCCCGAGGGTGGAGACCAGCTTGGGACGGGTCGCGATGCCGGCCAGGCGGCGAGCGATGGAGAACGCCTCGCCGTAGTGCTCACGCAGGGTCGCCGGCCAGGTGGTGGCCAGGTCCTCCCCGGCGACGATCGCGTCGGCGACCATCCGCCCGGTCTCCAGCCCGTAGTCGATCCCCTCACCGTTGAGCGGGTTCACGCACCCGGCGGCATCGCCGATCAGCGCCCAGTTGGCGCCGGCGACGCCGGAGACCGCGCCACCCATCGGCAGCAGGGCGGACTTCTCCGCCCGCAGCTCGCCCTTGAGGCCGAACTCCTCGCGGCACTGCTCGGTGTAGTGCCGCATCAGCGGCTTGATCGCGACGTCGGCGGGACGTTTGGAGGTGGCCAGCGCACCCGCGCCGATGTTCACCTCGCCCGAGCCCAGCGGGAAGATCCAGCCGTATCCCGGCAGCGCTTCACCGGACTCGTCGCGCAGCTCCAGGTGGGAGGAGATCCACTCGTCATCGGCCTGGTCGGAGGCGATGTAGGCCCGCCCGGCGACGCCGTAGACGGTGTCGCGGTGCCACTCCCGCCCCAGCACCTTGCCCAGCGGCGAGCGCACCCCGTCCGCCACCACGACCGACCGGCACGCGACCTCCTGGCCGCCGGCGAAGACCACGGCGGCGATCCGCGCCCCGTCCCAGCGCACGTCGACCGCACGCACCCCGTCGACCGCCGTCGCGCCGGACTTGATCGCCACGGTGCGCAGATGGTCGTCGAGCTCCGTACGCGGCACCGCGGACCCCCACGACGGCAGCGTCCCACCGGGCCACGGCAGGTGCAGCGTCTGCCCGAACCCGTGCGCCCGCAGCCCCTTCGAGACCGGGTGCGTACGCAGCCAGTCCTCCAGCCCGAGCCGGACCAGCTCGTGGGTCGCGCGCGGGGTCAGCCCGTCGCCGCAGGTCTTGTCGCGCGGAAAGACGGCCGCGTCGGTCAGCAGGACATCGACCCCGGCACGCGCCAGCCAGGTCGCCGCGGCCGAGCCCGCAGGCCCGGCCCCCACGACGAGCACGTCAGCTGACTGCGGAAGGGACGAGGTCATGCGCATATCTTCCCAGACCCGCCACAGGCCCGGTCAGAGAACCCTCACCTCCGGCCGGCAAGGGGTCCTGCTAGGTTATTGCAAGTTCTTCGCATTAACTCTCGAAGCAGTCTCGGAAGGCCCCCACGTGCACGACCCTCTGGGCGTACGTCGCCGCCGCCGGCGCGCCGTCAGCTGGCTCCTCGGCCTCCTCGCAGCCGCCGTGGCGACGGTCGTCGTCGCGGTCGGTCTGGGCGCTGCGTACGTCACCCCGGGGGCGGTCGCCCAGATCCTCGGCCACCACCTCCTCGGCCTGCCCGAGGCCGGCTGGAGGGCCGCCGAGGAGGCGATCGTGTGGAAGGTACGTCTCCCCCGCGTGCTCCTCGGCGCCCTGGTCGGCGCGGGCCTGGCCGTCACCGGCATGGCGCTGCAGGCGATGGTCCGCAACATGCTCGCCGACCCCTATCTGCTCGGGATCAACTCCGGCGCCTCCAGCGGCGCCGCGGCCGCGATCCTCTTCGGCGCGGGCACCGGCCTGGGGGCGTACGCCCTGCCCGGCTCCGCCTTCCTCGGTGCTCTCGCGGCATCGTTCCTGGTCTTCGCCCTCGCCCGCAGCGGCGGCCGGGTCACCTCGCTGCGGCTGCTGCTCTCCGGCGTCGCGGTCGGCTATCTGCTCTACGGTCTGACCAGCTTCCTGATCTTCGCCTCGGGCTCGGCCGAGGGCGCCCGGTCAGTGATGTTCTGGCTGCTCGGCTCGCTCGGCCTGGCGCAGTGGGACGGCCTGCTCGCCGTCGTGGCCGTCGCGGTCGCCACCACGATCACCCTGCTGACGCTGTCCGGTCGCGGTCTCGACGCCCTCGCGATCGGCGACGAGACCGCCCACACTCTCGGCATCTCCCCCGACCGCTTCCGCACCCTGCTGCTGGTCGTCGTCGCCCTGACCGTCGGCGTGGTCGTCTCGGCAGCCGGCAGCATCGGCTTCGTCGGCCTGGTCGTGCCACACCTGGCCCGCCGCGCGGTCGGCTCCGCCCACTCCGTCGCCGTCCCGGCCGCCGCCCTCATGGGCGCGATCCTGCTGGTCTGGGCCGACGTGCTCGCCCGGGTCCTCCTCCAGCCCCAGGAGATCCCGATCGGGATCGTCACCGCGCTCCTCGGCGCCCCGTTCCTCATCGTCCTCATCCGGCGCTTCTCGGCGCGCGACGTCTGACCCCTCAGGAGCCCACGAATGATCCGCCCCATGATCGCCACCGCGGCCCTCGTGCTGACCACGACCACCGCCTGCGGCGCCGACGCCACCACCACCGGCACCGACGCCGCCCGAGACGGCTTCCCGGTCACCCTCGAGAACTGTGGCGCCCAGGTCACCTTCGACGCTCCGCCGGAGCGCGTCGTGATGCTGAAGAGCTCCGCAGTGCCCTACCTGCACGCGCTCGGCGTGATGGACCAGGTCGTCGCCCGGGCCGGTGACTACCCCGCCGACTACTACGACGCCGCGACCCGGGCCGAGCTCGACGACATCCCGCTGCTCACCGACGAGATGGACACCAGCGGCCACCTGCAGATCTCCAAGGAGGTCGTGATCGCCGAGCAGCCCGACCTGGTCATCGGCGAGGTCGACAACCTCTCCCGGGACACCCTCGACGCCGTCGACATCGACCTCCTCGAGGAGCCGGCGATGTGCCCCGAGGGCGTCGACGACCCCGGGTTCGAGGACGTCTACAGCCAGCTGGAGGCCTACGGCAGGGTCTTCGACAGGACGGACGAAGCCGCCCAGGCTGTCACTGACCTGCGCAGACGCGTCACCGACCTGGAGACGAAGAAGGTCGGCAAGGGACGTACGGCAGCCGTTCTCTACCCCACCGTCGGCGGTGGCGTGACCTACGCCTACGGCACCCGGTCGATGGCCCACCCGCAGCTGGAGGCAGCCGGGTTCGAGGACGTCTTCGCCGACGTCGACGAGCGGGTCTTCGAGGTCTCGACCGAGGACCTCCTCGAACGCAACCCCGACGTCCTCATCCTGCTCCACAACGCCGGCGACCCTGCGATGGTCGAGAAGTCGATCACGCAGCTGGCCGGCGCCGAGGACCTCACCGCGGTCAGGAACGGCGACGTGATGGCGCAGCTGTTCAACTTCACCGAGCCGCCCTCGGCCCTCTCGGTCGACGGCCTGGAGCGGATCATCGACAGGTTCGCCCAGTGATCGAGGCACGCGGCCTGTCCTGGACGTACGGCACGACGACGATCCTCGACGACGTCGACGTCTCCTCCCACGATGGCCGGGTCCTCGGACTGATCGGGCCGAACGGGAGCGGCAAGACCACCCTCCTCCGGCTGCTCTACGGGGCCCTCCGCGGCAGTGGCACCGTCGAGATCGACGGCGACGACCTCGCCGGCCTGCCGGCCAAGGAGGTCGCCCGCCGGCTGGCCGTCGTCGTCCAGGAGTCCGGCACCGCTGATCCCAATTTTTCGGGGACACTGACCGCCGGCGAGATGGTGCTGCTGGGACGTACGCCGCACCTGTCCGCCTTCGCCAGAGCCGGCGAGCACGACCTGGAGATCGCGGCCGAGTGCCTCGAGCGGGTCGGCGGCACCCACCTCGGTCCGCGTTCCTTCGCCGCGCTCTCCGGCGGGGAACGGCAGCGGGTGCTCATCGCCCGGGCACTGGCCCAGGAGGCGACCCACCTGCTCCTCGACGAGCCGACCAACCATCTCGACATCCGCTACCAGCACGAGATCCTCGCCCTGGTGCGCAAACTCGGGACGACGGCGATCGTCGTGCTCCACGACCTCAACCTGGCGGCCCGCTACTGCGACGACCTGGTGCTGCTCGACCAGCACCGCGTCGCCGCGCGCGGGACCGTCGACGAGGTGCTCCGGCCCGAGATCCTGGAACCGGTCTACGGCATCGGCATCGAGCGGCTCGAGCTGCGCGAGGAGATCCATCTCCTTTTCCGCCCGGCGACCTGACGACCTCAGAGCTCCGGCGCCGCCTCGACCCGGGTCTCCGGAGCCTCCTCGTCGTCCGGGTCGACCCCGGGCAGATGCGCCTCCCAGAGCTCGACGTCCATCACGTAGAGCCGCAGCGGCGCCTCGCCGCGCAGCTCGGCGGGCTTGAACGCCCGAGCCGTCCCGACGAGCCGGTGGAACGCCACCGCGCAGCGCTTCTCGAGCTCGAAGTCGGGCACCTGGCGGGCCATCCCGGTCACGTACGCAGCACTCGCCCCCGACCCCGGCGGCACCGAGGAGTCGAAGATGACCCCGGCCACCCGCGGGTCGCGGACGATGTTGCGGGAGTGCTGGGCGTCCGGCGCCGAGACCCAGTAGAGGTCCCGGTAGCCGTCGTGGGAGAAGTAGACCGGCGACGTACGCGGCCGCCCATCGGGATCCGTGGTCGCCAGCACCAGGTAGGCGACCCCGTCGACGATCCCGCGGACGTGTCTGTCCAGATCAGCTGCCATACCCCAGAGGGTAGGCGACTTTCCTACACGTGACCTGCATATATGCGCGGCAGCTTGTAGCCGCGCTCGGCCAGCACCTCGCGCAGCACGTCCGGCCGGTCGGTGATCATCCCGTCGACCCCGAGGTCGATCAGGTGCTCCATCGTGGCGACGTCGTCCACCGTCCACGGCACGACCGCGATCCCGCGGGCGTGCGCGGCGTCGACCAGCTCCTGGTTCGTGAACGGCACATAACCGGGGTCCGACACCGAGCCGCCCTGCGGGTCACCGTGAACCGGCGAGACCGCGTCGGCCCCGAAGGAGTCCGCGGCCGCGACGTACCGCTCCTGCAGCGAGCCCTCGAAGTCGTCGATGTCGATCCCGCCCAGCCACGGCGAGGCGCCCGGCTGTCCCTGCTGGAGGAACTGCTGCCCGTTGGTCAGCGCGACGATCGGCAGCCGAGGCTCGACCTCTCGGACTCGCTTCAGCGCGCCCCAGTCGAAGCTCTGGATCGTGACCTGGTTGCGGATGTGCGCCCGCCTGATCTCGGCCAGCACGACGCGTACGAACTGCTCGCGGGGCGCGGTCTGCTCCGGCGCACCCGCCTCGACCTTGGTCTCCACGTTCAGCGTGACCTGGCCCGCGTGGTAGCTGTTGACCAGGGAGAACACCTCCGAGAGCAGCGGCATCCGAGCCCCCGGCGCCAGCTCCTGCTCGGGGAACTGCGGCTGCCGCAGCGATCCGCAGTCGATCGTGCGCACCTGGGCGAGCGTCAGGTCCTTGATGTAGGTCCGGTTCGGCACGTACGGGAACTCGGGATCGCCGGGGAAGGCCGGTGCGGTGTCGACGCACTTGGCCGGGTTCGGGTCCCGGTCATGGGTGACGACCGCGTAGCCGTCCTCGGTGATCTGCACATCGAGCTCGAGGGTGCTCACCCCCAGCTGCAGCGCCCGCTCGAAGGCCGGGAGCGTGTTCTCGACCGTCAGCGCGATGCCGCCGCGGTGCGCCTGGAGATCGAAGGTCCGCGAGTCGTTCGCGGCGTGCGCCGGGGTGAGGGCGGAGCTCGCCAGGAGCACCGCGGACACGAGGAGGCCTGCTCGGACACGTCTCATGCCCGACAGGATCCCGCCGGCGGATGGCCGCTAGTGGAACGCGTGGTGAGACAGGAGCGACACCTTCTTGGACGCACACCCGGTCGTCTCGTGGCGGACGAACTGGGAGTCGTAGGAGTCGGGCGGGTAGACCCGGAACCCGTCCACCTCGGCCGGCTTGCAGGTCGCGGCCGGGTAGTTCTCGGCGGTCGACTCGGAGACCTCGCTCACGGCCACCTGGCCGGGCTTCATGATCACCTTGCGCCACGAGCCCTCACGCGACGCCGGCGCGCCGATCTGGGTGCCGTTGTCACCCCCGACGTACGACAACCCGCCGAAACCGCCCAGGGCGCACGCATGGTCGGAGACGTTGGTCAGGGTGATCTCGCCGAACCTCGAGCCCGCACCCGCATCGGTCGCGCGATAACCGGCCTTCAGGTCGGCGTTGGCGCACTTCGGCGTCACCGGATCCGCCGGCGCCGCATCGGAAGAAGGGGACTCAGTCCTCACCGGCGAACCCCCCGTGGCCGCCGGTGAGGACTGAATCGGGGACGATGGCGAGCTGCCGGCCTGGGTAGGATCTGCGGTCCCGGAGGCAGATGGTGAAGAGTCGACCGCCCCGTCCGTCGTCGACCCGCAACCTCCCACCGCGAGCACGCCGAAGATCCCGACTCCGACCACTATCAGCCGTACGCGCCGCATCTTCGCTCCTCGAGTAGCAGATGTCAGCCAGATGTCACCCAGCCAGTAACTCATCGTCCTACCCCTGAGACGCGCGGACCTGATGGTCCGTTGCATCCGGTTGCGAGAAATTCTCAGGCCCGTGCGTCGTACGCCGTCCGGGCGGCATCGACGTCCGCCATGTGCTCCTCGGCCCACTCCTTGAGGTGGGCGATGACGGGCAGCAGCGTCAGCCCGAGCGGGGTGAGCTCGTAGTCGGTGCGCACCGGCACCGACGGGGTCACCGTGCGGATCAGGAGCCCGTCGCGCTCCATCTTCCGCAGCGACTGGGTCAGCATCTTCTGGCTGACCCCCTCGATCTGGGAGGCCAGCTCCGAATACCTCAGCGGCCCGCGGATCCCGAGCGCCACGATCGCCAGGCTCACCCACTTGTCACCGATCGTGTCCAGCAGCCGCCGGCTCGGACACATCGCCGTGAACGCGTCGAATCCGCTCGGTCGCTCGGCCGTTGTCGTCCCCATGGCAAACCTCCAGGTGCGTACACCACTTCAAAGTGCCTTCTTCCCAATAGAGAGTAGGGCACCGAAAGTAGTGCATGCAAGCAGTCGACCACATACCGAAGGACGAACACCATGTACGCACTCATCTCCCGCGCCGGCGACCCGACCCCGCACCTCGAGGAGCTCCCGTCGCAGCCCCTGGGCACCGACGACATCCGGGTCGAGGTGGCCGCGGCCGGCTTCACCCTCTTCGACGCCTTCGTCGCCGCCGACCACGCGGCCATCGGCCTCCCCGACGTGATCGGTCTCGGCTTCGACTTCAGCGGCGTGGTCACCGAGGTCGGCGAGACGGTCTCCGGCTTCGCCGTCGGCGACCGGGTCGCCGGCTTCCACGGCAACCCCGCCGCAGGTGCCCGTGCACATGCGACCGAGGTCGTGCTCCCCGCAGCCGACGCCGCGGTCGTACCGACCGCGCTCTCGCTCGAGGCGGCCGCCGCAGCCCCGCTCAACGCACTCACCGCCCGCCAGGCCCTCGACCTGCTCGGTCCAGAGCGCGGCAGCCTCCTCGTCACCGGCGCCGCCGGCGGGGTCGGCCTCTGGGCGCTGGCTCTGGCGAAGGCCGACGGTTGGACCGTCGACGCCCTCGTACGTCCCGGAACCGAGCACCTCGCCACCGGCGCCGACCGGACCGTCACCGAGATCGAGCCGCGCGCCCACGATGCCGTCCTCGATCTGGCTGCTCTGAACGAGCCGGCCCTGGCAGGCGTACGCGACGGCGGCCGCTACATCAGCGTCAAGCCCGGCCGGGCGCCGGAGTCCGAGCGTGGCATCGAGGTCTCGACCGTGATGAGCCATGCCGACGGACCGGTCCTGGCCGGTCTCCTCGAGCTGGCCGCCGACGGCACCGTGCCGACCCGGATCGCCGCCACCCGCCCGCTCAGCAAGGCCGCCGAGGCCTACCAGGAGGCGGACGCGGCGCCGGGGTCGGACGGCCGCTGGCTGCTGATCCCGTGAGGAACGGCGAAGGCCCCGCCTCCCGAGGGAGGCGGGGCCTTCAGATGACCACTCGATCAGCTCTGGTAGGAGCCGAAGTCGAAGTCGTCCAGCGCGACGGCCTGGCCGCCGGTGTTGCCGAACTCGTAGTCGTAGTTGTCGTAACCGGTCACGGAGTACGCCGCGGCGCGAGCCTCATCGGTCGGCTCGACCTTGATGTTCCGGTAGCGCTCCAGGCCGGTGCCGGCCGGGATGAGCTTACCGATGATGACGTTCTCCTTCAGACCGCGCAGCGAGTCCGAGCGGCCGTTGATGGCAGCGTCGGTGAGGACGCGGGTGGTCTCCTGGAAGGAGGCCGCCGACAGCCAGGACTCGGTGGCCAGCGAGGCCTTGGTGATGCCCATCAGCTCCGGACGACCCGAGGCCGGCTTGCCGCCCTCGGAGACCACGCGCCGGTTCTCCGACTCGAAGTCGATGCGGTCGGCCAGGTCGGACGGCAGCAGGTTGGTGTCACCGGACTCGAGCACCGTGATCCGGCGCAGCATCTGCCGCACGATGATCTCGATGTGCTTGTCGTGGATCGACACACCCTGCGACCGGTACACGGCCTGGACCTCGTCGACGAGGTGCTGCTGCGTCTTGCGGACACCGAGGATACGGAGGACCTCCTTGGGGTCCGGCGTACCGATGGTCAGCGCCTGGCCGACCTCGATGTGGTCGCCGTCGGCCACCCGCAGCCGCGAGCGACGGGAGACGACGTACTCCTTGACGTCCGAACCGTCGTCCGGGGTGACCAGGACCTTGCGGGCCTTGTCGGTCTCCTCGATCTCGACGCGACCGGCGACCTCGGAGATCGGCGTGACACCCTTCGGCGTACGCGCCTCGAAGAGCTCGACGACACGCGGCAGACCCTGCGTGATGTCGTCGGCCGAGGCCACACCACCGGTGTGGAACGTACGCATGGTCAGCTGGGTGCCGGGCTCACCGATGGACTGGGCGGCGATGATGCCGACCGCCTCACCGATGTCGACGAGCTTGCCGGTGGCCAGCGAGCGGCCGTAGCACTTGGCACACGTACCCGTGCGAGCCTCACAGGTGAGGACCGAACGGACCTTGACCTCGGTGATGCCGGCGCGAACCAGCTCCTCGATCTTGACGTCGCCCAGGTCCTCACCGGCGACCGCGAGAACCTCGCCGGTCTCCGGGTGCTCGATGTCGACGGCGGCCGTGCGAGCGTACGCAGCGGTCTCGGCGTTGTCGTCCTTGACGACGACGCCGCCCTGGTCGACACCGATGACCTTCGGCAGACCGCGCTCGGTGCCGCAGTCGTCTTCACGGATGATGACGTCCTGCGAGACGTCCACCAGACGACGGGTCAGGTAACCCGAGTCGGCGGTACGCAGCGCGGTGTCGGCCAGACCCTTACGAGCACCGTGGGTGGAGATGAAGTACTCCAGGACGGAGAGACCCTCGCGGAAGTTCGACTTGATCGGCCGCGGGATGATCTCGCCCTTGGGGTTCGCCACCAGGCCTCGCATGGCGCCGACCTGACGGATCTGGTTGAAGTTACCGGAAGCACCCGAGGTGACCTGCATGAAGATCGGGTTCTTGCGGTCGAACGCCTGCTCCATCGCGGCACCGACGACCTTGGCGGCCTCGGTCCAGATCTCGACGAGCTCCTGACGGCGCTCCTCGTCGGTGACCAGACCACGCTCGAACTGCTTCTGCACCTTGGCAGCCTGCGTCTCGAACGTCTCCAGGATCTCGGCCTTGTTCGGCGGCGTGGTGACGTCGTCGATGGAGACCGTGACACCCGAACGGGTGGCCCAGTGGAAGCCGTTGTCCTTGAGCGCGTCCAGCGACGCCGCGACCTCGACCTTGGTGTAACGCTCGGCCAGGTCGTTGATGATCGCGCCGAGCTGCTTCTTACCGACCTCGTAGTTCACGAAGGGGTAGTCGGCGGGGAGGGTGTCGTTGAAGATCACCCGGCCCAGCGTGGTCTCGAGGACGATCGGGTCGCCCGCGGTCCAGCCCTCCGGCACGTCGTAGCCGAGCGGCGGGACGATGTCGTCGAGGCGGATCTTGATCTTCGACTGCAGCGTGATCTCGAGGTGGTCGAAGGCCATGATGGCCTCGGCCGGGGACGAGAAGGCACGACCCTCGCCGACCTCACCCTCGCGGTCGGAGGTGATGAAGTAGAGACCGATGATCATGTCCTGGGTCGGCATGGTGACCGGACGACCGTCGGACGGCTTGAGGATGTTGTTGGTCGAGAGCATCAGGATGCGAGCCTCGGCCTGGGCCTCCGCCGACAGCGGCAGGTGGACAGCCATCTGGTCACCGTCGAAGTCCGCGTTGAACGCGGTGCAGACGAGCGGGTGCAGCTGGATGGCCTTACCCTCGATCAGCTGCGGCTCGAAGGCCTGGATGCCGAGGCGGTGCAGGGTCGGCGCACGGTTCAGCAGAACCGGGTGCTCGGTGATGACCTCTTCGAGGACGTCCCACACGACCGGGCGGGCCCGCTCGACCATCCGCTTGGCGGACTTGATGTTCTGAGCGTGGCTCAGGTCCACCAGGCGCTTCATCACGAACGGCTTGAACAGCTCCAGGGCCATCTGCTTCGGCAGACCGCACTGGTGCAGCTTGAGCTGCGGACCCGACACGATGACCGAACGGCCCGAGTAGTCGACGCGCTTACCGAGCAGGTTCTGACGGAAGCGGCCCTGCTTGCCCTTGAGCATGTCGGAGAGCGACTTCAGCGGACGGTTGCCCGGCCCGGTGACCGGGCGGCCACGACGACCGTTGTCGAACAGCGAGTCGACGGCCTCCTGCAGCATCCGCTTCTCGTTGTTCACGATGATCTCGGGGGCACCGAGGTCGAGGAGACGCTTGAGGCGGTTGTTGCGGTTGATCACACGACGGTAGAGGTCGTTGAGGTCGGAGGTCGCGAAGCGGCCACCGTCGAGCTGCACCATCGGGCGCAGGTCCGGCGGGATGACCGGGACGGCGTCGAGCACCATGCCGGTCGGCTGGTTGCCGGTCTTGCGGAAGGCGTCGACGACCTTGAGGCGCTTGAGCGCGCGGACCTTGCGCTGACCCTTGCCGGTGGCGATGGTCTCGCGCAGGTTCTCGACCTCGGCCTCGATGTCGAAGTTCTCGAGGCGCTTCTGGATCGCCGTGGCGCCCATGTGGCCCTCGAAGTACTTGCCGAACCAGGTCTTCATCTCGCGGTAGAGCAGCTCGTCGCCCATGAGGTCCTGGACCTTCAGGTTCTTGAAGGTGTCCCAGACCTCGTCGAGACGGTTGACCTCACGCTCGGTGCGGTCGCGCAGCTGCTTCATCTCGCGCTCGGCACCGTCCTTGACCTTGCGCTTGGCGTCGGACTTGGCGCCCTCGGCCTCGAGCGCGGCCAGGTCGGTCTCGAGCTTCTTGGCGCGGTCGTTGATCGCCACGTCGAGCCGGCCGGTCAGCATCTTGCGCTGCTGGTCGACCTTGGCCTCGAGCGAGGACAGGTCGCGGTGACGCGCGTCCTCGTCGACCGAGGTGATCATGTACGCAGCGAAGTAGATGACCTTCTCCAGGTCCTTCGGGGCGAGGTCGAGCAGGTAGCCCAGCCGCGACGGAACGCCCTTGAAGTACCAGATGTGGGTCACCGGAGCGGCGAGCTCGATGTGGCCCATGCGCTCGCGGCGTACCTTCGAGCGGGTGACCTCGACGCCACAGCGCTCACAGATGATGCCCTTGAAGCGCACGCGCTTGTACTTGCCGCAGTAGCACTCCCAGTCCCGGGTGGGACCGAAGATCTTCTCGCAGAAGAGGCCGTCACGCTCGGGCTTGAGCGTGCGGTAGTTGATGGTCTCAGGCTTCTTGACCTCGCCGTGGCTCCACGCGCGGATCTCGTCCGCGGTGGCCAGGCCGATCTTGAGCTGATCGAAGAAGTTGACGTCGAGCACGGTGGCTTCCAGTTCCTTCGTTAGTTCTTGGAAAGTTAAAGGGGACTGAGGGAGGGAGGTGCGCCCGCGGGCGCACCTCCCGCTCGTCAGACTTCCTCTACGGAAGAGGGCTCGCGGCGGGACAGGTCGATGCCGAGCTCCTCGGCGGCGCGGAAGACGTCCTCCTCCGCGTCACGGAGCTCGATCGCCGAACCGTCCTGGCTCAGGACCTCGACGTTCAGGCACAGCGACTGCATCTCCTTGACGAGGACCTTGAACGACTCCGGGATGCCCGAGTCGGGGATGTTCTCGCCCTTGACGATCGCCTCGTACACCTTCACGCGGCCCGGCACGTCGTCCGACTTGATGGTCAGGAGCTCCTGCAGGGCGTAGGCGGCGCCGTACGCCTCCATCGCCCAGACCTCCATCTCACCGAAGCGCTGGCCACCGAACTGGGCCTTACCGCCGAGCGGCTGCTGGGTGATCATCGAGTACGGACCGGTCGAACGCGCGTGGATCTTGTCGTCGACCAGGTGGTGCAGCTTCAGGATGTACATGTAGCCCACGGCCACCGGCTCCGGGAACGGCTCGCCGGAGCGACCGTCGAAGAGGCGGGCCTTGCCGTCGGTGCCGACCACACGCTGACCGTCCCGGTTCGGGAGGGTCGAGGCGAGCAGACCGGTGATCTCGTCCTCACGCGCACCGTCGAAGACCGGGGTGGCCACCTTGGTGCCCGGCTCGGCCTTGTCGGCGTGGATCTTGATCAGGCGCTGCTTCCAGGCGCTGTCCTCGGGGTCGTCGGAGAGGTTGAGGTCCCAACCCTGCTTGGCGAGCCAGCCGAGGTGGAGCTCCAGGACCTGTCCGATGTTCATACGACGCGGAACACCGAGCGGGTTGAGCAGGACGTCGACCGGGGTGCCGTCCTCCATGAACGGCATGTCCTCGACCGGCAGGATCTTCGCGATGACGCCCTTGTTGCCGTGACGGCCGGCGAGCTTGTCACCCACGGAGATCTTGCGCTTCTGCGCCACGTAGACCCGAACCAGCTGGTTCACGCCCGGCGGCAGCTCGTCGCCCTCCTCACGGTCGAAGACGCGGACACCGATGACGGTGCCCTCCTCGCCGTGCGGAACCTTCATCGAGGTGTCGCGGACCTCGCGCGCCTTCTCACCGAAGATCGCGCGGAGCAGGCGCTCCTCCGGGGTCAGCTCGGTCTCGCCCTTCGGGGTGACCTTGCCGACCAGGATGTCACCGGTGGTGACCTCGGCGCCGATGCGGATGATGCCGCGCTCGTCGAGGTCGGCCAGCATCTCCTCGGAGACGTTCGGGATGTCCCGGGTGATCTCCTCCGGACCCAGCTTGGTGTCGCGGGCGTCGACCTCGTGCTCCTCGATGTGGATCGAGGTGAGGTAGTCCTGCTGCACCAGACGCTGCGAGAGGATGATCGCGTCCTCGTAGTTGTGGCCCTGCCACGACTGGAAGGCGACCAGGAGGTTGGCGCCCAGCGCCATCTCGGCACCCTGGGTCGCCGGACCGTCGGCCAGCGGGGAGCCGACCTCGACCCGGGCGCCCTCGTCGACCAGCGGCTGCTGGTTGACGCAGTTGCCCTGGTTGGAGCGCTCGAACTTCGCGAGCTTGTAGGAGGTGTAGGTGCCGTCGTCGTTGAGGGTCTCGATCAGGTCGGAGGAGACCTCCTTGACCACACCGGCCTTCTTCGCGACGAGCACGTCACCGGCGTCGACAGCCGCGCGGTACTCGATACCCGTGCCGACCAGCGGCGAGTCGCTGCGGACCAGCGGCACCGCCTGACGCTGCATGTTGGCGCCCATGAGCGCACGGTTGGCGTCGTCGTGCTCGAGGAACGGGATCAGCGCGGTCGCGACCGACACCATCTGGCGCGGCGAGACGTCGATGTAGTCGACCTCCTCGGCGAGGAGCTCGGAAACCTCACCGTCGCGCTGGCGGACCAGGACGCGCTCGGTGGCGAACCGCATGTTCTCGTCGACGGCCGCGTTGGCCTGCGCGATGACGTACTTGTCCTCGTCGTCGGCGGTCAGGTAGTCGATCTTGTCGGTGACGACGCCGTTCTCGACCTTGCGGTAGGGCGTCTCGACGAAACCGAACGGGTTGATCCGGCCGAAGGAGGCCAGCGAACCGATCAGACCGATGTTGGGACCTTCAGGGGTCTCGATCGGGCACATCCGGCCGTAGTGCGACGGGTGGACGTCTCGGACCTCCATGCCGGCGCGGTCACGGGAGAGACCACCCGGGCCGAGAGCCGACAGACGCCGCTTGTGCGTCAGGCCCGCGAGCGGGTTGTTCTGGTCCATGAACTGCGACAGCTGCGAGGTGCCGAAGAACTCCTTCAGCGCAGCGACCACGGGACGGATGTTGATCAGGGACTGCGGCGTGATCGCCTCGACGTCCTGGGTCGTCATCCGCTCGCGCACGACGCGCTCCATGCGAGCCAGACCGGTGCGGAGCTGGTTCTGGATCAGCTCGCCGACCGTACGCATCCGGCGGTTGCCGAAGTGGTCGATGTCGTCGGCGGCGATGTCGATCGTGCCCTGCGGGGTCTCCAGCTGCGTACGCCCGTCGTGCAGCGCCACCACGTACTTGATCGTCGCGACGATGTCGTCGACGGTCAGGGTCTGCTGGTCGAAGGCCTCGGTCAGACCGAGCTTCTTGTTGACCTTGTAGCGACCGACCTTGGCGGTGTCGTAGCGCTTCGGGTTGAAGTAGTAGTTGTTCAGCAGCGTCTGCGCGGCCTCACGCGTCGGCGGCTCGCCCGGGCGCAGCTTGCGGTAGATGTCGAGCAGCGCGTCGTCCTGGGCGGTGGTGCTGTCCTTCTCCAGGGTCAGCATCATCGACTCGTACTCGCCGAACTCCTCGCGGATCTGCTCGTTGGTCCAGCCGAGGGCCTTGAGCAGCACCGTGACGTTCTGCTTGCGCTTGCGGTCGAGGCGGACGCCGACCAGGTCGCGCTTGTCGATCTCGAACTCGAGCCAGGCACCGCGGCTCGGGATCAGCTTGGCGGTGTAGATGTCCTTGTCGGACGTCTTGTCGGCGGTGCGCTCGAAGTAGACGCCCGGGGACCGGACGAGCTGCGAGACGACGACACGCTCGGTGCCGTTGATGACGAAGGTGCCCTGGTCGGTCATGAGCGGGAAGTCACCCATGAAGACCGTCTGGCCCTTGATCTCACCAGTGTCGTTGTTGGTGAACTCCGCCGAGACATAGAGAGGCGCGGAGTAGGTGAAGTCCTTCTCCTTGCACTCCTCGACGGTGTACTTGGGGTCGTAGAAGACAGGGCTCTCGAAGGAGAGGGACATGGTCTCCGAGAAGTCCTCGATCGGGGAGATCTCCTCGAAGATCTCCTGTAGACCGGACTTGTGGGACACGTCCTCACCCGCTGCTTCGCGGGCGGCGACCTGCTCCTGCCAGCGCTCGTTACCGATCAGCCAGTCGAAGCTGTCGGTCTGGAGGGCGAGGAGCTGAGGAAGCTCGAGAGGCTCTGAGATCTTAGCGAAAGAGATGCGGCGAGGGGTGGAGTCACCCGACGAGGTGCGCGCGGCCAAGAGGAATCCTTCGACAAGGTTCGCAGGTGGATTCGCGCTGCCGACCACCGAACAGCCACCGGGCAGGCTGAGGGGCATATGAAGGCATGCGCAAAGCGCCATAGTACGGCACAAAAGCGCACTTCACAACACCGGGCCCGATTAAAAGTCCGGAGTACCTTCCATCACACCTGCGGCGCTCGAAGATCGGCCCGGTGCTGCAGTGCCTTCGTCGAGCATCGCGGATGATCATGCGCCCCAGAGGAGGCTCTGGTCAAGCATCCGCGCCAATCGGTCCGCCCTCCGGAAATGTCATTCCGATCACTTGACAGGTGAGGCGCAGCGGTCGACCCTCAGCCCTTGCCGGGCTGCGTCTCGAGCTTGTCCACCAACCACTCGTCGCCGACCTTGGCCATCGTGAGCATCGCGTACTCCTGATATCCGATCGGCGTCGTCTGCTGCGCGTTGGTGACCTGACGGTCGACCAGCACCAGCACCTGCACGGCGTCGTCGGAGACCCGGATGACGCCGGCGTCGACCGGCTTCAGCGTCTTGACCACGGTCTTCGTCTCGGGAACGTTGTCGATGAGCACGGCGAAGATGCGGTCGTAGTCCTTCTTCTCGCCCGCCGTCATCACCTTGTGGGCCGCGGCCTTCGACTCGTCCATCTTGCTGTAGTCGTAGGAGAGCAGCGGGACGGCCGCCTTCTTGGCAGCCTCCAGCGCCTCCGCACCCTGCTCCTCGACGAGAAGCTTGTGGTTGCGGGTGATCTCCTTGCCCACCGCACCCTCGACCACGCTGGTGGTGACGTTGTTGTTGGCGACGGTCGAGACCTTCTCCTGCCCGAAGAAGACCACACCCGCCCCGACGACCGCGGCCAGCGCCAGGGCCCCTGCTGCCGCCAGGCTCCAGGTCGGGAGCAGCGGGAGCGTACGTCCGCCCGGCTCCTTCGCGGCGCCCGCTGCGCCCTCGTCGGTCTCATCGGCCTCGTCGGCCTCATCGGCCTCGTCGGCGGCCTGGTCGGGCTCGTCGTCGGGGACGACCTCCTCGGCGGGCGCCGCTGTGGTCGCATCCGCGTCGGCCTCGCCGGCGTCCTCGGCCTCGGCCTCGTCGGACTCGGCCTCCTGCTGGGTCGCCAGCCCCGCGTCGTACGCAGCCCGCTTCTCCTCGTCCAGAAGGACGGCAGCGGCCTCGTTGAGCGTGCGGAAGCGGCGGTCGGTCGGATCCAGATCGGCGATCGCGGCCTTCCACGCCGTGCGGATCTCGTCGGTGGTGGCGTCGGGCTCGACGTCGAGCACGTCGTACCAGGTCGGGCTGGTCATCGCGGAACTCATGGGGTCGCCCCTTCGGTGCTTCCGGCGTTCGGTGTCTCTTCGGCGGGGTACCAGTCGTCGACGAGCCACTCCCCGTCCTGCTTGATCAGCTCGACCTCGGTGCGGGAGAGCTGGCGGGCGGCGTCGACCCGCTCCTCCGACTTCTCGGACTTCGGATAGCTGATCGCGATCTCGGCCACGACGAGCACGGTCGCGCTGTCCTCGTCGAGGCCGGCGACGCCGGCGCTGTGCACGTCGACGGTGCGGTCGACGCCGGTCTGGGCGACGGTGGCCTCGGCGAAGGCGACGTTGCCGAGGAACTCCTTCTCGAACTTCGAGGTCAGCAGCTCCCCGACCCGGGAGCGGTACTTCGGCATCGTCTGCTTGTCGCTGCCGAGGTCACCGGGGCCGTAGGTGTTGACCCGCTGGACGAACTTGTCGGCCGCCGACATCGCCTGCTCACGCTGGCTCACCACCGAGTCCTCGGCCCCGCGGGTGAGCTGCCAGCCGATGTAGCCGGCTGCCGCGAGGATGATCGCGATCAGCACGACCAGGATGCCGAGACGGAGCAGCGCTCCCTGCTGGGGCGTCGCCCGGTCGGTCGCTGCGCCCGTGTCAGGGCCGGGGTCGGTTGTGGTGGTCAAAGCGGATCACTCTCTGTGGTCAGTGGCTCCAGGAGCCATTTCCAAGCGTCATCACCGTACGCTTCGGGTGCAACGGGACGACACGGCACCGCTCCGGGACCCCGTTCCCGGCCGGCTGCGTGGGTTTCGGGCTGGTGACTACTCGGTCTCCATCGGCTGCAGGTAGAGCCACTTCCAGGCGTCGTCGCCGTACGAGGACGGAGCAGCGGTCGACACGGTGGTGTCCGAGGCGTCCTTCCAGGAGAGCTCGCCGGTCTCCGGGTCGAAGCTCGCCACCGAGCTCGTCTCACCGACGGCGGCACGCGGGACCTGGCTGGAGCCACGCGCGTTGGACTTCGACGGGTCCTCGGTGCAGGAGACCTTGGTGTTGAACGGGCGAGAGTCCAGGTCGAGCGGGTCGCGCTTCTTCGTGCTCTCGTAACCCTGTTTGCACGGCGGCTGCGCGGTCAGCGCCATCCCGAAGTGGGCCTGCGCGAGGCCCGGGTGGCCGACGTCGACGACCGCGAAGCTTCCCTCGACGACGATCGGGAAGATCGAGAGCAGGTGCTTGACGCCGGGCAGGTTCTTGCGCACGACCTTGCCGGTCACCAGCACCTCGTTGAGGAGCTCGCTGATGTCGACGTCGTTCTCCTCCAGGAACTGTCGGAGCTCGGTCGAGCTGGCCGAGCCGCTCTCGATCAGCCGGATCAGGTCCTTGTTCGAGCCGGCCAGGGTGCCGGTGAACAGCTCCAGGTCGTTGGCGAACGACTTGATGGCCGTGGTGCTGTCGAGCTGGGTCTGGAGAACCGTGTTGCTGTCCCGGATCAGGTCCGTGGTGAGGCCGAAGTTCTGGTTGGCGGTCTCCACGAAGGCCGTGCCGGTGTCGATGATGGTCTGCAGGTCCTGACCGGTTCCGGTGAATCCCTTGCCGAGCTCGTCGATCGTCGTGGTGAGCGCCTTCTGGTCGACCGAGTTCACCGTCGTGGTGATGTCCTCGAGAAGCTTCTCCGTCGGCAGCGGCGTGGTCGTCGCCGCGCGGGCGATCTCGGACCCCTCCTCGAGGTAGGGCCCGCCCTGCGACTGCGGCTGCAGCTCGACGTACTGCTCACCGACGGCGGAACGGTTGCCGACCACGGCGAGGCTGTCGGCCGGGATCTTGTCCTTCCAGGCCTTGTCGATCTTCAGGGTCACGTCGACACCGCTGCGCTTGAGGATCAGCTCGCCGACCTGGCCGATCTTGACGCCGCGGTAGTCGACCTCGGCGTCCTCGTAGATGCCGCCGGACTGCGCGAAGTGAGCCATCACGACGTAGTGGTCCTTGACGAACAGGGACCCCAGACGGGCGTAGCGTGCACCGACGAAGCTGACCCCGAGCAGGGTGATCAGCAAGAAGACCATCAGCTGGACCTTCGTACGGCGGGTGATCATGAGACGCCCTCCCCATGGGTGTTGCTCGAGGTGCTCAGTCCTGGGATCAGCAGAGCGGTCAGTCCCGGGTCGAGCTCCTTGCTCAGCTCGTCGTAGCTCACCGCGTGCGTCCCCGGTGTGGCTCCGGCGCGACAGAACAGGAGCAGTACGCAGCCCGAGCCGTCGCCGCTGGAGCTCCCGCCGCTGGTGCTCGGGGTGAGATTGAGGTTGAGCAGGTCACCCAGGGTGTCCACGAGACCGCTCAGGGTGTCGGCCAGACATGCCTTCGGAAGCGTACCGAGCGTGTTGTCCCCGGCGAGGCCGGACGTCAGCGCGCTCTGGCAGTTGGACAGCGCGGTCGCGAACTTGCCGTCGCAGGCCTTCTTCACCGCCTCGTTGAGCCCGTCCAGCAGTGCCTGACCGTCCAGCCCCAGGAGCTTGTCGAGGATCTGGTCCTTCGCCCAGCACACGGTGCTGGGGAGGTCGGGAGCGTTGTCGAGCAGCGTGTCGAGGTTGAGGTCGACGGTGACGTCGAGGTTGACGAAGTCACCCATGTGCAGGTTGCGGGCGGTCTGCGGAGAGCCACCCACCGCCTGGTCGACGAACGGGTAGGTGAGGATCGTGTTCATCGCCTTGACGAACTTGTCGCCGGAGTCGGCCAGATTGGTCAGGAGCGGCTTCAGATCCTTCACGATGCCGATCGTGTCGTCCTTGGACGCCCTGATGACGCGTACGCCGGTGTCCCCGAGCCGCTCGAGCGCCTTGAGCATCTTGACCAGGTCGGCGCGCTGGCCGTCCAGGCTCTTGATCGCCGAGGGCAGCTCGTCGAGCGCGGCGTCGATGGAACCCATCTGCGCGTTGGTCGCCTTCGCCAGCGCGTCGAGCGCCTCGATGGCATCGACGATCTTCTGCTTGTTGTCATCGAGCTCGCGAGCCAGCGCCTCGACCTGGTGGAGCACCGAACGGGCGGAGTCCTCGCGGCCGGCGAGCGCCTTGTTGAGCTCGGTCGAGATCGTCTTCAGCTGGGCGACGCCGCCGCCGTTGAGCAGCAGGCTCAGCGCGCTGAAGACCTCTTCGATCTCCGGGTTGCGGCCGGTCTGCGACAGCGGGATGGTCGAGCCGTCGGCCAGCTTGGTCGACGCCGGCTCGGCGGGACGCTCCAGCTGGACGAACTTCTCGCCGAGCAGGGAGGTCTGCTGGATCGACGCCCGGGCGTTGCTCGGCAGGTCGACGTCCTTCTTCAGCAGCATCTCGACGGTGGCGACACCGTCGTCGAGCCAGATCTTGTCGATCTTGCCGACGTCGATGTCCTCGAGCTTCACGGTCGACTGCGGCACCAGATCGAGGACGTCCTGGAACTGCACCTTGACCGCGATCGGCTCTTCTCCGGCGTCCACACCACCCGGGAGCGGCAGGTCGTAGACGGAGAAGTTGCCACAACCGGTCAGCACCAGCGCGCCGAGGATCACGCCGACGAGCGCCTGGACGGCACGTTTCATGGTGGACTGCACCGCTGGCTTCGGGTTCCGCTTCAGCATCACTTCACCTCCACGAGGCCGCCGAGCGACATGTCGTAAGGAACCCCGTAGGACGATCCGGTACCGGGTCCGATCGCGGCAGCGCGGTTGAGACCGGGAAGCTGACGGATCTCGGAGCAGAGCTCGGCGCTGCCGCCGTTGGTCGCCTGGGACACCAGGCTGCACAGGAACGAGGCCGGGTTCTTGATGATCTCGTCGAGGACCATGGTGATGTTGGCGTTGGTGTCGAGCGTGCCGGTCTCGGGGTTGTAGGCCAGACCCAGATTGTTGAGGGCCAGCGGGGCGGTCTCGAGGCTCTCGTTGAGCGCATCGCGCTGGCGTACGAGCACCTTGCCGATCCGGTTGAGGCTCTGGATGTCCTCCTTCAGGATCGACTTGTTCTCCCGGACGAAGTCGGTCACCTTGGTCAACGCCACGGAGAGGTTCTTCATCGACGCGGCGAGCTCCTTGCGCTCACCTTCGAGCATCGAGGAGACCTCCGAGAGGGCCTGGGCGAAGTCGCGTACGGTCTGGTCGTTCTCCGACAGCGTGCTGATGAAGCCCTCGAGCTGCTTGGCGGAGTCGAAGAACTGCTCGTCGCGATTGTCGAGCGTCTTGGTCAGCTTGCCGAGGTCGCCGATGGTCGAGTTGATCTTCTCGCCCTCGCCGCCGAGGTTCTTCGCGGTCTGCTGGAGCAGGTCGGTCAGGGCGCCGTTCTTGTTGGCGCCGTCGGGACCGAGCGCGACCACCAGGTCGTCGACGCTGGAGTAGATCTGGTCGAGCTCCACCGGGACCGAGGTCTTGTCGGTGCTCAGCACCGCGCCGTCGGCCAGCTTCTTGCCGCCGTCGTAGGCGGGCGTGACCTGGACGTAGCGGTCGCCGACGATCGACGGCGAGATGATGACGGCCTTGGCGTCCGCGGGCAGGCTGACGTCGCCCTTGTATTCCATGGTGACCTTGACGTCGGTGCCGTTCGGGTCGACCGCGGTCACCTTGCCGACGGCGACCCCCAGCACGCGCAGGTCGCTGCCCTCGTAGACCGAGACGGTGCGCGGGAAGTGAGCCACCAGCGTCTTCTCGCCGGTGTCGCGGACCAGCGCCCACGCGCCGACACCGAGGACCAACGCACCGATGATGATCGGAACGATGAACTTGTTCATGAGGTCCCCCCGGTAAGAGCCGGAACAGGAGGCATGTTCTGGATGTAGGTGTCCCACCAGGGACCGTTGCCGAGAGTGTTGTTGAAGACCTTGTAGAACGGCGCCATCAGCTTGAGGGACTTCTCGAGGTTCTCCTCGTTCTTCGTGAACACGTCGAGGATCACGTCGAGGCTCTCCAGCGCCGGCTTCAGGTCGGCGCGGCTGTCGTCGACCAGCTGCGAGAGCTCCTTGGCGAGCTGCTGGGTGGAGACGAGCAGGTTGTGCACCGCCTCACGCCGCTCGACCAGCGCCGCGAAGAGCTGGTTGGCGTTGTTCATCAGCGTGATCAGGTCCTCGTCGCGCTCGTCGAGCACCTTCGTCACCCGGTCGAGCTGGGTGAGCAGCGAGTCGATGCGCTCGTCCTTGGCTGCCAGGTTGCGGGAGAGATCCGAGACGCCGGTGAGGGCTGCCTGGAACTCCTCCGGCGTCGACCGGGTCAGGTCGGCGAGCGTGGTGAGCGCCGCGGCGAGCTGGTCCTTGTCGATGTTGGCGGAGGTGTCGGCCAAGCCCTCGAAGGCCTCGACCACGTCGTAGGGAGACTCCGTGCGGTCCACCGGGATGGTGGCTCCCGCCTTCATCTGGCCCTCGCCGGCCGGCTCCAGCTCGAGGAACATGTCACCGAGCAGCGTCTTCACGCGTACGCCGGCACCGGAGTTCTCACCGAAGTTGACCTTCTCGCGGATCTTGAAGGCGACCTTGACCTGGTTGCCGTCGAGCTCGATCGAGTTGACCTTGCCGACACGGACACCGGCCACCCGGACCTCGTCTCCGGCCTTCAGGCCACCGGCCTCGGAGAAGTTGGCGTAGTAGGTGGTGCCACCACCGATCAGCGGCAGGCTGTCGGCCTTGAACGCCATCACCAACAGCATCAGGAGAACGGCGATCGAGACGGCGCCGATCTTGACTGGGTTACGTTCGCGGAAGGGAATCATCCGAGGTTGCACCTCGCTTGACCGGGCTTGTAGATCGGAATGTCGAGGTCCTTGCCGTCACGGTCTCGGATCGTGCCCCGCAGGCCACACAGGTAGAAGTTGAACCAACCGCCGTAGGTCGCGGTCGCACCGATCTTGTCCAGCTTGATCGGCTGGAGCTCGAGGGCGTCGTCGAGCTGGCGCTTGTCCTTGGCCACCTCGTCGGAGAACCTCCGGGCCTGGCGCAGGTCGTCCAGGAGCGGGTCCTTGGTCTCGTGCACCAGGTCTGCGGTCTCGACGGAGAGCGCCGAGATCTGGTCGAGCGAGCCCAGGATCGCCTCGCGGTCCTTGTTGAGACCACCGACGAAGTCACGGAAGGTGACGATCAGGCTGGAGAGCTCCTTCTCCCGATCACCCACGTGCTCGAGCACCTCGGTGAGGTTGTCGACCAGGGCGTTGATGATCTGGTCCTTCTCGGCCAGCGTCGAGGTCAGCGAGGCGGTGTGGGAGAGCAGACTCTCCAAGGTGCCGCCCTCGCCCTGGAACACCTGGACGATCTCGTAGGACAGGGTGTTGACGTCGTTGGGCGAGAGTGCTTTGAAGAGCGGCTTGAACCCGTTGAAGAGCACCGTCAGGTCGAGCGCCGGATGCGTCTGCCCGACCGGGATGGTCTGGCCCTCCTGCATCGCCGAGGCGTCGCCGACCAGCTGGTTGGTCAGCGCGAGGTAGCGCTGGCCGATCAGGTTGCGGTACTTGATCGTCGCCTCGGTGGTGGTCGCGATCTGCTGCGCGCTGTCGACGGTGAAGGTGACCACCGCGCTGTGGGCGTCGTCGGAGATCTCGATGCCCTTGACGGAGCCGACCTTGACCCCGGCGATGCGTACGTCGTCGCCCTTGTTCACACCGGTGACGTCGGTGAAGACGGCCTTGTATTCATCGCTCCTGCCGAAGGTGACGTTGCCGATGGTGATCGCGAGCAGGCCGGTGGCCAGCGTCGTGACGATCACGAAGATGATCAGCTTCCAGAAGTCCTGGAACGTCTTGGCGTCGAAGAGCTTCACGGCGCTCATTCGTAGCTCACCTCCGCTCCACGCGCGGCCGGACCCAGCATGAGCGCGCCCAGGTCGGGGACCTCGTCAGCGCTCATGCCCAGCCCCGGGGCGAACAGCTCGTTGATGACATCGGTCTCGGCCGACGTACCGACATAGGACATCGCCGAGTAGCCGGCCGACCCTGTGGCGGAGCGCATGACGCCCTTTCCGGTGGGCTCGTCCACACCGTCGTTCTTGTTGGGGAAGGGGGCGAACGGCCTCTTCTGGTTCCAGTGGGCGTTCGGGAGCTCGCCGCAGTTGGGACCGCTGTCCTCGCCGTAGCGCGGCTTGTCCGCCGGCGTGTAGGCCCGGGACTGGTGCGGGAGCGTCTCGAGCGTGATGTGCACGGTGTAGTTGCGGAAGACCTCGGTGAACTCGTCCGTCAGGATGTCCATGCCGCCGATGAGGCACGGGAACATCGGGGAGTAGCGGGCCAGTGCCTGGGTGACCGGACGACCGACCTCGCCGACCTCGATCAGCGTGTCGCCGTTCTTGTCGAGGAAGTCGTCGGCCGTGTTCGAGAACGCGGTGACGTCGGTCAGCAGATTGTTGAGCTGCACCTCGCGGTCCTCGAGGGTGGTCGCGGTGACGATGGTGTTGCGCAGGATCTGACCGATCTCCGGGAGCACCGCCTGGTAGGTCCCGGAGACCTTGGTGGCGAGCTCGAGGTCCTCGATCAGCGCCGGGATCTCGGGGTTCAGGCGCTTCAGGTAGGAGTCGAGGGTGTCGAGCGACTCCCCGAGCTTGTCGCCGCGGCCCTCCAGCGCCGTGGCCATCGCGTTGAGGGTGTTGTTGAGGTCGGCCGGCTGGATCGTCCGCAGCAGCGGGTAGAGGTCACGCAGCACCGCCTGGACCTCGGTGGCGATCTTGGTCTTCTCGATCACCGCACCCGGCTTGATCGACTCGGTGAAGTCGGTGTCGGGCGGGATCAGCGAGACGTACTTCTGCCCGAAGAGCGTCTTGGGCAGGATCGCGCCGGTCACGTCGGGGTGGACCTTGCTGATCTCGTCGGGGAACAGCCCCAGGGTCAGCTCGGCGCCGTCCTCGGTCGGCTTCATGTCGAGGACCTCGCCGACGATCAGGCCGCGGACCTTGACGTCGGCACGCTCGGGAAGCTGCAGGCCGATGCGGTCGGCCTTGAGGGTGATCGTGTCGAACTGGGCGAACTTGTGGGTGAACTGCGCCCAGGTCAGGACCAGCGCGGCGAGGACCAGCGCGAGGAAGACGATCCCGAGGATCTTGCCCTTCTGCCGGCCCCAGGCGAGCGCCACCGCGCTCCGCTTGTGCGGAACCGGAACGGTGTGCTCCACGTGGTGCGGCGTCATCGTCTGCGTCATCCCGCCAACCTCACTGTCGTCGTGCTGCCCCAGATCGCCATCGAGAGCATCAGGTCGAGCACGGAGACGGCGACGATGCTCGTACGCACCGCCTTGCCGACCGCGACACCGACCCCGGCGGGACCGCCGGAGGCGTTGTAGCCGTGGTAGCAGTGGATCAGGATCACGACCACCGAGAAGATCAGCACCTTGCCGAAGGACCACAGCACGTCGCCGGGCGGCAGGAAGGTGTTGAAGTAGTGGTCGTAGGTGCCTGCGCTCTGTCCGTAGAAGAGCGTCACGGTGAACCGGGTGGCGACGTAGGACGAGAGCAGACCGACGACGTAGAGCGGCACGATCGCGATCAGACCGCCGATGATCCGGGTGGTCACCAGGAACGGCAGCGACGGGATCGCCATGACCTCGAGCGCGTCGACCTCTTCCGAGATCCGCATCGCGCCGAGCTGGGCGGTGAAGCCGCAGCCGACCGTCGCCGCGAGCGCGATGCCGGCGACCAGCGGCGCGATCTCGCGGGTGTTGAAGTAGGCCGACACGAAACCCGAGAACGCGCTCGTGCCGAGCTGGTCGAGGGCGGTGTAGCCGGAGAGCCCGACCTGGGCACCGGTGAAGAAGGTCATCGCCAGGATCACGCCGACGGTGCCGCCGATGACGGCCAGCGCGCCGGAGCCGAGCGTGACCTCGGCGAGGATCCGGAGGATCTCCTTCTTGTAGCGCGTCAGCGTGCGTGGTGACCACGCGAGGGCACGCATGTAGAAACTGAGCTCGTCACCGAGGTGGTCGAGGCTCTTGGCAGGCTTCTGGTAGATCGCCTTCATGTTCGCCATCCGTCTCGCCCCCTATCCGGCCTTGGCTGGGATGATCTGCAGGAAGATCGCAGACATCACGAAGTTGACGATGAACAGCAGCAGGAACGTGATGACGACCGACTCGTTCACGGCGTCACCGACGCCCTTCGGACCGCCACCCGCGTTCATGCCCTTGTACGCAGCCACGATCGCCGCGATCAGACCGAAGACGAGCGCCTTCGCCAGGCCCTGCCACAGGTCGGCCATCTGGGCCAGCGCGGTGAAGCTGGCCAGGTAGGCGCCCGGGGTGCCGCCCTGGATGATGACGTTGAAGACGTAGCCACCCATGACGCCGACGATCGAGACCAGGCCGTTGAGGAAGACCGCGATCATCATCGCGGCGAGCACACGGGGGACCACCAGACGCTGGATCGGGTCGATGCCCAGAACCATCATCGCGTCGAGCTCTTCACGGATCTTCCGGGCACCGAGGTCGGCGGCGATCGCCGAGCCACCAGCACCCGCGACCAGCAGCGCGGTCGCGATCGGGGCGGCCTGCTGGACGACCGCGAGGACCGCGGCCGACCCGACGAAGGACTGCGCACCGAACTGCTGCACGAGGCCACCCACCTGCAGCGCGATGACCGCACCGAAGGGGATCGCGACCAGCGCGGTCGGGACGATCGTCACCGACGCGATGAACCACGCCTGCTGGATGAACTCTCGGAACTGGAAGGGGCGCCGGAACACGGCTCGCCCCACGTCCAGCCCGAACGCGAAGAGTGAGCCAGCGGTCCCGATCGGTTTCAGGACCCTGGCGGCGGTCAGAGATGACATCAGTGTGGAGCCTCTGTGGGGTCTGCTTTCACGCCGCCGGGAGCCATGGCGGCATCCGGACGGAACGATCCGGGCGGCGGGGTGACACCGTTCTCACGGCACCAGGCACCCGGCGGGCGCTGGTATTTGCGAGGGATGCCGTTGGACGGCTCGAGCTGCATCGGGATCGGCGGCAGCGGCGGCAGGCCCATGTCCTTCTCCGCAGCCAGCTCGTCGGCGTCCTTCTCCTCGGACATACCGATCGGGCCGATCGTCTGAGCGTTGAGGAACTGGCGG
>NZ_JZDQ02000029.1 GCF_000960475.2 Nocardioides luteus | reverse complement strand
CTAACTGACGTCTCGGCCGACCTAACTGACGTCTCGGCCGACCTAACTGACGTCTCGCCCGACCTAACTGACGTCTCGCCCGACCTAACTGACGTCTCGGCCGACCTAACTGACGTCTCGGCCGACGTACGTGACTTCTCGGCCGACCGGGGTGACCACTCGGCTAGATGCCTTCGGTCAGGTCGCGGACCTCGGCGTAGCGGGAGCGGACGGCGGGGTCGGGGTCGGCCTCGTACGTCTCGGTGCCGGCGAGCTCCCAGGAGGGAGGCTCTTCGCCGCCGGTGAGGGTCCAGGCGGCCTGCCGGGCGGCGCCGTCGGCGACGTACTCCCCCGGCTCGGGAACGAGGACGGGGTGGCCGAGGACGACGGGGGCGAGACGGCGTACGGCCTCGGAGCGGGCGCCGCCGCCGACGAGGAGGACGCGATTGACCGCGACACCCTGAGCCTTGAGCGCATCGATGCCGTCGGCGAGACCGCAGAGCAGGCCCTCGACGGCGGCGCGGGCCAGGTGGGCGGGCTCGGCGGTGGCGAGGGTCAGTCCATGGATCACGCCACGGGCCGAGGGCCGGTCGGGGGTGCGCTCGCCCTCGAGGTAGGGCACCAGGACGAGACCGCCGGACCCCGACGGCGCCGAGAGCGCCAGCCGGGAGAGCTCCTCGTGGCTCACCCCGAGCAGCCGGGTCGTCGCGTCGAGGACCCGGGCGGCGTTGAGGGTGGCGACCAGCGGCAGGTAGCGGCCGGTGGCATCGGCGAAGCCGGCCACCGTCCCCGACGCGTCCGAGGTCGGTGTCTCCGAGACCGCGCACGCGACGCCGGAGGTGCCGATGGAGACGACCACGTCGCCGGGCCGGGCACCCACGCCCAGAGCCGCGCCGGCGTTGTCGCCGCAGCCGGGGCCGAGGAGAGCCCCCGAGGACGTACGTCCCGCCGACACCGACGGCGCGAGCACCTCCGGCAGCACGACGTCGTCGCGCCCGAGGGCACGTTTGAGTAGGTCGCGACGGTACTCGCCGCTCACCGCGGAGTAGTAGCCGGTGCCGCTGGCGTCGCTCCGGTCCGTACGCAGCGCCGCCAGCCCCGGCGCACCGGCCAGCTTCCAGGTCAGCCAGTCATGGGGCAGGCAGACCGCCGCGACCCGGGCCGCGGCGTCGGGTTCGTGCTCGGCCAGCCAGCGCAGCTTGGTGGCCGTGAAGCTGGCCACCTGCACCGAGCCGACCGCCTCGGCCCAGGCCGCGGCACCCAGTTCGGTGTTGAGCGCGGCGGCCGCGGCGGCCGAGCGGGTGTCGTTCCACAGCAGCGCGGGACGTACGACCTCTCCGGCCTCGTCCAGGCAGACCATCCCGTGCTGCTGCCCACCGACGGAGACCGCGGCGACGTCGTCGAGCCCGCCGGCCGCCTCGGCGGCCGACTGGAGCGCGGTCCACCACGCCGCAGGGTCGACCTCCGTCCCCTCGGGGTGCGGCGCGGAGCCGGAGCGCACCAGCGCCCCGGACTCCGCATCACGGATCACGACCTTGCAGGACTGGGTCGAGGAGTCGACCCCGGCGACGAGCGACATGCCTGGCAACCTAACGAAGCCCGAGCAGGTGGTCCATGGCCAGCTGGTCGAGGTGCTCGAACCCGTAGCCGTGGTCCAGCTTCTCGATGTCGTAGCTCGCCTGACGGATGTCCTCGAGCGTCTCGCCCTCGGCGAGGGTCGGCACCGACAGCTCCTCGACCTGCGAGGCCTCCAGCGCGGCCTTGACCTCCGGGTCCGCCCGGAACGCCTTGGCACGCTCACGCAGCACGAGGTAGTTGCGCATGCAGCCCGCGGCCGAGGCCCACACGCCGTCCTCGTCCTCGGTGCGCGGCGGCTTGAAGTCGAAGTGGCGCGGGCCCTCGTAGCCCTTGGACTCCAGCAGGTCGACCAGGTTGAACGCACCCCGCAGGTTGCCGGCGCCGAAGCGGAGGTCCTGGTCGAAGCGCGGCCCGTGCTGGCCGTTGAGGTCGATGTGGAAGAGCTTGCCGTGCCACAGCGCCTGGGCGACGCCCGAGGCGAAGTTGAGCCCGGCCATCTCCTCGTGGCCGACCTCCGGGTTGAGACCGACCATCTCCGGGCGGTCGAGGGTGCTGATGAAGGCGAGGGCGTGGCCGATCGTCGGCAGCAGGATGTCGCCCCGCGGCTCGTTGGGCTTCGGCTCGATGGCGAAGCGGATGTCGTAGCCCTGCTCGGTCACGTAGTCGCCGAGCAGGTTGACCGCCTCGCGGTATCGGTCCAGCGCCGCCGCGATGTCCTTCGAGGCGTGCGACTCGGCACCCTCGCGGCCACCCCACATGACGTACGTCGTGGCCCCGAGCTCCGCGGCGAGGTCGATGTTGCGCGCGACCTTGGCGATCGCGTAGCGGCGCACCTCGCGGTCGTTGGAGGTGAACCCGCCGTCGCGGAAGACCGGGTGGCCGAAGAGGTTGGTCGTGGCCATCGGCACCTTGAGGCCGGTCTCGTCCAGCGCTGCCTTCAGCTTGTCGATCTCCGCCTGACGCTCGGCGTCGGTCGCGTCGATCGCGAAGACGTCGTTGTCGTGGAACGTGATGCCGTAGGCACCCAGCTCGGCCAGCTTGTGGACCGAGTGCGCGACGTCGAGGTGCGGCCGGCTCGCCGACCCGAACACGTCCTGGCCGTTCCAGCCGACGGTCCACAGACCGAAGGTGAACTTGTCGTCCGGGGTGGGGGTGTAATCCGTCATAGCCTTGGTTCCTCACTTTAGTTCACGACTCGGACTATCTACCCCAGATGAAACGCGATGCACGTCACATTGTCAACCGGTTCGACGCCTGAAGGTGGGTTGGTTGACCTCAAGTTCAGATCTTGGTCTAATCCCATCCATGACGGTCCGAACCGAGCCTTCCCAGCATGCCGGGATGCGGGCGAGCAACCTCGCGCTCGTGCTCGGCGAGGTCGCCCGCACCGGCCCGGTCTCCCGGGCCCGGGTCGCCGTGCACACCGGTCTGACGAAGTCGTCGGTCTCCGGGCTGGTGACGGACCTGATCTCCGCCGGCCTGATCGGCGAGAGCGCCCCCGCCGCGACCGAGCGCGGCCGGCCGGCCACGGCGCTCACCCTCGCCCCCGGAGGCGCCGCCGGGCTCGGTCTGGAGATCAACGTCGACTACCTGGCCGCCATGGTGACCGATCTGACCGGCGCGCCGCGCTACCACCACGTCGTAAGCCGCGACAACCGTGACCGCGAGGTCGACGAGGTGGTCGCCGATCTCATCGAGGTGGCCCGCACGGCAGCCGCCAGCGCGACCTCCCAGGGCCTCCCCCTGGCCGCGGCGTGCGTGGCGGTGCCCGGCCTGGCGGTCGACGGCATCGTCGTGCGCGCTCCCAACCTGGGCTGGGCCCACGTCGACCTCGCCGCCGCGATCCACGAGGGCACCGGGCTCGAGGTGGACCTGGAGAACGAGGCCAATCTCGCGGCTCTCGGCGAGATGTGGTTCGGCGGCCACGAGCACGAGGGCGCGCCGCTGCGCGACTTCGTGCACGTCTCCGGCGAGATCGGGATCGGCGGCGGCATCGTGGTCGGCGGTGAGGTCTTCCGTGGTGCGCACGCCGGTGCCGGCGAGCTCGGTCATGTCGTGGTCGCCCCCGACGGCCCGCGGTGCGGCTGCGGCGGCCACGGCTGCCTGGAGCGGATGGCCGGTCAGCAGGAGATCCTCGCCCGCGCGCAGGTGGCGACGATGGCCGAGCTCACCCAGGCCTGCGAGGCCGGGGACCGGGCCGCTCTCGATGCCGTCGCCGACGCCGGTCGTCATCTCGGGGTCGCACTCTCCTCGGTGCTCACCCTCCTCGACCCTGCCGCGATCGTGCTCGGCGGCGCGTTCGCCACGCTCGCGCCCTGGCTCACCACGGCGACCGCGGCCTCCATCAGCCACCACACCGGCGCCGCCGAGCCGCCCCGCCTGCTCGTCTCCGGCCTCGGCAGCGACGCCGCCGTGCGCGGGGCGGCCGGGACCGTCGTACGCCGCGTCATCGCCGATCCCGCCGCCCACCTCGCCCGGCGTCCCTAGGACGAGGCACTAGGACCAGACCCTAGGGCGAGACCGTCGCCGTGGTGATCCGCCGGTCAGCCGCGCTGACCCGGTGGACCTCGCCGGTGATCGTGACCAGGGCCTTGTCGCTGCCGGACCCGCCGGCGGCCGAGGCGGCCTGGACGTCGGAGAGCTCCGCGATGCCCTCGGCGACGGCGGTGGCGACCTTCTCCCCGGCCGAGGCGGCCACCCAGACCTCGACATCGCCGGGCTCGACGATGCGGGTGAGGCTGCGGTCGGTGAAGGCCAGCCGGGTCGTAGAGACCTCGAAGCGCACCGTCGCCGACTCACCCGGTCCCAGCGCGACGCGCTGGTAGCCGAGCAGCTGGGTGACCGGTCGCACCACGGAGGCGAGCAGGTCGCGGCCGTAGAGCTGCACCACGTCCACGCCGGCGACCTCACCGAGGTTGGTGACGGTCACCTCGACACCGAAGGTGCCGCCGGCCGCGACGGAGCGGTCGGCGGAGAGCCCGCTGTAGCCGAAGGTCGTGTAGGAGAGCCCGAAGCCGAACGGGCGCGCCGGTGTCGGGTCGGTGCTGGTGACCTCGGATGGACCGCCGAGTAGTGGCTGCAGGTAGCTGTAGGGCTGGGTGCCGGAGACCCGCGGCATCGAGACCGGGAGCCGCCCCGACGGGTTGACCGCGCCGGAGATGACACGCGCCAGCGCCGGCCCGCCCTCCTCGCCGGGGAAGAAGGCCTGCAGCACCGCAGCCGGACGCGTCTCGTCGTCGAGCGCCCAGCCGATGGCGTACGGCCTGCCGGTGACGACCACCAGCACGACCGGCGTCCCGGTCGCGACGATCTCGGCGACCAGCTCGCGCTGGACACCGGGGAGCTCGAGCGACTCGGAGTCGTTGCCCTCCCCCACCGTGCCGCGGCCGAAGAGCCCGGCCTGGTCGCCCACGACGACGATCGCCACATCGGCCGCGGAGGCGGCCGAGACGGCGGCCGGGAAGCCGGAGTGGTCCGAGCCCTCGACGTCACATCCGGCGACGACCTCGATCGGGGCGCCGCCGAGCTCGGCTTGGAGCGCCTCGGCGATCGTCGGCAGCTCGATGCCGAGGGGTTCGTCGGGATAGCTCGCCATCACGTGGTTGACGAAGGAGTAGCAGCCCATCAGCGCCTCGGACCGATCGGCGTTGGGACCGATGATCGCCACCTTGCCGGCGCCGCGCGCGAGCGGGAGGATCCCGTCGTTGCTGAGCAGCACCACCGACTCCTCGGCCAGCCGGCGTGCCAGGGCGCGGTGGGCCGGGGAGTCCAGGTCGATCGACTCCGGCGCACCCTCCTCGAGAGCTGTCACGAACGATGAATCCAGCAGTCCGAGCGACTCCTTCTGCGCGAGCGCCCGGAGCACGGCCCGGTCGACGAGCGACTCGGAGACCTCCCCGGAGCGGATCAGCGCGGCGAGCGGCTCGAGGTAGGCATCCCCCGTCGGCAGCTCCACGTCGACGCCGGCCTCCAGAGCCAGCGCCGCGGCCCGCCCGCGGTCGGCGGCGATGGCGTGCATCACCGCGAGGAACGCGACCCCGAAGTAGTCGGCGACCACGACGCCGTCGAAGCCCCAGGTCTCACGCAGCAGCGTGGTGAGCTGGTCGACCGAGGAGTGCTGCGGCACCCCGTCGATGTCGTTGTACGACGCCATCACCGACCTCGCTCCGCCGTCCAGCACCGCCATCTCGAAGGGCGGCAGATAGATGTCGGCGATCTCTCGAGGTCCCGCGGAGACGGGCGCGTGGTTGCGGCCGGCCCGCGAGCCGGAGTAGCCGACGAAGTGCTTCAGCGTGGCATGCACGCCGGCGGACTGCAGCCCCCGGACGTACGCCGTCGCGACCGTCCCGACGAGATAGGGGTCCTCGCCGATGGCCTCCTCGCAGCGGCCCCAGCGCGCGTCGCGGATCACGTCGAGCACCGGGGCGAGCCCCTGGTGCACACCGAGGGCACGCATGTCAGCGCCGATCATCGTGGCCATCTCCTCGACGGCCTCGGGATCGAAGGTGGCGCCCCAGGCCAGCGGCGTCGGGAAGGTGGCGGCCTGCCAGGCCGCCAGGCCGGTGAGGCACTCCTCGTGGACCAGGGCCGGGATCCCCAGCCGGGTCTGCGCGACCAGGCGACGCTGCTCGGCCCACAGCCACGCGGCGCGCTCGGCGGGATCGACCGGCCGGGTGCCGTACACCCGGGTGTAGTGACCCAGGCCGTGCGCGGTGATCTCCGAGAGGCGGCGGTCCTCGGCGCCGTCGGCGTCGCGGCTCATCTCGTTGGCCATCGGCGCGACGACGTCGCCGCCGCGGTCGAGCCAGTAGCCCACGATCTGGGCGAGCTTCTCCTCCAAGGTCATCTGCGCGTGCAGGTCGCGTACGCGATCGGAGACCCGCGGCCAGGCAGGCAGGGGTGCGTCGGTCATCGGTTCAGTCACAGGAGGTGTCCGTTCTAGCCCTTGACCGCACCCTGCAGGCCGCTGACAAGGCGACGCTGGAAGGCGAGGAAGAGCACCAGGGCGGGGATCATCGCGAGCGTGGTGAAGGCGAGGACCCCGGCGGTGTCGGCGGAGTGCTCGGTGGAGAAGTCGGCGACGCCGAGCGGGAGGGTGCGCATCTGGTCCTGGAGCAGCAGGAGCGGAAGCAGGTAGGCGTTCCAGGAGGTCACGAAGGCGAGCACGCCGACGGTGATCATCCCGGGTGCCGACAGCGGCATCAGGACCCGCCAGAAGACGCTGATCCGGCCGGCGCCGTCGATCAGCGCCGCCTCCTCCAGCTCCTTGGGCAGCGCCATCAGGAACGGCCGGAGGATGACCACCGTCATCGGCAGCGCGAACGCCGCCTGCGGCAGGGCCACGCCCCACCAGGTGTTCGCCATGTGCAGGTTGCGGGTGATGATGATGAACAGCGGGATGATCGCCACAGCCGCCGGGAAGAGCAGGCCGAGCACGAAGACCATGAACAGCGCCTCGCGCCCCCGGAACTGGTAGCGAGCCAGGGGGTACGCCGCCATCAGCCCGAACACGACGGTGACCACCGTGGTGATGATCGCGATCATCGTCGAGTTGAGGGCGTACTGCCAGAACGAGGGGTTGCTCAGCACGCCGGCGTAGTTGCTCCACACCCACGGGTCGGGCAGCCCGGCCGGCTTGTCGGCGAGCTGCGCGTTGGTGCGGAAGCCGCCCATCGCGCCGTAGAGGACCGGGCCGACGGTGATCGCGACCACGATCAGCGCGATCAGGTAGACCCACAGATTGCCGCCGCCGGACCCGGCGCGACGCCGCTTCGGGAGTGATCCGCCCGAGCCGTTTCCGGTCTCGGCGAGAGGGTCGAGAGTCACGCCGGCCATCACGCCGCCTTTCGCTTGCGGGAGAGGGCACCGAACAGAGCACTCTCCGCCCGGGTGTAGCGCTGGGTGTCGTCCTGGGTGTCACGGCGCAGGATCAGGACCTGGTAGGCGAGCGCCATCGCGAAGGCGATCACGAACAGGATCACCGAGGCGGCACCTGCGATGCCGTAGTTGTGGCGCTTGGTGCCCTCGTCGATGAGGTAGGTCGCCATGGTGGCGGTCGCGTCCGCGGGGCCGCCCTGGGTGAGCACCCAGATCATGTCGAAGCACTGGATCGAGCCGATCATGGACAGGAACGCCCAGGTACGCATCGTGGGCCCGAGCAGCGGGATCGTGATCCGCCACTGCGTCTGCCACCAGGAGGCGCCGTCGAGCTGGGCGGCCTCGTGGAGCTCCTCGGAGACGCCCTGCATGCCGGCCAGGAAGAGCAGCACGGCCAGGCCGAGGTACTTCCAGGTCAGCACCAGGAGCACGATCCACAGGGCGTACTCCGGGGTGCCGAGCCAGCCCTGCTCGGGTGGGGTGAGCCCGATCTGCGCGGTGACGGCGTCGATGAAGCCGTACTGCGGCTGCAGCAGCTGGAGCCAGACGACCGCGGCGATGACCTCGGCCAGCACGTACGGCACGAAGATGATGGTGCGCAGCAGGCCCTGGCCGCGCATCTTGCGGTTGAGCAGGAGAGCGATCGCCACGCCCAGCGGGAGCTGGAGCAGGATCGAGCCCACCACGATGACCATGTTGTGGCCGACCGCGCTGCGGAAGACCTCGTCGCCGAGGACCTCGGCGTAGTTCTCCAGGCCGACGAAGTCGGTCAGGTCGCCGAAGCCCTTCCAGTCGTAGACCGAGAAGCGCACCGCGGTGACGATCGGCCAGGCGACGAACAGGGCGATGAGGGCGAGCGCAGGGGTGACGAAGACAAGGATCTCCAGGCGCTTGCGCCAGTCGTCGCCACGCCGGTTCGGACCGGCGGAGCCGGTCCCCGCGGGACCGCCGGGGGCCCGGCGTACAGCGCCTGTACGCCGGGCATCCGAGGTGGCGTGCCCTGACGCCGCCGCAGCGGGTTCGGTCACGTCGTGTGTCACAGGGTCAGCTCACTTTTCCTTGTCGGCGGCGGCCTGGGTGGCCTTGACGATGTCGGCGGCCGAGCCCTTTCCGGCGAACACGTTGACGATGGCGTCGTTCATCGCACCGCCCACGGACTGCCCGAAGGCGGTGTCGAAGTAGAGCTGGACGTACGGGGCGCTGTCGCGCACCTTGATCAGGTCGGCCAGAGCCGGGTCGGTCAGCGCGCCGGTCGCGTCGGGGTTGGTCGGCAGGCCCATGCCGTTCTTCGCGAAGCCCGTCTGGACGTCGGTGGAGAGGAGGTACTTCACGAAGTCGACCGAGGCGTCGGGCGCACCCTCGGAGACCGCCCAGGCGTCACCGCCGCCCATCTGCGCGGCCGGGTCGCCCTGGCCACCCTCGATCTGCGGGAACGCGAACCAGCCGGTCTTGTCCCCCAGTCCCTTCTTGTCCTCGGTGATGCCCTGCATCACGCCGGGCTCCCAGTGACCGGCCAGCTCCATGGCGACCTTGCCGGTCGCGAGGAGGCCGGAGGCCGAGGTCGGGCCCTCCTGGGCGCCGGTGGAGAGGAAGCCGTTGTTGAACGGCTTCTTCGCGACGATGTCGACGAGGTCGTCGCCGGCCTTCTCGAAGCAGGCGTCGGAGAAGTCCAGGCTCTTGACCGCCGAGGTGAGTACGTCCTCGGAGCACTCCCGCACCGCGGTCCAGTAGTAGTAGTGGGCGGCCGGCCAGGCGTCCTTGGCGCCGACCGAGACCGGCTGGATGCCCGCGGCCTTGAGCTTGTCGACGGCGGCGTAGAAGTCCTCCATCGTCGTCGGCGCGGTGGTGATGCCGGCCTTGGCGAAGAGGTCCTTGTTGTACCAGAACCCGACGACGCCGATGGAGAACGGCAGCGCGTACGTCTTGCCGTCGACCTGCCAGCCGGCGACGGAGCCGCCGATCATGTCGATCTCGTCGCTCGCGTCCTCGGACAGGTCCTTGGTCAGGCCCGCCTCGACGTGGTCGGCGAGCTCGCCGCCGCCACGCTCCATGTAGACGTCCGGGATCTGCTCGGGGTCACCGCTCTGGAAGGCGGCGTCGAGCTTGGTGAGCATGTCCTCGTGGGCGAAGGCCTGCACCTTGACGTCGACGCCGGGGTTGGCCTTCTCGAAGTCCTTGGCGACCTGCTCGTAGTAGCCCTTGCCGGGATCGTTGTTGGAGTTGTGCCACCAGATGATGGTGTTGTCGTCGCCACCGGAGTCGCCCGAGCTGCCACAACCGGTGGCGGCAATCATCAATCCGGCGCACAGCGCGGCGAGCGCTTGTGTCTTCCTCGACATCTTGGGACCTCTTCGTCACAGCTCTGGATGTATGGGTCATGTGACTGCCGCCACATATCGGGGTCGAGCATGGCAAGTCCGGGCCGTCGTGTCAATCGTTGTCGATAACGTTTTCGTAGATGGTTATCGAACATGCCCCAAGTGGGCTACTGTCAGGGGCATGAGTACGCTCGACCAGCCCCGCCCCCGCCGGGTGACGATCACCGACGTCGCCCGGGAAGCGGGGGTCTCGGTGGCCACCGTCTCGAAGGTCATCAACGAGCGCTACGGAGTCAGCGAGGCGACGAGCGAGAAGGTCCTCGCGGTGATCGACCAGCTCGGCTACCAGTCCTCGCTGATCGCCTCGAGCCTGCGCCGCAAGTCCACCGGCGTCATCGGTGTGCTCGTGGCCGAGTTCGAGCCCTACTCCGCCGAGCTCCTCAAGGGCATCTCGGCGGCCCTGGACGGCACCGGCTACGAGCTCCTGGCCCATGCCGGCCGCAGCGGCGCCCACAACCACACCGGCTGGGAGCGCCGCTCGCTGTCCCGCCTGGGCCACACCCTGATCGACGGCGCGATCGTGGTCACCCCGTCGATGATCATCACCGACGAGACCACCATCCCGGTCGTCGCGATCGACCCCCACACCGGACCCGACGGCCCGATGACCGTCGACGCCGACAACATCACCGGCGCCCGGCTCGCCGTCGACCACCTGATCGGGCTCGGTCACCGGCGCATCGGCTTCCTCGGCGGGCGTCCGGACCTCCGCTCGGCGGCCCTGCGCGAGCAGGGCTACCGCGAGGCCCTCTACGACGCCGGCCTGAGCGTCTCCCCCGACCTGATCCGGGTGGGCGGCTACCACCCCGAGGTCGCCGAGGCACCGGCCCGCGAGCTGCTCTCGCTCCCGGTCGCCGAGCGGCCCACGGCCATCTTCGCCGCCAACGACATCTCCGCGATCAAGGTCATCGAGGTCGCCGGCTCGCTCGGCCTTCGCGTGCCCGAGGATCTCTCGGTGATCGGCTTCGACAACGTACCCGAGGCCCGCGACGCCACCCCGCCGCTCACCACCGTCGCCCAGCCGCTCCACGAGATGGGCCGCGCCGCCCTCGAGCTCCTGCTGGAGCTGCTCGAGGGCAAGCAGACCGAGCGTCACCTGCGGCTGCCCGCCGAGCTGGTCGTGCGCAGCAGCACCGCGCCGCCGGCGTGATCATCCCGGAGGACGACAGCTGATCAGCCCGCGGGCTGACGACTGCGTAGGCATCGCGCCACGACGATGGTCACCATGATCCGACGTCTTGGAGCTCTTCTCGCCATCGCGGCCGTCGCCGCCGTACTCCATGCCGAGCCGGCGGCCGCCGCGCAGAGCGACGACCGGATCGCCGCGGCCGTCGAGGACTTCGCGACCGCGAGCGGCTACCCCGGGATCGCCGTGGTCGTGACCGACAGGGACGGGATCAGCGACCGAGCCGGCTACGGCGTCGACTCCCGGGGAGAGACGATCACCGCGACGACGCGGATGCCGGTCGCCTCGGTGAGCAAGACGATGACGGCGGCCGCCGTCATGCAGCTGGTCGCCGCCGGCCGGGTCGACCTGGATACGCCCGTCTACGACTACCTTCCGGACTTCCGGATCCGCGACCGGCGCGGCGCCGAGATCACCGTCCGGCATCTGCTCACCCAGACCTCCGGCATCACCGACCTCACCCTGCGGGAGAAGAGCCTTCCGCAACCGGAGACGCTCGCCGCGGCCGAGCGCCGGGCTCGCGGTGCGAGCCTGGCCACCGACCCGGGTGCGGAGTACGCCTACACCAACACCAACTTCCACCTCGCCGCGCGCATCGTGGAGAGGGTCTCCGGCGAGCCGTTCGGCGACTATCTCGAGCGTGAGATCTTCCGGCCCGCCGGGATGACCCGCACCACGACGATCGACGTCACCCCCGAGGATCTTCCGGCCGACGTCGCCGACGGTCACGTCTGCGCCTACGGCCTGACCCCGTCGGCCGCCGAGCCCCATCGCTTCGTCAACGGCTCCGACGGCGTGATCACCACGGCCGAGGACCTCGCCAGGTGGCTCCTCGTCCAGCAGAACGACGGGGTCGCCCCCGACGGCACCCGGGTCCTGCCCGCGGGGACCGTACGGCAGATGCAGACGCCGCAGGGCGATGCGACCTACGCGCTCGGCTGGGAGGTCGATCGCGGCTCGGCGGGCCCGGAGGTGGGCCACGGCGGGATCTGGTTCACCTATACGGCCGACGTCCTCCTCACCGACAGCGGCCACGGCATCGTGGTCATCGGCAACAGCGGCCTCGGGCTGGGCAACGAGGGAACGGGCGGGCTCGGCACCCGGATCGCCGACATCACCGACGGCAGGACGGCCGACCCGATGCCGCCGATCCGGCTCTGGACCGACCTCGTCCTGGCCGGCTTCACGCTGCTGACGATCGTGCTCGGCGTCCGGCGTCTCGCCCGGACAGGGACGTGGGTGCGCAAGCACGCCGGCAAGGCGTGGTGGCGGATCGCGGCGCGGCTGATGCCGCGGCTGGGGCCGACCGTCCTCCTGTTCAGCCTCCCCTACCTGATCGGGCTGCTCGTCGGCGGAGGACGCGACGTCAGCCTGCTCCAGCTCGCCTACTACTCCCCCGCGCTGATGGCCTGGACCGGCATCGCGGCCGTGGCGAACCTGGCCACGATCGTCGTACGCATCCTCGGGCTGCGCCGCCGCGACGTCCGCGGGCCGGAGGCGGGTGCGGCCGACGGCCCGGCCGCGCACCGGCCTCTCGGTGCAGCGGCTGCCTCGTGACCGGGGCCCGGTGGCGTACCTCCGTCAATAGATGCAGCGAAAGGCGCACATCCCGTGCGGAGCTCCGCCGGGGATGTGCGCCTTCGCCTGCACACCGTGCTGAAGGAACAGCTACACGTGCCCCGTGGCCGAGGCCCGTCGCCGGGAGAGCGCGTCGACGCTGGCCGCGACCAGGAGCACCAGGCCGGTGACCATCCAGACGGTGCCCTGCGGCTGGTCGAGCAGGCCCATGCCGTTGTCGATGACGGCCACCACGGTGCCACCGATGACGGCGTCGATGACGCGGCCCTTGCCACCGAAGAGCGAGGTGCCGCCGATGACGGCGGCGCCCACGGCGTAGAGCAGCGTGGTCTCGCCACCGGTGTTGGGGTTCACCGAGTTGGTGCGGCTGGCGATCATGATGCCGGCGACCGCCGCCATGGTCGAGCAGAGGACGAAGCATGACAGACGGACCCGGAACACGTTGATCCCGGCCCTGCGCGCCGCCTCGGCGTTGCCGCCGACCGCGTAGACGTGCCGGCCCCAGGCGGTGCGGGTCAGCATGAAGGTGAGCACGATCAGCAGACCGACGATCACCAGCAACGAGACGGGCACCCCCTTGAGCGAGGTCAGCGCCGGGTTACGGCTGCGCTCGACGGAGAGATAGCCGACCACCGCGAGCACCACGACCGTCAGCAGCCCGGCCTTCAGCGCCCACAGCAGGATGGGCTGCACCGTGAGGTTCTTGGCGCGGCGGCGCGCATCGGCGACGTACGTCGTGGCCGCATAGCCCACGATGCAGACGACGGCGAGCGCCCAGCCGAGCCAGACCGGCAGGTTGGAGTTGTTGAGGCCGTTGATGAAGTCGTTGCGGTAGGGGATCGTCCCGCCCTCACCGATCATCGACAGCAGCACGCCCTGCAACCCGAGGAACGCGGCCAGGGTGACCACGAACGACGGGATCCCGAGCCTGGCCACCAACAGCCCGATGAGCAGGCCGATCACCGCGCCGGTGAGCAGCGCCGCGACCAACGCCAGGAGAAGCGGCCACTCCTGCCGGGTCAGGAACACCCCGAGCACGCCGGCGCAGGTGCCGCCCGCGAAGCCCGCCGAGAGGTCGATCTCGCCCAGCAGCAGCACGAACACCAGGCCCATCGCCAGCACGGTCACGCCCGCCGACTGGCCGATCAGGTTGGCGAAGTTGAACGAGTTGGTGAACTGCTCGGGCCGCAGCGCGGAGAAGACCACGACCAGCGCGACCAGCCCCAGCACCGCCGGCAGCGAGCCGACCTCACCGCCCCTGAGCTTGGCCAGGTAGGCCCGGAAGATCCCGCCCAGCGAGTTGTCCGGCATCGGGTCCGGCGACGACGGATCCGCCACCGGCCGGTCTTCGGTGTCGATACTCATGCGGCACCTCCTTCAGGAACGACGCCCGTGGTGATCGCTTCCACGACCCGCCCGCGGGTCGTCGAGGCGGCATCGATCTGGCCGACCATGCGCCCCAGGTAGAGGACCGCGATGTCGTCGGCCACCTCGAAGACGTCGTTGAGGTTGTGACTGATCAGGAGGACGCCGAGGCCGTTGTCGGCCAGCCGCCGCACCAGCCGGAGCACCTGCTCGGTCTGGGCCACGCCGAGGGCCGCGGTCGGCTCGTCGAGGACGACCAGCTTGGAGTTCCACAGCACGGCCCGGGCGATCGCGACGGTCTGACGCTGGCCGCCGGAGAGGGAGGCGACCGGCGTACGCACCGACTTCAGCGTACGCACCGAGAGACCGTCGAGCGTCTCCCGAGCGCGCTGCTCCATGGTGTCCTCGTCGACCAGCCGCAGCCGTTTCATCTCCCGGCCGAGGAACATGTTGTGGACGACGTCGAGGTTGTCGCACAGCGCGAGGTCCTGGTAGACGACCTCGATCCCGAGCGCGGCGGCGTCCTTCGGGTTGGTCACCTTCACCGGCTCGCCCTCGAAGAGGTAGTCGCCGGCGTCGAAGAGGTGGATACCGGCCATCCCCTTGACCAGGGTGCTCTTGCCGGCGCCGTTGTCGCCGACGAGCGCGGTGACCCGGCCGGCCCGCACCGAGAGGTCGACTCCGCGCAGGACCTGCACGGCGCCGAAGGACTTCTCGACGCCGCGCAGCTCCAGCAGCGGACTCACTGAGGCACGCCGTTCTCGGTGCACAGGTCCGCGATCGCACCGGCGCACACCTCGGCGGCGTCGGCCTGACCGTCCTTGATCACGGTGCCGACCGACTCCTTGGTGACCCAGACGGGCTCGGCGAGCACCGAGGGCACGTCCTTGCCGGCCTCGGTGTCCTTCACGGAACCGGTGGCCAGCGCCGAGGCGGCGTCCTCGTCGCCGTTGATCAGCGCGATCGCCAGGTCGGCGGCGGCCTTGGCCTCGAGCGCGGTGTTCTTGTAGACGGTGCCGCACTGGAAGCCCTGCAGGATGTTCTGCAGACCCTCGACCGAGGCGTCCTGGCCGGTCACCGGGATCTTGCCCTGGACCTTGTTGGCCTTGAGCCGGGCGATGATGCCGCCGGCCATGGTGTCGTTGGCCGAGACCACGCCGTCGATCTTCCCGCCGTTGGCGGTGTACATCTGGTCGAAGACCTGGCCCGCCTTGGTGGCGTCCCACTCCCCCGACTGGTCGCCGACCAGCTTGTAGGTGCCGTCGTCGATCTTCGGCTTGAGCGCCTTCTCGTAGCCCGACTTGAACAGGGCCGCGTTGTTGTCGGTGGCCGCGCCGTTGACGTAGACGATGTTGCCGCCCTTCTTGCCCGCGGCGGTGATGCACTCGTCCAGGCCGGTGCCCATCAGCTCGCCGACCTTCACGTTGTCGAAGGAGACGTAGTAGGACGCGCCGCCGTTGAGCGTCAGCCGGTCGTAGTCGATGCTCGTCACTCCCGCGTCGGCGGCCTTCTTCAGGCAGGCGGTGCCGGACTCGGAGTCGAGGTTGGTGATGATGATGACCTTGACGCCCTCGTTGATCATGCTGTCGCAGAGCTGGCCGAACTTGGCCGTGTTGCCCTGAGCGTTCTGGATCGTGGCCTTGAGGTCGGCGTCCTTGAACGCGTTCTCGAGGTTGGGCCGGTCCTGGGACTCCCATCGGGGAGACGTGGTCGCGTCGGGCAGGATCACCCCGACGTCGGTGCCGCCCGAGTCGCCCGAGCCGCCGTCACCGTCATCCGAGCTTCCGCCACATGCCACGAGCGTTGCGGTCGACAGGGTCGCGACCGCGGCGACCGCGAAGAGGCGGCCGATCTTGTGCGTGTTCATCCTCGAACTCCTCAGTCCTGGTGTGATCTAAGTCACGTCGGGGTGCAACCTATCTCCTCCGGCGGCGTTGTGAAACGGTTTCGAGGAGATCTCGATGACGGAATGACAACGCCCGTACGCCAACACGTCACCACTGCCCGTTATGGTGCGACGGCTCCCGCACACCGACGTCCACTAGAACAGCGATCACGTGACCGCCATCTCGGATTTCCCCACTCCCCCGGCCACCCGGGACGACCGCGAACCCAAGAGCCCCAAATATGGGCACACCCCGGGGCACACCTCCGGACACATCAGCGAGATCCACGGCCTGCGCGGCATCGCCCTGACCCTGGTGGTCGCCTTCCACCTCTTCGGCAACGGCCGGGTCTCCGGCGGCATCGACGTCTTCCTGGTGATCTCCGGCTTCCTCGCCACCCGGTCGCTGGTGGGCAAGGCCGAGCGCGGCCGGGTGAGGCTGGGCGAGCACTACGGACGTACGTTCGCGCGGCTCGCCGCACCGGCCCTGCTCGTGCTGGCCGCGACGGCCGCGCTGATGGTCGTCTTCATCCCGCAGACGCTGTGGACCCAGACGACGCGCGAGATCATCGCCTCGGCGACCTACCTGCTCAACTGGGAGCTCATCTCCAGCCAGCTCTCCTACGGCGCGGCCGGGCCCTCCTCCACCCCGGTGCAGCACTTCTGGTCGCTCGCGGTGCAGGGACAGTTCTTCCTGGTGTGGCCGCTGGCCGTCGTCGGTCTCGCCGCCCTGCTCCGCGTGGTGACGCGCGGGCGGCTGGGCCTCGCCCGGGTGCTGTTCGTGCTGACCGCGGCCGCGTTCGCGGTCTCCTTCCTCTACGCGATCAAGGTCTCCGCGGCCGACCAGGCGGCGGCGTACTTCAACTCGGTCACCCGCTTCTGGGAGATCGGCGCCGGTGCCTTGACCGCGCTCGCGCTGCGTCGCGTGAGCCTGCCGGAGAGCATCAAGCCGTACGCCGCGTGGGCCGGTCTCGCCCTGGTCGTGAGCTGCGGTTTCGTGATGGACGGCGCTGACCACTTCCCGGGGCCGCTGGCCCTGTGGCCGGTCACCGGGGCGCTGCTGGTGATGGCCGGCTCGACCCCGTCGCCGCGGGGACCGCGGCGCCTTCTGGAGACCCGGCCGCTGCGGTTCGTCGCCGACATCTCCTACGAGCTCTACCTGTGGCACTGGCCGCTGCTCATCGCCTGGCTCTACTACACCGGCGAGGAGCGCCTCACCCTCGCCTCGGCGGCGGGCGTGCTGGTCGTCTCGACCCTGCTCGCCTGGGCGACCAACCGGCTCGTGACCCGCCAGGTGCAGACGTACGTCATCAGGCCCGGCGGTCCGCGGGCCCTGGTCGCCACGCTGGCCGCCCTCGCGGTCGCCGTCGGCGCCGGCGCGAGCGGCCTGGTCGCGATCGACCGCTCGGAGGACCGGGCCATCGCGGCGGCGGCCAGGCTCGCCAGCGCCGACCCCTACACGACCGACTGCCTCGGCGCGGCCTCGCTGGCGGCGAGCTCGTCAGGAGACGCCTGCCGCAACCCCGAGCTGCGTGGCGAGCTGATCCCGGCGGTGGCCGCGATCGGCGAGGACGACGACAACCGCGGGCAGTGCTGGTCCTTCGAGGAGCGCCCGGTGCGGTTCAGCGCCTGCCCGAACGGCGCCGTCGAGGGCTACCAGAAGCGCCTGCTGATGGTCGGCGACTCCCACGCCGTCGCCCCGGTGGGCGCGCTCGACCTGATCGGCAAGCAGCGCAGCTGGCGCATCGACGTCGCCGCCCGCGCCGCCTGCCACTGGAACGCCCGCCCGCTCGGCCAGAACATCGCCGACAACCGACCCGCCTGCGCGGAGTGGAACCGGCAGCTCGAGGCCTACCTGCGGGCTCCCGAGCAGCAGGACCTCGACGCGATCATCGTCACCCACTCCGCCCGCAAGACGACCCAGCCGCTGGCCGGCGAGACACCCTACGAGTCGACCGTCAACGGCCTGGTCGAGGCATGGAGCCACCGCCCCTCGAAGGACGTCCCGGTGATCGCGCTGGTCGACAACCCGATGTTCGAGCCCGACACCGCCGCCTACCTCCGCACCACCCTGGGCTGCATCCAGCGACACTCCCCCGAGACCGCGGGCGCGGCGTGCGGGCGGCCGCGCACGGACGTGCTCGTCAAGGACCCCCACCGCGACGCCGTCGCCCGCGACCCCAACGCCCACCTGGTCGACATGACCGACCTCTTCTGCGAGGAGCGGGTCTGCCCGGCGGTGATCGGCAACGTCATCGTCTACCGCGACGGCAACCACATCACCTCGCGCTACGCCCGCACGCTGGCGCCCTACCTGGGCCGGCAGCTGGCCCAGGTCATCGACTAGCGCGAGTCATCGACTAGCGGGCGACGGCGAGCGCGTCGATCTCGACGAGCATCTCCTCGCGGGGCAGACCGGTCATCACGGTGGTGCGGCACGGCAGGATGCCGCCCTCGGCGACCCGCGAGCCGATGAACTCACCGTAGGCGTCGTTCATCGCGGCGAAGTCGTCGCGGGTCGTGAGGTAGACCCGGAGCATCAGCACGTCCTCGAAGCCCGCACCGGCGGCAGCCAGGATCGCCTCCACGTTCTGCAGGGTGCGCACGGTCTGGGCCTTCACGTCACCGGGGAAGAGATATTCGTTGGTGGCGGGGTCGACCGGACCCTGGCCGGAGACCTGGATCAGGCCGCCACGGACGACGCCCTGGGAGAAGGTGTGCGCGGGGGCGGGAGCCTGGTCGGTGGAGATGCGGGTGTCGGTCATGGGATGGGTTCCTCTCGGGGTGTTCTCATGAGCTCCGGCCGGCCCAGTCGGCGGAGATCGCTTCGGTGGCGGCGAGGAGCTGCGGCACCAGGGCACGCACTCCCTCGCGGGGCAGGATCACGTCGGGCACGGAGACGGAGACCGCGGCGACCACGCGCCCGGTCTCGTCGCGTACGGGCGCCCCGACGCAGTTGATGAAGTCCTCGTGCTCGGCGGCGTCCTCGGCCCAGCCCTGCTCGCGGGTGCGGGCGAGCACCTCGCGGTAGCCGGCCGCGTCGGCGATCGTGCGGCTGGTGAACGGATGGAAGTCGATGCCCGCGATCACGGCCTCGCGCTCCCCCGGCGGCAGGTCCGCGACCAGCACCTTGCCGACGGCGGTCGCGTGCAGCGCGGCCGGCAGCCCCACCCGGGAGTACATCCGCACCGCATGGGTGCTCTCCACCTTGGCGAGGTAGATGGCCGTGCCGTTCTCGTAGCCGGCCAGGTGGACGGCCTGCCCACCGGTCTCGGCCGCCAGCCGGGTCAGATGGGGCTGGGCCACGTCGCGGATCGCGTGCTGGGCCAGCGCGGCGCCGCCGAGCGCGAACAGCCGGGAACCGAGGTGGTAGCGCTGGCGGTCGTCGCGGCGTACGAACCGGTCGGCCTCCAGGGTGTGCAGCAGCCGCATCGCGGTCGTCTTGTGGACCCCGAGGCTGGCGGCCACCTGGTCGAGGGACCGCTCGCCCTCGCCGAGCTCGATGAGGATCTGCAGCGCGCGGGAGAGACTCTGGCTCATCGGGCCACCTCCGTAGCGCAAGCGCCAGAATACGGACGCGGCCCGATGAAAGATCCGATGTTCGCTCGCTGACGCTCGCTCATCGGGCCCCCTCCCGGGTCATCAGGGCCGGGGAGTCGATGCCGGCGGCGCTCACCCGGGTTGCGGCCCAGGCGTCCTCGGAGCAGTCCAGCAGCCGGGCGCGTACGTCGGCGGCCGGCGGTGTCGCATGGTCGCCGGTCGCGGCCAGCACGCCCGCCGCGACCAGGTGGCCCTGCCGCAGGCGGCCCACCGGGCCGATGCCGTCGACGAGCGCGGCGAGGTAGCCGGCCGCGAAGCCGTCGCCGGCTCCCACCGGCTCCACCACGTCGACGCGGAGCGCGGGGACCTGGGTGGTCGTGCCGTCCGGGTCGTGCTCGCTCGCCGCGTGGGAGTCGGCCTTGATCACCAGTCTCGGGCGATCGCCCAGGAGCTCGCGCAGGTCCGGCGGGGTGTGCACACCGAGCGCCGCCCGCGCCTCGTCGGCGCCGAGCAGGACGATGTCGGCCGCACGGAGCAGGTCGAGGAGCCGTTCGTTGCTGCGGCCGGCCCACAGGGCCGGGCGCCAGTTGAGGTCGACGCTGAGCCGGAAGCCGAGCTCCTCGCGCAGGGCCAGCAGGCGCTCGACCAGCGCCGAGCCCTCCTCGAGGATGCCGGCGGTGATGCCTGAGGTGTGCACGACCGCGGCCGTGGCCAGCGCGTGGGCGACCCCGGGCCGGTCGAGCAGGTCGGCGTCCATCGCGGCCGCCGCGGAGCCGGCGCGGTAGTAGTGCATCCGGCTGCCCTCGGGGGCCGGGTCCTTCAGGTAGAGCCCCGTCGGCCGCTGCGGGTCGCGCTCGGTCTCGACGTCGACGCCGCGGGCGGCCAGGTCGTCGGTCACGACGTCGCCGAACGGGTCCCGGCCGAGCCGGGACACCCAGGCGGTCCGCACGCCGAGAGCGGCCAGACCTCCGGCGACGTTGGCCTCGGCGCCACCGACCGAGCGGCGCAGGGTCGTCGCTGCGGCCAGCGGCTGCTCGCCCTCCGGACGCAGGACGACCATCGCCTCCCCGAGACAGACCACTCGCACGTCTCCGCTACTGCCCACGAACGGGGCTCCTCCCTGTTGGTTCTCCGCGGCGCCGTTGACGGCCGCTGTGACCGATGCTACAACTAACGAATCGAAATACGCAATCAGAGTTGCACAATATGCAACGCAAGGAAGGACGGGCCATGGATCACCCGGCAGCCCACATCGACACGACCGCCGTCGCCGCGCTGCGCGACGAGCGGGTCGACTGGCGCCACAAGGCGATCCCGCCCTCGCTGTGGGGACGTACGGTCGCCGAGGTGCTCGAGGCGGCGCCGCGGCTCTCCCAGCTGCCCACGCCCGTGCTCTCCCTCTCCCGGGTCGCGATGACCCACAACCGTGACGTGCTGGCCGCCTGGTGCGCCGAGCGCGGCATGGCGCTCGCCCCGCACGGCAAGACCACGATGGCACCCCAGCTCTGGGCCGAGCAGCTCGGCGCCGGTGCCTGGGCGATCACCGTCGCGAACCTCCATCAGCTCGCCGTCGCCCGCGCCTTCGGCGTCTCCCGGGTGATCGTGGCCAACGCGATCGTCTCCCCGCTCACCCTGCGCTGGATCTCCGACCAGCTCACCGAGGACACGGATCTGGAGATCCTGGTGTGGGCCGACTCGCCGCGGACGGTGTCCCTGATGCACGACGCGCTCGCCGCCCATGTCGCCGAGGCCGGCCCGCGGCGCCCGCTCGGCGTCCTGGTCGAGCGGGGCGCCGCCGGCGGTCGCACCGGTGCGCGGGACGAGGAGACCGCCGTCGCGGTCGCCGAGGCGATCGCCGCCTCACCCCATCTGGCGCTCGCCGGCGTGACCGGCTACGAGGGCGCCCTGGCGCACACCACCGACGAGGCCGCGCTCGAGATCGTCCATGCGTACGTCGACAGCCTGGTCTCCCTGCACCGGCGGATCTCCGGCCTGCTGCCGAGCGGCCGGACCCCGGTGGTCAGCGCCGGCGGCAGCGCCTACTTCGAGCAGGTGGCCGACGCGCTCGCGCCGCTCGTGGCGACCGACGAGGCCCGGGTGGTGCTGCGCAGCGGCGCCTACATCACCCACGACGACGGCTTCTACCGCGGCATCTCCCCGTTGGGGAGTGCGCCCCGCACCACCGGGCCGGGGTTGCGAAGCGCGCTGCACGGCTGGGTGCGGATCTCCTCGCAGCCGGAGCCCGGGCTGGCGCTGTTCGACGCCGGCAAGCGCGACCTGCCCTTCGACGAGGGTCTTCCCGAGGCCCAGCTGCGGCGCGCCCGGACCACCGGGTCCCCCGCCACTCCCCTCACCGGCGTCGAGGTCACCGCGCTCAACGACCAGCACGGCTTCCTGCGCTGGGACCCCGCCGCCGTCGAGGCGCCCGTCGTGATCGGCGACGAGCTCCGCCTCGGGCTCTCGCACCCGTGCACCGCCTTCGACAAGTGGGGCCTCGTCCCGGTCCTCGACGACGCCGACGCCGACGACCCGGTCGTCGTGGACCTCGTCCGGACCTGGTTCTGAGAGGAACGACCATGACCGACCTGCTGATCAGGGACGCGACCGTCATCGACGGCAGCGGCGCCCCGGCCTTCCCCGCCCACGTCAGCATCGACGCGGGCCGGATCACCGGCATCCACACCGACGGTTCGGTGCCGGCCGCGGGGCGCACCATCGACGCCGCCGGGCGGGCGCTGACCCCGGGGTTCATCGACATGCACGCCCACTCGGACCTGCAGATCCTGGTGAACCCCGACCATACCGCCAAGGTGAGCCAGGGCGTCACGCTCGAGGTCGTCGGACAGGACGGACTCTCGTTCGCGCCGGCCGACGCCGCCGCGCGGGCCCAGCTGCGCCGGCAGATCGCAGGCTGGAACGGTGAGCCCGACGACTTCGACTTCGACTGGGACACCGTCGCCGGCTACCTGGACCGGCTCGACCGCGGGATCGCGTGCAACGCGGCGTACCTCGTGCCGCAGGGGACGCTGCGGCTGATGGTCGTCGGCCCGGACAACCGGCCCGCGACCTCCGCCGAGGTCGCCGAGATGGCCCGGCTGCTCCGGGTCGGTCTCGAGGAGGGCGCGGTCGGGATGAGCAGCGGGCTGACCTACCCGCCGAGCATGTTCGCCGACGACGAGGAGCTGGCCACGCTGTGCCGGGTCGTCGCCGAGGCGGGCGGCTACTACAGCCCGCACCACCGGTCCTACGGGGCCGGGGCCCTCGACGCGTACGCGGAGATGATCGAGGTCGCCCGCACCTCCGGGTGCGCCCTCCACCTCACCCACGCGACCATGAACTTCGAGCCCAACCGCGGGCGTGCCGGTGAGCTGGTCGACCTCATCGAGGCCGGCCTGGCCGACGGCGTCGACATCACCCTCGACACCTACCCCTACCTCCCCGGCGCCACCACGCTCAGCGCGGTGCTGCCCAGCTGGTCGACCGCGGGCGGCCCGGACGCCCTGCTCGCCCGGATCGCGGACCCGACCGACCGTGCCCGGATAGCGCACGAGCTCGACCACGTCGGCACCGACGGCTGCCACGGCTGCGTCACCGACTGGCGCACGATCCAGATCAGCGGCGTACGCAACCCCGAGCTGTCGCGCCACGTCGGCCGCACCGTCGCCGAGATCGCCGAGGAGTCCGGCCAGGTGGCCACCGAGGTCTTCTTCGACCTGCTCGTCCGCGACCGGATGGCCACCACGATCCTGCAGCACGTCGGCCACGAGGAGAACGTGCAGACGATCATGCGGCACCGCACCCACTGCGGGGGCAGCGACGCCATCCTCGTCGGCGAGCGCCCGCACCCGCGCGCGTGGGGCACCTTTCCCCGCTACCTGGCCCGCTACGTACGCGACCTCGGCGTGCTCGACCTGGTCGACTGCGTCCACCACCTGACCGGCCGCCCCGCCTCCCGGCTGCGGCTGCGCGAGCGCGGTCTGGTCCGCGAGGGGTACGCCGCCGACCTGGTGCTCTTCGACCCCGACACCGTCCAGGACACCGCCACCTTCGAGGAGCCGCAGCAGCAGGCGCGCGGCATCGACTGGGTGCTGGTCAACGGCACCGCCGTCATCGAGGACGGCCACCGCACCGACGCGCTGCCCGGCCGGGCGCTGCGCCGCACCGAGGAAGGAACCCGACCCCGATGAACGCCAGCAACCCCGTGATCGACACGCTCCGCGCCGACCGGGCGCTGGTCGTCGTACGCGCCTCCCGGCTCGAGGATCCGGTCGCGCTGTGCCACGCCCTGGCGGCCGGCGGCATCCGGACCGTGGAGCTGACCTACACGACGCCGGGCCTGACCAATCTCCTCGCCGACGTCACCGCCCGGGCCGAGGACGACATCGTCATCGGCGCCGGGACGGTGCTGACCGTCGACCAGGCTCGCGCCGCCCTCGCCGCCGGGGCGAGGTTCCTGGTCACGCCGGGTCTGCCGGCGGAGGCCGCGGAGATCGTCGCCGCGGGTCATGCCGCCGGTGCCGCCGTCGTCCTCGGCGCGCTCACCCCGACCGAGGTCCTGACCGCGACCGCACTCGGCGCCGACGCGGTCAAGATCTTCCCGGCCCGGGCCGTCGGCCCGCGCTACTTCTCCGACCTGCGGGGGCCGTTCCCCGAGGTCGCCCTGATCCCTTCCGGCGGAGTCGACGACGACAACGCCGCGGAGTTCCTACGGGCCGGCGCCATCGCCGTGACCGCCGGGACGTCGGTGGTGAAGCCCGCCGACGTCGACGAGGCCCGGTGGGAGCAGATCACCACCAACGCCGCCCGGTTCCGCGCTGCTCTGCGCTGAACCGTCCCCCACCTGACCCACAGGAGAACCGACCATGCATTGGCTCCAGACAAGCACGACCGGGCTGCTGCTGCTCTGCGCAGTGGCGATCGCCGTGCTCCTCTTCTTGATCATCAAGGTGAAGCTCGAACCCTTCATCGCCCTCTTCATCAGCGGCATCGGCCTGGCCGTCGCGGCCGGTCTCTCCGTCGAGCAGATGGTCGGCACGGCCCTCGCCTCGAAGGAGTCGCTCATCGAGACCGGCTTCGGCGGCGTGCTCGGCCACATCGCGCTCATCATCGGTCTCGGCACCGTGCTGGGCTCGCTGCTCGAGCGGTCCGGCGGCGCCGACGTGCTCGCCTCCAAGCTGATCGGCATCTTCGGCGAGCGCGGCACCCCGGTCGCGATGGGCCTGGTCGGCCTGATCTTCGGCATCCCGGTCTTCTTCGACATCGGCATCTTCGTCCTCGCCCCGCTGGTGTACGTCGCGGCCCACCGAGGCGGTCGCTCGCTCGTCCTCTACGCCCTCCCCGTCCTCGCGGGTCTGTCGATGACCCACGCGTTCCTACCGCCCCACCCCGGCCCGACGGCCCTGGGCGGACTCCTCGGTGTCGACCTCGGCTGGCTGATCATCATGGGTCTGCTCTGCGGCCTGCCGGCGTTCGCCGCGGCCGGGATCCTCTTCCCGATGTGGATCGCGCCGCGGGTCCAGGTCTCGGTGCCCGAGGAGATGCTGGTCGCCGAGACCGAGGCTGAGCAGGAGCAGGACAGGACGCCGGTCGCCCCGGTCTCGCTCGCCCTGGTCCTCGGGGTGATCGCGGTGCCGCTGGTCCTGATCCTGGGCGCGACCTTCGGCACGATGCTGCTCGACCCGGGCCGGCTGCTCAGCGTGCTCACCTTCCTCGGCAACCCGGCGATCGCGCTCACCATCGCCGTGCTGCTCGCCTTCTGGCTGCTCGGCATCCGCCGCGGCATGAGGCTCGAGGAGATCTCGGAGTTCACCGGCGCCTCGCTGCGACCGGTCGGCATGATCCTGCTCGTCGTCGGTGCCGGCGCGTTCTTCGGCTCCGTCATCTCCGCGACCGGCGTGGGCGCCGCCCTCGCCGAGGTGCTCGCCGACGCCGGCCTCCCGGTCCTGCTGCTGGCCTACGTCATCTCCTGCGGCCTCCGGATCGCCCAGGGCTCCGCGACCGTGGCGATCGTGACCACCGGCGGCATCGTCGCGCCCACCCTGGGCGACGGCTACTCGCAGCCCGAGCTCGCCGTGATCGCGGTCGCGATCGCCGCCGGCTCGATCATCCTCAGCCACGTCAACGACGGCGGCTTCTGGATCGTCTCGCGCTACTTCAACCTCACCGTGAAGCAGACCCTGGCGACCTGGACCGTGCTGGAGACCGTGCTCTCGGTCACCGGCTTCGCGGCCGCCGCCGTGGCCTGGGCGATCGTCTGATCCGGCCGGGGGTCTGGACTCCTGGGTCCAGCCCCCCGAGCGGGTGTCGGCCAGCAGCTGATGGCCGGCGACTCCCACCTCTTCTGCCAGGACGTCCGCAGCATGGCTCCCTACCTCGGCGAGGAGCCGACCCGCATCGTCGGCTGATGTCGGTAGACGCTCACCAGCACGCCATGGGCCGGCTCGTCGGGCGAGGCCGGGTGGAGGTCGTTCACCACGCGGTCGAGGTGCTCGGCCAGTGCCTTGGCCTGGCGTCGGGTGAGCCGGATGGTGCGGTGGTTGATCAGCGGGGCCTCGGCGCCGACAAGGTCCTCGGCGATCGATGCGAACATCGCCCGGACGGCATCCTGGTCGTCATCGACGCTGATGCGGCGTGCCGTGGTGACGTAGTACTGCTCGGTTCCGCCTCGCACGGTCCTGGTGCGGTCCGGGCGCAGCAGACCCACCTCGACCAGCACCTTCACGTGATGGGCGACGTTGCCCTTGTTGACCTTCAGCCGATGGCTGAGCTGGCTGACGGTGGCTCCCTCGTTGCCGCTGGCACGCCATATCCGGTGTCGTGTCGGGTGCGCGAGCGCCTGCACCTGTGCGGGCGTCGCCTGGGTGATCGGTGGCTCCATGAAATCAAGCGTCAAGAACCTTTGACGCTTCGTCAAGGGGTGCGGTCGACTCTGACCATGCTCATCACACGTATCCAGGACCTCGTCCGCTCCCACTACGTCTTTCCCGACGTGGCCGACCGGATCGCCGCCACGCTGGCGGACGTCACCCTCGACGGCGACGGACCGGAAGCCGCCGCGACGCTCACCGCGGCGCTGCAGTCGGTCAACGGCGATCTCCATCTCCGGGTGAGGCACTACCCCGAGGGGGTCCCTCCGGAGGCGGACGAGGAGGCGATCCGTGCCCACTTCGCTGCCGTGAGCCGCGTCGACGGTCCCGGGATCACCGAGGTGCGGCGTCTCGAGGGCAACGTCGGCCTGATGACGATCGGGCCCGTCATTCCGCCCCCGGAGCATGCCGGACCGGCGGCCGCTGCGGCGTACCTGCTTCTCGAGGGCGTCGACCGGCTGATCCTCGACCTGCGCGGCTGTCTCGGCGGTGTGCCCGAGTCGGTCGCGCTCCTGGTCAGCCACCTGATGGGTGCGGACCCTGTGCACCTGCAGGATCTGGTGCACAGAGACGGCACCACCGAGTCCTCGATCACGACCCCTGAGGTCTCCCCACGGCTGCCGGACGTGCCGGTCGTCGTCCTCACCAGTGCGTGCACCTTCAGCGGCGGAGAGGAGCTGGCCTACGACCTCCAGTCGCTCGGTCGCGCCGTGGTCGTCGGAGAGACCACCGGCGGCGGGGCGCATCCGCGTGAGGCGTTCGACCTCACCGAGCACCTCCAGCTGCATGTCCCCGTCGCACGGTCCGTCAACGCCGTCACCGGGACCAACTGGGAAGGTGTCGGTGTCGTCCCGGATCGCCCCTGCCCGTCCGAGGATGCCCTCGAGGCCGCGCTCGTGCTGTGACGACGCGGTGACTAACCCCAGGCGTCGGCGAGCAGCTGCCGGGTGTCGGTGAGCAGCTGCGGCAGGGTCTTGGTGCGCCCGATGATCGGCATGAAGTTCTGGTCGCCGACCCAGCGGGGCACGATGTGCTGGTGCAGATGGGCGGCGATGCCCGCGCCACCGGCGGTGCCCTGGTTCATGCCGATGTTGAAGCCCTCGGCGCGCGAGACGCCGGCGAGGGTGCGTACGGCCTGCTTGGTCAGCACCGCCATCTCGGCGGCCTCCTCGTCCGTGGTTTCGACGTAGCCGGCGACGTGACGGTAGGGGCACACCATCATGTGGCCCGGGGCGTACGGATAGAGGTTGAGCACGACGAAGCAGGTCTCGCCGCGGTGGACGACCAGGCCCTCGGCATCCTCGAGCGTCGGCACCCGGCAGAACGGGCACTTCGTCTCCGACGGGTCGCTGGGCTTGTTCTCCCCACGGATGTAGGCCATCCGGTAGGGCGTCCACAGCCGCTCCAGCCCGTCGCCCTCGCCGATGCCGTCCTGGGTGAGTACGCCGTCCATCTCCGTCACGCGGCAAAGACTACTTAATCCCCTGGAAAGGTCAGTCGGGCGCTTCCCCGCCCCGCAGCGCGTACGCCCCGGCGACGGCCGCGGCGAGCAGCACGACCAGGCAGGCCGCGGTGATCCCGGACAGCGCCTGCCAAGGCACCGTCAGCGGCGCGTCCGGCACGTCGCGTACGACTGCCTGCCGGACCAGCCAGCCGGTGAAGGCGGCGATCGCGCCGCCGACCAGCAGGGCGCCGGCGCCGGTGAACACCGTCTCCCAGAGCGTGGTCCGGCGCACCTGTGCCGGGGTGGCACCGAGGAGCCGGGCGGTGGCGGTCTGGCGGCGGCGCTGGCTCATCCCGATCAGGACAGCGTTGACGGCCGCGATCGCGGCGTAGACCCCGGCCGGGCCGAGCATCACCCACAGGACGACCGTGTTCGTGGCGCGGGCCTCGGCGGAGACGGTGCCGACCCACGCGGCGGCGGTGCTCACCTGCGCGCCGGTGTCCCGGATCGAGCGTGCCGTCACGGCGACGTCCGCGCCGGCGTCGGTGCGCACGAAGACCGTTCCGGTGTCGCGGGCGACCTTGCCGATGCCCGGCAGGTCGTCGGGCACGATGACGTCGGCCCACAGGTTCGGGGCGTCGGGGACGACCGCGACCAGGCGCACCTCGACGGGCCGGTCGCCGATGCGCATCCGGCGGGTCTGACCGATCCGGCCGCCGAGGTCGGTCACGTAGGAGGCGGTGACCGCCACCGCCCGGCCGTGCAGGTCGGCCAGGCTCCCCCGCGTCGCCTGCAGGCTCCGCGTCGCGGCCGCGTCGGCGACATCGACCACCTCGACCTCGGTGGGACCGTCCCAGAACCCGACACGAGCGGTGCGGCGGACATCGCTCACCTCGACCCCGGGTACGTCCCGGATCCGCTCGGGGTGCGCCGCCTCGACGACCAGCTCCGAATGGAGCGCGGACCGGTCGGCTCCCTCGCTCCAGTCGGCGGTGGCACCGACCGCGAGGACCATCGAGCCGGCCACCGCCATGATGGCCACCACCGGCGCCGCCACGGCGGAGGTCATCCGGCCGCTGGTGCGGGCGAGATCGCGGGCCAGGTGGGCCGCCGGGTCCCGTCGCGCCATCGCGGCACCGGCGACGGCAGCGAGCTCGGTGTAGAGCAGGCCGCCGACGGCATTGGCCCCGATCACGGCGACGATCGGGAGGAACATGCCCACGAGCAGGGCGAACAGCAGCGGCATCCCGGGAGCGAACCAGGCGGTGGCGATCAGCGCGGCGGCCGCGGTGAGCGCGACCAGCCCTTGGACCACCGTGGGCCGCCGGCGCTCGAGGACCGCGTCGCGCAGTGCCTCGACCGGCTGCGTACGTCCCGCGCGGGCGCCCGCACGCCAGGCTCCGACGAGAGCGACGCCGACGCCGCAGGACGCGGCGATCGCCCATCCCGCGCCCTGGCCGGGCATCGTGAGCAGGACGGGGGTGACCCCGGCCCGATGCAGGACGTGCAGCACCGGCACCGTGACCGCGGTGCCGAGCAGACAGCCGGCCACCGTGCCCACGGCCGCGACCGCGACCGCCTCACCGAGCAGCAGCGTCCGCACCTGGCGTGGTGTCGCGCCGAGCAGACGGAGCAGGCCCAGCTCGCGGCGCCGCGTGGCCACCACGAACCCGAAGGTCGAGGAGACCACGAAGAGCGCCAGGAAGAGCGAGATGCCGGCCATGATCCCGAACAGCGAGCCGAGATCGTCGATCTGCGACCGGGTCTGCTGGTCGAGCCCGTCGCTGACGGTGCCGAGCGCTCCCAGCATGTTGGTGGCGAGGGTGACCAGGGCGATCCCGCCGGCGAGGGCGACGGCGGCCCCGGCGTACGGCGGCCAGGACTGGCGCAGGGTCTTCAGGCTGTGCGAGACCATCACAAGGACACTCATCGGGCGGCCTCGAGCTCGGCCATCCGCGCACCGATCCGGACCGGGTCGCTGCGCTCCATCTGCCCGACCACCCGGCCGTCGGCGAGGAACAGCACGCTGTCGGCGTACGAGGCGGCGAGCGGGTCGTGGGTGACCATCACGATGGTCTGCGCCGGCCCGTGAACGCCCGGGGCGTCGACGAGGTCACGCAGCAGCTCGAGCACCTCACGCCCGGCGTGACGGTCCAGCGCGCCGGTCGGCTCGTCGGCGAAGAGCACCGCGGGCCGGGTGTGCAGGGCACGCGCGATGGCGACCCGCTGCTGCTGGCCGCCGGAGAGCTCCGGCGGCCGCCTCCTGGCGAGCCCGTGCAGACCGACCGCCTCGAGGGCTGCGATCACCTCGGCGCGATCCGCGCGCCGTCCGGCCAGACGCGCCGGCAGCGCGACGTTGTCGTAGGCGGTGAGCGCGTCGAGCAGGTTGTACTGCTGGAACACGAAGCCCATGAGCTCGCGCCGCAGCTTCGTCAGGGTCGTCCGGTTCAGGCCGGCCAGGCCGGTCCCGGCAACCCGGACGCTGCCACCGGTGGGCCGGTCGAGGCCGGCGGCGATCTGCATCAGCGTGGACTTGCCCGATCCCGACGGACCCATGATGGCGGTGAACGTCCCGGCGGCGAAGGCATGGCTCACGCCGCGCAGGGCGTGGACCCTGCCGGAGCGGGACCGGTAGGTGCGGGTGACGCCGTCCAGGACGACGGCGGGCGCGACAGTGGGCGCGACGGTGGCGGTCATGTCCTCCAGCAAACGCCTCGCACGCGGCACGCACACGGGCGCAGACGCGACGGCGGGGTAGCGCGTGCGCTACCCCGCCGAGGGGTGGTGAGTGCCTAGGCTCCGGAGTCATGAGACCTCCCTCCGACGTCTGGGCGGCGCTGCGCTCCTCCCCCTGGCGCCTGCTCGGCTCCAGCTGGCCGTGGCGCGCTCTGGCCTACCTGGCCTCCGGTGCCCTGGTCGGTCTCGTCGTCGCCGTCCTGCTGTTCCTGCTGGTCGGCGTCGGGCTGCTCACCCTGATCGTCCTCGTCGGAGTGCTCGTCCTGGCCGGGATCCCGTTGCTGGCGGCCTTCGTCGCCGACGTCGAGCGGGTACGCCTCCGCCTGGTCCTCCCCGACGTCGGTCGGGCGCCGGCCGAACGGCCGGAGCCGATCGCCTGGGCCGACCGGCTCCGGGCGCTGCGCCGGCTGCGGATCTCCGGCCCCGAGGTCGGCTACACCGTCCTGCTCGCCACCGTGCTGTGGCTGGTCGACGCCGTCGCGCTCAACCTGATCATCACCATCCCCGGCGTGCTCGTGCTCGCCCCGGTGCTGGTCCGGCTCGACGCTCCGATCGCCGTCGGCCCCTGGCAGCTGACCACGCCCACCGAGGCCTGGATCGCGGTGGCGCCGGGGCTGGTGCTGCTGATCGCCGGCCTGTACGCCGCCACGCTCCTCGCCGCCGCCCAGGCCAGCCTGGCGCGGCTCCTGCTCGAACCGGCCCAGACCCGGATGGCAGCCGCCGTCGCCGACCTGCGCCGCTCCCGCGTCGACCTCGTCGACGCCTTCGAGACCGAACGCAGCCGGATCGAGCGCGACCTCCACGACGGCGCCCAGCAGCGGCTGGTCGCGCTGACCATGACGCTCGGCCTGGCCGAGCTGGAGGTGCCCGAGGGTGCCGGGCTCGACCTCGTCCGGCAGGCCCATGCCCAGGCCGAGACGGCGCTGGCCGAGCTTCGCGCCACCGTCCGCGGGATCCATCCGCGGGTGCTGGTCGACCATGGGCTCACCGCCGCCGTCCACGAGCTCGCCGACGCCGCCGGGCTGCCGGTCTCCGTCGACCTGCGCGTGGACGGCCGGCTGCCGGCGCCGGTCGAGGCCGCGGCGTACTTCGTGGTCGCCGAGGCGCTCACCAACGCGGTCCGCCACGCCGGTGCCCGCTCGGCCAGCGTCGAGGGGCAGGTGAGCGGTGACCGGCTGGAGGTCGGCGTACGCGATGATGGGGCCGGCGGCGCCACCGTGCGTCCCGGGGGCGGGCTCGCGGGCCTGGCCACCCGGCTGGCCGCCCTGGACGGCCGACTGGAGGTCACCAGCCCACCGGGCGGACCGACGGAAGTGAGGATGACGTGCCCGACCGCGCTCCCCTGAGGATCGTCCTCGCCGAGGACGCCGCGCTGCTGCGCGAGGGGCTCCTCGCCATCCTCGAACGGGCCGGCCACGAGGTCATCGCCGCCGTCGGCGACGCCGATGCGCTGCTCGCCTTCACCGACCACACCCGCCCCGACGTCGTCATCACCGACATCCGGATGCCGCCGACCCACACCGACGAGGGGCTGCGCGCCGCCGCCGAGCTCCGCCGGCGGCACCGTGACCTGGCCGTCCTGGTGCTCTCGGCCTACGTCGCCGACGCCTACCTCGCCGAGCTCCTCGACACCACCGGTGGCGGCGGCATCGGATACCTCCTCAAGGACCGGGTCGGCCACGTCCGGGACTTCCTCGACAGCCTGGACCGGGTCGCCGGTGGTGAGACGGTCGTCGATCCCCAGGTCGTACGCGGCCTGCTCAACCGGCACCAGCCCGACGGTCCGCTCGACGTGCTCTCCGAGCGCGAGCGCGAGGTCCTGGCCCTGATGGCCGAGGGACGCACCAACGGCAGCATCGCCACCGCGCTCTTCGTCTCCGAGGCCGCCGTGCGCAAGCACGTCGGCAACATCTTCGCCAAGCTCCGGCTCGACCCCACCACCGACCGGCGGGTCTCCGCCGTCCTCGCCTACCTGCGCGAGGCCTAGACCTGGGCCGGACCAGGCCGGCGACGGGTGACGTGGACGAGCAGCGCGAAGGCGGCGATCTGCAGCCCACCGATCACCGCGGCCAGGACCGGGACGTGACCGGTGACCAGCGCACCGGCCAGGCCGCCGCCGGCGAGCGCGCCGATCCCCTGGACGGCGGCGAAGACCCCGTAGGCCGTGGCCCGGCGAGGCGCCGGGACGAGGTCGGCGACGTACGCCTTGACCGTCGAGTCCTGGATCCCGTACGCCACGCCCCACACCACCACGCCGGCCAGCACCAGCCAGAGCTGGGAGGCGAAGACGCACAGCGGCACCACGGCGACCAGGACCGGGACGATCAGGAGGATGCGGCTGCCCCGGCGGTCGAAGAGGTGGCCCGTGCCGAGCGCGGCGACGGCCTCGACCGCCATCGCGAGCGCGTAGACGAGGGGGACGGCGGCCGCGAGGAGGAGACCGTCGTCGACCATCCGGAAGGAGATGACGCCGAACGTCATCAGCCCGGCGGTCATCAGCGCGGCGGCCAGGGAGAAGAGGTGGAACGTACGCGGCAGGTCGCTGCCCGTCACGGCTCTGCCCAGCGCAGCCAGCGCGCTCGACGCCGGGGCGGCGGTCTCGGGGCCGTCGGCGGGATCGTCCTCCGGCTCGGTCACGATCGGCGCGCGGCGGCGCAGCTGGGCCAGCAGCAGGAGCGAGAGCGCACCGGGGACGGCGAGGAGGGCGAAGCCCGGCCAGATCAGCCCGGTCGCGGCGGCGACGCCGGCGAGCAGGAGCGGTCCGGAGAACGCACCCACCTGGTCCATCGCCTTGTGGACGGCGAAACCCTTGCCCCGGCCGGTGGAGGTGGCCATCCGGGCCAGCAGGGCCGACTTCGCCGGGCTCCGGATGGCCTTCCCGGTGCGCTCGAGCAGGATCAGGGTCGCCGCGACCGCGAGCCCGGCACCGCCGATGAACGGCGCGACCGCGAGCAGCGGTACGCAGACCGCGGTCATGCCGTAGCCGAGCACGGTCAGCCGCCAGTGGTTGTGGCTGCGGTCGGCCCACACGCCGGTGACCAGCCGCAGCACGAGCGCGATCCCCTCGCCGGCCCCGGTGATCAGGCCGACGGTCAGCGCGGAGGCGCCCAGGCTGCCCAGGAACGGACCCGCCATCGCCCGCATGCCCTCGTAGACCATGTCGGCGCAGAGACTGACGAGCCCGAAGGCGAAGACCGCACGCCACGGGGTCCAGGTCGTGGGCCCGGCAGCGGGGGTTGCGTCGTGGCTGGGCGGTGTCTGCGTCACGTGGGTTGATTCTCCCAGGAGTCCTGGCTCCGGTGGTCACCAGGGCAGTGGCTTAACCGCCCCTTCATCCAGATCCTTCTAGCGTCGCCCGGGTGACCACTCCCGTCAGCGACCGCACCTCGGTGTCGGCGCCCACGAGGCCCGGCGACGGCGGCGCACGCCCGGCCGGCCGAGGCATGGCGTACGCCGCCGTGCTTCTGGCTTCTCTGGTGACGACGGCCGCATGGCTGCCGTTCCTCCACCGACCGCTCACCTCGGACGAGGCAGGGTTCCTGATGCTCGCGCAGCAGTGGCGGCCGGGCCATTCGCTGTACGGGAGCTACTGGGTCGACCGGCCACCGCTGCTGCTGTGGCTGTTCGCCGTGGCCGGCCAACTCGGACCGAGCGGGGCGACGGCGGCCGGGTTCGTGGCGCCCGGGGTCAAGGTCCTCGGCGCCCTCGCCGGCGTGGTGTCGGTGGCGTTGGCCGGACTCCTGGCCGGGTTGGTCGCGCCGACCCGACGCGGCCGGATCGCCGCTGTCGTGCTGTCCGCCGCGCTGCTCTCCAGCCCGTTGACGGCGATGCCCGAGGTCGACGGCGAGCTGCTCGCGGTGCCGTTCGTCCTGGCCGGGCTGGTGTGCCTGGTCGCAGGGATGCGTGGGGCCTGGGGATGGCGTACGGCCGGGCTCGCCGCCGGGGCCGGCGCGGCCGGCATGTCGGCGGTCCTGGTCAAGCAGAACGTCCTGGACGTGTTCGTGTTCGGTGCGGTCCTCGCCGTGGTCTCCCTCGGCCGGGTGCCTCGGCTGGGGAGACGGGTCGGCGCGTTCGCCGGTGGCGCGACCACCGTCCTCGGAGCGGTGCTCGCCGGGGCCTGGACCCACGGCACCACCTTCGCCGGGCTGTGGCACGCCGTCGTGCTCTTCCGCGGGCAGGCCTCCGAGGTGATCGACGCCTCTGCCTCAGGGGCAACCCTCCTCCGTGGGGCGGAGCTGGCCGCGGCGTCGGTGGCCACCGGCGCCGCGGTGGTGCTCGTCGTCGGGGCGGCGGCCGTCCTCGGGCACCGGACCCGCCTCGCCCGGCCGGCGCTCGCGATGATCGGCTGGGAGGTGTTCGCGATCGCCGCGGGTGGCAGCTACTGGCTGCACTACCTGACCGGCGTCGTTCCCGGCCTGGTCCTGCTGGTCGCCATCGCCCCGGCGCGGTCGGGGCGTGCCCTGGCTCGGGCCGTGACCTACGCCGTCGCGGCCACCCTCACCGTGTGGACCTATCGGGTCGCCGCCCCGCCCCCGCCCTCGCCCGAGGCCCAGGTCTCCACCTACCTGCGTGAGCACTCGCACCGCCCCACGGACGGCGTCGTGGTCGGCTTCGGTCACGCCGAGATCGTCGCCGCGAGCGGCCTGCACAGCCCCTATGAGTATCTGTGGAGCCTGCCGGTGCGGGTCCGCGACCCGCACCTGGCGCGGCTGCTCGGAGTGCTGGCGGGGCCTTCGGCCCCGCGGTGGGTCGTCGTGGACGGTGGCGGCCTGGACACGTGGGGCGTGGACGCCGACGACGCGCAGCAGTATCTCCTGCGGCACTACGTTGAGAGGGTGAGCTACGACAGCTGGCAGGTCTGGGAGCGCCGATGAGGATTCTCGTCGCCGAGGACGACGTACGCCTCGCCGGCCTGCTCGAGCAGTCGCTGGCCGAGGCCGGGTGGCGGGTCGACGTCGTCCACAACGGGCGCGTCGCCCACGAGCGCCTGCTCGGCGATGCCGGCTACGACGTCGCGCTCCTGGACTGGATGCTGCCGGGTCTCGACGGTGTCACCGTCGCCCGGCGGCTGCGCGACCTCGGGCTGGCGACGCCGATCCTCATGCTCACCGCCCGCGGCGACGTACGCGACCGGATCATCGGGCTCGACGCCGGCGCCGACGACTACCTGCCCAAGCCGTTCGACCTCGACGAGCTGCTGGCCCGTCTGAGGGCGCTCTACCGGCGCGGTGGCTTCAGCGGCGAGGCCCCCGCTCAGATCGGCGACCTCGTGGTCGATCCGGGGTCCCGCCGGGTCACCCGTCGCGGGGTCGAGATCACCCTGTCCACCCGCGAGTTCGACATCCTCTACCTGCTGGCCTCCCACGCCGGGCAGGTCGTCACCCGGCTGCGGATACTCGACGAGGTCTGGGACGGCGAGACCGACCTGCGCAGCAACGTCATCGACGTCCACGTCGCCGCCATCCGCGGCAAGATCGACAAGCCCTTCGGCACCGACACGATCACCACCCTGCGCGGTGCCGGCTATCGCCTCGAGACCACCCCGGCGAACCGATGAGCCCGCTGACCACGCGTCTGTCGCGGCTGCCGCTACGGGTACGTCTCGTCGCCGGTTTCTCCCTCGCGAGCCTCGTCGTCCTCGTCGTCGCGGGGATCTTCGTCTACTGGCGCGTCGACTACGCGCTGGACCGCGGGCTCGACACCGAGCTCACCCACGCCCGCCACGCGCTCGAGCCTCTGGTCGGACCCGACGGCCGCATCCGCAGCCGGTCGGCGGCCGACGCCACCGGTGTTCCGTGGCAGGTGCTGGACGGGGACGGCACGGTGATCGACCGCGGTGGCCCCGCCGGCACCACTCCCCTGCTCACCACCTCCCGGTTGGCCGGGGTGACCACGACACCGCGCACCGTCAACGTCGGCGACTTCCTGCCCGTCGCCGACAAGCCCTACCGCCTGCAGGCGGTCCGGCTCTCACCCTCTCCCCGGCGCTATCTGCTGGTCGGGGTGAGGCGCGACCACCGCGACGAGGCGCTGCGCGAGCTCCTCCTCCAGCTCAGCCTGGCCGGGATCGGCGCCCTGCTCGTCACCGCCCTGGTCGGCGACCGGCTGGCCCGCGCCGCCCTGCGGCCGGTCGAGTGCTACCGGCGCCAGGCCGCCGCGATCACCGCCGGCAACACCAGCCTCCGCCTCGACGTGCCGCCCCAGCGCGACGACGAGATCACCCGCCTCGGCGACACCTTCAACGACATGCTCACCAGCCTCGAGGCCGCACTGGAACGGGAGCGGCAGTTCGTCACCGAGGCCAGTCACGAGCTGCGTACGCCGATCACGCTGCTGACCAGCCGCATCCAGCTCGCCCTGCGGCGACCCCGCACCGCGGCCGAGCACGAGCGGATCCTCGCCGAGCTCACCGTCGACCTGGACCGGCTCGCCGCGCTCTCGGAGCAGCTGCTCCAGCTCGGCCGTGCCGAGGGCAGCCACCCGGCCGGGCACGGCGACCTGGTGACCGTCACGACGCGTACGGTCAACCACCGGCGTCTCGCCGATCCCGACCACGCCACCGCCCTCACCGTCGCGGTCCCCGAAGGGCCGGTTCCGGTCCGGATGGCCGACTTCGAGCTCGAGCGAGTGGTCACCAACCTCCTCGACAACGCGGTCGTCCACGGTGCCCCACCCGTCCAGGTGAGCGTCGACGAACCCGCCACCGGTCGGGCGCGCCTGCTGGTCGCCGACGCCGGACCCGGGATGCCTCCCGGGCTGCTGACCACGGCGACGCAGCGCTTCGCCCGGGCCGAGGAGGCGCGCTCGCGCCCCGGTTCAGGCCTCGGGCTGTCCTTGGTCAGCACCCTGGTCACCCGCGCCGGCGGCGAGCTCAGGCTGTGTCACGACGGCCGCCACGCCACCCACGGCTCGCCCGCGCCGGTGGCGTGCGCCCACGGGCCGGAGATGACCGTCACCGTGCTGCTGCCGACCGATCGCAGCGGTTGACCCGACCATCACGTCCAGGGCCCGCGGACCGGGTCGTGCGCTGCGTCCTCATCGTCCCGGCCCCCACCCCGTGCGAGCGGCCGGCGCGATGGTCAGAAGGTGATCCCCCGCGCGGCGAACCGGTCGCGGACCAGGTCGGCGGCCGCCTGGCCGTCGCGAGCCACGGCCGCGGCGTACGTCTCGGCGGCGGCGTCCTGGAAGCTGGTGTCCGGGGCGTAGGAGAACTGCGAGTAGATCAGGGTGCTGTCCCAGTCGCGGGTGGAGAGGCCGAGGGCCTCGTAGCCCTCACGGATCTCCCACAGCGCCTGGCTCCAGATCTGGCCGTCGTAGTGGACCTCGCCGCGACGGTCCGCGACGGTCAGGCCGGTGTGGAAGCTGCGGATGCAGTGCGGGGCCTTGGTGTAGGAGGTCGCGTCCCAGTCCATCGGGCAGGACGGGTCGGCGGCGACCGGCCAGCCGAACTCCGAGGCGGCGTCGAGGCCGACCGTCACGGCGAGGTAGTCGCCGAACGCCTCCCCGATCGAGCCCGCGTCGAGGCTGCTGCCGTAGCCGGGCACCTGGCTGGCGTGCACGGCGTGGCCGTACTCGTGGACGATCACCTCGGCGTCCTCGGCGTCGTCGACACCACCCTTGCCCAGCCGGATCCGGAACGGCTTGTCGGTCTGGTAGGAGTTGTCGCCGCCGTACTGGTTGATCTTGACCGAGAACGGCTCGTTCAGGACGCCCGGGAGCGTCTCGCCGAAGCCGAGGGTGTGCAGGTAGGTCTGCGCGCGGGTCACCCAGAAGTAGCCCATGACCTGCTCGAACTGGTCCTCGTGGCGGTCGTAGGAGTAGCTGTTGGTGGTGGAGTACGCCGGCGTGCCGGTGCTCGACTCGACGACGGCGTAGTCACCGCGGAGGTAGCCCGAGCCGTCCAGGTGGCTGAGCGGCACCTCGGCGTAGGCGCTGTCCGGCACGGCGCTCGCGGCGTCCTTCTGGTCGGTCAGGTCCTGGTCATTGCTGGACTGGACCGGGTTGACCATGAAGACGCGGGCGGTGCCCTCGGACGAGCCGCTGCCGGGGGCCGCGGTGGCCTGACTCAGCGGGACGGCGAGGCCCGCGGTGGCTGCGAGGCCGGCGGTGACGGCGATCGAGAGTCTGCGCATGTGGGGCATGGTCTTCTCCTGGAATGAACGGCCGTGCGGCCGGGTGATACCGGGAGGCTATACCGCGAGGACGTCCTTGGACAGGAGTTCTTCCAGAGGAAGGTCGGGGTCGAGCTCGATCCCGAACCCGCGTGCGTGACCGTCGATCACGAACCAGATGGACTGGGCGGTGAGCCGCTCCAGCGTCTCGGCGGGCAGCCGCTCGCCGGTGCGGGTCAGCCAGCGGCGTACGGCACCGAAGACCGCCCCGACGAGGCCGTAGATCAGCGGATCGAGCGCCTCGGCCTCCTCCTCGGTGGGGTTGCCCCCGAGAGCGATGACGGCCGTGCCGACGATGGTCGAGATCCGGCCGGCGAGCTGCTCCATCCCCTGCTGGAGAGGGCCGTTGTCGCCGCCTTCGATGTCGTGGTCGGCGGCGAGGTGGAGCGCGGGATGGGCCCGGGCCCAGCGTACGTAGGTGCCGATGATCCGCTCGATGATCTGCGGCACGGTGCCGTCGAGGGTGATCCCGGGCATCAGGTCGGACCAGAGCCCGTCGAGGATCGCCTGCTGCACGGCCCGGTCGAGGTCGGCGCGGTCCTCGAAGTGGCGGTAGATGACCGTGCGGGACAGTCCGGCGCGCACCGCGATCTGCTGCACCTGGACGTCGGCGCCCGGCTCACCGGCCTCGATCACCGCGATGGCGGCATCGATGATCTGCTGGCGGCGCTGCTCGTTGTGCTTGCTCCACCGTTCCTGCCGACCATCGCGCTTCTCACCGGCCACCCGCGTCTCCCCCTGCTCCCGTGCTCGTGTCGAGAGCGTCTCAGCGCTGCTTGCGACGTCCCAGAGCGTATCGGGGTTTCCGCGACTTCGCGGCGATGCCCCTCATCTCCTCGACATCGGTGATCTTCACCCGCGGGCGGGCCGACTCGGCGCCGCGGCGCTTCTCCTCGCGGTCGATCGCCTGCCAGCCGGCCAGGTCGACCATCCCGGGCTGGCGGCTGCGGACGATCGCGGTGATCTCCCGGGTGTCGCCGACCGGGGCCGGGATCCGGTCCGCGTCGAGGTCGTCGAGCAGCTGCTCGACGGTCTCTGTGGCATCGGTCTTGTTGGTGCCGATGAAGCCGTTCGGGCCGCGCTTGACCCAGCCCGCCACGTAGACGCCCGGGAGCACCCGGCCGCGCTCGTTGGGGACGGTGCCGGTCGCGGCGTCGTAGGGAAGATCGGCCACGGGCAGGCCCTTGTAGCCGACCGCGCGCAGCAGCATCCCGGTCTCCACGACCTCGGTCTCGCCGGTGGGGACCGCCCGGACGACGCCGTTCTCGTCGCGCTGGAGCCGGTTGCGGCCCACCTCGACGCCGGTGACCCGGTCCTCGCCCAGCACGCGAACGGGCGAGCTGAGGAAGCGGAGCACGATCGTACGCAGCTCCGGCCGCACCTCGCGGCCGGCGAGCTCACGCAGCAGCCGGGTGGTGGTGCCGTCACCGGCCTCCTCGAGCGGAAGATCGCCGGTGTCCACGACGACGTTGACGCCGGTGTGGCCCATCAGGCCGACCAGCTCCGGCACGGTGAACGCCGCCTCCCCGGGCCCCCTGCGCCCGAGGACGACGACCTCACGCACCGCGCTGTCGCGCAGCACCGCCAGCGGCCCGTCGGCGATGTCGGTGCCGGCCAGCCGCTCGGGGTCCTCGGCGAGGATCCGGGCGCAGTCGAGCGCCACGTTGCCGTTGCCGACGAGGACGACCCGTCCCGAGGGGATCGACTCGGCGCCGAGGTGGACGGGCAGGTCCTGCTTGTCGGGGTGGCCGTTGTACCAGCCCACGAAGTCGGTCGCGCTGAGCGAGCCGGGCAGGTCGTCGCCGTCGATCCCGAGGGGCCGGTCGCTCGCCGCGCCGACCGTGTAGACGACGGCGTCGTAGCGGGCGGTCAGCTCGGCGTGGGAGACGTCCTTGCCGACCTCGACGCCCAGGAAGTAGCGGAAGCCGGGCTGCGACTCGATCTGCGCGAAGAGCTTCTCGACCTGCTTGGTGCTCTGGTGGTCGGGAGCGACGCCGGCCCGCACCAGGCCGTACGGCGTCGGCAGCCGGTCGAAGACGTCGACGGTGATCTCGGGGTGCTTGAGCAGCTCGTCGGCGGCGTACATCCCCGCCGGCCCGGCACCGACGACCGCGACCCGGAACGGTCCGGTGCGGGTCAGCCGGCGCTGGGGGTGGACCAGGGCCAGCGGGGTGCGGTCCTGGTGCGGGAAGACCTCGAAGTACTCCGCGTTGATCGCCAGGAACGGCTGCTGCGCGGCGCTCAGGGTCGTGTGCGGCACGATCGCGTCGGCCGGGCAGGCCGTGACGCAGGCTCCGCAGTCGACGCAGCTCTTGGCGTCGACGTAGAGCATCTCGGCCTCACCGAAGCCGGGCTCGCCGGGGGCGGGGTGGATGCAATTGACCGGGCAGGCGACGACGCACGAGGCGTCGGCACAGCACGACTGGGTGACGACGTGAGGCACTGGTGACTACCGTTCTAGGACCACGGGGCTGAGGGATCTGACGGGATCAGTAGGAGGCCGCGCGCGGCTCGGCACGGAAGCGCGAGGCGCGCCCGTCGATGCCGGTCAGCTTCCACAGCAGCTTGGCCGGGCCCTTGCGGATGCCCAGGTTGTCGGCCAGGAGGCGTACGTCGCCGAAGAGGTCACGCAGCAGCTTCTCGGACTCCTCCGACTTCCACCAGATCTCCTTCGCGACCTCGTCCGGGATGCCCATGTCGTAGCGGGCCTGCTTGCTCGGGACCATGATCACGTCGCAGAGCAGTCGCATGATGACCGGGAAGACGTAGGCCAGCAGGGTCTTCTTCACCCGGCCGAGCTCGGGCACGTGCTGCTCGAGGTACTGGTGGGCGAAGCCGATGTGGCGGGCCTCCTCGGCGATGTGGATCTGCATGATCCGGTTGGCCGCGGGGTGGCTGCCGCCGGAGCGCATCGCGCCCTTCTGCAGGTGGTCGATCGGCTCCTCGCCCGCCAGGATGCCGGTAAAGAACGCCTCGGGGAACCAGGCGCCGGCCGAGGCCATCAGCGGCACCAGGACCTTGAAGTAGGTCGGTGCGCCCGCCACGTCGGGGTTCACCCGGTTGACGAACTCCTGGAACATCTGGGTGTGGTGGGTCTCCTCGGTCACCTCGTGAGTCGCGTAGCGGAACTCCGGGTTGTTGTTCTCCGACCAGACCAGGTGGTTCATGACGCCGCCGATGAGCAGCTGCTCGAACTGCAGGCCGACCTTGGCGACCTGGGCCCAGCGGTACATCCCGATCTCGATCTGGCGCTGCTTGGGCAGCGCCTTGTACCACGGGTGGGCGCCGATCTCGTCGGCGTCGTTGAGGATCCAGCGCTCGTCGTCCGGCCGCACCGCGAGCTCGTCGGAGTCCCAGTCGATGTCCTTGAACGGATCGAAGTGCACCTCGACCGAGGCCTCGGACAGCGTACGAAGCGTGTCGAGGTAGGCCTGCTTGCCCTGGCGGACGTATCCGGTGGACTTCTCATCCTGAACGGCGGTCATGACGATCGCTCCTTCACCGTTGAGTTCTACGTTGAGCTGCTAACGACGTGACCCACGTTACCCGGACACGTGTCTCGATAACAAGAGTACGCGCGACTTTGTGTCGCGCGTAGTTCTCCGCCCCGCGGGGAAGGCCCGGAAATGCCGCGAGGGCGGTGCGTGACATGCACGCACCGCCCTCGCGGATCAGTCTGGATCAGACCTGCTCGTGAGACTCCACGGCGGCCACGATCCGCTCGATCGCCTCGTCGACCGGGATGCCGTTCTCCTGGCGGCCGTCGCGGTAGCGGAAGCTGACCGCACCCTTCTCGACGTCCTCGCCACCGGCGATCAGCATGAACGGGATCTTCTGCAGCTGGGCGTTGCGGATCTTCTTCTGGAAGCGGTCGTCGGACTCGTCGACCTCGACCCGGATGCCCTGGGCCTTCAGCTTGCCGGCGACCTCGTAGAGGTAGTCGGTGAACGCGTCGGCGACGGGGATTCCGACGACCTGGACCGGGGCGAGCCACGGCGGCATCGCGCCGGCGTAGTGCTCGACGAGCACACCGAGGAAGCGCTCGATGGAGCCGAACTTGGCCGAGTGGATCATCACCGGCTCCTGCCGGGTGCCGTCGGCGGCCTGGTACTCCAGCCCGAAGCGGGCGGGCTGGTTGAAGTCGTACTGGATCGTCGACATCTGCCAGGTGCGGCCGATCGCGTCACGGGCCTGGACGGAGATCTTCGGGCCGTAGAAGGCGGCACCGCCCGGGTCGGCCACCAGCTCGAGACCGGACTCGGTGGCTACGTCCTCGAGGATCTTGGTCGCGGTCTCCCACTGCTCGTCGGAGCCGATGAACTTGGCGTTGTCGGCGTCGCGGGTCGACAGCTCGAGGTAGAAGTCGTCGAGGCCGAAGTCCTTGAGGACACCGAGCACGAAGTCGAGCAGGTGCTTGATCTCGGCCGGCGCCTGCTCCTTGGTGACGTAGGAGTGGGAGTCGTCCTGGGTCAGGCCGCGCACGCGGGTCAGCCCGTGGACCACGCCCGACTTCTCGTAGCGGTAGACCGTGCCGAACTCGAACAGGCGCAGCGGCAGCTCACGGTAGGAGCGGCCCTTGGCCTTGTAGATCAGGTTGTGCATCGGGCACGACATGGCCTTGAGCTGGTACTTCGCGCCCTCGAGCTCCATCGGCGGGAACATCGTGTCGGCGTAGTAGGGAAGGTGGCCGGAGGTGTGGAAGAGGCCGTCCTTGGAGATGTGCGGGGTGCCGACGTAGGAGAAGCCCTCCTCGATGTGCCGGCGGCGTACGTAGTCCTCCATCTCCCGCTTGATCACGCCACCCTTGGGGTGGAAGACCGGCAGGCCGGAGCCGAGCTCGTCGGGGAAGGAGTAGAGGTCGAGCTCGCGGCCGAGCTTGCGGTGGTCGCGGCGCTCGGCCTCCTCGATCCGGGCCAGGTGGGCGTCGAGCGCCTCCTTGGACTCCCAGGCGGTGCCGTAGATGCGCTGGAGCTGCTTGTTCTTCTCGTCACCTCGCCAGTACGCCGCTGCGCTGCGCATCAGCTTGAAGGCGGGGATCCGCTTGGTGGTCGGCAGGTGCGGGCCTCGGCAGAGGTCCTTCCAGGCGATCTCGCCGTTGCGGTCGAGGTTGTCGTAGATGGTCAGCTCACCGCCGCCGACCTCGGCGTCGGCTCCCTCGGCCGCGTCGGCGGCCGAACCCTTGAGGCCGATCAGCTCGAGCTTGTAGGGCTCGTCGGCCAGCTCGACGCGGGCGTCGTCGTCGGTGGTGACCCGGCGGGAGAACTTCTGGTTGGCCTTGATGATCTTCTTCATCCGGGACTCGATCTTGACCAGGTCCTCGGGCACGAACGGGGTCTCGACGTCGAAGTCGTAGTAGAAGCCGTCGGTCACCGGCGGGCCGATGCCCAGCTTGGCCTCGGGGAAGAGCTCCTGCACCGCCTGCGCCATCACGTGCGCGGTCGAGTGACGCAGGATGTCGTGGCCGTCCTTGGAGTCGATCAGGACGCCCTCGACCTCGTCGCCGTCGGCGAGCTCGTAGGAGAGGTCCTTGAGGTCCTCCCCCACGCGCGCGGCGATCACGTCGGGGTTGTCCGCGAAGAGCTCCCACGCCTTCGTGCCCGTAGTGACCGTCCGTTCCTCGCGCCCGTCGGGGGTGAGTACGGCGATCTTGATCTCGGACACGATCTCTCCTGTGGTCAGCTTGGGTCTTCGGCCGTGTTCGGCAGACACCTGATCGTATCCGCCGCACTGACACCTAGATCCAATCGGCAGGCACGCCGCGCGCCAACCGGTCGACAAGCCTCAGCGCATCAGGGATCCGCGCGTCGCCGGCCATGGCGCGTACGAGGTCCGCGGCCTCATCCTGGGGCATACCTGCCGCGGTGATGTAAAGGGGCCTGGTCGAGATGCCCCGGATGACCGGAATCGCATGCGTGGCGGCGCGGAACCGGGACTTGGCGACGCCGATCACGACCGGTGCGAGACCTGCCTCCCAGACACGCTGGCCAAGACCGGCGCGACCGGTCGGGTCGAGGTCGACGTACCCGTCGATGACGAGTACGTCGAGCGGGTCGGCATGCGCGAGCACGGCCTCGATCGCCGGGAGCTCGCGTTCGTAGAAACGGCCCGGTACGTAGTCAGCCACATCGTCGAGACGGCTGGTGTGCCGCTCATCGATCGTCGCGAAGTCTGCGCTCGCGCTCACCAGAAGAGCAACGTGTGCTCCACCGACGGCTGGGTAGTCGACGTCGGTAGCGCCGAATCGGGTCCCCATGCGACCAAAGATAGTGCCACCCCTCGGCTACGTCCGACGACCGCTCCTACCCGCCGGCCAGACACCCTGAATGTCACCAGGACGTTCCCCGAAAGGCTGGCTAGAATCTGTCCGTTTCTGCAGGTCAGAGGTACAATTAGACATGTTCCCGGGATCCGATGAAAGCACCTCGCGAGACCTGCTCGATGCACTTTCCCAGACCCGCGTCGATGAGGTTCGAGCAGCCAATGATCGCCTGATCCTGGTCGCTGAATATCTCGCGGATCGGCCACCGCGTGGTCCGGACGACGTGGCGATGGACGAGGATCCGTGTCTGCTTGGAGACCGGTCCATTCCCATCGCGGGTGAGGGCGCTCCTCCGGTCTCGGAGTTCGCCGTGATGAGCCTCGGCTCGGAACGAGCTTGGGAGCCGCGCGCCGCCTGGCGGCCGACGTGGTCGAGGTAGCCCACCGCCTCCCGACGGTGAAGGCTCTAGGGCGGCTCGGATCCTGCACATCTACTGCCATGTCGATCAGGGGGACCTACGTGGCACTGGCTTGGTCTCGGTGGACAACTTCGGTGCGCTCGTGCCGGTCGAGCGCGTCGACGAGTGGGCGCAGACGCCAGGAACCGTGGTGCGTCCCGTGAAGGTGATCGACTTGAACAGCGAGATCACCCGCGCCGGGTACGAGCCCTCCGCACTACAGCACGAGCAGGCGGTCCTGCTCGCCGGCGGGACTTGCGTGTTCCCGGGGTGCACGCGTTCGGCGTGGCACGCCGACACCGATCACATCACCGCATACGACTCCGGCGGGAAGACGTCGACCCGCAATCTCGCGAAGCTGTGCCGCAGCCATCATCGGTTGAAGACGCATGGTGGCTGGCGTTATGAGCAGACTTCCCCGGGGACGTATGTGTGGCGCTCGCCCCTGGGCAGGTCCTTTGTGCGGTACCCGGATGGGACCCTCGAGCAGCTCGGGGCAAGGAGCCTGAATGAGACCGAGGACGGGACTCGAGCTGCGTGATGCTCCGCGCCTTCGCCGGCTTCCGGCAACCTCAGGCTCACGGCAGGACGGCGCAACGGCGACTACCGCCAATCGAGGGTCGCTCCCGCCCAGCTCGCGTCGTGGTCGAGCAGCTCCGCCGCAATGCTTCTTCGTGCCCCGCCGGGGTCGGGCGCGGCCGGATCCCAGGTCGCCGCGACGTCGAAGGCCGCCACCCGTCCGGTGGCCTGCACCCTGCGTACGGCCTCCACGGCCTGCGCTGCCGACGGTCCTGCGTCGGCGGGGAACCGAAGGCCGGGCAGATCGGTCGGGTCGATCACGTCGAGGTCGATGTGGAGCAGCAGCGGGCCGTCGGGAAGGGCACTCTCGTCGAGCCCCGCGAGGCTGGTACGACGGATCCGCGCTGTCTCCAGGTAGGCGGCCTCGGGCTCGTCGAGGTCACGCGCGTCGACGAGGACGAGTCGGTCCTCCTGGACCGGCCGGAGGCCGATCTCGTCGGCGACCAGGTCCGGCCGGTAGCCCGCCATCACCCGCAGCGGCATCCCGCCGAGATAACCGGACGCCGAGGTCTCCATCGTCTGTACGTCCCCGTGCGCGTCGATCCACACGACCGCCGGGTCGATCCCCGCCCGCTGAAGTCCGGCCAGCGTGCCGAGACTGACGCAGCAGCACCCGGACACCACCGTCGGGCTCACCTGAGCGTCCGCCACGGCGTCCGCGACCGCCGCGTAGATCGGCGCCAACCGCTCCCACCCGTCCCCGCCCGCGGGGAGATCCGCGGTGATGATCGCGTCGGCCCAGTCCGGTGGCAGTTCCTCGGCGAGAGTCGGGAGAAGGTCGTCCTGGTGGTACGGAGCCAGCAGCCGCATGCCGCCCAACGTACTGGGTCGGGCCTTGGCCGTGCAGGTATCACTGGATCAGGCTCGCCCTGCGGAAACCCGCAGGGGCATGCGACTAGGATCTCCGACGCCTCGACCTCCTTCCAGTCCTTGATGTGAAAGGCCCCGTGCTTCCCACCACCGGCCCCAAGTCCCGTCTCATCGAACCGTCTCGCCGGATCGTCCGCTTACGTCGACGTACGTCGATCGCGACCGTCCTGATCACCCTGGGCCTGGGCGCGTTGGCGATGCTGTTCCCGGCCACCGTCGTGGCGCAGCAGGCCACCGACCGGTGGAACAGCGGTCAGTGGGCGAAGGTGAGCGTGGTGGAGCGGTGCGAGTTCGACGGCGGCACCGGCGAGATCATCTCCTGCCGGGGCCGGTGGCGCGTCGACGGCGAGCAGGTCACCGGAAGCATCCACGGCACCCTGCGCGACATCGGCCGCGACCCCGACCCCTCGAAGGCGACCTTCCGGATGTGGGTGGTCGACACCGATGCGTACGGGGAGCACGCGATCAACCCGTGGCCGGCCCGCCTCGTCGGGATGGGCCGCGACCCGGTGCTCTGGGGTGGGCTCGCGCTCGTGGTCCTCGGGCTGGTGGTGCTGCCGACGCGGCGGGCGTGGCTGCGTACGCCGGGCGAGGAGACGCTCACCGAGGACCTCGGTATCCGGCTGAGCACCCATCCCGCGCACGGACGGGCGTGGCTGGTGCCCGTCGGGCTGGTCCTCGGCCCGGCGATCATTGCGCTCGGCGCCTGGGTCGCCGCTCGGCCGCACCTGCCGACGGTGCTCGTGCTGGCCGGGGTACTGGTCGCGCTCGGCGGGCTCATCCTCGGGTTCCGGCTGACCTGGCTCGGGCTGCAGCGCCCGGTCGCGGTGGACCTCGGGCTCTACGAGGGCGGCCTGGTCCTGGAGCACGCCCGGCACACCGACGTCATCCTCTGGGAGGACGTGACCGGCATCGGCACCGGTGTCGTCGACGAGCGGAAGGCCAACCCGCGCATCGACGTCACCTTGCACCTGGTCACCGGCGCCGCGCTGCGACTGCCGCGCGTCGACCACGTGCACTCGTTCACCGCTCACCTGCACCGGATCACCTCTGCCGGATCGCTGCCCCTGGAGTGAGGTAGCGTCAGCGCCGATGAACCAGATGCGCGCAACCGTGGTCCACAACGGCGAGCTCTCGGTGCGGTCGGTCCCGCGTCCCGAGCCCGGGCCGGGTCAGCTGCTGATCAAGGTGCTGCGCGCCGGGATCTGCGGCTCCGACCTGCACGTCCGCGAGCACAGCAGCGAGCTCAACGAGGTGGTCACCGAGCTCGGCTACACCACCGCGATGACGCCCGAGCAGGAGATCGTGCTGGGCCACGAGCTCCTCGGCGAGGTCGTCGCCTACGGCCCGGAGACCCGGGGTCGATGGGAGCCGGGCACCTCGGTGGCGGCGCTGCCGGTGCTGCGTACGGACGGGGCCATCCACATGGTCGGCTTCGACGTCGACTCCCCCGGCGGCTTCGCGGAGTACTGCGTCGTCCAGGAGGCGTTCACCTTCCCCGTCCCCGACGGCGTGAAGCCGGACCAGGCGGTCTTCACCGAGCCCCTGGCCGTCGCCTTCCACGCCGTACGCCGCGGCGCGGTCTCGGCGCGACGCCCGGCCGTGGTCATCGGCTGCGGCCCGATCGGACTGGCCGTCATCCTCATGCTCAAGGCGCAGGGGGTGAAGAAGGTGGTCGCCTCCGACCTCTCCCCCGCGCGTCGCGCGCTGGCGGTGGAGTGCGGTGCCGACGTGGTCGTCGACCCGCGCGAGTCCCCGCCGTGGGACGCCTACAAGCAGCGTGGTCCGGTGAGCTCGCTGACCGACTACCTGGGCTTCGGGATCGACGCGATGCAGGTCGTCCGCCGCATCCCGCTGCTGCCGTGGGAGACCGTGCTGCTCAACGCCGACCGCCTCGGGCAGTCCCCGACCGGCCCGGTCGTCTTCGAGTGCGTCGGCGTGCCCGGGATGCTGGAGCAGATCATGACCGCCGCACCGCTGCACACGCGCGTCGTGGTGGTCGGGGTGTGCATGGAGCCTGACACGATCCGGCCGGCGATCGCGATCCACAAGGAGATCGACCTGCGGTTCGTCTTCGGCTACGACCCGGCGGAGTTCGCGCGCACGCTCGAGCTCATCGCCGGCGGGAAGGTGGACCCCTCGCCGCTGCACACGGGCACCGTCGGGCTGGACGGCGTCGCCCAGGCATTCTCGGACCTCGCCGATCCGGAGACCCACGCGAAGATCCTGGTCGATCCGTGGGCGTGAGCGTCGTGGTGAAGCCGAGTCGGCGCAACTGCATGCCTTGGAGCGAAGCGAGCGAGGCGTGCGGTTGCGCCGACTCGGCGCGTGATCATCTAGACCCCGCGAGCGGGCCGAGGATTCTGGTGGATGGGTCACCTACCGCTAGTATCTGATTCAACAGCGGCCCGTTCCGGTCTTGCCCCCGGCCGCTCTCGGTAGCAACTTTCACCTATGGCGAGACACCTCGCTTGAAAAGTTGACTCCTTGTCTCAGCAGAGCTTCAGCGCGCTCGGCGTGCCCGCAGACCTCACCGCCGTCCTCGATCACCACGGCATCACCTCTCCGACCCCGATCCAGGCCGCGACCCTGCCGGACTCCCTCGCCGGCCGCGACGTGCTCGGCCGCGGGCGGACCGGGTCGGGCAAGACGTACGCCTTCCTGCTTCCGCTCGTCGCCCGCCTCGCGGGTGGCCCGAAGGCCAAGGCCGGCAAGCCGCGGGCGCTGGTGCTCGCGCCGACCCGTGAGCTGGTCCGCCAGATCGAGGAGTCGCTGCGGCCGCTGGCCACGGAGGCCGGACTGAGCGTGCAGACCGTCTTCGGCGGCGTGGGGCAGAACCCGCAGGTCATCGGCCTGCGCAAGGGCGCCGACGTCGTCCTGGCCTGCCCCGGCCGGCTCGAGGACCTGATCGCGCAGCGTCACGCCGACCTGTCCGCGATCGAGATCACCGTGCTCGACGAGGCCGACCACATGGCCGACCTCGGCTTCCTGCCGGCGGTGAAGCGACTCATGTCCGCGACCCCGAAGGACGGCCAGCGCCTGCTGTTCAGCGCGACGCTCGACAAGGGCATCAACGTGCTGGTCAAGCAGTTCCTCTCCGCCCCGGTCGTGCACGAGGCCGACTCGGCGCAGTCGCCGGTCGCCGAGATGGAGCACCACGTCCTTCACCTCTCCGCCCGCGAGCAGCGCATCCCTGTGCTCGCGGACCTGGCGGCGGCTCCGGGCCGCACGGTCGTCTTCACCCGCACCAAGCACGGCGCCAAGGGCGTCGCCCGCCAGCTCGGCCGCGCCGGCATCCCGGCCGTCGAGCTCCACGGCGACCTCTCCCAGAACGCCCGGGTGCGCAACCTGGAGGCCTTCCACTCCGGCCGGGCGACCACCCTGGTGGCCACCGACATCGCGGCCCGCGGGATCCACGTCGACGACGTCGCCCTCGTGGTCCACGCCGACCCGCCCGCCGAGCACAAGGCCTACCTGCACCGCTCCGGGCGCACCGCCCGCGCCGGCGCCTCCGGCACCGTGGTGACGCTGATGCTGCCCGACCAGGTCAAGGACGTACGCAGCCTCGCCCGTGCCGCCGGGATCAAGCCCACCACCACGCGCGTCGACGGCCCGAGCCACCCGATCCTCGTCGAGCTGGCTCCCGGTGAGCGCAGCCGCCCGGGCCCGTACGTCCCGGTCGTGACCCAGCCCCCGCGCCGCCCCGCCGGCGAGGGCACCGGCAACCGGAAGAGCCGTCCCGGCTCGCGCGCCCGCAAGCGTCAGCGGGCCACCGGCTCGCGCTGAACCGGGGTAGTCCGGGAGCGAGCTGCCTATTACTCGCCAGTAAATGGGCAGTTCGCTCCCGGACTACCCCGCCAGCCGCCCGCCAGGCTCCGACTCGAGACTGAGGACTCCGCCCTCCGGCGGACCTAGGGTTGGCCGGGTGACTGTGCACGACGACGCCGGCTCCCCGGGCCGGCTGGCGACCTTCTTCGCGACCGACGACGACTGGGAGCGGAAGGGGTCGATCGGCCTCGGCGACTGGCTGGTCGGTGCGGTCGTGCTGGTCGCGAGCCTGATCACCCTGGAGCTGATCCGTGGCGTCGGCACGCTCGACAGCAGCGACGCACCGACCTGGGTCGAGTGGATCGCGGTGATCACCGGTGCCGCCCTGCTCGTCTTCCGGCGCCGGTTCCCGCTCACGATCGCCCTCCTGGCCGGGCTCCACATGTTCGTCACCGGCGTGTGGCTGCCGATGGTGATGGGGCTGCTGCCCATGCAGATCATCTACTTCGTCGCGTTCTTCGCCGGCGCCGCCTGGGCGCGGAGCAGGCGGGACATGGTGGTCGTGATGGGGCTGATCACGCTGTTCATGTTCGCCTGGCTGTCCTGGCAGTACGCGGTCGGCAGCGGCATCGACGAGATCCGCGAGTCGACCGCGGACGCGGAGGGCTCGGCGCTGGTCGGGCCGGTGACCGCCTACGTGCTGCTCACCACCTTGATGAACCTCCTCTACTTCATCGGCGCGATCGTCGGCGGCCAGGTCGCCTGGCGGGGCGCGCGGCAGAAGGCCGAGCTCGCCGCGCAGGCGGCGACCATCGCGGCCCAGTCCGGGCAGCTCCAGCGCCGCGCCGTGATCGAGGAACGCCTGCGGATCGCCCGCGAGCTGCACGACGTCGTCGCCCACCACGTCGCGGTCGTCGGGGTCCAGGCGGCCGCCGGGCGCAAGCTGCTCGAGCGCGGTCGCCCCGGCGACATCGAGGGCGCCACCGAGGCGCTCGGCAACGTCGAGGCCTCCGCCCGCGAAGGGGTCACCCAGATGCGTTCCCTGCTCGGCACCCTGCGCGACCCGGCGGGTGACGCGGACTCGGAACCCGATGGCGTACGCAGCCCCGAGCCGCGCCTGGCGGATCTGCCCGCGCTGCTGGACGAGGTCCGCGAGAGCGGGCTGCGGGTCGACTACGAGGCCGTCGGTCCGGTATCAGACCTGCCGCTCCCCCTGGCCCACTCCGTCTACCGGATCGTCCAGGAGGCGCTGGCCAACGTCCGCCGCCACTCCACCGCCGACCGCGCCCAGGTCGTCCTGCGCGTCGACCGGACCGCGGCGGCGCCCTATGCCGAGGTGGAGATCACCGACAACGGCCGGCCCCGGCACGGCACCTCGGGCAGCGGTCTCGGCCTGCTCGGTGTCCGGGAGCGGGCGGCCGTCCGGAAGGCGGAGGTCGACATCGGGCCCCGGGCCGTGCAGGGGTTCCGGGTGCGGGTGCGGTTCCCGCTCGACTCCGCCGTCCCGTCGGCGGGAGCGGCGCGATGATCCGGGTGCTGCTCGCCGACGACCAGCAGCTGCTGCGTTCGGGGTTCCGTCTCATCCTCTCGATGGAGGACGACATCACCGTCGTCGGAGAGGCCTCCGACGGCGCCGACGCGATCGCGAAGGCGCGCGAGCTGCGGCCCGACGTGGTGCTGATGGATGTGCAGATGCCCGGCACCGACGGCATCGAGGCGACGCGTACGGTCGTCGCCGAGGGGCACGCCAAGGTCATCATCCTGACCACCTTCGACCGCGACGACTACCTCTTCGACGCGCTCGCCGCCGGCGCCAGCGGCTTCCTCCTCAAGAACGCTGACCCCGACTCGCTGGCCGAGGCCGTGCGGGCCGCCGCGGACGGTCACGCGCTGCTCGCCCCGGAGGTCACCATGCGCGTGATCGGCAGGGTCACCAACGCCCCGGCGGCTCCGGCTCCGAAGCCACCCAAGGAGCTCGACCTGCTCACCGCCCGCGAGCGCGAGGTGCTCCTGCTGATCGGTGAGGGGCTCAGCAACAACGAGATCGCGCGCCGGCTGTTCCTCACCGAGGCGACCGTGAAGACCCATGTCTCGGCCTGCCTGGCCAAGCTGCAGCTGCGCGACCGGGTGCAGACGGTGGTCTTCATCCACCGCCACGGGCTGCTCCCGGCAGGCCCTCCCAACGGGTGAGCAGGGGCTCATCCTCGCGACGGATCCGCCGGGCCCGCCGCTGAAATAGCGTGGGTCCCGTTCGTAACCGAGACAGAGGAGTTTCGATGCTCAAGGTCAGCGGGTTGACCCGTCGCTTCGGCGACATGGTCGCCGTCGACGACGTGTCCTTCCCGGTCCCGTCCGGTGGGCTCACCGGGTTCGTCGGCGGCAACGGCGCCGGCAAGACCACCACCATGCGGATGATCATGGGTGTGCTGGCCGCACATGCCGGGACGGTCTCCTGGCAGGGGCACGAGGTCACCCGGGAGGACCGGCGCCGGTTCGGCTACATGCCCGAGGAGCGCGGCCTCTACCCGAAGCAGCCGATCCTGGACCAGCTGGTCTACCTCGCCCGGCTGCGGGGCATGACCACCGCCGACGCGCGCCGCGAGATCGGCACGCTGCTGGAGCGGTTCGGGCTCGGCGGTCGCACCAAGGACCCGCTCGAGAAGCTCTCCCTCGGCAACCAGCAGCGCGTGCAGATCATCGCCGCACTCGTCCCGGCGCCGATGGCGCTGATCCTCGACGAGCCGTTCTCCGGGCTCGATCCCGACGCCATCGAGGCGATGGCGGACCTCCTGCGCGAGCATGCCCGCGACGGTGTACCCGTCGTCTTCTCCTCCCACCAGCTCGACCTCGTCGACCGGCTGTGCGACCGGCTCGTGGTGATGGCCCGTGGCCGGGTCGTCATCCAGGGCACGGGTGAGGAGCTGCGCGCGGAGGCCGCGCTGCGCTACCGGCTCGTCCTCGACGGCGACGCCGGCTGGGTACGCGACCTGCCCGGCCTCCACGTACGCGACGTCTCCGGGCCCGAGGCCGAGATCGAGGTCGTCTCCGAAGGCGCCGAGCAGAAGCTGCTCAGCGAGGCCGTCACCCGCGGAGGCGTGCTCGACTTCCACCGCGTCGTGCCCCGCCTGTCCGAGATCTACCGGGAGGTCACCGCATGACGACTCCGAAAGCCAGGACCCAGCCCAAGGGCCAGCCGGTGTGGCAGATCGTCGCCCGCCGCGAGATCGCCGTCCGCGCCACCGACAGGTCGACCCTGATCGGCACCGCGGTGATGCTCGCCGTCATCGTCGGCGTGCTCGGCTTCACCGCGTGGAGCGAGAGCCGGGAGAAGACCTACGACCTCGCCTACTCCTCGGCGATCGCCCGGGCGATGGCCGAGGGCATCGCCGAACGCGCCACCGACATCGACGAGAAAGTGAGCATCGAACCGGTCGCCGTCGACGACGCCGACGCCGCCCGGCGCGCGCTCGAGGAGGAGCAGGCCGATGCGTACCTGCACTCGAGCGCCAAGGGCTGGACGCTGGTCACGCTCGAGGATCCCGACTCCGAGCTGCGCGACGTGGTCAGCCAGGCGGTCGAGGCGATCGTCCTAGCCGGCAACGCCGACGCCGCCGGCACCACCGCGGCCGAGCTGACCAAGGGGTCGGAGGTCGCGATCGACCAGCTCGAGGGCGACAGCGAGCTGACCGCGATCCGCTACGTCGTCGGCTACGCGCTCGCGATCGTCTTCTACTTCGCCTCGATCATGTTCGGCATGACCCTGGCCAACAGCGTCGTGGAGGAGAAGCAGTCGCGGATCGTGGAGATGATCGCCGCCGCGGTGCCGCTGCGGCAGCTGCTCGCCGGCAAGATCATCGGCAACGCCGTCATCGCCGTAGGACAGATGCTCATCTACGTGGCCGTCGGGCTGGTCGGGCTGAGCCTGACCGACTTCAGCTTCGCCCTCCCGGCGCTCTCCAGCGCGATCGGCTGGTTCGTCGTCTTCTTCCTGATCGGCTTCGTCGTGCTCTCCACCCTGTGGGCGGTCGCGGGCGCGCTCGCCTCCCGCACCGAGGACCTGCAGTCCTCCTCCACCCCGATCACGATGCTCCTCATGGTGATGTTCTTCGGCGCCCTCTACCTCGACGGTGTCGGCGAGGTCGTCGGCTCGTACGTCCCACCGCTGTCCGCCGTCCTCATGCCGATGCGCCTGGTCGACGGCAGCGCGGCATGGTGGGAGCCGATCATCGCCGTCCTCCTGCTCCTCGCCTTCGGCATCGCGCTGGTACGCCTCGCCGAGCGCCTCTACAGCCGCGCCCTGCTCCAGACCGGTGGCCAGCTCTCCCTCAAGGCCGCCTGGCGACTGGAGGAGTAGCCGAGGCGTCACCCCGGTGCCATCTCGATTCGCGTACGTGACTTCTCGCGCGACGGGGGTGACTTCTCGGCATGATGGGGTCAGTCGATCAGAGAGGATCTACCGTGGCCCGAGAGATCAGCACCGTCGTGAAGGACCTGCACTTCCTGGAGTGCCCGCGATGGCATGAGGACCGGATCTGGTTCGTGGACTTCTACTCCTACAAGGTCTACTCGGCCCGGGAGGACGGGTCGGACCTCAAGGTCGAGGCGGAGGTGCCGGGGCAGCCCTCGGGGCTGGGCTGGCTCCCCGACGGCCATCTGCTGGTCGTGTCGATGAACGACCGCCGGATCCTGCGCCGCGAGTCCGACGGCTCGCTGGTGACCCACGCCGACCTCAGCGGCCACGTCAGCCACCACCTCAACGACATGGTGGTGGACGAGCAGGGCCGGGCGTACGTCGGGAACTTCGGTTTCGACATCATGGCGGGCGCCGACGTGGCATCGACGGTGCTGCTGCGGGTCGACCCGGACGGGACGGTGACCGAGGTCGCCGACGACCTGTGGTTCCCCAACGGCAGCGTGATCACCGACGACGGCACGCTGATCGTCGACGAGACCTGCGGCAATCGGATCAGCGCGTTCGATATCGCCGAGGACGGGTCGCTGACCAACCGACGCACCTGGGCGAAGTTCGGCGAGCTCACCACCCACACCGCGTTCGCCGAGGCGATGGGCGACGCGGTCCTGGCTCCCGACGGCTGCTGCCTGGACGCCGAGGGCGCGGTGTGGACCGCCGACGCCGTCTTCGGCCGCCTGGTCAGGGTCGCCGAGGGCGGCGAGATCCTCGAGCAGATCGAGCCCGGCGGTGGCGTCTTCGCCTGCATGCTGGGCGGCAGCGACGGGAAGACGCTGTACGCCTGTGCCGCGCCCGACTTCTTCGAGGAGCCCCGCAAGGCCAGCGCCGAGGCGCGGCTGCTGGCGATCCGGGTCGACGTGCCCCGGGCGGGACGTCCCTGAGCCGTTCAGCTCTGGACGTCCGGCGGCGGCCCGTCGAGGCGGCCGGCGCGGCTGCGGATCGGGACGGCCACGTGGAGCGCGTTGCTCTCGAGGGTGAAGTCGGTCGGGGTCTCGGTGAGGATCTCGCCGTCGAGGTTGACCGGCATCGCCTCGTCGGTGGTGATCCGCACCGCCGAGGTGGTCACGTGGTGCACCTGCTCGTGCTCGATGAAGTGGCCGCTGCGGAGCAGCCGCGCGATCGAGACGTGGTCGCGCATGCGGCCGCGGACGATGGCATAGACGTCGAGCAGGTCGTCGTCGACCGAGGCGGTGGGCGAGACCGTGTTGCCGCCACCGTAGTGGCGGCCGTTGCCGACGGCAACTTGGAGCAGGTCGTCGAGCTCCATCGTCTCGTGGTCGCCCTCGGGGAACTCCAGCCGCGCGGTGAACGGCTTGTGGTGGCGGTAGGCCTGCAGCGTCGCCACCGGGTAGGCCGCCGGCCCGATCAGCTTCTTCAGACGTGGGTCCAGGGCCTTGGTCACCGCGACGGAGAGGCCGAAGGAGGCGACGTTGAGGTAGGCGTGTCCGTTGGCCCGGCCGACGTCGACGTTGATGACCTTCCCCTCGAGCATCTGCTGCACCGCGGTCTGCGGGTCCTGGTCGAGCTCGAGCGTGCGGGCGAAGTCGTTGGCCGTGCCGAGCGGCAGCACCGCGAGCACGACGTCGGTGCCGGCGATCCGGGCCGCCGCGGCCCCGACCGAGCCGTCGCCGCCGCCGACGACGAGCAGGTCGGGCATCTCCTCGGCGACCTCGTCGAGCGTGGCCTCCAGCTCCTCCCCCGAATGGACTGCGTGGGAGCGGACGTCGTCGATCCCCGCGGACCTGAGCATCTCCTCGGAGGACGCCAACGCGTCCTGTCCCCGGCGCGAGCCGGCGTTGACGACGAGGGCGACCTTCACGGAGTCGCGCGACAACAGCGATTGCATATCCACATCAGGAGCGTACGCAGCGCACCTGAGTCCGCGCCCTCGCCTTCCTGTGCCTCGCCTGTGTGCCGGCTATCCGCCCACGGCCCCAGGCACGACCACCTCCGCGAAGACGCCGAACGCCGGCTCGCCGGCCCGGTTCAACGGCCGGTGCGTGGCGAGCGTCTTCAGCAGCCGTACGTCGCGCTCCCCCGTCTCCGGACGGATGTCGATCACGGCACACCTCGGGATCGGTACGCCGATCCGGAGCGTCGCCTCCCCGACCCGGATCTCCCGGCCGAGCCAGGTGTCCTCGGCATAGGGCTCGTCGGTCTCGACCACCAGGGTCGGCCGGAACCGCGCCGGGTCCACGGCGTCGCGGTCCACGTGCCGGGCGAGGTCGTGCAGCGACGCCGTGGTCACCAGCGACACCGGACCGGCGAAGACGACGTCGCCCCGGCGGGCACGGGCCAGCCGCACGGGCCGGTCGAGCCAGCTCGAGAACAGCTCGGCGTGCGGGCCGTCGACCAGCTCCAGCTCGACGTCGCGGCCCCAGTAGTCGCAGGTGATGCGCTCCCCCGTCGCCGCCGGCTCCGCTGAGACGGTCTCCCCGCCGGGCAGCTCGACCTCGAGCCGGTCGCCGGTCACCTCCGCCCGCACCGCGACCAGCAGCGGGTTCTGGACGGTGCGCAGCACCCGGCCGCGAGCCGGATCCTCGGGGTCGACCGACACCAGGGCGAACCCACGGTCACCCACCGGCCCCTGGGCGTCGAGCATCACCCGGTCGTGGGCCAGGTGCCTGGTCCCCTTGATCGGCGCGAACCCCGCGCGCACCACCGTCAGCTCATCGGTCACGGCCCCAGTCAACCAGCGTTGCGAAAAGCCTTCGCACCCTCGGCCGCCAGCTCGGTGTAGCCGGTCGTGCCGGCGCCGAGCAGCTCCTCCGCGGCGCGCTTGGCCGCGCCGAGGGCGGCGAAGGCGAAGGCGCCACCGACCGAGATCCGTGCCGCCCCCGCCTCGGCCAGCTCGGGGACCGAGGGTCCGCCCGGGAGCAGCAGGACGTTGACCGGGCGGTCGACCGCGTCGACCAGGCGGCGTACGTCCTCGACGGCGATGACGCCGGGCGCGAAGAGCACGTCGGCGCCGGCCTCCTGGTAGGCCTGCAGGCGGGCGATGGTGTCGTCGAGGTCGTCGCGGCCGCGGATGTGGTTCTCGGCACGGGCGGTGAGGACGAAGCCGTCGCCGGCGGCCGCGGCCGCGGCGGCGACCCGCTCGGCGGCCTCCTCGACGGAGTAGAGGGTGTCCTTCTCGACGCCGGTGTAGTCCTCGATCGACCCGCCCGCCAGCCCGGCGGCGACGGCGAGCCGGAACGTCTCCGCCACCTCGTCGATCGAACCCCCGAAGCCGGCCTCCAGGTCGGCCGAGACGGGCACCTCGACCGCCTCGACCAGCGCGGTCGCGTGGGCGATCACCTCGTCGCGGGTGACATGGCCGTCGAGGCGGCCCAGGGTCGCGGCGTACCCGCTGCTGGTGGTGGCCAGCGCCGAGAAGCCCAGCGAGGCCAGGAGCTTCGCCGAGCCGGCGTCCCAGGCGTTGGGCATCAGCAGCGGGCGTCCGGGAAGGTGCAGCGACAGGAAGTTCTCAGCGAGCGACATGCCGGCCACCCTGCCACGGGACGGCGCAACCGAGAACCGGATTTCCCGCCTAGGATCAATCGACATGGGCCACGATCATGACCACATCTCTCCCGCGGCGGACCGGCGCTACCTGATCGCCGCGATGTCGCTGCTGAGCGTGTTCCTGCTCGGCGAGGTGACGGTCGCGATCCTCGCCGACTCGCTCGCGCTGCTGGCCGACGCGGGCCACATGCTCACCGACGTCGGCGCGATCGCCGCGGCGCTGTGGGCGATGCGGCTGGCCGCACGGCCGGCCCAGGGCCAGTGGACCTACGGCTGGAAGCGCGCCGAGATCCTCTCCGCGGCGCTCAACGGGATCACCCTGCTGGTCTTCGCCGCGGTCGTGGGCGTGGAGGCGGTCCGGCGCCTGATCCACCCGCCCGACGCGGAGGGCTGGCCGATGTTCGTGGTCGCGGTCGTCGGCTGTGCGGTGAACATCCTCGCGGCCGCGCTGATGGCGCGCGCCAACCGCACCTCGCTCAACGTCGAGGGCGCCTACCAGCACGTCCTCTCCGACCTCTACGGCTTCATCGGCACCCTCGTCGCCGCCGTCGTCATCCTGCTCACCGGCTGGACCCGGGCCGACCCGGTGGCCTCGCTCGTGGTCGTCGCCCTGATGACGTACGCCGGTGTCTGTCTGCTCCGCGACAGCGGCCGGATCCTGCTCGAAGGCGCACCGGCGGAGGTCGTCGTCGAGGACCTGCGCCAGCACCTGCTCGAGGTCGAGGACGTGGTCGAGGTGCACGACCTGCACGCGTGGACGGTCACCTCCGGCCTGCCGACGGTCTCCGCCCACCTGACCCTGCGTCCCGAGTGCTTCCTCGACGGCAGCGCGCCGAAGGTGCTCGACCGGGTCCAGGCCTGCCTGGCCGGCCACTTCGACGTCGAGCACTCGACCTTCCAGCTCGAGCCGGAGACCCACCTGGCCCACGAGCCGGGGATGCACTGAGCGGCGGGTCAGCCCCGGGTCAGCACCGCCCGCAACCGCTCGACGTCGTCATGGATCAGGGCGAAGAGACCCGCGGGGTCTTCGAGCCGCGGCGCCGGGACCGCCAGCGCGACGCCGGCGACCAGCACGCCGGCGTCGTCGCGGACCGCCGCGGCCAGAGATCCGTACCCCGGCTGAGCGGCGCAGACGACATAGCGTTCCACGGCACCCGCCGCCCGCAGCAGGCCGAGCGCCGCAGCACCCGGGTCCGCGCCGATCTCCGGCGGCTCCGCCAGCGCGGCGGCGGTCAACGGGAAGTCGGGATCGACATCGACCAGCTCCAGGTGCCCGTGCCGGAACGAGGCCAGGTGAACGCCCGCCCGGATCCGGGCGCGCATCCCGGCCAGGATCTCCGCGGTCTCGCGCTCGCGGTCCGGGACCGCGTTGGATGCCAGCAGCGTCACCCGGTGGCCCAGCGCGAACCCGGACAGGTCGGGCAACCGGACCAGGTACTCGTCCTGCACCAGCAGGTTGACCAGCCTGTAGGTCGTGGCCCGCGGCAGCCCGAGCGCCGCCGATATCTGCTTGGCGGTGATGCCCGGCCCGGCCCGCGCAACCTCCTCGAGAACCGAGAGGGCGCTGCGTACGGCATGCGGCTGACGGCCGCCGGCGTCGCCGCCGGGGCTCACCGGCCACCCAGCAGATCGTCCGAGATCGGCTCGTCGAACAGGCCCATCCGGGCGAACCCCTCGGGCTGCCGCATCCGGACGTACAGATAGCCGGACCCGCCGCCCAGCACGACCACACCGACCAGGCTCAGAGCCAGCGGGTCGGTGCCACCTACGACGGCGAGATAGACCCCCAGCACCCCGGTGAGAGCAACTGCCACGGCGCCGCAACCCCACAACGCCGAACGGGTCAGCTCCCCGATCCTGTGCAGGAAGGCGGGCGCGGCGACCGCCACCAGGACGTACGCGACGATGTAGCCGACCGCGGAGACCGCGATCAGGACGCTCATCGCCCGCCAGGGCGAGAGGCCGCCGGCGAGCAGCACCAGCGGCAGTGCCACCGTGACGGGTACGACGACGGCCAGCGCGCCGAGCGGAGTGCTGCGCAGCGGGTCAGTGAACCCGACCGCCCGGGGCAGCACGCCCTCGCGGCCGAGGCTGAAGACCACGCGCGCCAACGCGGTCAGCGACGCGATCGCGCAGGCCAGGAACGAGGTGGCCTGACCGAGATCGAGCAGCCGGCCCAGCAGCGGCACGCCGGCCCCGTCGGAGAGCGCACTGAGCGCGACGTCGTTGTCGGCGAGCTGCAGGCCGAAGGAGACCCCGCCCGCCTCCTGCGTGTAGGCGGAGAGCAGGTAGGCGAACCCGACCACGATCAGGGTCCAGCGCATCGTGCGCGGCACGGTCAGGAACGGGCGTTCCGCCTCCCGGCCCAGGGACGCCGCGGTCTCGAAGCCGACGAAGGCGGTGATCGCGACCGCGGTGCCCGCGACCAGCCCGTCCGGCCCCGGCAGCCCGGCCCGGAACGGTGCTGCCAGCGCCTCGGCCCCGGCCCGGGACAGCACGGTCACCAGCAGCACCAGCAGCAGGGCGACCGAGACCACCTCGACCACGAGGGTGACCCGCGCCGAGATCCGGATGCCTCGCCGCAGCACCACGAAGCAGACCGCGCCGAGGGCCACCACACCGAGACCGGTCACCGCCGCCGAGGAGGCCGCAGCGCCGACCGAGGCAAGGAACGTCTGCACTGACAAGGCCGCTCCGACCAGCCCGAACATCGCCACGAAGGCGTACCCGACGGCCTGTCCGGCAGCGGTCACGAACCCGGCGCTCGGCCCGATCCCCTTGGTCACGAACGTGTAGAGCGAGCCGGGTGCCGCCATCCGGCGGGTGAACTGACCGACCGCCCCGCCGACACCGGCCACCAGGACCCACGCCAGCACGAGACAGACCAGCAGCGAGTGCCCCGAGCGGACCGCGATCAGTGCCGGAAGGGTCGCGGCGGCGGCCGCCGGGGCGGTGGCTCCGACCGACTGCGCGAGCACGTCGACGAACCCGACCGTACGCCGCTCCAGGCCTGCCATCGGCGACCGCTCGCCCACTCCGGCGACCCGCGGTGGGTCGACGATCGCCCGGTCGAGTGCGCTCATCGGTGTCTGCTTTCGGTCCGCCTCGCGTCCGGTTCGCGAGGTTCGGACCAGGCTAGGGGCCCGACGGTTTCGGACCGGTTACGCGGCCGTCACACCGGGCGACGCACCAGATGAGAACAGCGTTCCCGTTCGGTCGGCGCCGGATGTTTGCGTCGTGGTGACGGGGACGAAAGCGCGTGCGGAAACGGTAGGACCACCCTGTCCCCCGACCCAGGAGTCCCCATGACCACCGCTCAGCCGGCGACCGTCGCAACGGCCGCCCCACCCGCCACCAGGCGGCTGTCCGGAAAGCTCGGAGCCGGATCGATCGTCTTCATGGTCGTCGCCGCCGCCGCACCGCTGACCGTCATCGGCGGCGGGTTCCCGCTGGCCGCCCTGCTGGGCAACGGTGCCGGCGTTCCCGCGATGTTCGCCATCGGCGGGGTGATCCTGCTCTTCTTCGCCGTCGGCCTGTCGACGATGAGCCGGTACGTCGCCCGCCCCGGCGCCTTCTTCACCTATGTCGGCTACGGCCTTGGCCGCCCGGGCGGGATCGCGGCGGCGTGGCTCGCGATGCTGACCTACACCGCCGTTCAGATCGCGGTCTACGGCTTCCTCGGCCTCACCCTCGCCGGGTGGGTCGAGGACAAGACCGGGCTGACGCTGCCCTGGTGGGCCTGGGCGCTGGCGATGGTCGCCGCCGTCGGGGTGCTCGGCTACCGCCACGTCGAGCTGTCGGCGAAGGTGCTCGGCGCGCTGCTCGCCGCCGAGGTCGGGATCGTCATGGTGCTCTCCGTCGTGATCCTCGTGCAGGGCGGCGCCGACGGGATCAGCGTCTCCTCGTTCACGCCGTCGGTGATCACCTCCGGCACCCCCGCGCTGGCGCTGATGTTCTGCATGGCCGGCTTCATCGGGTTCGAGTCGACCGCGATCTTTCGCGACGAGGCCCGGGACCCGGAGCGGACGATCCCGCTGGCGACGTACGCCGCGGTCGCGATCATCGCCGTCTTCTACACCTTCACCTCGTGGGCCCTGGTCCAGGGATGGGGCGACGGCTTCACCGAGGAGATCCAGTCCGACTACGAGGGCTTCATCGGCACCACGACCGCGCGCTACCTCGGCGGCGCGGGCGCCGAGATCGTCGCGATCCTGCTGATGACCAGCCTGTTCGCCTGCGTGCTCTCCTTCCACAACGTCATCAGCCGCTACCAGCACTCGATGGCACACGCCTCGCTGCTGCCCGCAGCGGTGGGCAAGGTTCACGGCAGCCACGGGTCGCCGCACCTGTCCTCGCTCGCGCAGACCGTCACCGCGGCGCTCTTCACCATCGCCTTCGCCGTGCTCGGTCTGGACCCCTTCCTCGAGGTCTTCACCTGGTTCTCCGGCGTGGCCACCTTCGCGATCGTGGTCCTGATGGCGCTGACCTGCCTCGCGGTGATCGTCTACCTGGCGAGCAACCGGGTCGGCGCCGGGCTCTGGCACACCTGGGTCGCGCCCGGGATCGGGCTCGTCGGCCTGGTCGCGGTCACCGCCGTCCTGTTCGCCAACTTCCCGCTGCTGCTGGGCGACGTCGACGCCGCGGGCGCGCCGCGCTTCGGCACCCTCACGGTCACCTTCCTGATCGTGATGGCCGCCTTCCCGGTGCTCGGGATCGTCCAGGCGTACGTCCTGAGGCGCAGGCGCCCGCAGACGTACGCGAACGTCATCGACACCATCTCCGAGTGAGGAACCCCATGACCCTGCAGATGTCACCCACCGTGCGGACCAACCCCGTCTCCTCGCTGGCCGCCGCCGAGATCACCGCGGCCAGCAAGCTCCTCCACGAGGCCGGGCACGTGAGCGAGAAGACGAGATTCGCGTACGTCGGTCTCGACGAGCCCGCGAAGGCCGAGGTCCTCGCGGCGCTGGCCGGCGGGCCGACACCGGCCCGCTGCGTACGGGCTCTGCTCCTCGACACCGCCACCGGAGCAGGCCTGGACACGCTGGTGGACCTCACCGCCGGCACGGTCACGGTGAGGGCGGTCGACGGCTCCCGGGGACAGCTGCCGATCCTCGTCGAGGAGTTCGAGGCGATCGACCCGATCGTCCAGGCCGACCCGGCGTGGGCGGCCGCGCTGGCGAAGCGTGGCTACGCCGTCACCGACGTGGTCACCGCGCCGCTCTCGCCGGGCTACTACGAGAACCCCGGCGAGGAGGGGAAGCGGATCATCCGGGTCTTCCCGTTCGGCTTCACCGACCCCACGGACCATCCCTGGGCGCACCCGATCGACGGGCTGTGCGCCTACGTCGACATCATCGCGGGCGAGGTCATCGAGCTGATCGACAACGAGGTGCTCCCGGTGCCGGCCGAACCCTCGCAGTTCCACCTGGACAAGGGTCGCCCGGCGCCGCTGGAGGGCCTCAAGCCGATCGAGATCACCCAGCCCGAGGGCCCGTCCTTCCAGGTGGACGGCGACTCCGTGACCTGGGCGAACTGGAGCTTCAGCCTGGGCTTCGACGCCCGCGAGGGTCTCGTCCTGCACAACCTCGCCTACAGCGACCCCGACAAGGACGGCGAGGTCCGTCCGGTCGTCTATCGGGCCTCGATCGCCGAGATGGTGGTGCCGTACGCCGACCCGTCTCCCACCCGCTTCTGGCAGAACTACTTCGACACCGGCGAGTACATCTTCGGCCGCTTCGCCAACTCCCTGAAGCTCGGCTGCGACTGCCTCGGCGAGATCCGCTACTTCGACGCGACCCTCGCCGACGAGTTCGGCAACCCGCAGGTCATCCCGAACGCGATCTGCATGCACGAGGAGGACTTCGGCACGCTGTGGAAGCACACCGATCTCTTCGTCGAGGGCGTCTCCGAGGTGCGCCGCCAGCGCCGCCTGGTGATCTCGTTCTTCACGACGGTCGGCAACTACGACTACGGCTTCTACTGGTACCTCTACCTCGACGGCAAGATCGAGTGCGAGGCCAAGCTCACCGGCATCCTGTTCCCGTCCTCCTACAAGGGCATGGAGGAATGGCCGTACGCCACCGAGGTCGCGCCCGGCGTCGGCGCGCCGTTCCACCAGCATCTGTTCAGTGCCCGCCTGGACATGATGGTCGACGGCGTCAGCAACGCGGTCGAGGAGGTCGAGGCGGTCCGGCTGCCCGTCTCGGAGACGAACCCGTACGGCAACGCGTTCACCTACTCCTCGACCCGCCTGGCCTCGGAGGCCGAGGGCGCCCGCTCGGCCGACTCCGCACTCGGCCGCACCTGGCACGTCGTCTCCACGGAGCGTACGAACGCGTACGGCCGGCCGACCGGCTACGCACTCCACGCCGAGCAGAACCCGACGCTGCTCGCGGACCCGTCCTCCTCGGTCGCGGCGCGAGCGGGCTTCACCACCAAGGAGCTCTTCGTCACCGCCTACTCACCCTCGGAGCGCTACCCGGCCGGTGACCTGGTCAACCAGAACCCGGGCGGCGACGGGCTCCCCGCCTACATGGCGGCCGACCGACCGCTGGACGGGGCCGACGTCGTCCTGTGGCACACGTTCGGGCTGACCCACTTCCCGCGACCCGAGGACTGGCCGGTGATGCCGGTCGACTACGCGGGCTTCAAGCTGGTGCCGTACGGCTTCTTCGACCGGAACCCGACGCTCAACGTGCCGGCGAGCGCGGCGGCCCACTGCGCACCGTCGTCGAAGCCGTCCTCGGAGTCGTCCTCCGAGCCGTCCTCCGAGCCGTCCTCGGGAGACGCGTGCTGTCACCACGAGGGATGAGATGACCGCGCTGGTGGTGCTCTCGATGGTGCCTGCCGTGGTCGGCGCCGGCTGCTGTGCGGCCGGCGCCGGCCGGAGGGCATGCCCGGGCGGCGTCGACGTCAGCGCCCTCGGCGCGATGGCGCTGATGCTGGTTGCGATGGCCGACACGATGCTGCTCGGGATGGGCGGGATGGGCGGGACGGTCGGCAGGTCCGCGGTCCTCCCGGCGACGTCCTGGGCGCTCGTCCTCGGCGTGCTCGGAGCCGGGCTCGTCGCGACGCGCCGCGTCCACCCCGATCGGCTGCCTCGTGGGCTCCACCTGATCGCGATGGCAGCCCTCGCCGTGGCGATGGCACCCCCGGGCCTCGAGCATCACCTGAACCACTCGGCCGGGGCGCACGCTCAGATGGCAGGCGGCGGCCCGGTCGCACCCGTGGCCGTCGTCGTCGCCGGAGCGTTCCTCGCGTACGCGGTCCGGGAGGGCTGCTGCGACCGGACGCCGCTCCTCGGCCGGCTCGAGCTCGGCGCCTCGTCCGTCTCGCTCGTCGCGATGGCCGCGATGTGCGTGCGGTGAGGACTCAGGCCCGCGCCAGCGCGCTGAGCGCCGCCTCGCGCGCCTGCTCGATCGCGTCCTCGGCGACCCCGCACAGCCGCAGGCACGCCGCGGCGATCGTGGCGACGGTCGAGCTGCCGACCCGGTCGTCGCGACGGAGGCTGACCACGCTCTCGACCATCTGCACGAGGAGCTCGCCGAGACCGGGCTCGCCGGTGCTCGCCGAGACCCGCTCCTCCGCGGCGCGCTGTGCGACGCGCCCGTAGCGGTCGACCAGGTCACCACGGAGGTGGCCGTAGCGGTCGTAGACCGGTGAGGCGATGACGTCGGGGAGCCGGTAGAGCATGCCGATGTTGTAAGGCATCGCGACCAGGGCGCTCATGTCGCTGACGGCGAGGGCGTAGAGGCCCACGTCGGGGGTGACCGACCCCATCCCGGCCTCGACCTTCCCGGCCTGCTCGACCCGGTCCTGGACCGAGCGCTCGAGCAGCACCGCGAGGATCTCCTCCTTGCTGCCGAAGTGGTAGTAGATGGAGGCCTGCCTCAGGCCGGCACCCTCCGCGATCTCGCGGGTGGTGGTGCCGGCGTAGCCGCGGCTCACGAAGAGCTCTGCGGCGGCAGCGAGGATCTGATCTCGGGGGTTCGCCGCAATCTTGCCGGGGAGCAGCCGTGGACGGCCGCGGCCCGGGCGCGGCGAGATCTGTGACACCGTGGCATCGCCTTTTTCTGTCGTACGATAGATAACCTAGGAGAGGGCAAGTTTCGCACTCATATCGAAAGAGTCAAGCGCTGAGCGACGTGTCCGACCGCAAACCCGTCAGTGCGTGAGCTTGAGGCCGACGACGCAGCCCACGAGCGCGACGATCAGCACCACGCGTACGGGGCTGATCGCCTCCTCCCCCGCCACCATCGAGTAGCCGACGGTGAGCGCGGCGCCGATCCCGACCCAGACCGCGTAGGCGGTGCCGATCGGCAGCGTGCGCATGGCCATCGCCAGGCCCACCAGGCTGCCGATCAGGGCGACGCCGAAGACGATCGACGGGACCAGCCGCGAGAACCCCTCGGCGCGACCGAGGGCGAGCGCCCACACGGCCTCGAGGACGCCGGAACCAACAAGAAAGAGCCAGGACATGACCACTCCAGACGGCCGTCTTGTCGCGCCTCCGGGTACGGCTCCCTCGTCCGGCAGCCGGTCTCGGCTGACGTCTTCGACCTTAGCAAAACTGTCACTCGATAGAAACTTGACGATGGTAGAGAACGGCGCATTCTTCATCACGGGATCGGGGCTGGGTGATGAGAGGATGCGCGGGTGACTTTCACCGTCGGCTTCGTCACCGGAGCCACCCCCGACAAGTGGGCCCGGATCTGGCGTGACCGCAGCCGCGAACGGCTCGAGCTGGTGCCGGTCACCGAGGAGGACCAGGAGCGGCTGCTGCGCGAGGGCGAGCTCGACATGTGTCTCGTCCGCCTCCCCGTGGACCGCGACGGCCTCCACTGCATCCCGCTCTACGAGGAGCAGCCGGTCGCGGTGATGGGCCACGAGCACCTGCTCTCCCTGCTGGAGGAGGTCACCCTCGACGACCTCGCCGAGGAGCAGCTGGTCCTCCCCGAGCGCGGCGGCTGGACGCCGACCGCCGAGCAGCTGGACTGGCCGCCGATGAGCGAGAAGGACGCCGTCGAGACGGTCGCCGCCGGCACGGGCGTCGCGATCGTGCCGATGTCGATCGCCCGGCTCTACCACCGCAAGGACGCCGTGTTCCGGCCCGTTGCCGGCCTCGAGCCCACCACCGTCGGCCTGGCCTGGCTGATCGACAACGACGACGAGCGGGTGCAGACCTTCATCGGCATCGTCCGCGGCCGGTCGCGGAACTCCTCACGCAGCTGAGCGAGCAAATGCCGGGTGAACGCCTGGCGACATCTGGCCGCCCCGGTCCGATTCCGCCCAGCGGTGTCGGCGCGCGTCCCTAGACTCTGGCCGATCCAGACCAGAAGGCAGGCGTTGTCGGGTGAACCGCACGGGGTGGACGACCGTCGTCGCAGGCGGTCTCGGGCTGGCCCTGCTCGCGTGGTTCGTGGTCGCGAGCCTGCTCCCGGCCGGGCCCGACAGGCTGCCCGAACCGGTGACCCTGAAGGTCGCCGCCGGCTCCGAGCTCGACGACGTCCTGTGCGCCGGCGGCACCAGCAGGGCCGAGGAGTCGACCGGCACCCCGGTGCGCTGCGAGCCCAGCGAGCTGGTGAAGCGGCTGAAGAAGGAGACGAACGTCGAGCTCCGGCCGGAGTTCATCGGCACCCTCGAGGCCGCCGACGCGATCGTCGCCGACCCGGACCGCTACGACGCCGCCTGGTTCGCCTCCGACGACTACCTCCGCCTGGCGCTGGCCGCCAAGGGCACCGACGACCTGACCTCCTCCGCTCCGATCATGCGCTCACCCGTCGTGCTCGGAGTGCACCACGACGTCGCGACCAGGCTGGGCTGGACCGGCGACACCCCGGTCTCCTGGGAGGAGATCGCCCGCCGCGCCGCCGACGGCGAGCTCGGGTTCCTGATGACCAGCCCCGCCTCCTCCAACTCCGGCCTCTCCACACTCGCCGGCGTCGCCACCGCCTTCGACGCCGAGCCGCCGCTGCAGAGCGAGGACGTGGGCGTGGTCGCCGAGGACGTACGCCAGCTGTTCAGCGGCCAGCTCGGCCGCGCGGCCAGCTCGGGATGGCTCTCGGACACGTTCCGGGAGAAGCCGTCGGCCTACGACGCGATCTTCAACTACGAGTCGGAGCTGCTCGCGCTCGCCAAGCAGGTCCAGGACCTCGACATCGTCTACCCCAGCGACGGCACCACCGAGGCCACCTACCCGCTCACGCTCGTCGACCCCGAGAAGCAGAAGGCGTACGAAGCGGCGGTCGCGTGGCTGCGTACGGCCGAGGTCCAGGAGGAGCTGAGCGCGACCAGCGGGCGCCGCCCGGGCCGCGCGAGCGTGGCGGCCTCCCCCGGCGTACCGGACAACGACGTGAAGACCCTCCCGCTGCCCGACGATCTCGGCACCATCGACGAGCTGATCTTCACCTACTTCGACGAGTTCGCGCCCAAGACCCGGACGACCTATCTGCTCGACACCTCCGCGTCGATGGACGAGATCAAGATGAACCAGCTGCGGCGTGCCTTCGAGGGCCTGGCCGGCGACGACACCTCGATCAGCGGCCAGTTCAAGCGCTTCCGCAAGGGCGAGCGGATCTCGGTCTACACCTACGCCGACAAGGCGAGGCCGCTCGGCTCCGTCGTCGTCCGGGACCAGCCGGAGCGGGACCAGGCCCTCGACAACCTCATCGACCGCGTCGGCGAGCTGGCCGGCCACGGCGGCACCGCCTACTACGACGCCATCGATGCCGCCTACGCCGACCTCGCCGCCTCGCCCGAGGAGGGCGCGACCACCTCGATCGTGCTGATGACCGACGGCGAGCAGAACGGCGGGCAGTCGTATGCCCAGCTCATGACGACGTACGAGTCGGCCTACCGCGACCTCGGGGTGCCGCTCTACGTGGTGCTCGTCGGCGAGGCCGCCACGTCGGACGACGCGAGCATCGACCAGCTGGTCGGCTTCGCCGAGCACACCGGCGGCCGCGAGGTCGTCGCCGAGGACGCCGCCGACCTCCGCAAGATCTTCCAGGAGATCCGTGACTACCAGTAGGCCGGGCTCGAGGCTCACCACGATCATCAACTCCGGCTGGGCCGCCGCCGGGGCCGTCGCCGCGGTCCCACTGGCCGGGGTGGCGGTCGCCACCGGCGCCTGGGGCTGGGCGGCCGGTGCGGTCGCCGCGCTCGCGCTGGGCTCCGGCACCGCCGCGCTCGGCTCCCGGGATCGCGGGCACGAGCCCGCCCCGCCACGCGGACCCGAGGGGAGGCCGATCCACACCTACTACTTCCTCTCCGAGACCCGGATCGCGATGCTCCACGCCCAGCTCTTCCGGGGCAAGGTCGGGACGCGTCTGCGCGAGATCGTCAGGACGTCCTCCGGCGGCGCCGAGGCGGGCATCGACGTCCCACCGGTCAAGGCGGTGACGAGGTACGCCCGCGAGATCGCCAAGAAGTACACCGAGGAGGCCCAGCCCACCCGGGAGACGCTGGTCGGTGACGTGCTCGCCGCCCTGCAGCTCCGCGGGCTGCTGCACGAGCCCGACGGGGACCTCCACCGGGTGGCCGCGATGGTCTCGCGGACCGACAGCGACGACCAGTTCCTGCAGTTCCACGTCGCCGGTCCCGACCTGCGCCAGGCGGTGCTCGACGTCCCCGCGCCTGCCGGGAACGAGCCGGACAACACCGGGACCCTGGAGCAGAAGAGCCACGGTCTCACCATCACCCTGCACGTCGGCAGCCGCGGGAAGCAGGAGGACTTCGACGAGCTGGAGCACCGCGAGAACGTCGTCGTGGTCGGCGTGCTCCGCAGCCTCAGCACCGCCGACCGGACCGCGACCGTCCGGGTGATCGCCGTCTACTGAGACCCGGCGCGGCGCGGGCGGCGCCCACCCGGCAGACTTGCCCCATGCTCGAGCCGACCGACCTCACCAGCCGCGCGACCGCGGCGCTGCGCACCACCTTCGGCACCGAGGCCACGGTGGTCGGAAGGGCGCCGGGACGGGTCAACCTGATCGGCGAGCACACCGACTACAACGCCGGGCTGGTGCTGCCGGTGGCGCTCCCCCACGCGACGTACGCCGCGGCCGCGCCGCGCACCGACGGCGTCATCCGGATCGCCTCGGCCCAGGAGCCGGAGCCCTTCACCGGCCACGTCGACGAGCTCGGGCCGCAGATCGAGGGCTGGGCGGCGTACGTCGCGGGGGTGCTGTGGACCCTGCGCGAGGCCGGCCTCCTCACCGGTGGCCTGGACATGCACCTGGAGTCATCGGTCCCGCTCGGCGCCGGCCTGTCGTCGTCGGCGTCGGTCGAGTGCGCTACCGCGATGGCGGCGCTCGGTGTCGCCGGCAGGACGCTCGACGAGGAGCTGCAGCGTGCCGTGGTGGCGGCCGGGATCCGGGCCGAGACCGAGGTCGCCAACGCGCCGACCGGCGGGATGGACCAGTCGGTCGCGGTCTTCGCCGAGGCCGGTGGCGCGCTGCTGATCGACTTCGACTCCGGCGCCCACCGCAGCGTGCCGCTGGCCCTGGGCGAGCGCACCATCCTGGTCACCGACACCCGGGTCAAGCACCAGCTGACCGACGGCGGCTACGCCTCCCGCCGCGCCCAGTGCGAGAAGGCCGCCGCCGACCTCGGCCTGCGCTCGCTGCGCGCGGCCACCCTGGACCAGGTCGAGACCCTCGGCGACGACGTGGTCCGCCGCCGGGCCCGCCACATCGTCACCGAGATCGCGCGCGTCGAGCCGACGGTCGACGCCCTGGGTGGCGGCGACTGGGCGGCGATCGGCGAGCTCTTCGCCGCCTCGCACGCCTCGATGCGCGACGACTTCGAGATCTCGGTCCCCGAGCTCGACCTGGCCGTGGCGACCGCGGTCGCCGCCGGTGCCGACGGCGCCCGGATGACCGGCGGCGGCTTCGGCGGCTCGATCGTCTCGATCCTCCCCGCGGAGGCCGTGGAGACGGTCAGCGCGGCCATCGACAAGGCCTTCGCCGGGGCCGGCTACGGCGCCCCGGGGCACCTGATCGCCAGCCCGTCGGCGGGCGCGATGTTCACCGAGGTAACTCGGTGAGCATCCCGCCCGGCCCGCCGGCTCAGACCAGATCCGCCTCGGCGAGCCCCCGGGTCGCGGTGGCCACGGCGGCCTCACGGGCGGCCCGCAAGAGGTCGACGTGGGTCTCGGTGCGACCCGGGATCGGGTCGTCCGCGCCGGGTGCGAACGTCAGCGTGTGCACACCGGCGTAGCTGCCGGCCCGCATCTCCGCGACCGTGCTGCGGTAGCGCTCCGGCCGGCTCCGGTAGAGGTCGCCGAGCTCGGGGTTCACCCGGCGCAGGTAGCGCTCGATGACCCGGTCGGCCGGACCGTAGCTCGGCGCCGTCCCGAACGGGCGGGTCACGAGCACGATCGCGTGCGTCGCCCCGAGCGCCGCCGCCGAGGCGACCGGCACCGCCTCGATCAGCCCGCCGTCGAGCCAGCGGCGGCCGCGTACGGTCACGGGCAGGCCGCCCGCCAGGGGCAATTGGCTGGAGGCGATCACCGAGTCGGCGAGGTCGGTGGCGTCGGTGAAGTCGGTGAGCGGTACGGACTTCGCGGTGACCACGTCGGTGGCGACCGCGGCCAGCCGCGGGGCGCCGTCGCGCAGCGCCAGCGACCACTCGAACAGCTCCGAGGACCGGGTGGTGATCCCCCGGGTGTCCACCATCGACTTGCGCCGCAGCATCCGGCCGGCGCCGATGTACTCGGGCGAGGCGAACACCGTGGCGTACGACTCGCTGAAGGCGCCGATCGTCCCCGCCGCGACCGCGGTCGCATTGGCCGCGCCGGCGGAGGTGCCGACCACCAGGTCGACCGCGTCCACGAGGCCGTGGTCGGCGAGCACCGAGGCCATCGTCGCCGACAGCATCCCCCGCATCCCGCCGCCCTCGATCACGAGGGCCAGGGTCGCCCCGTCATCGTCGTTCCGACCGTTCCCACCGAGGCGGGAGCGCAACAGCTCCGCCACTCCCGATTGCTTTGCGTCCACACCGGGATTGTGGTGCTACCGAGGAGTAGGTCCTGGCATCGGGTCGCTCCGACACGCCGGGACAGGGGCGCACGTCACACGTTCGCGGCGAGCCAGGCGCCGAGGTCGCGGGCCGACCGGTCGACGACCTTGGCCCAGTCCAGCGCGGACTCGTCGGCGTTGTCCGAGACGTGCTTGACGATGCGCGCCGGGACGCCGGCCTCCCGGGAGGCCCAGGCGACCGCGAAGGCCTCCATGTCGACCAGGTGGGCCCGACGGGCGAGCTCGGCGCGTACGACCGGGTCGGTGACGAAGAGGTCGCCGGTGGCGCAGACGATGTCCGACTCGCCCACGTGCAGCTCGTCCTCGACCCGGTGGCCCAGCGCCCGGATGGCGGCGGAGGAGAAGTCGTGGTTGATCACCGTCCCGACCTCGTAGACCCCGGTGTGGTCGTCGCGCAGCGCGCCGCAGGACCCGATGTTGACGACCTGCCGGATGGTCTTGTCGGCCGCCAGCACACGCGAGACGGCCGAGGCGGACGCCACCTTCCCCATCCCGGTGATCACCACCTCGAGCCCGGAAGGAACATGGGCCGCCTCGGCCTTGGTCGCCGACACCACGAGTACGCTCACGGCCGGTGACCCTACCGCCGCCCGAGACCCAGACGCCGAGTCGGCGCCTTCGAACGCGCCGACTCGGCGTGGATTCCGGTCAGGATGGGCCGACTCGGCTCAGGTTCTACTTGAGCTCTGCGGAGGAGAGCCCCAGGACCCGGCGAGCCACGATCAGCTGCTGGATCTGCTGGGTGCCCTCGAAGATGTCGAGGATCTTCGAGTCGCGGGCCCACTTCTCCAGCAGCTCACCCTCGGAGTAGCCGATGGTGCCGGCCAGCTCGACGCAGGACAGGGTCACGTCGGAGCCCATCCGGCCGGCCTTGGCCTTGGCCATCGAGGCCTCCTTGGAGTTCGGCTGACGGTTGTCGGCCATCCAGGCGGCCTGGAGCATCAGCAGGTAGGCGCCCTCGTAGTCCGACTCGAGCTGGATGAACTTCGCCGCGGCCGCCGACTGCAGGTGAGCCGGGCGGTCGTAGTCGATCTCCACCCCGGCCTTGGCCAGCAGGTCGCGGGTGTAGTCGAGCGCGGCCCGGGCGCAGCCGACCGCCATCGACGCCACCAGCGGACGGGTGTTGTCGAAGGTGGCCATCGCGCCGGCGAAGCCCTCCTTGACGTTGATCTCCGGGCTTCCGAGCAGGTTCTCGGCAGGCACCCGGCAGTCGGTGAAGGTGATCGTGGCGGTGTCGGAGGCCTTGATCCCGAGCTTGTGCTCGAGGCGCTCGACCTTCATCCCGGGGGTGCCCTTCTCGACCACGAACGACTTGATCGCCGCCTTGCCGAGCTCCTTGTCGAGCGTCGCCCACACCACGACCGCGTCGGAGCGGTCACCGGAGGTGACGAAGATCTTCTCGCCGTTGAGGACGTAGTGGTCGCCGTCGAGGGTGGCGGTGGTCTTGATGTTGGCCGAGTCGGAGCCGGTGCCGGGCTCGGTGATCGCCATCGAGGCCCAGATGCCGTCGAAGCGCTCGTGCTGCTCGTCGTTGGCGACCGAGGCGATCGCCGAGTTGCCCAGGCCCTGACGCGGCATCGCGAGCGTGAGCCCGACGTCGCCCCAGCACATCTCCGAGACGGAGAGGACCGAGGACATGTTGGCGCCGTTCTTGACCTTGCCGTCGTCGGGCTTGGAGTCACGGCGTACGCCGGTGGCGCCCGCGCCCTCGCCCTGACCCGACTCCGAGAGACCGTCCGCCATGGCGGCGAGCATGTCGAGCTCGGTGGGGTACTCGTGCTCGGCCTTGTCGTACTTGCGCGAGATCGGTCGCAGCATGTTCATCGCGACCTGGTGGATCTGCTCGCGCAGCGGCTTGAGCTTCTTGGGGTCCTCCAGATTGATGGCCATCAGACCAGCACCGTGCCTTCCATGATCCCGATCGCACGCAGGTCGCGGTACCACCGCTCCACCGGGTGCTCCTTGACGAAGCCGTGACCACCGAGCAGCTGGACGCCGTCGAGGCCGATCTGCATGCCCTTGTCGGCACACAGCTTGCGGGCGAGCGCGATCTCGCGGGACGCGTCGATCCCCTGCGCCACCCGGCTGGCCGCCTTGTAGGTCACCAGGCGCATCGCCTGCAGCTCGATCGCGATGTTGGCGACCATGAACGCCACCGACTGGCGGTGGGCGATCGGCTCGCCGAAGGCCTCGCGCTCCTTGACGTAGGGCGTCACGTAGTCGAGGACGGCCTGGCCGACACCGATCGAGAGCGCGCACCAGGCGAGGCGGGAGAGCCGCACGGCCTCGGTGTAGGTCGAGCCGTCGGTCTCGCCCAGGACAGCGGTGGCGGGGACCTTCACGTCGTTGAGCGTGAGCTTGGTCAGCGAGGCGGCGCGGACGCCCATCGCCGGCTCGGACTCGATGCTCAGCCCGTCGGTCGAGGACTCGATGAGGAACAGGACCGGCTTGCCGTCGAGGGCGGCACCGACCACGAAGAGCTCGGCCTCGGCACCACGCGCCACCAGCGACTTGGCGCCGTTGATCGTGTAGCCGTCGGCGGTGCGGGTCGCGGTGGTGGCCGGGGAGAGCACGTCGAAGAGGACCTTGTCCTCGTTGAGCGCGAACGCGGCGGCCGGCACCGATCCCTCGGTGAAGGCCGGCAGGTAGGTCTGCTGCTGCTCGTCGGTGCCCCACAGGCCGAGCGCGGTGGCGACCGAGCCGGGCGCGAGCGCGGCGACGGCCAGACCGAGGTCACCCTTGGCGAGCGCCTCGGCGACCAGGGTGCCGGCGACCGCGGAGCGAGTCTCGGAGATGCCGCCGAGCTCCTCGGGGACACCCAGGATCGGCAGCCCGATCTCCAGGCTCGACTTGAGCAGCTCCTCGGGCGCAGCGCAGGCCTCGTCGGCCTCGGCCGCCGCGGGACGAACGACCTCCGCGGCGAACTCGGTGACCACGTCGACGAGCATCTGCTCGTCCTCGGTCGGGGTCAGGTCGAAGACGCCGTGGGGGATGGCGTTGGGCACGCGGACGCCCGGGGCGCCTCGCTTGCCCTTCTTCTTGAACGCGCGACTGGTCGCCGCCATCGTCTTGAACCCGCTGCGGGTCACCGTGAAGACGACCTGCTCGGTCTGCTTGCGGACGCCGAGCCGGTCGAGCGCAGGGCTCTGCGAGAGCTTGCGCAGACCGGCCACGGCGAACCCGATCGGATCACGCGACTCGCCGGACGGGACGCCGTTCGCGTTCCCGCCACGTAGGCCTTGGAGGATACTCATGGGTAGAACTGTAACTGGGAGTTACAACGCGGTCTACACTTGCGGGTGGTGATGGCGGTAACAAACGACGTACGGCTTGTTCATAGACTTGGCACATGGCCGACTCCTCGCTCGAATCCGCTGCCCCGCTCGCGCCCCACGGCGCCCTGCCCGAGGGCGGGAAGGTGCGGCCGATCACGCGTTGGGGCACCCCGGTCATGCACCGGCCGAAGAAGCAGGTCGAGGTCTTCGACGCCGCGCTGACCGAGCTGGCCGCCGACATGGTCGCGACGATGTACGCCGCCGAGGGCGTCGGGCTGGCGGCCGACCAGATCGGCGAGGACGTCGCGCTCTTCGTCTTCGACTGCCCCGACGCCACCGGTCAGCGCACCGTCGGCGTCGTCTGCAACCCGGTGGTGACCCTGCCCGAGGGCGATGACCGCCATCTCGACGTCGACCTGGAGGGCTGCCTCTCCTTCCCCGGCGCCTTCATCGACTGCGGCCGGCCCGACTGGGCCGCCGTCGACGGCCTCGGCCTCGACGGCCAACCGGTCCACTTCGAGGGCAACGGCCTGCTCGCGCGCTGCCTCCAGCACGAGACCGACCACACCAACGGCACCGTCTTCGGCGACCGCATCTCCGCCAAGGCCCGCAAGAAGCTCACCAAGGAGCACGACCGCCTGGCCAAGGACTACCCCGCCGACTGGCCCGCCGGCGAAGCCGTCGACTAGGCACCGAAGGAAAGTCGCTCGCCGCGCCAGTCGTACCTACGGAGAAACTGCTCCCAGCTCAGCGCGCCAGGGTCGATCCGCCGGCTCCACTCCAGGTCGCGACCGTTGCCGAAGTATCCGTACTCCACCGCGTACTCGACCATACCGAGGGTCTCGTCGACCAGCAGCGGGTTCTCTCCGAGCTCAGGGAAGTACGTCAGCAAGTCCTCCCGGGAATAGGCGCTGCGGTATTCGGCCTCGAGGCCGGTGACGCGCGAGAAGGCATCGACCATCTCTCTCGGCGAGATGACGTCACCGACGATCGGCAGCACGGCACCCAGGTAGGCGCCGGGATCGGAGAACACCTCCAGGACTGCGGGACCGGTCGCGGTGAGCGGGTCCACGAACGGGGCCCGGAAGTCCTCGGGGAGGTAGAAGGGCATGAGCACCTTGTCGCCTTCGATGCGCGGGGGGTAGTACTCCAGCGCGTTGGTGTAGAAGAACGAGAGCATCACGATGGTGTGCCCGATCGGCAACGTCCGAATGTGCTCGGCGACGAGCGCCTTGTCCGTGAAGTGTGGGGCGTACTTGGTGCCCGAGGCCCTCTCCTCGACGTTCTCGAGCGCACTGAACACGATGTGTCCCACGCCGGCCTCGACCGCGGCATCGGCGAGCTGACACCCGAGGACGAACTCGTCGGTCGATGGCGGCGCGACCGGCGGCGTCATGAGGAAGGCCCCGTCAGCCGATCCGAACGCCCGCACGAACTCGCGCTGATGCCCCGGCTCCAGGGGAACCGTGACGACCTGGGCGCCCATCTCCGCGAGGCTCTTGGCCTGGACGGAGTCGGCGGATCTGGTCAGCGCTCGCACACGGAACCGCCCGCTGTCGAGCAGGGAGGTGACGACACTCCTGCCCTGCTTGCTGGTCGCACCGGCGACGACGATCAACGGCTTGCTGACATCAGACATCGTGTTTTCCTTCACCTCAGGCGTGGTCAGGAGACCATCATATCGTCACATCGCGATATGTAAATACATAGCGCGGACTCAGTACGCCACATCGGGATATGATGATGTGTGAATGACAAGGAGGAGGCCGTGGCGATGGCGCGCACAACAGACCCGGCGAACGCCGACCCCCTGGAGACGGTCGAGGCCCTGAAGGCTCTGGCCAACCCCGCGCGGCTGCAGATCATGAACTGGCTGCTGGACCCACACGGCGAGTTCTCACAGTGGGAACCCATCGCCGATCGGGACGAGGTCGGGGTCTGCGTCAGCCATATCCAGGCCAAGTCAGGGCTGGCCCAGTCAACCGTCTCGTCCTATATGGCAACGCTGGAGCGAGCGGGTCTCGTCCGCTCCACGCGGATCGGCAAGTGGATCCACTACAAGCGTGACGAGGACATGATGTCCCGGCTCGCAGAGGCGCTCCGCGGCACGCAGCGCCCATGACGTGGCACGTTGGTCACATCCGGTCCACGACGTACTCGGCGATGGCCAGGCTCGAGGTCGCGGCCGGGCTGGGCGCGTTGCGCACTGACGTGACGCCGTCGGCGTGGTGGATGACGAAGTCGTCGACCAGCGAGCCGTCGCGCTCGACGGCCTGGGCCCGCAGCCCCAGGCCCGCCCGCTCGACGTCGGCGGCGCCGATCTCGGGCACGTAGCGCTGGGCCTCGCGCATGTAGGCCTGCTTGGACAGTACGCCGCGAAGCTCGGTGATGCCGGTGCGCCAGTGCTCGGCGGCGAACCGCCAGAAGCCCGGCCAGGCGAGCGTGTCGACGACGTCGCGCGGGGTCAGCGACGTCCGGCCGTAGCGTCGGCGGCTGAGCGCCAGGAAGGCGTTCGGCCCGACCTCGAGGCCACCGCCCACCCGGCGGGTGAAGTGCACGCCGAGGAACGGGTAGCGCGGGTCGGGGACCGGGTAGACCATGCCGCGGACCAGGTCCTGCTTCGCCTCGCTGACCTGCATGTACTCGCCCCGGAACGGGATGATCCGGGGCGCCTTCGGACCACCGGTCAGCTCGCCGAGGCGGTCGGACTCCAGGCCACCGCACACGACCAGGTGGTCGACCCGGGTCCGGCCGGAGGCCGTCTCGACCTCGGTCCCGCCGGTGACCCGGTGGATGCCGACGACCTCCTCGCCGAGGCGTACCTCTCCCCCGGTCTCGCGGATGCTCCGGCCGAGCGCCTGCGCCACCGCCACGTAGTCGATGATCGCCGTCCGCGGCGAGTGCAGGGCGGCCAGCCCCGCGGTGTACGGCTCGATCTCCTTGATCTCCTCGGGACCGACGCGTCTGAGGCCGGGGACGCCGTTGGCCGTCGCCGTCTTCTCCAGCGCGTCGAAACGGCCCAGCTCGGACTCCTCGACCGCGACGACGAGCTTGCCGCACTCCTCGAACGGGATCCGGTGCTCGGCCGCGAACTCCTCGAGCAGACCGCGGCCGCGGGTGCACAGCCGGGCCTTGAGACTGCCGGGCCGGTAGTAGATCCCCGCGTGGACCACGCCGGAGTTGTGGCCGGTCTGATGGGCACCGAGCGTGGTCTCCTTCTCGAAGACGATCACCGTCTCGGCGGGGCGGCGGCGCAGGATCTCCCGCGCCACCGCCAGTCCGACGATCCCGCCGCCGACGACCCCGGTCGTGCCCACCTTCGGTCCTCTCCACGAAGCGGGCGCGCCGCCGTCTCGACCTGCCCTCGCTCTGCTGCGACAGGAAACCTACGCTGCGGCCGCCCTCATCGGCGCCAGAATCCGGCGATATCCCCCGCCAGGCGTAGGCCCTGGCGGTGACCGGCCCGAGCCGCCGGTGGCCGGGTCGACGGATTCATCATGTTGTCGCCGAACGCTTCGAGGGAGTCGCCGTCGGGGAGAACCGTCTCGACCGTGCTGCCGCCGGCGCGCAGCTCCTCGACCTGCGTCGCGAGGTCGCTGCGCCACGTGGCCGGATGCCGGGTCCGGCCGCCGAGGGGCGAGAGGACCAGCACCCGCTCGTAGCCTGCCGCCAGATCGGCGTTCTCGCTCGAGCGCCGGTAGCCGCCGTCGATGTAGCGGCGTCCGCCGATCGCGTACGCCGGGCCGCCTGCACAGCTGGCGGCGACCGCGTCGGCCAGGTCGACGCCGCTGTCGCGGTCGAGCGCGACCGGCTCACCGGTGTCGGCATCGACCACGGTGAGCAGGATGTTGCGCCCGGGCCAGTGCGGGCTCGGCAGCCGGGCGGCAACCGTCTCCCGCCAGCGGTCCCGGCCCTGCTCGCCCCATACCTCGGCGAGCTCGATCGCGTCCGCGCCGATCCGGCGCCGCATGTCGGCCAGGTCGGCCGAGGCGGCGATGATGGCGTCGGTCCGCTCGAGATGGGCGAAGGAGATGGGGCCGCGTGGTCCTGACGGAGCCTGGGGAGTCGGTGTCGAGAGGACGGCGGCCAGCAGGTCGGCCGGGCCGGCACCGCTGATCTGGGCCGCGGCGGTCGCACCGGCGGAGGTGCCGATGACGAGATCGGCGTCGGTCACATCCAGGCCGCCCTCGAGCAGGCCGGCGATGACGCCGATAAGCCAGGCATTGCCCGCCGATCCGCCACCGCCGAGGACCAGGGCGCGCTCGCCGGTGAGCTGGGCTCGTGTCGTCGTGTTCATGGGAGTCGCCTTTCGGAAGGGTTTCCGCAGGCGCTCCCGGGTGGCTCGGCCCGGATCGGGCTCAGCCGCAGGATCGTGGAAGGCGGGGAGCACCCGCAGTGGTCGTTGCGTACACGGGTCTCACCTCCTGCCGTCGAATCACGATCGCGACGACGCTAGCACGGGGACACGGCGCGGTTCACCCCGATTACCGCCCCGATCGCCCGGCCCCAGGCTTACGGTGAGTCCGTGACGAAGACCTGGTCGATCCTGCGCCTGGCCATGGCCGCGCTCATCCTCGCGGCCGTCCTGGCCGAGTTCCGCAACGCGCTGCGTACGGTGCCCGCAGACGGCTCCAGCACCGCGACGGTCCTGGTGAACTTCTTCAGCTACTTCACGATCGAGTCGAACCTCTTCGCCCTGGCCGCCCTGGTGGCCGGAGCGCTGTGGGCACTGACCCGGAAGGGTCCGGAGCCGGTGTGGACGGCCGTCCTGCTCGCCGCGGCGACGACGTTCATGACCATCACCGGGATCGTCTACAACCTGCTGCTGCGCGGGATCGCCCTCGCCGCGACGCCGTGGGCCAACGAGGTGCTGCATCTCATCGGGCCGGTCTTCCTCGTGGTCGACCTGCTCTTCGCTCCCCCGCGCCGCCGGCTGCCGTGGCGTACGGTCGCGGTGATCATCTCGTGGCCGATCCTGTGGGTGGTCTACACCCTGCTGCGCGGCGAGAACGTCGTCTCCCCGCTCACCGGCGAGGGCTGGTGGTATCCCTACCCGTTCCTCAACCCGCACGTGCAGGACGGCTATCTGGTCGTCTCGTTCTACGTCGCCGGCATCGCCGCGGCCTTCACCCTGGTGGCGTGGGGTGTGGTCAGCGTCGGTCGCCGCCGCGACGTCCCCGCGATCGAACCCGCCACCACGGAGGCCCTCCCCTAGCGGGTGCGGATCATCCAGCGCTCGGGCGCGGGCAGCGGCTCCCAGCCGTACTTCGCGTAGAGCTCGTGGGCGTCCTCGGTGGCCAGCAGGGTGCGGCGGATTCGGTAGGGCTCGAGGTCGGCGACGACGCCCTCGATCAGCATCTTGCCGATCCCCTGGCCGCGTACGCCCGGGTCGACGATCACGTCGCACAGCCAGGCGAAGGCGGCGAAGTCGCTGACCACGCGGGCGAAGGCGACCTGGTTGCCCGCCGCGTCGTAGACGCCGTAGCAGCGCGACCCCTTGTTGGCCGCGTCCTGCACCTCGCGCGTGCGGTCGCTCGCCCAGTAGGACTGCGCGAGCATCCGGTGCACCCAGTCGGGGTCGATCCGGCTCTGGTCGGCCGAGAAGGTGTACGCCGGGCTCGTCCCGGACGCCGTCGGCTCCGCGTCCAGCAGGCCGAGCAGGTCGTCCGGCTCGGGCTCGGGCTGCGCGACCTGCGGCGCGACCGCGGGCGCCTCGACGGCCCCCGCGAATCCCGGGCCGGGGTCCGGCACGCTCCCCTGCTGGTAGGCCAGCGCGGCGCCGTTCGCGAGCCTGTCGGCGGCCTCGTTCAGCGGATGTCCGGAGTGGCCCTTGATCCACTCGAACCGGACGTCGCGGCCCTGCATCGCCGCGTCGAGCTCCTTCATGATCTCGACGTTGAGGACGGGCTTGCCGTCGGCCTTCTTCCAGCCCTTGCGCTTCCAGCCGGCCATCCACTTGGTGACCGAGTTGATGACGTACTTGGAGTCGCAGTAGACGAGCAGCGGCTCGCCGGTGTGGGCCGTCTGGCGCAGCAGGTCGAGGACCGCGGTCAGCTCGCCCTGGTTGTTGGTCCCGTGCGGCCAGCCGCCGCAGGCCCACGTGGACTCGTCCACGTACCAACCCCACCCCGCAGGCCCCGGGTTCCCGAGCGCCGACCCATCAGCAGCAGCCACAATCGTCACGCGCCCATCCTGCCAGCCGCGCGCCGCCTCCTCCCGACCGGTCACTTCCTGACCGCGAAGAGTCAGAATCTGGCGCGACGAGTCACTCTTCGAACGCGAGAGGTCGATTCTTGAGGCCGAGTGTCTCTCGGAGCGCTCCGGGCCGTTTGCCATCCACAGGTGATGCTCAAGACGCGGTTATCCCCAGGCGCCGGCGACGGGCTCAGAACTGTCGGCAGCCACGTCGAGGCTGGCCTCATGACCACTCTCACCGTGCCCGACAGCCCATTCAGCCTTGCCGATGCTGCCGAGATCGGCCTCAGCGCAGACGACGTCTACCGCATGATCGACAACGGCGTCGTTCGCCGCGTGGTGCACGGCGCGTTCATCCCGGCGAGCACACCTGACACGCCGCAGACGCGCGCTGCGGCAGTCGCTCGGGTCGTGGCACCCCATCATGTGGTGATCGACCGCACCGCCGCGCTCATCCACGGAGTCAACGTCCTCACCTACGCGGAGCTCGACCTCGATGTGGATCTCGAGACCTGTGCCCTGCGCGGGCACACCCGGTCTCGGCGTACGGGGATCGACGGTCACATCCGGGACCTCGTCCCGGCCGACATCATGACGATCGGCGGCGTCACAGTCACCGTCCCGATCCGCACAGGCTGTGACCTCGGATGCAACCTCCGTCGCCGAGAGGCGTTCGCTGCGATGTGTGCACTGGCCCGGGAGCACGGCCTGGTGGCAGCCGACTTCCTGCACATGCTGCCGCGCTACCGCGGTCGGCGAGGCGTACGACAGCTCAAGGACCTCGCGCCGCTGGTCGAACCGAGGGTCGAGTCGGCGCGGGAGGCCTGGACTCTCCTCGCCATCCACGATGCCGGGCTGCCATCACCGCGGCCCCAGTTCTGGATCGAGATCGACGGGGCGCCGACCTTCCGACTCGACTTCGCCTACGAACACGCTCGCGTGTGCGTCGAGTATGACGGCATCGACGCACATGACCTGACGGCGGAGCAGCGCAGGTACGACGCGGAACGACGCCGATGGTTGCGAGACCATGGCTGGACCGTGATCGTCGTACGCCGCGGCGACTTCACTGGCGACAATCTCGATCGCTGGCTGCGCGAGCTACGCGCTGCTCTCAGGCCGGCGATGACGAACCGTCGCTGGTGACTCATCGATGGCCGGAGGCTCGCATATCCCGACCTCGAGAATCGACTCTTCGAGGCCAGAAATCGACCTCTCGGCGTCAGACTCTGACTTCTCGGCGGGGTCAGGGGTTGACGCGCGGGCCGGAGGCTGTCGAGCCCCTCACCACCAGCTCGGGGTGGAAGACGAACTCGGAGTGAGGCGTGCCGGTGCCGGCGATCTCGTCGAGGATGGCGCGGACGGCGGCCTGGCCCATCGCGTGGACCGGCTTGCGGACGGTGGTCAGCGGCGGGTCGGTGAAGGCGATGAGCTGGGAGTCGTCGTAGCCGACGACGGAGACGTCCTCGGGGACCCGCAGACCGCGCGAGCGGGCGGCCCGGATAGCGCCCAGCGCCATCATGTCGCTGGCGCAGACGATCGCGGTGAAGCCCTCGTCCAGGAGCGCGGAGGCGGCAGCCTGGCCGCCCTCGAGGGTGAACAGCGAGTCGCGGATGTGGCCCTTCTCGACCTCGTCGGCGCTCAGGCCGAAGCGCTCGGACATCGTCGCCACGAAGCCCTCGATCTTGCGCTGGACCGGCACGAAGCGGCGGGGGCCGACGACCAGGCCGATCTTGGAGTGGCCGAGCGTGGCGAGGTGGGTGACCGCCAACTGCATCGCCTCGCGGTCGTCGGGCGAGATGAACGGCGCCTTGATGTCGGGGCTGAAACCGTCGAGGAGGACGTACGGCACGCCCTGGGCGCGCAGCTTCTCGTAGCGCGTCATGTCGGCGGTGGTGTCCGCGTGCAGGCCGGAGACGAAGATGATCCCGGTGACGCCGCGGTCGACGAGCATCTCGGTGAGCTCGTCCTCGGTGGAGCCGCCGGGCGTCTGCGTCGCCAGCACCGGGGTGTAGCCCTGCCGGGTCAGCCCCTGCGCGATGACCTGCGCGAGCGCGGGGAAGATCGGGTTGTCGAGCTCGGGCGTGATCAGCCCGACCAGGCCCTCGCTGCGCTGGCGCAGCTTCACCGGGCGCTCGTAGCCGTGGACGTCGATCGCCGCCAGCACCGCCTCCCGCGTCGCCGCTGCGACACCCGGCTTGCCGTTGAGGACGCGACTGACCGTCGCCTCGCTGACGCCCGCATGGGCCGCGATGTCAGCAAGACGGGCGGAGGCTGGTGTTATGGGCACGGTCACATCATGCCCCCTCCCTACACGGCCTGCAAGAAGTTTCAGCAAGTTTGCAACTTTTGCTGAAAGGCTCTTACATTCTCCTCGACGCGGGGTTACCTTCGTCACACCACCGGGCGGATTCCTCGCCCGGCCCCATATCGAAGGAGAACTCATGCGACGTGGCATCGTGGCCACCGCAGTGGCGGCATCGCTCGCACTCGCGGCAACGGCATGTGGCGGTAGCAGCGGCGACAGCAGCGACGGTCCGGTCACCATCACCTGGTGGGACACCTCGAACGCGACCAACGAGGCCCCGACGTACAAGGCCCTCGTCAAGGACTTCGAGAAGGCCAACCCGGACATCAAGGTCAAGTACGTCAACGTGCAGTTCGACCAGGCGCAGAACAAGTTCGACACCGCGGCCGGTGCCAGCGGCGCCCCGGACGTGCTCCGCGCCGAGGTCGGCTGGACCCCCGCGTTCGCCCAGAAGGGCTACCTCGCGCCCCTCGACGACACCGAGGCGCTCGAGGAGAAGGACGCCTTCCAGCCCAACCTGATCAAGCAGGCCCAGTTCGAGGGCAAGACCTACGGCGTCCCGTTCGTCACCGACACCCTCGCGCTGGTCTACAACAAGGCGCTCTTCGAGAAGGCCGGCATCACCGAGGCCCCCGCGACCTGGGACGACCTCAAGAAGGACGCCGCCACGATCAAGTCCAAGACCGGTGTCGACGGCTACTGGGGTTCGACGTCGGGCTACTACGCCACCCCGTTCCTCTACGGCGAGGGCACCAACATGGTCGACGCCGAGGGGAAGAAGATCACCATCACCTCCCCGGAGGCCAAGAAGGGCCTGACCACCTGGCAGGGTCTCTTCGACGGCGCGGGCCTGCACAAGGCGGACACCACCGCCGACGCGTACGCCCACATCCAGGACGCCTTCGTCAACGGCAAGGTCGCCGCGATCATCCAGGGCCCCTGGGAGATCACGAACTTCTACAAGGGCTCGGCGTTCCAGGACAAGACCAACCTGGGCATCGCGACCGTCCCGGCCGGCTCGACCGGCGAGGCCGGCGCCCCGACCGGCGGTCACAACCTGTCGATCTACGCCGGCTCCGACGAGGCGCACCAGGAGGCCTCGGCGACGTTCGTGAAGTTCATGACCTCGGCCGAGACCCAGTCCCAGATCGCGCTGAAGAACTCGACGCTCCCGACCCGCGACGACGCCTACACCGACGAGGTCAAGGCCGATCCGGGCATCGCCGGCTTCCAGACCGTGCTCCCGGCCGCCCAGCCGCGACCGGAGCTGCCGGAGTACTCCTCGCTGTGGGGTCCGATGGACCAGGAGCTGCCGAAGATCGCCTCCGGCGCCGAGACCCTCGACAAGGGCATCACGACGCTGGACACGGCCTTCGCCGACCTGCTGCCCGACTTCTCCAAGTGACCCGGTTCCGACTGAGCCAGGAAGACCACGTCATCTCATGACTCTGACAGCACCAGCGCC